>NZ_JCALED010000007.1:0-324433 GCF_059813205.1 Mycobacterium sp. NGS17 | reverse complement strand
GGCCGGGAGCCACGCTGGCGTGACGCTCGGCAACGCAGGGGACCAGCTCACGTCACTTCGCTTGCCAGGAAGGCGCTTTCGGTCGTGCCGAAACGCACCCCGGTGGCGTCCTTGCCGATCAGCGTCAGCACCGCGACCGTGATGAGCACCGGTACGATCGTCGCCGCCAGCGCGAACGGGTAGCCGTGTGATTCGGCGAGGCGTTCCTGGATCGGCAAATTGAATGCCGCCAACAAGTTTCCGAGTTGATAGGTCACCCCGGGGTAGAGGCCGCGGATGGCATCCGGGGACATCTCGGTGAGGTGGGCGGGAATCACGCCCCACGCGCCCTGCACGAACAGCTGCATCAAAAACGAGCCCAGGCACAGCATCGCCGCGCTGCGCGAATACGCGAAGAGCGGGATGATCGGCAGCGCCAGGACCGCGCAGAAGACGACGGTGTAGCGGCGGCTGAATCGCTGCGACAGCGTGCCGAAGACCAGGCCGCCGATGATGGCGCCGACGTTGTAGACCACCACGATCCACTTGACCGTCGTGCTGGCCAGGTTGGCGCCGTGGTTGGCGTGCGCGCCGAGGAAGGTGGGGTAGACGTCCTGCGTGCCGTGGCTCATCCAGTTGAAGGCGGTCATCAGCAACGCCAGGTAGACGAACCGCCGGATGATCGCGCCGTTGCGCAGCACGTCGCGGATTCGGGTGCTGGTGAGCTTCATCTGATCCTGCGCGGCCTCCCACACCTCGGACTCCTGCACCCGGTAGCGGATGACCAGGCTGATCAGGGCGGGCACGATGCTCAGGGCGAACAGCCACCGCCACGACAACCCCAGCCAGTCGATCACCACCAGCGAGGCGACGCTCGCCAGCAGGTAGCCGAATGCGTAACCCTCCTGCAGCAGTCCGGAGAAGAACCCGCGTCGCTCCACCGGGACCTTTTCCATGGCGAGCGCGGCGCCCAGCCCCCACTCGCCGCCCATCCCGATGCCGTACAGCAGCCGCAGGATGACCAGCACGGTGAAGTTCGGTGCGAAGGCGCACAGGAAACCCACCACGGAATAGAACATGACATCAACCATCAGGGGCAGCCGCCTGCCGACGCGGTCGGCCCACAGCCCGAAAAGCAGCGCGCCGACGGGACGCATGATCAGGGTGGCCGTCGTGACGAACGCGACTTCGGCCTTGCTGTGGTGGAACGTCTTGGCGATGTCGGCGTAGACGAGCACCACGATGAAGTAGTCGAACGCGTCCATCGTCCAGCCCAATAGCGCCGCGATGAAGGAGTTCCGCTGATCGGCGGTCAACTTCGTTCGGGGACGTTGTGTGGTCACGTCAGCATCGTGGCTTACGCGGTGCGATAACGCGACTTGTTCCACCATGTGGACTCCGGGAGTAAGTTCCGGATACATGCGGATCATCGACGCCGACGGACACGTAGCCGAGAATTCCTCGCTGGCAATCGAAGCGATCAAGCGATGGCCGCAGCACGTCAAGTTCAGCACGGACGGGCGGCCGGGATTGACGCTCGAAGGCCGCAACTACCCCGAGGACACCGGCCCGGGTGCGGGTTGCCCGCCCGAGCACGGGATCAGCAAGGCGCCCGATATCAATTGCCGTTCACCCGAGGGCGTGCTGGGCGACGCGGATCGCGATCACATCGACACGATGGTCCTCTATCCGAGCATGGGGCTGTGCGCGCCCAGTCTCGAGGATCCGGAATTCGCCGCGGGATTCTCGCGCCTTTACAACCAGTGGATCGCGGACTACTGCGCCTCGGCGGGAGGGCGATTGCGCGGCGTCGCCGTGACACCGATCGAGCACGGCCAAGCGGCTATCGACGTGATGGCCGAAGCCAAAGAGCTTGGGCTGATTGCGACTTTGGTGCCGCCGGCGCTCAAGGACCGCAACCTCGACCATCCCGATCTCGACCCCTTCTACGCCGCCGCCGTCGAACTCGGCATGCCGTTGGGCGTGCACGGCGCCCCCGGCATCCATCTGCCCAAGATCGGTGTGGATCGCTTCACGAATTACATCCAGGTGCACTGCATCAGCTTTCCGTTCGACCAGATGACGGCGATGACCGCGATGGTCTCCGGCGGCGTCTTCGAGCGGCACCCGCAGTTGCGGGTCGCGTTCCTCGAGGCGGGCGCGGGTTGGGTGCCGTTCTTCATGGATCGGCTGCACGAGCATTACGAGAAGCGCGGCGACTGGGTCCAGCGCGGCTGGCGTCGCGATCCGCACGACTATCTGGCCGCGGGCAACATCTGGGTGACGTGCGAGCCGGAGGAACCGATCCTGCCGGGGGTGATCGACGTGCTGGGCGACGACTTCATCATGTTCGCCAGTGATTACCCGCACTGGGACGGTGAGTGGCCGGAGAGCACCAAGCACCTGCGTACGAGAAGCGACATCAGCGAGGCCTCCAGGGAGAAGATCGGCGGCTTGAACGCACAGCGCTTCTACAACCTGAACTGAGCGAGCTTCCGCTTACGCCTCGGACTGCCGGCTGGCAGGATCTGAGGGCATGGGCCCTTTTCTGTTGCGCGCCGCATTGACCGGACTCGCGCTGTGGATCGTCACTCTGTTCGTGCACGGCCTGAGCTTCGTGGGCGGCGACACGAAGCTGGAGCGGGTCGGCATCATCTTCGTCGTCGCGGTGATCTTCGGTTTGGTCAACGCGTTCATCAAGCCGATCGTCCAGATCTTGTCGATCCCGCTCTACATTCTGACGCTCGGCCTGTTCCACGTCGTCGTCAACGCGCTGATGCTCTGGATCACCGCGCGGATCACCGAACACACCACGCATTGGGGACTGCACATCGATCACTTCTGGTGGACCGCGATCTGGGCCGCGATCGTGCTGTCGATCGTTAGTTGGTTGCTGTCCTTGGTGATTCGGCGTACCGGCGCCTGACGTCAGGCGCCGTCGACCAGGCGCACCACGTCGCGCGCGCAACCCCAGGACAACGTGACGCCGTTGCCGCCGTGGCCGTAATTGTGGATGCACCGCGATCGCCCCAGCGGTTCGGCTTCCACCCGTACCGACGGCCGGTCGGGGCGCAGTCCGGTGATGACCTCGATCACCTCGGCGTCGTTGAGTCGCGGCTCGATGCGACGGCAGCGCTGCAGGATTCGCTCGGTGACCTCGGGTTCGGCGGTGGTGTCCCAGCGGCCGGGAATGCTGATGCCGCCGCAGACTACCCGCTGCGGATGGGGGAAGTAACAGGTCCATTGCGGCCCGGTGTTGAGTTCCAGAAACAGTTGCCGCAGACCGGGATTGGTGAGCACCACGTGTTGGCCGAACAGCGGCCGCACGGTGTCGTCACCGCTCAGCGCGCCCGCGGCAAGGCCGGCGCAATTGACGACGATTTCAGCGGCGTCGGCGGCCTCGGACAGCGATTGCACCGGACGCTCCTCGACTTCGCAGCCGGCCGCTGCGAGCCGCCGAGTCAGGTAGTCGAGGTAGCGCGGCATGTCGATCATCGGCACGGTCGCGCGAAACCCGGTATCAAAGCCGTCGGGAATGTCGGCCGGATCGGCCGGCCACAGATCGGGGATCAGCGACGCCGCCGAAGACATCGCCTCGCTCGCGGTCAGCTCACCGACGGCCAGCGCGGGTGCCAGCTGCACTCCGGAGTCTGGGTCCGCGGCGAGATCGGTGAACACTCGCAGCGAGTGTTCGGTCCAGCCCAGCGTTTCGGCCGCGCGTTCGGCCGGCCGTGGGGGAGCCCAGACAGCGCCGGCCACCGCCGAGGTGGTCTGCTTCAGCGTCGCGGCCGCCCAGACCCGCACCGGCCGACCCGCCTCGGCCAGACAGATGGCCGACGTCAATCCGCTGACGCCGGCACCGACGACGACAATTGTCCGCGCATGTGCCACGGCGCCACGGTAGCGAAAACAGGCCCGCCGCGGGTCGTCGGCGTCGACCGTCAGCGAGGACGGTCAGGAATGTGCCGCTTGCGAGGTCGCGGGAGCGGTCGGCGCTTGCGGCGCCCGAGACCCAGCCGGCGCCTGCGGAGCCGGAGACACGGCCGGCGCCTGCGGAGCCGGAGACACGGCCGGCGCCTGGGGGGCCGGAGAGGCCGATGGCGCCCGCTGGGCGCCCCCACCAAGCAAACTATTGAGGATTCCGAGCGTGCCCTGCACACCCGCGGGCGGTGAGGTCGCGGGCAGAGCGGCACCCGGCGTCAGCTGCCAGGGCTGGCAGCCGGAAGTCTTGAACGCTTTGTCACCCGGATCGATCTGGACGACCTGCGGTTTTTTGGACATGGCGTTGTCGATGATGCCGCCGTCCGGATTGGTCCGCTTCCAGTAGCAGGTGCCATCGCCGGCGGGGCCGCCAGAGCTGTAGATGCCGGGCGCGATGTCACTACCCACCGCGTAGATGCCGTCCTTGTCGATGGACGTTTTCGGCCCTGCCGGCGCAGGCGGCGGCGCCCCCGGGGACGGCGCAGCGGCCGGTGCCGGTGACCCCGGGCCCGGCCCGGGTGCCGGTCCCGGTGTGTCGTCCGGATCGGCGCTGGCAACCACCGTGGACGCGATCCAGCCCGCGACCATCAGGCTCGCAGCAACCAACCGTGCCGCGGTAGGTACTCCACCCATAGAGATCGAGGGTACCGGGATCATGCACCTAATTCACCGTTGCGACATCGCCGAGCCGCAAAGAAGGCCTAGGGGAGCCGCCGCACCCTGCCCGCATGACTGAGCGCGTGCTCGTAGGTCTTGAGATTGTCCCGGGAAATCTTCGCGTGCACGGGGCGTTCCAGGAAGAAGCGCAGCACCGGGTTGTACGCGTGATAGGTCTCGTGGAACGTCAGCACAGTGGTGCCGTCGGGCTGCTCCTCGAGCTGGTGATAGCCCTCGGCGCGGGACCACAGCGGGGCACCGACCGCGGTGTACCGCGACAGCTTGTTGAGCTCGGCCTCGGTCACCGTCTCCCACGAGCGCGCCCTGCCGCCGGACAGCAGGTACTTAGGCACCGGAAAGACGCAGGTGCGGACTAGACCCTCGCCGGCTTCGTTGCCCTCGTTGAGGATTTTCATGCTGCCCGTCGGCCACTCGAGAACCCGCGGCCTGGGCGCGTCCGGCGGCACCGGCGGATGCAGCACCCGCCAGACCCGTTTCGGCGGCGCATCGACGTGGAATCGCACGGTGTAGGACTGCATCAGCTTTCTCCGTCAGCCGGTACCCAACTGTTCCAGAACGTGATGGTCTCCGCGGGCGGCCGCTTGGCCGGCCGGAAGTCGGTGCCGATGGTGTACGCGACGGGAAAGAGCGCGGCCTGCGTGACGGTCGGCGGAATGCCGAGCAGTTCGGCGACCTCTCGCTCCTTGAACAGATGCATCGTCGTCCATACCGATCCCAGGCCGCGGGAGCGCAACGCCAGCAGAAAGCTCCAGCCCGCCGGGATGATCGACGCCCAGGCCGCCGCGGCGATGCCGGGTTCGGCCGTGTCGATGCGCTGATTGAGGCAAGGGATGACGTGCACAGGCACGTCGGCCAGCGTCTCGGTCAGGCTCATCGCGCTCTGGTACACCCGCTTCGTCTGCGCATCGGTCGCGTTGTCGGCCGCATACGCCAGGTATTGCGCGCCGATGCTGCGGTAGATCTCGGCGATGGCGGCCCGCTTGTCCGCATCGGTGATCACCACCCACCGCCAGTCCTGGGTATTGCTGGCCGTCGGGGCTTGCATCGCCAGCTGAATGCACTCCAGGATCACCTCGCGACCCACCGGGCGGGTCAGATCGAGGCGTTTGCGAACCGAGCGCGTCGTGCTCAACAGTTCGTCGACGGTGGCGATGTCCATGTAGTTCCTTCCGGATGGATGATCAGAGGTCGATGGCGCACGACTGGTCGACGCCCAGCACGCTCAACGAGCGTCCGAGGCCAAGAAAGACCGCAACGCACAGCGTGAGATCCAGGATCTCCTCGTCCGTGAATTCCCGCCGAAGTCGTTGAAAGAACTCGTCGTTGAGGGAGGCGTGATCGGTGGCGAAGCGTTCGGCGTACTCGATGCAAAGGCGTTGGCGCGGACTGTATCCCGGGTAGGTGGCGTACGCGGCGACGTTGTCGTAGAGCTCTGGTGCCACCCCGGCATCGAGCACAGATCGGGCGCGGAAATCCGAGCACGCAACGCAATCGTTGATCTGAGCGATGCGCATCCTGGCCAGCTCACGCTCGTCGGCGGGCAGGATGCTCTGCTGGTACGCGCCGCGGATCATGCGTTCGACCATGTCACCGAGTTGCGGCCGTAGCGTCCAGATCATGGCGGCTTCGCCGCCCGGGCCGTCCGGCACATTGAGACGGGCCATCAGCGAACTCCTGCCGGGTGAAGAGACGTACTGAGCTGAGCAAACCAGATCCGGCGCCACGCAGCTACATGTTCGAGGCGCGGAAGTTTCGCGATCAATGGGAAAGCCAGTTGTTGCGCACCGCGGAACATTCCCTTCACCAACTCAGCGTCGCGCCCGATTCAGGATGTGCGCCGCTTCGCTGACCATGTCGGCGACGATGTCAGCGGCGGGACGGACTTCGCGTACGCGTCCCACCCCCTCGCCGACCAATATCGCAGCGGTGTCGAAATCATCTGCGGCGACGGCCTTCTCGTAGGAAGCGATGGCTTCGGGCAGCCGCGCGGACAGCTCGGCCTCGTTGCCCTGCCACGTGTCCAGGAAGGCGTTTTCCAGCGCCCGCGCGTTGTATCCGGCGGGCCAATCGAGGCGGCGCACAAGGTCATAGACGCGGGTACGCACGGTGTCGTCTCCGCCTGCCGCCACTGCGCGATCCTGCGCCCGCGGTGACACCAGCGCTTCCGGCGTCGCCCAGAACCTGGTTCCCACGACCACGCCGTCGGCGCCCAGCGCCAGCGCAGCCGCCAACCCGCGACCGTCGCCGACGCCGCCTGCCGCTACCACCAACGTGTCGGGCGAACGTTCGGTGACGAAGTCGACGACCTCGGGCACCAAGGTGAAGGTCGACCGCACGCTCATTCCGTGGCCGCCTGCCTCGCCGCCCTGCGCGACGATGACCTCCGCCCCGGCAGCCAAGGCGCCGCGCGCCTGATCGAGGGTTTGCACCTGCGCGATAAGCGGAACGCCGGCAGCGTGGATGCGGTCGGCGAACGGCTGCAACTCGCCGAACGACAGCATCACCGCCGCCGGCCGCTGGTCCAGTGCGATGTCGAGGACCCCTGGGTTTTGGGCGAGGCTCCAGGTAATGAAGCCGTATCCGACTCGGGCGCCCTGAGCCCGGTCGATCTGGGATCGCAGCCATTCGGCGTCGGGATAGCCCCCGCCGATGAGGCCCAGGCCGCCCGCCTGCGTCACCGCCGCCGCGAGCCGGCCCCCGGAGATCAACGCCATCGGTGCGAGCAGAATCGGCTGCTCGATCCCGAACAGTTCGGTGAGGCGTGTCGTCAAACCCATCGCGGCGCTCACGTGAGCTCACCGGTCAGGAACTGCGCCCTACCGTGGCCGAAAGACCAGTCCTCGTCGTCGTTCTCGGTGACCGAAACGATCAGGTCGGCCGGGTCGAGCCGGCACCGGTCGGCGAGGCGGAAGGCCAGCAGTTCATAGAATTTCTGCTTGAGTTCGCGCGGACGTCGCCGGCTCACCATGTGCAAGACCACCTGGCGGGCTGAGCGCTCGATGCCGAGACCGGTATCCAGCGTGACGATCTCGTGGGCCGGGTGGGTGCGCACCACTTGATAGCGGTCCCGCTCCGGAACGCCGAACGCTTCGACAACCGCCTCGTGGATCGCGTCCAGCAGAGCGCGAACCTCGACCGGTGTACGACCCTCGATGAGGTCGACATACAACAGCGGCATCTTTCCTCCTAGGTACAGCGCGGGTTGCGCCCCCATTGCAACCGACGCCAGGCCCGGGGGAATCCCGCGTGAAATGCCTTCTGTGAAGCATTTATGCTCATCAGGCATGGACGTGGTGCAGGCGGGCCGGGTCGAGTTGCGTCATCTGCGCGCATTCGAAGCGGTGGCACGCCTCGCATCATTCACGCAAGCCGCCAAGGAACTGAGCGTCACCCAGCCCGCGCTGAGTCGCACCGTCCAGCAGCTCGAGAAGGCGCTCGAGGCGACGCTGCTGGACCGCAGCTCGCGGCACGTGGCGACCACACAGGCCGGCCGGGTTTTCCTCGGGTACGTCGAACGGGTGCTCGCCGAGTTGGGCAGCGGTGTCGACGCCGTCCGGCAACAGGCGAGCATCCGCCTGGGGTTCAGCTGGCTGTTGCCCGACCCATGGACGCAGGACACCGTCGCGGCATTCGAACGTGCCGCCCGGACTACCGTCAACCTGATCCGCACCGACGACGCGCTCGGTGCGGTCCAGCAGGGGAGGGTCGACGTCGCCGTGGTGCGAGGGCACGTGACGTCGACCGCCGTCCGAATCGTGCACCTTTTCGACGAGCCACGAGTGGCGGTGTGTTCCGTTCATTCACCCCTTGCGAAGCGGGCAGAGCTCGACTGGTCCGAGGTGCCACGCTGGCCGCTCGTCGTCAACACCACCAGCGGCACTACCGGCCCCTGGTCGTGGCCCGCGGGCGCTGGCCCCGAAACCATCGTCGAGACAACCAATTTCGATGAATGGATCGAATCCGTCGCGGCCGACCGGGGTGTCGGAGTCATCCCAGACGTCGCCATCAGGCGCAGCATCCACCCGGGCGTGCGATTCGTCGCGCTGCGGGGCGCTCCCGACATCCCCGTTGTCCTGGTGTTTCTGAAGCGGGCCAACAGTCCCGTACTTCGCCGCTTCATCGGCGCGGCCGTCGACACCGCCACCGGCCTGTGATGTACTCGCGCGAGACGCGCACGCCGTCAGGCGAGCGGCGCCAGACCGGAGCGCACCAGATCCAGACTCGCGGTCACGTCTGCGCCCAAGTCGCCCGAACAACCGCCACGGCCCCAATTCTCCACTGCGGCAACGAGAGCCGCGGCGACCACAGAGCCTGCGACCTCGGCGGCTAGATCGATGTTCGCCATATCCGGATTCCGTCCTCTGACGAAATCGGTGAGCACGCGGGCGAACGAGGACTGCACCACCCGCAGGTGACCGGCGATCCGCTCGGCGCTGATCAGCTCGGCGCGAGCGGTCGCGGCTTGGCGCACCACTTCGAGGTCGTGCGGGAAGGCGGCAACGGCTGCCAGCACCGCATCGAACAGCGATTCCGAGGCCGGTCGGTGGGCAAGCGCCTCGGTGAGCCATTCCAATTGCGTCTCGTAGTCCTGAAAAAGCACGGCTTCCTTGGTCGGGAAATGCCGGAAGAACGTGCGCTCGGTGACACCGGCCTCCCGGGCCAGCTCCGTGACGGTGACGTTGGCAAACCCCTTGTGGGCGAAGCTCTTCAGCGCCGCTCGGCGAAGTGCCTCATGCGTCGATCGTCGTCGCTGTTCATGACGGTTGCCCGGGGCGCTCATCTCAGCGGTGATCGTATCCCAGGTGGGTGGGCACGACTGACGTCTTCCAATTGCGTCAGTACTGACATATCCTTGGCTCGCGGGTACCCGATTGAGCCGAGGGTCAAGATCATGGGCGATACCGATTACGACGCCATCGTGGTGGGCGCCGGACACAACGGGCTGACCGCCGCGGCGATTCTGCAACGCGCGGGCCTGCGCACCGTGTGCCTGGAAGCCAACAGCTACGCGGGCGGCATGGCCGCGACGGTCGAATTGATCGACGGCTTCCGGTACGAGATCGCCGGTTCGGTGCAGTTTCCGATGGCGAGCCAACTCAGCAAGGACCTCGGACTGGACACGCTGCCGGCGGTGGAGCCCGACGTGATGTCAACCAACATCGGCGAGCATGGCGAAGAGCCGATGATCTTCTACCGCGACCCGATGCGGCTGATGACACACCTGAGCGAAAAGCACGGGCTGGAGGCGGTCACCGGCATGGCCGAACTGATCGGCTGGAGTCAGGGACCGGCAAAAGCGCTGGGCCGCTTCGACGTCCGCCGGCCGCCCAAGACTCTCGACGAGATGTATGCCTGCGCGGCCAACGACGGCGAACGCCGGGCGATCCATGAGATGCTGTTCGGCTCGGCCATGGACGTGATCGACCGCTACCTGCCCGACAAAGACAAGCACGCAGTGATGCGGGGCATGCTGGCTTTCCTGGCCGTGAACTCGACCTACCGCGGGCCGTACACGCCGGGCAGCGCAACCTGTTTGGCGTTTGCGTTGGCGGTACCCGACGACAGCACCGCGATGATGACCAAGCTCAAGGGGGGCATCGGCGCGCTCACCGAACATCTGCGTGAGCTCTTCATCGCCCACGGCGGCGAGATCCGGTTCCGGACCAAGGCCGAGGAGATCCTCGTCGTGCGCGACAAGGTGACCGGTGTGCGGCTGCGAGACGGGTCGACGATCTCGGCGCCGATCGTGGTGTCCAATCTGTCGCCCGATATCACGCTCGCCGAACTGATCGCACCCGAACACGTTTCAGCGCAGGTAATCTCGCGGATCTCCGGCCGCGACCACCGGGCATCGTTCGTCCAGATTCACTTCGCCCTCGACGGGCTGCCCGAATTCGCTCCGCCGTACGAGTTCCTCAACGACGAGGGCATGCAACAGTCGGTGGGAATCTTCGGGTCACCCGAATCCCAACAGCTGCACTGGGAGAACTGCCGGCGGGGCATCGTTCCGGACAACCCGTCGATGGGAATGCAGATCCCATCGGTGCACGATCCCGCCCTGGCGCCGCCCGGCAAGCACGCGGCGAGCGTCTTTGCCTACGCCTTCCCGGTCGAGGTCAACCGAGATCAGCACGGGCATCTCAAAAATGAAATGGCGCAACGGGTTATCGACAAGATCACTCGACTGGCGCCGAACTTCAAGGACATCGTGATACGCCACATCACGTTCGCGCCGTATCACATGAACACCATGTTCGGCGCGCCCTCGGGCGACTTCTGCCACGGGTTGCTGCACCCCGACCTGATGGGCCCCAACCGGCCCGGCCCGAAGGGCTTCCTCGATATGCCCATCGGGATCGACGGCCTTTATCTCGCCGGCGCCGGATGCCATGGCGGACCGGGCATCACCTTCACTCCCGGCTACGACGCCGCCTATCAGGCGCTCGACGACATGGCCTGAGTCAGGGTTTGCAGGCGGCTTCGAGGGGAAGCTCGGGGCCGCCGGATTGCAGGGACAGCAGGTACAGGTAGGTCGCGAGCGAATGTTCGCATGACACCGTGTATTTGACCAATGTCTTCGGCGGCCACGGAACCAAGCGGACGGGGATGAGCTCGACCGGATTGAGCACATGCTCGTAGTCCAGCGGCGGGGGCAGCGCAGGGACGATGTCCAGGCGGTTTGCGACGCGCCAGGAGTCTTTGACCACCTGGTCGAAGGTGGCCGCAAACAGGGAGTCGCCGGTGCGTGGGCTGCCGTAGGTGTAAACGACCGGGTCGGTAAACGTTGTGTTGGCGGCGACGTCAAGGGCGAGCAGTGTCGCGAGGGCCCCGCCGAGGCTGTGCCCGCAGATCGTCACGGAGCCGGGTTGCGGGGACGGAAGTTTCGCGAGCGCGTCGACCACCGTCGGTGCGCCCGGCGTGGCTCCGGTCCTCAGGGATTCGTACATGGCGGTGAAGCCGTCTTCGGTGTTGCCGGCGCCGGCCAGGAACGGGCACGGCACCTGGAGAAAGTCGGCGTCGTGAATCCATTCCAGCCATCCTTCCGTGCCGCGAATCGCGATCGCGATGTCGCCCGTTGTGTTCTCCCGGCAGATCAGCCCGATGGATACTTCGTCGTCGGCTCGACTCGGATCCATGTCGGTCGCCAGATCGTTGGCGTAGATCGTGGTGACCACGGTGTAGTCGACGCCGCCGGCGCTCAGCGCCTGACCCGCCTTGTTCGTCAGATCGCCGGGCGGCGTCGCGTACGTGGCATTGACGAGCTGGGCGAATTGTATTGCCTGCGTTACGTTTACCGTCGGTTGCGTTGGCATGGCGGGCCCGCTCCGGTTCAGCCGCCGAACGTTCCGGTGAGCTGCGCTTGCGCAGTCGCGGCACCCCCGATGGTCTGCGCCGCCTGAACACCGGCCAGGCCGCCGGGCAGCTGATAGTCGTTGGGCAGCTGGTAGAGGGTGAACCGGTAATGATGCGTGCCGGTTCCCGCCGGGGGACAGGGGCCTTTGTACCCGGCCTGGCCGGCCGTATTCGGCAGGACGGTCGCCCCCGCCGGAGCCTGTCCGTCGGCCGTGCTGCCGCCGCCCGGTGCGATTCCGATGACGATCCAGTGCACGTACAGGCCGTTGACGGCATCGGGGTCGTCGACGACGAGGGCGCCACCCGACGGTGCCGACCACGCCAATGGCGGCGCGATGTCGGCGCCTCTGCAGGTGTATTGCACCGGAATCGGCGCACCGTCGGCGAAAGCCGGGCTGCTGATCGCCAACGGTCCGTCCGCAGGCGCGTTCGGCGCCGTTCTCCCGAGGGTCGTCACCTTCGGAGCCGACGAGGTCGTCGGGTGGCTATGCCCGTCGCCGCCGCAGCCGACCAGGGCCCCCAGCAGCGCCAGCGCACCCAGCACCGCCGCGCCCCCGTGATATGTGCCCGCCCAAGTCGAATTCATAAGAACAGTCTGACTCGCGCGCCCGCGGTCGGGAAGGTCCCGATTTCACCGCGATTCGGGGCGCGCTACCTGCCGCGCTTTTCGACCTCGAGCACCCGCTTGCGCAGTCCCTCGGTGGCGGTGTCCATCAGGCTTTTGGCGCCCTTCTTGACCAGGAATCCCGGAACCGGCACCACTAGATCGACGGTCAGTTCAAAGTGGACCTTCGTGGAGTCCCCCTCGGGGGTCAGCGTGTAGCGACCCTCTTGCGCGCGTTGCTGTTTGGAGCTGACCAGGGTCCAGCCGACGCCGTCGTCGTAGACGGTGTATGCCAGTTCCTGTTCATCGCTGACGCCGACGAGCTTGACGACCTGCCTGGATCGGGTCGGGTGGTTCTGATCGTCGCGTTCGAGCACTTCGACCTCCTTGTGCGCCGACGACCACTCGGGCAACGTCTCGATGTCGAACAGCACGTCCATGATTTGGTCGGGCGTCGCCTCGATGACGACTTCGCGGGAATCGGTGATAGCCATCCCGGGGAGATAGCCGGTGCGATGCGCGCCGAAACCCGGCGCGCCGCGCGTCAGGGAGTCGGTCGAGCACCAAGCGCCGCAAGGCGGGGGAGGACGACGTCGCGCCATCCCGGCCCCATGCGCTCGAACGCCCGCGCCATGCGATGGTCGTCGAGGTCAAACCCGCTGTGTTCCAAGAACACTCGCGTGCCATTTCCCTCGGCTTCCAGTCGCCAGGTCAGCGTCCAGGCAGCGGTGAACGTGTAGGCGAACAGGTGCGGCGGGTCGACCTCGAGCACCGTGCACGGCTGCTTGCCAAAGCCCGGCATGTCGAGGGTGAACCGGTGGCCCACCACCGCGGCCACTTCACCCTCGGCCCACCACTGCCTCAGCAGCGCGGGTTCGGTCAGTGATCGCCACACCGCAGCCGGTGGCGCAGCCACGAATTGGTCCACCCGGATCGTCGCGAACCGTTCGGTCATTTGAGCTCCTCGGCTACATCGGCGAGCGCGGCCAGTCGGGCGCGCCAGAACTTTTCGAAGGGATGCAACCAGTCGCCGAGTTCCGCCAACGGCTCCGCGGTCAAGCGATAGATGCGATGACGCCCCTTCGGCTGGTCGGCCACCAGCCCGGCGTCGCGTAGCACTTTGAGGTGCTCGGCGACCGCGGGCCGGCTGAGCTCGAACCGTTCACTGAGTTCCCCCGCCGAGAGCGGTTGGTCGAACAGGATCTCCAGCAGTTCGCGCCGCACCGGGTTGGCCAAGGCGAGAAAGACGCGATCGACGCTACCCACATCCGGCAAGATATGTCGGATCTTCCCGACATGTCAACCATTTCCGACGTATCATGGCGGAGAAATGCGCGCCGAGCGGAAGCCCGGGTAGCTACGTTCCTGGTGTGCATCTCGCCTGGGAACGGCTCACCGGCACCGTGCACCGCTGCCGGCTCCCGTTCTGCGACGTGACCATCGGGCTGGTGGGGGGCCGTACCGGCGCGTTGCTCGTCGACACGGGGAGCACCTTGCGCGAGGCCGCCGCGATCGACGCCGACGCCCGGCTGCTTGCCAGGCGCTCGGTGAGCCATATCGTCTTGACGCACAAGCACTTCGACCATGTGCTGGGTTCGTCGGCGTTCACCGGGGCGCAAATACACTGCGCCCCCGAGGTGGCCGAACACCTGTCCTGGGCCACCGATCAACTCCGCGAGGACGCGTTGCGTCACGGCGCCGACCCAGCCGAGGTGGACGCGGCGATCGCGGCACTGCGGCCTCCGCGCCGCGGCGCTTACGACGCCGTCGTCGACCTGGGCAACCGGGCGGTGCAGATCGCCTACCTCGGGAGTGGCCATACCGCCTCCGACCTGGTGGTGGTCGTACCCGGGACCGATCAAGGCGAGCGGACCGTGGTGTTCACCGGCGACTTGGTGGAAGAGTCCGCCGATCCCGCGATCGACGCCGACTCCGATGTCGCGGCCTGGCCCGCGACTTTGGATCGGCTGCTGGCGGCAGGGGGCCCCGACGCGATCTACGTCCCCGGCCATGGTAAGGCCGTCGATGCGGGGTTCGTCCGTCGCCAGCGGGACTGGCTGGCCCGTCGTGCTACCGCCCCGTGATCGATGCCGTATCGAAAAGCCTTGTGCCCCAAGGTGTTGACGCCACATGCGGCCCCGCACCCCGGCAACCGGATGCGCCAACAGTTTTGGCTCGAGTGCTTCGACCCCTGATTGAACTGCCGTTGCCGGGGATAGACTCACATTCATTGGAATCGTGTGCGAAGAGGAGCTTAAGGCATGGCGATCATTGACAAGGACACACAGGTCCGGCCATCGTTCGACGACGAGGTCGCTGCCACGCAGCAATACTTCGACGACCCGCGCTTTTCCCGCATCACGCGCCTCTTCACCGCCCGCCAGGTAGCGGAACAGCGCGGCACGATCCCCACCGACTACACCGTCGCCCGCAACGCGGCGGCCGCGTTCTACGAACGGCTGCGCGAGCTGTTCGCCGAGAAGAAAAGCATCACCACGTTCGGCCCGTATTCGCCCGGCCAGGCCGTCGCGATGAAGCGCATGGGTATCGAGGGGATCTACCTGGGCGGCTGGGCGACGTCGGCCAAGGGCTCCACCACCGAGGACCCGGGACCCGACCTCGCCAGCTACCCGCTGAGTCAGGTGCCCGACGACGCCGCCGTGCTGGTGCGCGCCCTGCTGACTGCCGACCGCAACCAGCAATACCAGCGCCTGAACATGAGCGAGCAGCAGCGGGCGACCGCCACGCAGTACGACTACCGGCCGTTCATCATCGCCGACGCGGACACCGGCCACGGTGGCGATCCCCACGTGCGCAACCTGATCCGTCGGTTCGTCGAGGTCGGCGTGCCGGGGTACCACATCGAGGACCAGCGCCCCGGCACCAAGAAGTGTGGCCACCAGGGTGGCAAGGTGCTGGTGCCGTCGGATGAGCAGATCAAACGGCTCAACGCCGCTCGCTTCCAGCTTGACATCATGAAGGTGCCCGGCATCATCGTCGCCCGTACCGATGCCGAGGCGGCCAACCTGCTCGACAGCCGGGCCGACGAGCGCGACCAGCCGTTCCTGCTCGGCGCCACCAACCTCAACATCCCGTCGTACAAGTCATGCTTCCTGGCGATGGTGCGCCGCTTCTACGAACTGGGCGTCAAAGACCTCAACGGCCACCTTCTCTATGCGCTGCCCGAGGGGGAGTACGCCGAGGCCGGGGCCTGGCTCGAGCGGCAGGGCATCCACGGCGTCATCTCCGACGCGGTCGATGCCTGGCGCAAAAACGGGCAACACTCGATCGATGACCTGTTCGACCAGGTCGAGTCCCGGTTCGTCGCGGCCTGGGAGGACGACGCGGGGCTGATGACCTACGGCGAGGCCGTCGCCGAGGTGCTCGAGTTCGATGCCAGCGAGGGCGAGCCGGCCGACATGAGCGTCGACGAATGGCGAGCCTTCGCGGCGCGTGCGTCCCTGTACTCCGCCAAGGCCAAGGCGAAAGAATTGGGTGTGGACCCGGGCTGGGACTGCGAGCTGTCCAAGACGCCCGAGGGCTACTACCAGATCCGCGGCGGCATCCCGTACGCGATCGCGAAATCACTGGCGGCCGCGCCGTTCGCCGACATCCTGTGGATGGAGACCAAGACCGCCGACCTGGCCGACGCCAAGCAGTTCGCCGACGCCATCCACGCCGAGTTCCCCGACCAGATGCTGGCCTACAACCTGTCGCCGTCGTTCAACTGGGACACCACCGGCATGACCGACGAGCAGATGAAACAGTTCCCTGAGGAACTGGGCAAGATGGGCTTCGTCTTCAACTTCATCACCTACGGCGGGCACCAGATCGACGGCGTCGCGGCCGAGGAGTTCGCGACCTCGCTGCAACAGGACGGCATGCTCGCGCTGGCCCGCCTGCAGCGCAAGATGCGCCTGGTCGAATCGCCTTACCGCACACCACAAACGCTGGTCGGCGGCCCGCGCAGCGATGCGGCGTTGACTGCCTCCTCGGGCCGCACCGCGACCACCAAGGCGATGGGCGAGGGCTCGACTCAGCACCAGCACCTGGTGCAGACCGAGGTGCCGAAAAAGCTGCTCGAGGAGTGGCTGGCGATGTGGAGCGAGAACTACAAGCTCGACGAGAAACTCCGCGTCCAACTGCGGCCGCGCCGGGCCGGCTCGGACGTGCTCGAACTCGGCATCTACGGCAACGACGACGAGCAGCTGGCGAACGTCATCGTCGACCCGATCAAGGACCGGCACGGTCGCAGCATCCTCCAGGTGCGCGACCAGAACACCTTCGCCGAGAAGTTACGACAGAAGCGGCTAATGACGCTGATCCACCTGTGGCTGGTGCACCGCTTCAAGGCCGACGCGGTGATCTATGTGACGCCGACCGAGGACAACCAGTATCAGACCGCGAAGATGAAATCGCACGGCATCTTCAGCGAGGTCTATCAGGAGGTCGGCGAGATCATCGTCGCCGAGGTGAACCGGCCCCGCATTGCCGAACTGCTGCAGTCCGACCGGGTCGCGCTGCGCAAGCTGATCAACAAAGAAGATTAGCCAGCGGCTCGGTCGCGCCGGCCACGTCGACCGGCGTGGCCGCCACTGATCGGTCCTAGAACCCGGCGTCGCCGTGCATCGGCACGTCGCCATGCCCCTGATTCGACCATGCCTGTGGCTGGGTGCTCGCCCTGCTTCGGTTCGCTTCCACACGCGATGCCAAAAATTTACCTAGCGGATAGTTGCTCAAGTGTAGGATTTAGCTTGTAACAAACTTGCGTTTAGATTTAACAAACGCCCCGACAGAGAGGAGCGCCTGATGAGGACCACAATCAGGAACGCGTTAGCCGTGTTCGGCGGGGCGGCGGCGGTTGGTTTGACGGTCGGATTCGGTGTTAGCGACGTTAGCCCCACGGGCGGCGCCTCGACGCCGGCGACGCATTCATCCTCCGGCGTCGCGACGATGCAGACTGGCGCGCCAGCGCCGGGCGTGCACGCCGCCACGCTCACCGGCTGCATTCCCGGAGCGAATTGCTAGCCAAGGACCGTTCGCAACGGCCCATCGCATCTGCGCAATGGGCCATCTTGTGTGCCGCGGTCTTGGCTCCTCAATCTGTTTGCGCGGTCGCGCCGTGGGGTAAGAAAAGGTGGGCGGCGCGAAGTGGCGCATGTGGAGATTGGGGGATCCGATGAGATCAGGACCGAGGACGACGGTCGCGCTATTCGGCGGTGCGGCGATGCTCGTGTTGTCGGTTGCCTGCGGCGGCGGCAATAAAGGTGGCCCGAGCACCACGACCACTCCGACCACCACCCCGTCGTCCAGCGTTGCGCCCTCCACTGCGCCCGGCGGCGGGGGTCAACCGGGCGGCCCGAACGGTGGCGGCGGTCAACCCGGCGGCGCGAACGGCGGTGGGGGACCCAACGGCGGCGGCGGCAGCATTCCGGGCGGCCCGACCGGTGGCGGTGGCCCCGGCGGTGGCGGTGGCAGCATTCCCGGCGGCCCGACCGGTGGCGGTGGCCCCGGCGGTGGCGGCGGCAGCATTCCCGGCGTCGGCGGCGGTGGCGGCGGACCGGGTGGCGGCGGCGGATGCATCGGCAACGTCTGCGGCGGTTACTGATCGGGCGAACCGCGTCTCGCGTCACTAGAAGACCTCAAGACTTGTTCGAATAGCCGGTGGGGCCGGGATCACCTGGCCCCATCGGCTGAACCCTTGTCTGGGCCTAGGGCCCAACCCGTTATCCGAGTTATGGTTCTCCGCAACTCGGATGCAAGGGGACGTCAATGTCGAAGCTCAGATTCGGATACTTCATCGCCCCGTTCCACCGCGCGGGCACCAACCCGACGCTGGCCTTGCAGCGGGATCTGCAGTTCATCGAGCACCTCGACGCCCTGGGTTTCGACGAAGTCTGGTTGGGTGAACACCATTCGGCCGGTAGCGAAATCATCAGTTCCCCAGAGGTTTTCATAGCTGCCGCCGCGGAACGGGCAAAACGCATCCGGTTCGGCACCGGGGTCATTTCGCTGTCGTATCACAATCCGCTCTGGGTCGCCGACCGGCTGATGTTGCTGGATCACCTGACGCACGGCCGCATTATCGGCGGCGTGGGGCCAGGCTCGCTGCCCAGCGACTCGTCCATGATCGGCCTTACCCCGACCGACACCCGCGAGCTCCTGGAAACCAACCTCGACATCGTCGTGCGGTTGCTGGCCGGCGAGACGGTCAGCGCCAAAACCGCCACCCATCAGCTCTTCGACGCCAAGCTGCAGCTTGCCCCATACTCCGACGGCGGGATCCCGCTGTCGGTCGCCGCGGTCGCGTCACCGACGGGTGCGCGGCTGGCCGGCAAGCACGGCATCGGCCTGCTGTCCATCGGGGCGACCCTGACCGTCGAAGGATTCAATGCGCTGTCCTACCACTGGGGCATCGTCGAGGAGCGCGCCGCGGCCTTCGGCACGCAGGTCGACCGCAACAATTGGAGCCTGGTCGGTTTGTTCCACCTCGCCGAGACCGAGAAGCAGGCGCGCGAAGAGGTCAGGTTCGGCATCGAGCCGTGGTTTCGCTACTTCCAGAAGGTGGCGGCCTTCCCCCAGATGACGATGCCCGGAGACCAGCTCGACGAAATGATCGACGTCATCAATGAGAACGGGGCGGGCGTCATCGGTACGCCGGAGCGAGCGCGCGAACAGGTGCAGCGGTTGTGGGATCAGTCCGGCGGCTTCGGCTGCATGCTGCAGATGGGCCACGAGTGGGCTAACCCCGCCGCCACCCGACGGTCGGCCGAACTGTTCGCCGCCGAAGTCATGCCACATTTCCAGGGCCAGGCGCAGCCGACGCTGGATGCCGCCGCGCGTGCCGGTCAGGCTCGGGATGCCTTGGCCCAGTCGCAGTTAGACGCCGTGGCGCACATGACCGAGAAGTATGAAAGCGAAAAAGCGTCCCAGTAACGAAGTCCGGCCCGTTCAACCTGTGTGTTATATGTCGCCCGGTTCAGGGAACCCCTAGTCGAAGGTGGGGCCTACACCGGGCACCGTTACGACAGGAGTTCCAGCAATGATCGGGTCAATAGTTCTCGCCATCGTTGTGGGTGCGCTCATCGGCTTGATTGCGCGTCTCCTCATGCCGGGTAAGCAAGACATCGGCATGATCATGACCATCGCGCTCGGCGCCCTCGGTGGCCTGATCGGTTCATGGGTGGCCAGCCAGTTCGGCTACCACAACGCCAACGGCGGAATCGCTTGGGTTCCATTTCTGATCGGGATCGGCGCTGCCATCGTCCTCATCGCGCTCTGGGAAACCGTGCGAGGCCGCCGCGCCCGCCGTGCCGGGTTGCTTCGCCGGTAACCGGCTGAGGGTCAAGGGGACCGGCGCTCGAGACGCCACGCTTGACCATGTGGTTGGCGCGTAGAGGAATCGCTGCGGTGATTCCGGTGCTGCGTGCGCTTAAGAACCATTCCAGCTGGGTAAACCCGAGAAAGCGTGGCGACCATCGCTCTGGAGGGACCGGCCTCATGTTAAGGCAACACGCGATGCGTGACATCGACAAGGATCTGCAGGCGGTGGCGGCCATCCGCCTGGCGGCTCTTCGCCGCGCGGCTCGAGCTCAAGAGCGGCAGCGGTGCGATCCGTTGCCACCCGCCGGCGTTGCAAATGTCGCGCGGGGTGAACATCTGTCGCCGCACTCCGGTTGGGAATTTCTCCTTCAGTTGCCCGCCTGAATCGACGTCGCCGGCGGCTTCATATCGAGACGACAGCCAGGGCCCAGCGGGTAGCTAAGGACGTGGCGCATACCTGAAGGGTGACCACCGACCTCCCTCAT
Source organism: Mycobacterium sp. NGS17 (assembly GCF_059813205.1). NCBI lineage: Bacteria > Bacillati > Actinomycetota > Actinomycetes > Mycobacteriales > Mycobacteriaceae > Mycobacterium > Mycobacterium sp. NGS17. The sequence goes on along the minus strand of NZ_JCALED010000007.1, from coordinate 304,030 downwards.
TCCACGATCGGCGGCGCGCGCCGTCGGCTGTTACCGTGCCTCATTCTCGCGGCTGCCGCGACCGTGGCCCTGCCGGCTTGGTACGTGGCGCAGCCCCTGGCCGCCGAGACCTCGGTGGCATCGGGATCGGTGCGGCTGACGGACATGGCCCTTTCACCCCAGCCGGATCGCACCGGGGGCTTCGCGGCCGATGGCGACGACGATCAAGCCCAGCTGCAGCAGCAGCTCAATCAGCAGCAGTTGCAGCAGTCCATGCAGCAAGCCCAAGAACAAAACGACGAGGCCGAGCAGCAGTTCAATCGGGACATGCAGCAGCAACAAACCTACGAGAACCAGTTCAACAACCCGTAAGCGTGATCGAAGCGTGGCGGCCGCTCGGCGCGGCCGTCATGCGCCCTGCCGGAAAGCTATCGCCCGCCTTGGGATTCGCGCTCGGCCGCCTTCACCAGCCGGCTCGCGAAGAACCGAACCGCTCCGCCCATGGCGGCGCGCATCAGCGGGCCCGTCCCGCGAACGCCTTCGGTGAACGCGCCGGTCCAGCGGATGTCGGTTCCGCCCGTCGCGTTAGGCGTAAGGACCACCTCGCCGGTGTAGTCCTTGACCGGGGCTGAGGGCCCCACCAGCTTGTAGGCGTGGCGACGGTCCGGCTCGTACTCGAGCGTCTCCTCCTGCACGTAGAACGGCCACATGCCCACCTTGCGGATCGCCCCGACGCCGCCCGGCGCGGGATCGCCCTGGCGGGCCCAACTCGAGTGCATGACGATCGGCTTGGCCCACTGCGACCAGTTGGCGCCGTCGGCCACCAACCGGAACACCGTCGCGGGTGGCGCGCTGCTGGTGCGGTTGACTTCAAAGGAATAGTTGCGGCCCGGCATGACAACTCCTGGTAGTAGCGGACGGACGGCCCTGGACGCCGCTCGCCGGTAGGGTACCGCCCGGGCTGGGCGTCGGCGGGGCCGGGTGAAGCGCCGCCATCCCGGGCTGATCGAACGTCTGACGGAATCATCGAATGCGCCCGCCGCTCTTGACATTTGCCGATTCGCCTCAGCGAGACGGTCGCATCGGCCTGCCTAGACTGCAGTTATGGATCGCGATTCCCGGCACGACGGCCCGGATGGCCTACTTCGGATCGAGGACTGCCTGGACGCGGCGGGCCGGATCGTGCTGCCGTCCGGGGTCAACCTGATATCGCTGATCGACCGCAACATCGCGAACGTCGGTGACACCGTGGCGTATCGCTATCTCGACTACAGCCGTTCGGCCGGCGGAGATGCCGAAGAGGTGACGTGGAGCCGGTTCGGTATCCGGCTGGAAGCCATTGGTGCGCGCATCCAGCAAGCCGCCAGTCGTGGTGAGCGCGTTGCGGTCCTCGCGCCGCAGGGCATCGACTACGTCGCCGGCTTCTACGCGGCGATCAAGGCCGGAACCATCGCGGTCCCGTTATTCGCTCCTGAGCTGCCCGGGCACGCCGAACGGCTCGATACCGCGCTGCGCGATTCCGCGCCCACCCTCGTACTCACGACGACAACCGCGCGAGAGGCGGTGCAGAAGTTTCTGGACGGCCACCCGCACCTGCGCCGGCCGCGCGTGATCGAGATCGACGCGATACCCGACTCGGCCGGGCAGTCGTTCGTGCCTGCCGAGCTCGGCATGGACGACGTCTCGCATCTGCAGTACACGTCAGGCTCGACCCGGCCGCCGGTCGGTGTTGAAATCACCCACCGCGCGGTGGGCACCAATCTGGTGCAGATGATCCTGTCCATCGACCTGCTGGACCGAAACACCCACGGCGTCAGCTGGCTTCCGCTCTACCACGACATGGGCCTGTCGATGATCGGCTTCCCGGCCGTCTACGGCGGCCACTCCACGCTGATGTCGCCGACCGCGTTCGTTCGCCGGCCCCAGCGATGGATCCAGGCCCTGTCCGATGGGTCGCGGCAGGGCAACGTCGTCACCGCCGCGCCGAACTTCGCTTACGAGTGGGCCGCGCAGCGCGGCCTGCCCAGCCGCGGTGACGACATCGATCTGCGCAACGTGGTGATGATCATCGGCTCCGAACCCGTCAGCATCGACGCGATCAGGACCTTCAACAAGGCATTTGAACCGTACGGGTTGCCCAAGACCGCGTTCAAACCCTCATACGGGATCGCCGAGGCAACGTTGTTCGTCGCGACCATCGCCCCCAGCGCCGAGGCGACGGCCGTGTACTTCGACTCGGAACGGCTGGGCGCTGGGCACGCGGTGCCCGTCGACGCGGATTCCCCCAACGCCGTGGCACAGGTGTCGTGCGGCCAAGTCGCGCGCAGCGAATGGGCCGTCATCGTCGACGCCGCCAGCGGGTCGGAATTGCCGGACGGCGAGGTCGGCGAAATCTGGTTGCAGGGCAACAACGTCGGCCGCGGCTACTGGGGTCTGCCGGACGAAACGCGGCGGGCATTCGGCGCCGTGCTGCGATCGCGGCTCGCCGACGGCAGCCATGCGAAAGCCGCCGGACCCGACCGCGCCTGGCTGCGCACCGGCGACTTGGGCGTGTATCTCGACGGTGAGCTGTACGTGACCGGCCGGCTCGCGGACCTGGTGACGATCGACGGCCGCAACCACTACCCGCAACACATCGAGGCCACCGTCGCCGAAGCGTCCGAGATCGTGCGGCGCGGATACGTCACGGCGTTCGCCGTGCCGGACGGCGATGCGCCGGACGCCGCCCGGCTCGTCGTCGTCGCCGAACGCGCCGCGGACACCAGCCGTCAGGATCCACAGCCGGCGATCGACTCAATCCGCGCAGCGGTCGCGCAGCGGCACGGTCTGACCGTGTCAGACGTGCGCCTGCTGCCCGCCGGTGCCATCCCACGGACCACCAGCGGCAAGCTCGCCCGCCGGGCCTGCCGAGCGGAATACCTCGGCGGCACCCTGGGCGTCCGCTGATCGGCAAGCCGAACGATGAACCGGCTCGGCTTTCGCCTCTGGAGCGATCCGCGAATCGGCCTTGCGGCAGGCTTTGTTTCGCGATGGGCTCGGGGGACGCCCGCAGAGTTGACCGAACGCCCGCGATGCTTGGTGGCATCCTGGCCGTGTGGGCTTGCTATTCCGGTTGGCGGAGCTGTTGATCGTGCTCCTGCCGCTGACGGGCGCGATCGTCGCCGCCGTGCGCGCATTCGGCCGACGGCGCACCGACGGGCAATCGCAGGAGGTCCGCCGAACACGACCACCCGACCCGCCCGCTCCCGACGGTGCCGGTGTCAGTCAGGCGTCCCAGTGGCGCTCGGTCCGACGAGTGCTCGACGAGCACGGCCGCACCGATGCACGCTGGCTCGAATACGAGCTCGACGTCGCCAAGCTGCTGGACTTTCCGCTGATGACCGACATGCGCGACGCAAACACCATCGCATTCCACAAAGCCAAGCTGCGGGCCGATTTCCTGCGCCCCGTCAAGGCCGAGGAGCTGCTCGACGACCGTGACGGTGCTGCGCAATACATGGCCGCTGTCGAGGACTACGTCACGGCATTCGACGCCGCCGAGGCCGAAGCGATCCGCAGGCGCCGCAACGATTTCTCCCGGGCGGATCAGCAGCGAATCGCGCGGGCGCAGAGCCTGTTACGAGTCGCGGCCGACCCCGCGGCGGCGGCGCACGAACGCCAGCGCGCATACGATGTGGCCCGCAACGAACTCGACGGCCTGCTGGTGCTGCCGTCCGCGACGCAGGCGAACCTCGAGCGCGGGATCTCCGGCGAGCTGGAGCGATAGGCGACGCAGGGCGTGAGCTACGGGCAGGTGTATCCGCCGTCGATCACGACGTCAGAACCCGTCATATAGCTGGACGCCTCGCTGGCCAGATAGACGTACAAGCCGATGAGCTCTTCGGGTCGGCCGATGCGGCCCAGCGGTATCTTCGGCTCCCATTGGCGGTGATACTCCGTCAACGGCTCGACGAGCTCGGTCAGGATGTAGCCGGGGCTGACGCTGTTGACCCGAATGTTGTGCGGCGCCAACTCGACCGCCATCGCCTTGGTCATGTGGATGACGGCCGCCTTGGACGTGCAGTAGTGGCCGACCTGTTGTGGCACGTTGACGATGCTGCCCGACATCGAGGCGGTGTTGATGATGACACCGCCGCGGCCCTGGGCCACCATCGCCCGGCCCGCCGCCTGCGCGGTCAGGAACACGCCGGTCACGTTGGTGTCTTGGATGCGCTGGAATTCCCCGGGCGACATCTCCAGCATCGGCGCGACTGTGATGATGCCGGCGTTGCACACCGCGACGTCGATGCCGCCCAGCTCCGCGACCACCCGATCCACCATGCTGCTCACCTGTTCGGGCCGGGTCACGTCGCATCGGATCGGCACCACCTTGCCGGCACCGTCCGCGGCCAGCCCGTCGGCGACGTCCTGCAGGGCCCCGACATTGCGGGCCGCGATGGCCACATCGGCGCCGGCTTGGGCGTAGGCCTGGGCCACCGTCCTGCCGATACCGCTGGACGCCCCGGTGACCAACGCCCGCTTACCGCGCAGGCTGAACAAGTCCATGACGTTCATCCGAGATCCCCATTCACACGAGCGACCCAAAACCGAAACACGTTCTAGTGTGTCCGCTATGGGCAAATTCAGCAGGGCAGAAATCGATAACGCCGTCGATAACTACACCAAAGTCGTCGAAGGGTGCAGCGCCTCGGGCGACTGGCGACCGTTTGCGGATCTGTTCACCGAGGACGTCGTCTACACCGAGCACCACTACGGCGTCTTTCACGGGCGCGAAGCGGTCCGCGACTGGATCGTCGCGGTGATGGCGCCGTTCCCGCACATGCGTTTTCCCAATGACTGGGTCGCCCATGACGACGACAACGACGCCGTCGTCGTCATGATCAAGAACCTCCTGGACCACCCGACCGACCCGAAGGGTGAACCGTTCTGGTTCCCGAATTGGACCCGGCTGGTTTACGCGGGCGACGGGCTGTTCTCCAGCGAGGAAGACATCTACAACCCCGACCGCGACGCTCCCGGCGTCGTTGCGGCCTGGATGCAGGCCGGCGGGCAGCTCGCCACGACGGAGATCCTGCAGCCCGGCGCTTGACGCCTCTGGCGGCGATAGCGCTCTGCTGACTACCTACGGTGTGCGGGCAGCGACACGCGCGCGCGTCCGCCGCGATCGGACCTTGCCCAGCGCCTGCTCCCAGGCGAGCAGGGTCGTGGCTTTCACGTTGGCGGGTTTCACACTGTCGCGGGAGAGCAGCGCCGTCGCGGCGGCCTTCGTGGTCGCCGAGGCCTTCGACATGTGACCCGAGTCGAACGGCGGCTGCGGGTCGTATTCGAGCGCGAGTTGAATCGCCTTCGCGCGGGATTCGCCGCCGATCCGTGCGGCCAGCCACAGCGCGAGGTCGAGCCCGGCGGACACGCCCGCACAGGTGACGATGTCGTCCTGATGCACGATCCGCTCGTCGGCCACGGGAACCGCGCCGAATGCCTTCAGCGCGGGAACGGTCAGCCAGTGCGACGTCGCACGGCGGCCCTCGAGCAGGCCGGCCGCCGCGAGAATCACCGACCCCGAGCACACGGACGTCGTCCAGCTCGCGCTCTGGTGGGCCCGCCGCAACCAGTCGAGCAGCGCCTCGTCGCGGGCGTGAACCGGCGTCGATGGACCCCCTGGGACGAGAATCACGTCGGGGGAAGGGGTTTCGGCCAGTGAGTGCGTCGCGCCGATGACCAGCACACCGGAATCGGCGGTGATCGGCCCGGCTTCGTGCCACACGAAGCGCACGTCGGCACCGGGCAAATTGCGCAGCACCTCGTACGGACCGATCATGTCCAGCGCGGTGAATCCCGGATAGGCCACGATGGCGATTTGGGTCATTGAGAGTCCTTTCGGTGTCAGGCGAAGGCCTTGCGGTATTGGTCGGGCGAGATGCCTACGCGGCGAAGGAAATTGCGTCGCATGGTTTCCGCCGTGCCGAAGCCACACCGGGCCGCGATCGCGACGACGGTGTCGTCGGTCTCCTCGAGTTGCCGGCGCGCGGCTTCGGTGCGGATGCGTTCGACGTATTGGCCGGGCGCCTCGCCGATTTCGGCGGTGAACACCCGGGTGAAGTGGCGCGGGCTCATCGCGGCACGGCGAGCCAGATCCTCGATGCTGTGCGGGCCGCCCGGCTCGGCCTCGATGGTCTCCTGCACGTCGCGGATCGAGTCCCTCCTGGCCCGCGGCATCCAGACCGGCGCCGCGAACTGCGTCTGCCCGCCCGGCCGGCGCAGATACAGCACGAGCCAGCGCGCGACCGTCTGCGCGAGCTCGGTGCCATGATCGTCCTCGATCAGCGCGAGCGTGAGGTCGATGCCCGCGGTGACGCCCGCGGCGGTCCATACGGTCTCCGAACTCCGCACGAAGATCGGATCGGCATCGACGTCGATGGCGGGGAATTCATCGGCCAACCGGTCGGCGAAGGCCCAGTGGGTGGTCACCCGTTGCCCGTCCAACAGGCCCGCCTCGGCCGCGAGAAACGCGCCGGTGCATACCGTCACGATGCGCCGGGCGTGTGTGGCGACGGTCTTGATCCAGGCGACCAGCTCGGCGTCGGCACGGGCGGCGTCGACACCGGCGCCCCCGGGCAGCACGACCGTGTCGATCCGGTCGTCCGGCTCCGGTAACGGGGAGGCCACGAAGGACAGGCCGGTGGCCGTCCGCACCGGCTGCCCGGCGACCGACGACATCACGACCTCGTAGCCGCCGCCCGTCAGCAGCGATGCGCCCGTGAAGACGTCATAAGGTCCCACCACGTCGAGCGCCTGCACGCCGGGAAAGCCGACGATCACCACTTTGCGCGCCATAGATTCAGTGTTGGGCACGCCGGGGTGCGTCGTCTACGCCATGTATCCCACCAATTAGGACATGGGACCTGCCCCACCGCGGCCGCGGCGGCCTTGGCAGACTGTTGCCCATGGCACAGATAACGTTGCGTGGAAACCCGATCAACACTGTCGGCGAGCTGCCTGCCGTCGGATCCAAAGCCCCGGCCTTCAGTCTGGTCGGCGGCGATCTGGCCCCGGTGAGCAGCGAGCAATTCGGCGGTAAGCCCTTGGTGCTCAACATCTTTCCGTCTATCGACACACCGGTGTGCGCCACCAGCGTGCGCACCTTCAACGAGCGCGCCGCGGGTGGCGGGGCGACCGTGGTGAACGTCTCGAAGGACCTGCCGTTCGCGCAGGCGCGCTTCTGTGGCGCCGAGGGCATCGAGAACGTCAAGAGCGGTTCGGCATTCCGCGACAGCTTCGGCGAGGACTACGGGGTCACCATCACGGACGGTCCGATGGCGGGCTTGCTCGCCCGGGCCATCGTGGTGATCGGCGCCGATGGCAATGTCTCCTACACCGAACTGGTGCCCGAGATCGCGCAGGAGCCCAACTACGACGCGGCGCTGGCGGCGGCGAGCTGATCGCCCCCTGGGCGGCCTGAGCTAGGGCTGGCCCACTCGCGTTGAGGTGGCCGCCAGCACCTCGCGGCAGCCGGTCCACATCTCCTTGATGATGTCGGCGGCCGGCGGCAGATCTCGAATGCGGCCGGCCACCTGACCGGTGTTGGCGACACTGGCGTCCAGGTCGCCGTCGAAGTAGAGCCGCTGCACGCGTTGTAGTGCCGCGGCGCCCTCTGCGGCAGACGTCGCGGCGTCAAGCCGCTCGGCGGCGGGCGTACGGATGACACGCATCATCCGGGTGCCGTCGAGGGGGAGCATCACCGTGCCGGTCTCGTCGGCGTCGACGACCGCCTGCTTGAGGTTGCCGTGCACCGGCGAGTCCGCAGACGCGAGGAGCCGGGTGCCCATCTGCACCGCTTCGGCGCCGAGAACAAAAGCGGCCGCCATGGACCGCGCGTCGCAGATCCCTCCGGCGGCCACGATCGGGATGTCGACGTGGGCCGCCACCAACGGCAGCAGCACCATGGTGGACGCCCCGAACCGGTTCTTGAACCCGCCTCCTTCGACGCCCTCGACCACCAGCCCGTCCACGCCGGCGTCGACGGCCTTCTTGGCCGCGGCCAGGGTGCCCACCACGTGAAACACCGTGATGCCCGCGTCGTGGAGCCGCTCGGTGAACACCGAAGGGCTGCCCGCCGACGTGGTCACGAACCGAATGCCGTTGGCGACAAGCAATTCCACCATTGCCGGGTCACGGTTGAACAGCAAGGCGATGTTCGCGCCGACCGCCCCGTCGGTCAGCTCGCGCACCCGCCGCAGGTCGGCTCGCCCCTGGTCCGAGGTGGTCTCGATGACGCCCAGCGCACCGGCGTTCGACACCGCAGCGGCCAGCCGGGCCCCGGCGATATACGTCATCGGCGCCTGGATGATCGGGATGTCGATCTGTGCAAGCGCGCAGACCCGGTTGGGTGCGCCGCCAGGGCTGCCGGCGGTCATCGGTGCCGCGGATCGATGAGGTCGCGGAAGCTTTCCGACGGGTGGACGGAGGCGCCGAAACTCCGCACCCGTTCGGTCAACGCTCTGTCGGATGTCACGACCCGAATGTCGTGCGGCGCAGCGGCGGCCGCGACGAGGCGGACGATCTCGTCGTCGGCCGAATTCGCGGCCGCCCTGGGTGCGTGCGCGACCTCGACCACCGATGATGTGATGGCCGTCGACGGGGGTCGCTCAAAAACCACTGTCACGGTTTCTCCTTGGCCCGACGCCCATCGATCCAGTCTTTCCACCAATGCGACCATGGCACCGTTGCGGTCCTTCCACCAGCCATCGGGACGACTTCCGATCACATTCATGCCGTCGACAATCCACCGCACCACCACACCGTAAACGACGCGCGCGGCAGGTGATTTCCATTCTTAAAGCCGTCGGTGGTTGATACGGTCACCCTCATGACCTCGATCGCCGACACCGCAGACCGGGTTGTCGCGCTGGCCCGCGGTATGCGAGAGCTGGTGCGCGCCGAAGCCGCCCAATCCGAGCGGATGCGCACCCTCACGCCGGCGATCGTCGATGCGATGTGGTCCAGCGGGCTGATGTCGGCGTTCAACCCGGTCGTGGCCGGCGGTGTCGAGCCGTCGTTCACCGAGATGATCGAGACCTGGATCGAAATGGCTTGGCAGGACGGGTCGTTCGGCTGGATAGGGATCGCCAATCTGCCGTCGTCCTTCGCCGCGGCGGCGTATCTGCCCGACGAGGGCTTCGCCGAAGTGTTCACCGCGCACGACAACCGGGTCACGATGGGCGGCCAGTTCTTCCCCAACGGACAAGGCGCCGCCGTCGACGGCGGCTACCTGGTGACCGGCGCGTGGAACTTCGGTTCGGGCATCGGTCACTCCGAATACGTTGCGGCTGGCTTCATGCCGATGGACGACGGCCAGATGCGCTGGATCAGCGAGGGTTTCCCCGAGATGCGGGTGGCCGTGATTCCGCGGGCGGAGATCAGTTTCAACGACGGCTGGTTCGTGCAGGGGCTGAAGGGAACCGGTTCCTATGACTACAGCGCGCAGGAGGTGTTCGTTCCCGAGAGCCGCACGTTCGAACTGTTCGTGCGTCAGCCCTACCGGGGGACGTCGCCGGCCACCCGGATGGGGCTGATGCCGGTGACCGCCGCCGGGCACGCGTCGTGGGCGCTGGGCGTGGCCAAGAGCATGCTCGACGACGTCCAAGAGTTGGCCGCGACGAAGTTCCGCATGAGCGACATGGCGTCGCTGGCCAGCCGCCCGACCTTCCAGAAGGGCTTGGCGCATCACCGCGCCGCCTGGCGCGCGGCTCGGCTCCTGGTCCTCGACGCGTTCACCACCGCCGAGGCCGCAGTGGAGTCGGGGGAGGACCTGACACCGGCGCTGCGTGCGGACATGCGGGTGGCCGCCGTCTACGCCACCGACACGGCCCGTGGCTGTGCCGAGTGGGCGCATCTGGCCGCCGGGACCAGTTCGATCCGCGAAGGCAGCCGGCTGGAACGCGCCTTCCGGGACATCTACACCGGAACCCAGCACGCCTTCATCAGCGAGAAAGTCGCCATCGACGTCGCGCAGATCTGGCTGGGCATCATCGAAGACCAGCCCGGGCTGTAGGTACTGGCTACCATTGCGCGCATGCGTGGCTCAAAAATCCTGATCACCGGCCCGACCGGTCAAATCGCCACCCCCATCGCCCGGGCGCTCGCCGCCGACAACGAGGTCTGGGGAATCGCCCGTTTCACCGACCCCGCCGCGCGGGAAGGCCTCGAAAAGGCCGGGATTCGCTGCGAGAAGGTGAATCTCGCGGCCGGCGACTTCACGGCCCTGCCAACGGATTTCGACTATGTCCTCAACTTGGCGGTGGCCAAGAGCGGAAGCTGGGACAAGGACCTGGCGGCCAACGCCGAGTCGGTCGGCCTGCTGATGGCCCACTGCCGCAACGCAAAAGCCTTCCTGCATTGCTCGTCGGCCGCCGTGTACGACCCGCCGGGCGACGACCCCCGCAGCGAGCGGTCCGCCCTCGGCGACAACCACAAGCCGCTGTTTCCCACCTACTCGATCTCCAAGATCGCCGGGGAGGTGGTCGCGCGATCGGTGGCGCGCATCGTCGGCGTGCCCACCACGATCGCCCGGCTCAACGTCCCCTACGGCGACAACGGCGGATGGCCGTTCTATCACATGGAGATGATGCTGGGCGACATCCCGATTCCCGTCCCACCCGGTGAGCCCGCCCGCTACAACCCGATTCACGAGGACGACATCATCGCGACCATTCCCAAGCTGCTCGAGGTCGCGTCCGTTCCAGCGACCACGGTCAATTGGTGCGGCGACCAGACGGTCAGCCTGCAGGAGTGGTGCGACTTCCTCGGCTCACTCGTCGGCAAGGAGCCGATCTTCGAGGCGAGCGAACAAGCGCTGCGCGGCAACCCCACCACGATCGACCGCATGCACGAACTCATCGGCGGCACCTCGGTCGACTGGCGCGACGGAATCCGCCGCATGGCGGCGAAATTTCACCCGGAGCTCGTCGCATAGACGCGCCGACCATCGACTTGTGGTGCCGATTTCTTGAAGTAGTCCCCGACGACTCGACGTTCGGCGGCCGAGCCGATCGTGCTTGACCAGCCGTGTGCACAATGCTAAGCAAGTGCTCAGCACTGAGCGCATGGGGCGCCGGGGCGCCACGACTGGCAATACGAAAGGGATCAGATGACGGTGCAGGCGGTACTGGACGACATTCGCAAGCGCCCCGGAACGGGTGACGTCATCTCGGTCATCGATCCCGCCACCGAGGAGACCATCACCGAATTCACCGACTGCGGGCAAGAGGCGGTCGACGAGGCCGCCGCGCGGGCGAAGGCGACGTTCGAGTCGGGGATCTGGTCAGAGCTTCCGGGCCGCGAGCGAGCCAAGATCCTGTGGCGGATCGGGGAGTTGATCGACGAACACGCCGAGGAGTTCGCTCAGCTCGACTCGCTCAACACCGGCATGCCGCTGCTGCAGGCACAGTTGCAGATGTCGACCTGTTCGGAGTTCTTCCGCTACTACGCCGGCTGGTGTTCGAAGATCAATGGTGTCGCGTACGACGTCAAGACCGACGGCATCGCGACCGACAACTACGTCAACATGCACGCCTACACGCTCAAAGAGCCGTACAGCGTGGTGGGCCTGATCTTCCCGTGGAACGGCCCGATCTTCAACGCCAGCGCGAAGCTTGCCCCGGCACTGGCCGCGGGCGGCAGCCTGCTCGTCAAACCGGCCGAGGAGACGCCGCTGTCGGCGCTGCTGTTGGACCGACTCGTCCACGAGGCCGGCGTGCCCGAGGGGGTGGTCAACCTGTTGACCGGCTACGGTCACACCGCGGGCGCCGCGATCACCGCACACCCCGATGTGCAGAAGGTCGCCTTCACCGGCTCGACCGAGGTCGGCAAGGAGATCGTGCGGGCCTCGGCGGACAACCTGAAGAAGGTCACGCTCGAACTCGGCGGGAAATCGCCGGTGCTGATCTTCGACGACGCGAACCTGGACAACGCCATCATGATGGCGTCGTTGGGCATCTTCGTGCACTCCGGCCAGGGCTGCGTGTGCGGGTCGCGCATCTTCGCCCAGCGCGGTGTCTACGACCGGGTCGTGGAAGGCATTGCGATGATGGCGAATTCGTTCAAGCTGGGCGCCCCCAGCGAGGAGGGCTGCGTCAGCGGGCCGCTGATCAGTCAGAAGCAGCTGACCCGGGTCATGGGCTTCATCGACGAGGGCAAGAAAGACGGCGTGGAGGTGGTCACCGGCGGCCACCGGCTGGACCGCAAGGGCTACTTCGTCCACCCGACGGTGCTTACCAACGTCGACACCAGCATGCGGCTGTACCAACAGGAGATCTTCGGTCCGGTGGTCACCATCCTGCCGTTCGACGACGAGGACGAGGCCGTGGCGCTGGCCAACGACACCACCTACGGCCTGGCCGCGACCGCATGGACGGAGAACCTCGGCCGGGCCCACCGCATCATGCGGCGACTGCAGGCCGGCAGCGTCCAGGTCAACTGCCAGCTGGTCTTCGACCACGATGTGCCGTTCGGCGGGTACAAGCAGTCCGGCTGGGGTCACGAGTTCGGTAGAGAGGGCCTCGAGATCTACCTGAAGACGAAGTCGGTGTGGGCCCAGCTCTAAACCTGTTGTCGCACAAGGAAAGTCCCGGACCGACCAGGTCCGGGACTGCTCCGATGCCCGTCGGACGTGTCAAGATCCCTTGCGGTAGCGAGTGAGGAACCCGACGGAGGCCACCGCGGCGACGGTGCCGATCACGGCCCACAGCACCAGCTGGAAGGCCATCGCGCCGAAAAACCAGCCGAAAGTCATTCCGATATAAAGCATCCAGATCACCCGGTAAAAGCTCCAGACCGCCAGTAGGCCGGTGCTGATCCCGATGTACAGGCTCCGTTGGCGATCGACGCGGTTGATCTGTTCTTGGATGCTGGTCGGCACGATGTTCATTGCTGTCTTCCTTTCCTGGGGCGCCGCCTTGAGTGGCGGCGTCGTTGCGGTAAGTACAGAGCCGCAAGGCGGCTACCGATCCCAATCGGCTGCCGCCGACCGCACCGCCGATTCCGCGCCGCAACCCTCGCGTGCGCTCTACGCTGCACAGGGGGCCTGGAGAAGGGTTGCCTCGATGAACATGCCCCGCGTGGCCCTAATCTGGGTCGCCCTGCTGACTGCGCTGATCGCAACCTCGTCGGGCGGCCCCGCGGGCGCCGACCCGCCGTCCACCGAGGTGATCACCGTGATGGCCGTCGGGCCTGGCGGCGAAGCGATGAACGGCTACAAGGTCGCATCCGGACCGGGCAACGTCGGGCGGGCCGACAACTGCTCGCAACCGTCGCCGTCGGCGGTTGAAGACAACGTCTACTACTGTTCGCCGAGCGCGGCCGGAGCCGGCACCTGCTGGCCCTCAACCCCGGGATCTCTTCTGTGCGTTGACGATCCGTGGGACATGCGGATGCACCGGGTGATGTTCGACGGCCAGCTTCCGCCCGTGCATCCGACGGCCAATCCGGACCCGTTCGCGCTCGCCCTCGACGACGGGACGCACTGCCTGCTGCGCAACGGCGGCGCGTGGGGTGGGCGTGCCGACGGATACGTCGGCGTCTACGGTTGCGGCGGCAGCGGCGGGAGCGACCCTGCCGTGTTGTGGCTGCCCAGCCAGGGCGCAGGAACCTGCATCGACCGCTCACCGCCGGTGTGGACCGTCAAAGTCGGTCGCCTGGGCGCGCCCGACGCCGTCCTTGCACCGCCTGCAACCCGCGCGGTAACGGCCGCCTGGTTCGCCGGAGGCAGGGCCGGGCAGTAGGGCGGCGCCGGTACTGCTATAACGCAACGTATGTCTGGTCCATCGCACACCATTACCCATGTTTCCGATACGGCCCGGTGGACGGCGTTACACAGGGCAACCGAATCGGCGCGCCCCGATGCGCTGTTCCGTGACCCGCTCGCGGAACGCCTCGCCGGTGAACACGGCCGCGCGATCGTCGACAACTTTCCCCGATCCGATCGCAACGGCTGGTGGCTGGTCGCACGCACCAAGCTGATCGACGACGCCATCGCCGACGCTCTCGCGCACGGCTGCGATCGCGTGCTGAATCTGGCCGCCGGCCTGGACACCAGGCCCTACCGCCTAGAGCTCCCGTCCGAGCTCACCTGGATCGAGGCCGATCTGCCCAAGCTGCTCGCGGAGAAGACGCAAGCGCTCACCGACCAAACCCCCCACTGCCGACTGACCCGGACTGCCGTCGACCTCGCCGACCCGCAGGCCCGAGACGCGTTTCTCAACGACGCGCTGGACGGCGCGACGAAGGCCTTCGTGCTGACCGAGGGATTGTCGATGTATCTGGAGACCTCCGACATCGCGGCGCTTTCGGGTGCGATCCAGCGACCCGAGGTCGCCTGGTGGATGCTCGATTTCGCCTTTCCCGGGCTGAAAAGGAGAATCAACAAGAACGTCGCGGGAATTTCGCAGAACGCGCCGTTCAAATTCGCTCCCGAGAACGGGCTGGCCTTCTTCGAAGACCTGGGCTGGCGGACCGTCGAAGCCGAATCGGTGCTCGAGACCGCCAACAAGCTCCACCGCTTACCCGTCTTGATGCGGCCACTCACGTGGCGACGATCGGATTTGCGCCGGCCAGGCCGCAAACCCACGTCTGCGGTCGCCCTGCTGACCCACTAGAGGCTTACGCGCTTACCCCGCAGCGATACCTACCAGACGCGGATCCAGTCAACGAGCATGTCGGCGGGGTAGCTGCCCGACCCGGGATCGCCGCCGCCGGAACCGGCCACCGCCAAGTTGAACACCGGGTACACCGTGTAACCCGCTCCGTTGAAGGGCCAATCCGGCAGCGAGCTCGCCGGCACGTCGAAGTAGGGCGCGGCGCCGTCGACATAGTCCTTCCAGAAGCGGATGCCGGCCTGATCCCATTGGCAGCGCCAGGTGTGCCAGGCACTGTCCACCGCGATGTTGTGGGTCTTCCACTCGCCGCCGTTGGCTTTGGCGTGCACGGTGGTTGCCGACGGCCAACTGCCGTTGCCGTACCACTCCATGACGTCGATCTCGCCCTGATCGTCATTGCCCAGCCAGTAGGCCGGCCACGCGCCGGCGGTGAGGCAGTTCAGCTTGATCCGGGTTTCCCAGGTGTGGCCGACGCCGCCGCGCCACAGGCTCTGCACCTTGCCGCTGAAGTAGGTGGGGCCATCCTTGGCCGCGCGCAGGACGAGGTTGGAATTGCCGTCCAGGAACACGTTGCGGCGATCGTCGCGGTACTGCCCGATGTGCTCTGGCAGCTCCCAGTAGGTGGGATCTTTGATCGTCTCGCGGGCTTTGGCCACCGCCCACTTGGAAGCGTCGGGCGCCGAGCCGGCCGGACCGTCGAACTCGTCGGAAAAGATGTAGGACCCCGCCTGGCCGCTGGGGGCGGCGGGGGGCGGTATCCGCCCGGCAGGCTCATCCTGTCGGGACGGGTAGGCCCAGGCCTTCGGCCCTGGCAGCGCGGCCGCCAGCACTCCGATCCCGGTTGTCAGGATCATGCGGCGGCGATCGATCTCCGGCATAAGCAAGGGACCCTAGCAGCCAACCCTGCCTGAGGTTAAAACGGGAATTCTGTCGGTGCCCGTCGCTATGGTTCTGATTGCGGTCGGACCAGCAGGGACGACAGCACGGCAGTGGCAACGGATTACGCTCGCAAATTCACGGCCAATTCTCATCTTGACAGATGGTTTGGTCTCAGGATATGGCGGGCATTCTGGAATCACGATCCGATAGCCACACTGTTGTAGCTTTTGCGGGTGGTACTGAGAGGAGTGACGATCGTGGCAAATACACCAGAAGGCACGGTTATGTTCCTTCACTCCCATCCGGCCTGGATCGCCGCGCAGCGGCGGGAACGCGAACGTAATGACGCAGTGCGGCGTCATCCTTCATTTCGCGCCCGTCAGCGCGCCGCAGCCTCTGGTAACCCGGTCGTTCCGATGGTCCGCAATTTGAAGCTTTACTCCAGCGGCAATACGCCCGCCTGAATTCGCCACTAAATTGCGGCGGTCCACAATCCCGCCGCACTTACCTCCGCTCGCGAGCAATCAACGGATCGCCGGCCGGATAGGCCTCGAATATCTAGCGGGCTCGATGTCGAGCTGTGTCAGCTCCGCACGGCGGCCGACCCGCCCATGTCAGTCACTTCCGGATGTCGCGGCGCCGATGTCAAGGACACCGCCGCCATTCGGGTCGTCGATCTCGACGACCGGGTCGTCGACATCGTCGAATTCCAGCCGCAATGCGCGGGACATGATGGCGTGCATTACGTACATGGTGGTGGTGTAAGTGAATTCGAGTACCTCGGTGTCGGTGAAGACCTCACGTAACTGAGCGAACAACCGCTCGGGTACCCGACCATGTTGGCCCGCAAGGCAATCCGCGTACGCCAGCAATAACCTCTCGGTGTGATCGAAACAGTCGGCGGTCTCCCACGACGGTATTGCCGCAATTTTCTCCTCGGACAATCCCGCCGACCGGCACGCTTTGCAGTGCTGCGAGAACACGAATTGACTGCCGACCACCCAGCCCGCCCGGATCTGGCCCAATTCCCGGTGATCGGCCCGGATGGAGACCTCTTCGCGATAGAGGCGGAAGCCGCGGACGGCATGGCGCAGGGCGGCGGGTGACTGCGCCATCACCGTCCACCAATTGCCGGGGGTGCCACCGATGGTGCCCGGCTCGGCCACCGGATCACGATCGCCGAACATGAAGTCATACATCTTCAGCGTGAATTCGTCGCCGACGTCACTCCGCGGGATCGGCTTCAGACGCGGCATTGCGTCTCCTCTCGGGTGTTGGCGAGATCGTGCAAGCGTTGCCCAACTCGCTCAGAGCTTGCTGGCGACGAAGTCCGCCGCCTGGTTGGCCATGCCCGCGTCGATGTAGGCGCCCGCGAGGTGCTGTGGCCAGTTTTCCTTCCAGGTGTTCGGGTCGGCCGGGTTGCAGACGGGATCCGCGCCGTGGCACAACTCGATGGTCCGGTCGTTGTAGGTCGGGTTGAAGTTGGTGATCGGACCGACCCACTGGCTTCCGTTGCCGAACAGCGCGACGGCGGCGATGTGCTGATCGGCGCCGGGCGGCAACGGGCTGTCGAACCCGAACGCGCCGATGGGCGCCGCCAGCACGACGTCGGTGACGGCCGCGCCCAGCGAGTATCCGCCCAGCACCAGTCGGGTGTCGGGGCAACTGTTGATCACGTCCTGGACGTGGTGGCTCATGTTGTTGGCACCCTGGGCGACCTCGGTGTCGGCCGGATACTGCACGGCGTACACGCCAACGGTCCGGTTCACCTTGTTGCGCACATCGCTGATGAACGCGTTCCCCAGCACGCCTGGGCCGGGTGATTCGTTACGGCCGCGGGCGAACACGATCTGGACCGGCGGGCAGTTGGCGGCCGCGGCCGATGGGACCGGCCCCGGCGCCCCGGGGGGAAGCACCGCGGCGGGCAGCATCAGGGCGGCCGCGGCCGTGACCGCGGCGAGGCCAACACCAGCAAAGTTGCGGAGAAGCAAGGCGCGCACGCAGATGATGGTAGAGCGAACCCGCTCCGCGCGCTGGGGAGCCCGTGCACAGACCGCAGGTGATCGCTCACCGCGAACACCGACCACGGCGCCGGCGGTGTCCAGCGAGACGATAGGTTCAGCTGATGAGTCACGTCGACGCGAATGCGCCCGAGCGCTTGTTCGCGCTGGCCGAACAGGTCCAAGGTTTCATGCCGGCCGACGAGGGGCGGGCGCTGTACGACGCGGCGCTGCGGTACCTCGGGGGCGGAATCGGCGTCGAGATCGGCACGTACTGCGGCAAATCCACCCTTTTGCTGGGCGCAGCGGCGCAACAAACCGGCAGCGTGCTCTACACGGTCGACCACCATCACGGCTCCGAGGAGCACCAGGCCGGGTGGGAATATCACGACGCGTCGATGGTGGACGACGTGACGGGATTGTTCGACACGTTGCCGACGTTTCGTCGTGCGCTCGACACCGCCCGACTGGACGACCACGTCGTCGCGATCGTCGGCAAGTCACCGCTGGTGGCGCGGGCGTGGCGCGCACCGCTGCAGTTTTTGTTCATCGACGGCGGCCACAGCGAAGCGGCCGCGAACCAGGACTTCGACGGCTGGGCCAAGTGGGTCGACACCGGTGGGGCACTGGTCATCCACGACGTGTTTCCCGACCCGAAGGACGGCGGGCGGCCACCGTATTACATCTACTGTCGCGCACTCGATTCCGGTCAGTTCCGAGAGGTATCAGCGACGGGATCGCTGAGGTTGCTCGAACGTGTCAGCGGCCTCCCGGGGGGACAGGTCTAGCGAGTCACCGGGCTGGGCCGGTGCCGACGCATTCGCAATCGAAGTCGGTCTGCAGGCCCAACGGCAGCTCGTCGCCGCGAAAGATTCCCGCGCCGCCAGTCGTGTTCGACAGGGCGTCCGCCGCCAGGATCATCGCCGCGCCAGTCCAGGTGGTGCGCTCCTCGGGCCAGCGCTTGCCGTCGGCGAAAACCAGTCCCGTCCAATACGATCCGTCGTCTTCGCGAAGATGCTGCATCGCGGCGAACTGCCGGTGCGCATCTGCGTGGTGTCCGATCGCGTCCAGCGCCATCACCAGCTCGCAGGTTTCGGCACCGGTCACCCACGGACGATCACCGACACACCGGATGCCCAGGCCGTCGACCACGAACGCTTCCCACCGCTGCCTGATGCGCGCGGCCGCCGCCGGCCCGCGCAGTGCGCTACCGAGGATGGGGTAGTACCAGTCCATCGAGTAGCGGTCCTTTTCGGTGAACGCCTCGGGGTGCGCGGAGATGGCATGACCCAGGCGGCCCAGCGCCAACTCCCACTCCGGCTGCGGATCTCCGACCAGAGCTGCCAAGGCAAGCGCGCATCGGATGCTGTGGAAAATGCTGGAGCATCCGGTCAGCAACGCTTCCGGCAGCACACCGGATTCGCTGCGCGCCCAACCGATCTCGCCATAGCCGACTTGCATGTCGATGACGAAGTCGATCGCTTTGTGCACCACCGGCCACATCTCGATGCCGAACGACTCATCACCGGTAACCAGCACGTGATGCCACACACCGGCGCCGATGTACGCGCAGAAGTTGCTGTCGCTGTTGGCGTCTTCGACGGCGCCGGCGCGAAACTGGATGGGCCACGAGCCATCGGGACGCTGCGTGTGGCGGCTCCACTCGAAGGCCGCGCGCGCCGGCTCCAGCAGTCCGGCGGTAGTGAGCGCCATGGCGCACTCGATGTGGTCCCATGGATCGGTGTGCCCGCCCTCGAACCAGGGAATGGCGCCCGATGGTTCTTGTGCGGCGGCGATAGAACGCGCGGTCTGTCGGCATTGTTCGGGAGTCAGGACACCCGGAACTGCGGGCGGGTTAGACCGATGCAACTGAATACTCTTCAGTCACTTGGCTTTTCGCCTCCTGCGGTTTGACGAAGTACATGGCTACGCTCTTGCCCACCAGCGGGTTGAGCAGCGACTCCGCCAGCTGGGTGATCTTTGGCCGCTGCATCAGGTCCCACACCAGCAGCTTGTGGTAGGCGGTGACCGCACGGTGGTCGGCGTTCTGCACACCGACAGCGCATTTGAGCCACCAGAAGGGGGAGTGCAGCGCGTGGGCGTGGTGGGTGTGCGTCAATTCCATTCCGCCGTCGGAGATCTTGCCGCGCAATTCACTGGCCCGGTAGATGCGTACGTGGCCGCCCTCGTTGCTGTGGTACTCGTCGGACAGCATCCAGCACACCTGCTCGGGCAGCCACCGCGGTACGCTGACGGCCAGCGTGCCACCGACTTTGAGCACCCTGATGAGCTCGGCGATCGCCACGTCGTCCTGAGGAATGTGCTCCAGGATCTCCGACGCGATGACGCAGTCGAACGTCTGGTCGGCGTAGGGCAACTTCAGCGCGTCACCGACGACCACCGTCGCAGACGCCCCAGCGGGTGCCTCGCCGGTTTCGGCCATCGCGCGCAGGATGGTGTCCACCGAACGCAATTCGGCCTCGTCATGATCGAAGGCGACGACGTCGGCGCCGCGCCGATACGCCTCGAAGGCATGCCGGCCGGCTCCGCATCCGACGTCGATGACCTTGGTCGACGGTCCGATCCCGAGCCGGTCGAAATCGACGGTCAGCATGACGCTCCGCTCTGCGCGCTGCGTGCGATCGCCCGCTCGTACACCCGCACGGTCTGAGCGGCCACGGCTTCCCAGCTGAAGACGTTGACGGCACGAGCGCGGCCCGCCTTGCCGAGGCTGCGGCGCTTTTCCGGGGAGTCGAGCAGTTCACCGAGCGCGCTGGTCAGCGCATCCACGTCGGCGGGCGGAACCAGTTCGGCGCAGGCACCGTCCGTCCCAAGGACTTCCGGCAGCGCTCCGACCCGGCTGGCGACGATCGGGGTGCCACTGGCCATGGCTTCCACCGCGGGCAGCGAAAACCCTTCGTAAAGCGAGGGAATGCAGGCCACTTCCGCGGACGCGAACAAGGCGGCCAACTCGGCGTCGGACAGCCCGCTGGTGATGTGCACGATGTCGGAGATCCCGAGTTCGGCGATGAGTTTGTGGGTCGGGCCATTCGGCTCCACCTTGGCGACCAACCGCAACTCGAGGTCCCGGAAAGTGCGCAACCGGGCGACCGCCTGCAGCAGGGTGCGGACGCCCTTCAGCGGGGTATCCGCGCTGGCGATCGCGATGATGCGCCCGGGCTCGCGGGGACCGGAACCCGGTTTGAACAGCTCGGTGTTGACCCCAAGCGGGACGACATGGAGTTGCTCCGGTTCGACGCCGAAGTCGGCGATGATGTCCGCGGCCGACGATGACGAGACGGTCAACAGGTCGGGGATGTGCCGGGCGACCTCCTGCTGCATGTCCAAGAACCCATACCAGCGGCGCACCAACGGCTTTCGCCACCATCGTGCGGCGGCCAGGTCCAGCACCCGATCCCGGGTGATCGGGTGGTGCACGGTGGCGACGACGGGAAGCCCCGCCTCGGCGATGCTGAGCAGTCCGGTGCCCAGGCTCTGATTGTCGTGTACGACGTCGAAATCCGTTGTCCGCTGGGCAAGTAACCGCGCGGCCCGCATCGTGAACGTCCGCGGTTCGGGAAATCCCGCGGTCCAGGTGGTGAGCAATTCCAGGAGGTCGATGGAGTCTCTAATCTCGCTGGGCCGCGGCACCCGGAAAGGGTCCGGTTCCCGGTACAGATCAAGGCTCGGCACCTCGGTGAGCCGGACCCGCGGATCGAGCAGGTCAGGATACGGCTGCCCGGAAAACACCTCGACGTCGTGACCGAGTTCGACCAGGCCGTGGCTGAGATGGCGCACGTAGACGCCCTGTCCGCCGCAATGGGTCTTACTACGGTAGGACAGCAGGGCAATTCGCATACTCAACTCTTCTTTGCTGGAAAATGACCGCGGATTGGCGCCGAATACATCGCGGTCAACGGGCTCCCGAACTCCGTGACAGCAAATTGGACATGTGTCCAGACTATAGTTCGATCACCTAATCGAGCGCAACGAGGCCGAGATCCGCCGTCCCGCGCGCAGGCGACCTCCGGGATGTCCGACACGCAAAGATCATGCCACTGGTCAGCGGCCGCTATCCTCTCGGCCGGTCGCCCTCGAACGCGCGGTGCCAGAGGGTTGACCGGCGAAGATCGGCCGAAAGACGCTGCGGGCTTTTGTTACCATCGCGCGGTGCGGGATTCGGCCGGACGGGTAGGGGGCGATCAGCGATCGCCTTCGCGTCGCGACGTCCTCAGATACGCCGCGTTGACCCCGGCCCTGCTGACCCTGGGCGCGCTGGTCCCGGGCCCCGGCGCCCCCAAGGCGTCAGCCGCGGCCATGCAGCTGATCGATTTCGCCGAGCGCAGGATAGCCCCGGACGAGATCAAGTCGGCAGGCTACGACGGCGTGGTGAATTACGTGTCGCTGTCGCGCCCGGGCGCCGACTTCGAGGCCAAACCGCTGACAAAGGACTACGCCGACGCGCTGCGCGCGGCGGGGCTGCATATCGTCAGCAACTTCCAGTACGGCAAGCCCGGCTGGCCGGACCCGTCGGATCTCACGCGCGGGTACGACGGCGGCGTGGCCGATGCTCATAGCGCCATGCAGTTGCACTCCGCGGCGGGAGGCCCGAACTCGGCCCCCATCTTTTTCAGCGTCGACGACGCCATCGACGCCAACACATGGAATACGCTTGCGGTGCAATGGTTTCGGGGAATCAACTCGGTGTTGGGCGTGGGCCGCACCGGCATCTACGGGGATGCCCAGGTGTGCGGGTGGGCGATCAGAGACGGCGTCATCGGCCCGTCCACGAGCGCCGGACACCAATGGGCGTGGCAGACGAGGGCCTGGTCGCACGGCGATCGCGAACCCGCGGCGGTGCTCTACCAAACGGTCGTCAACAGCCCGGGGAATCCGGGCCCGCTGCTGGGTGGCATCAATGTCGATGTCGACGACGTCCTCGCCGCCGACTTCGGCCAGTGGGATCTCGCCCGCTGACCCGACGTCCCTCTCTCCCTACACGAGAAATAAACCACTGCGACCGATTGCGGCGTGTCGTGTGCGTGGTTTAAGTGTCGCGAGATCACCGAACGAAGCATCACCAAAGAAGCGACGCCGAACGAAGCGACACCCCGCGGGGCCGATGACCCGCGGGGCGTCGTTCGGTATCCGGGAAATTACTTGAGGTCGAACCGGTCGTTGTTCATGACCTTCACCCACGCGGCGACGAAGTCCTCGACGAACTTGCCGTGCGCGTCGTCCTGGGCATAGACCTCGGCCAATGCGCGCAACACCGAGTTCGAGCCGAAGACAAGATCAGTCGGGGTCGCGGTCCACTTGAGCGCCCCGGAGGCCCGGTCGTGCCCTTCGTAGACGTTCTCCGCGGTCTCCGACGCCTTCCACTCGGTGTTCATGTCGAGCAGGTTGACGAAGAAGTCGTTCGTCAACGCGCCCGGCCGGTCGGTGAACACACCGTGCTTGCTGCCGCCGTGGTTGGCGCCCAGGGCACGCAGCCCGCCGACCAGCACCGTCAACTCGGGGCCGGTCACACCCAACAGGTACGCCCGGTCCAGCAACAGCTGCTCGAGCGGGGCCTTTTCACCCGGCCGCGCGTAGTTGCGGAAGCCGTCGGCCCGTGGTTCGAGCACCGCGGCGGCTTCCACGTCGGTGGCCTCCTGAGACGCGTCGGTTCGCCCGGGGGCGAAGTGCACCGCGATCTCGTAGCCCGCGTCCTTGGCGGCCTTCTCGACCGCCGCGGAACCCGCCAGCACGATCAGGTCGGCGATCGAGATCTTCTTGCCGTCGGAGGCCGAGGCGTTGAAGTCCTGCTGGATCTGCTCCAGGACGGGCAGCACCTTGTCCAGTTCGGACGGCTCGTTGACCTCCCAGCTCCGCTGCGGCTCGAGACGAAGCCGCCCGCCGTTGGGACCGCCGCGCTTGTCGGTGTTGCGGTAGCTGATCGCCGCGGACCAGGACGTCTTGACCAGCTGTGGGATGGAGAGACCGGACGCGAGCACCTTGCTCTTCAGGTCGGCGATGTCCTTCTCGTCCACGAGCTTGTGCTCGACGGCCGGCACCGGGTCCTGCCACAGCTGCGGCTCGGGAATCCAGGGCCCCAGGAAGCGGGAGACCGGCCCCATGTCGCGATGCAGCAGCTTGTACCACGCCTTGGCGAAGGCGTCGGCCAGCTCCTCGGGGTGGTCGAGCCAGCGCCGCGTGATGTCGCGGTAAATCGGGCTCTCCCGCAACGAGATGTCCGTGACCAGCATCGTCGGGGCGCGCCCCGGCCCACCGAATGGGTCGGGGATGGTCCCCGCGCCGGCGCCGTCCTTGGCGGTGAACTGCCAGGCCCCGGCGGGGCTCTTGGTCAGCTCCCACTCGTAGCCGTACAGCGTCTCCAAGAAGGAGTTGTCCCACTTGGTAGGCGTCGGCGTCCAGACCACCTCGAGGCCGCTGGTGATGGCGTCCTTGCCCTTGCCGCTTCCGAACGAGCTCTTCCAGCCCAGCCCCTGCTGTTCGATCGGGGCGGCTTCCGGCTCGGGGCCGACCAGGTCGGCGTCACCGGCGCCGTGGGTCTTGCCGAAGCTGTGGCCGCCGACGATCAGAGCGGCGGTCTCCTCGTCGTTCATCGCCATCCGGCCAAAGGTCTCGCGGATGTCGATCGCGGCCGCGATCGGGTCCGGCTTGCCTTCGGGGCCTTCGGGATTCACGTAGATCAGACCCATGGTGGTGGCACCGTAGGGCTGCGCGAGGTCACGTTCGCCCGAGTAACGCTTGTCGGTGCCCAACCATTCTTCCTCTTCACCGAAGAGGATCTCTTCGGGCTCCCACACGTCTTCGCGGCCGAAGGCGAAGCCAAACGTCTTGAATCCCATCGATTCCAGCGCCGTGTTTCCGGCGAAGAGCAGCAGATCCGCCCAGGAGATCTTGTTGCCGTACTTCTTCTTCAACGGCCACAGGAGCCTGCGCGCCTTATCCAGGCTCGCGTTGTCGGGCCAGCTGTTGAGCGGGGCGAAGCGCTGCATGCCCTGGCCGCCACCACCGCGACCGTCATAGATGCGGTAGGTGCCGGCGGCGTGCCAGCTCATCCGGATGAACAGGCCCCCGTAGTGGCCGTAGTCGGCGGGCCACCAATCCTGCGAGGTCGTCAGCAGCTTGATCATGTCGGCCTTGAGCGCCTCGACATCGAGCTTGGCGAACTCCTCGGCATAGTCGAAGTCCTCACCGAGCGGGTTGGACTGCGCGACATGCGGATGCAGGCGTGACACGTCGACCTGGTTGGGCCACCAGTCCTGGTTCGTCCGTGGAGCGTTCGACTTCGGTTGCGGCGAAGGGATTGCTGGGTTTTCGCTTTCGCTTGTGCTTGCCGACCCGGCGTCGGGGTTTGGTGGGCGGCTTGCGGATGTATCAGATGACACAGCATTCCTTTCGAGGGTGGGTGAATCGGGCTGCGATCACGGGCTGTGATCTAAGAACCTGTGGCCGAGCAGTCGGCACACAGGCCCCAGTAGATGACTTCGGCCTCGTCGAGTACGAAGCCATCAAGAACGTTGTCGTCGTCCGAGGGCGTCAGACACGGAGCGTCGCCGACGGCGCAGTCGATGTCGGCGATGATCCCGCAGGAGCGGCAGACGACGTGGTGGTGGTTGTCGCCGACGCGCGATTCGTAGCGCGCCACCATGCCCAGGGGCTGGATGCGCCGAACCAGGCCCACGGTGGTCAGCGCGTTGAGAACGTCATAGACGGCTTGGCGCGAGACCTCGGGGAGGCCGACTCTGACGGCCGAAAAGATCGTTTCGGTGTCGGCGTGCGGATTGGCGTCGACGACTTCCAGCACGGCAACCCTGGGCCGCGTCACCCGCAAATCGGCCATCCGCAACCTATCCGCGTAATCGGCCGTCGACGACACGCCACCAATATGACGCACTTATCTGGAACGAGTCAAGACTTTATTGTGAAGTGGGGCACAACTTCGGGTTACGAATGAGCTAGCTCACGCGACGATCAGGTGGGCTTCAGCGCGCTGCCTTTGCGCCACTGGTCCCAGCTGAGGGTCCAGTCGCCGTTCTGCGCCAACGTCAGGGGAGGTCCGCCGCTGTTGCGAACCTCGACGACGTCCCCGGGTACCGAAAAGTCGAAGAACCATTTCGCGTTGTCGGCATTGAGGTTCAGGCAGCCGTGCGACGTGTCGCGGTGTCCCTGAGCCCATACCGTCGCGTCGAGCTCGTGCAGATATATGCCGTCGCTGCTGATCTTGGTGGCCCAGTTGATGGTCTCGCGGTATCCGAGTCTGGAATTCTTGGGCAGGCCGAAGGTCGAGGAGTCCATGATGACGGGATTGCCCTTGTCCAGGACCGTGTAGATCCCGGAGGGCGTCCACAGCGAGATCGCCTTGCCGCCGACGTTTTCGGTGCCGCCCATTCCCATGGACGTAGGCATCGTGCGCTGCAGGTTCCCGTTGCTGAAGACGCTGACCTGATGGGTCGCGTCGTCGGCGATCGAGACGTGCGCATCGCCGATACGGAACGACACCTTGGTGTCGTCTTGCCCGAATAGGCCATCGCCCAGGGCTATTCCGTAGATCTTCGCCTCGGCGGTGACGTTTGTGCCCGGCGGGTAGTAATGCTCGGGCCGCCAGTGCGCGTTCTGATCGTCGACCCAATACCAGGAACCCTCTACTTTCGGGTCGGTGGTCACCGACAGCTGCCGCTCGGCGGCGGCTCGATCGGCGACCTTCTCGTCGAAGTGCGCCACGATCACCGTTCCGACACCGTAGGTGCCGCCGTCGCGCAACGCGGCTTCCGACGTGGTGGTGAACGACACCTTGGTCTGGTTGGACGGTTTCAGCGTGGAGAACGACGAAACCTGTTTGGCCGCAACACCGCCGACACCGCTGCTGGTGATCGTCAGCGTGTAGGTGCGCCCGTAGCCCAGTGGGACGGTGGGCTTCCACACCGTGTTGTCCGGCGTCATGACACCCTCGATCGGTTTGCCGCTCTCGTTGACCATGTCGACGCTTGTCAGCGTCCCGTTGTCGGCTTTGACCGTGACCGGGGCGACCGGGTCGACGTCATGCGCGTCGGCGCTAGGAGTGATCGTTATTTGGGCTGGCCCAGCGGTTTTCGCGGGCGCGCCGCCCTGCCCGCAGTGACCGCCCAGGCAATGTGAGGTCGCAACGTATGTCGCGGCCACCGCAGCGACGATCACGCAGACCGCAAGCAAGAGTCGGCGAGGCCGGCTGACCCGCAGGATTCGGCCGGCCAGCTGATCGCTGTTCTTGGACATCATGAAGCTGCCGAATCCCTGCTTTCTGGTTCTCGCAGGCCTGAGAATCCTGCCCCGGCGAAGTCGATGTTGTAGATGAGGTATCCCGCGACATGCGGTTTTTAAACCGCCCGGGATGACGCGGGCCTGCAACCGGCTTCCGCGAGAGATCATGGCTGCATGGTCGATGAGGAACTCGACGGCCTCTATGACGTGGCGCCGAAGGAGTTCACCGCGGAACGCGCCCGATTGGCCGCCGCGGCGAAGGAACGCGGCGACGACGCGGCCGCCAAACGGATTTCCGGCATTAACAAGCCGACGACGGCGGCGTGGGTCATCAACCGGCTGGCTCTGCGGCACGCCGACACTCGGCAGCGGCTGGCCGATCTCGGTAAGCGATTGCGCGCCGCGCACTCGGCGATGGACGGCGGCCGCATCCGGGACTTGTCAGCCGAGCAACACAAGCTCATCGACGAACTCACCCGCAAGGCGCTGCAGGCGGCCGACCTGACGCAACCGTCGGCGACCGTGCGCGAAGACCTGACCGGCACGCTGCAAGCCGCCATCGCCGACCCGCGGATCGGCGAACGGCTCGGGAGGCTGACCCGGCCCGAGCAGTGGTCGGGCTTCGGCGCCTTCGGCGACGCGGCGCCGGAAGCGGGGGACTCATCCAGCGAACCGGCGAAGCGGCGGAGCACGCCGGGGCAGCGACGGCGCGAAAAACTGAGCGCGGCCCTTGCCACCGCGGAGCGCACCAAGGCAGAGGCCGACGACCTGGTGGCCGAGCGACAAGCCGAGCGGGATGCCGCCCAACAGCGCCGCGACGCCGCGGCAAGGGCACTGCGGGCGGCCGAGCAGGACCTCAAGGGTGCCGAAAGGGACTATGCCAAGGCCCAGCAAGCCCGTCGGGCCGCTACGAAAGCTGTGACCGAGGCAACGAACCGGTTGAAACGGGCCTGAATCCGGCTAAGCGTTTCCCCGCGCCCGGCCGGGGTATCAGCAAAGCCGTGACTTCTTTATGGATGACCGAACGAACCGAACAGCCTTGGGCCTCAAGCCAGCTTGACCAAGAGTCCGGGTCCGCCGATGTCATCGTCGTGGGCGCCGGCATCACCGGCCTGATGACAGCGGTCCTGCTGGCCCGCGCGGGCAAGGACGTGCTGGTGCTGGAGGCGCGCACGGTGGGGGCGTGCGCGACCGGCAACACCACCGCCAAGATCAGCCTGCTGCAGGGCAGCCAGCTCTCCAAGGTGCTGCCGCGGCACGGCAAGGACGTGGCACGCGCATACGTCGACGGCAATCGTGAGGGCCAGGAGTGGGTGCTGGACCACTGCGAGGCGAACGGCGTGGCCGTGCAGCGCGAGGATGCCTACACCTACGCCCAGTCGGTGCGGGGAGTTCCGAGGGCGCGAGCCGAACTCGCGGCGTGTCAGGCGGTCGGTCTGCCGGCGGTGTGGGACGACGATGCCGACGTGCCGTTCGCCTATCACGGCGGTGTGCGGCTGGCCGACCAGGCGCAGTTCGACCCGATGTCATTCCTCGACTCGTTGGTCGTCGAGCTGCTCGCTCGCGGTGGGCGGCTAATCGAGCACACGCGGGTGCGGCGGGTCTCTTGGCGCGGCAAGAAGGTGCGCGTGCACGTCAACGACGCCGCCCAGCGAGACGTCGAACTTCAGGCCGGCCAGCTGGTGCTCGCGACGGGCATCCCGATCCTGGATCGCGGCGGCTATTTCGCGCGGGTGAAGCCGAGCCGGTCCTACTGCTTGGCGTTCAAGGTTCCGGGCAACATCACCCGGCCGATGATGATCTCCACCGACTCGCCGACGCGTTCGGTGCGCTACGCGCCGGTCGCGGACGGGGAGCGGCTGATCGTGGGCGGCGCCGGCCACACCGTGGGCCGGGAGAAGAGTCCGTCCGAGGCGCTGAACGAGCTGTCGACGTGGACCCGCAAGCATTACCCGGGTGCGGTGCAGACCCATTTCTGGTCGGCGCAGGACTACACGCCCATCGACCATCTGCCCTATGTGGGCCCCATCCTGCCGAACAACGAAAGCATCTTCATCGCAACGGGTTTCAACAAGTGGGGGATGACCAACGGTCCCGCTGCGGCGTTGGCGCTGTCGAGTCGCATCCTGGGTGGGCGGATGGATTGGGCCCGCGCGTTCGCCAGCTGGAGTCCGCACGAGCTGACGGGCCTGACGACGGCCTTGCAGGCCAACCTCGAGGTCGGCTTCAACCTGACGAAAGGGTGGATCACCCCGGCGATCCGCACGCACCGCCGCAGCCCGGTCGACGGCGAAGGCGGGGTGGTGAGTGGCCCGCCGTGGCGTCTGGAGGCCCGCTGCCGCGTCGACGGGACCGAGCACCGCGTCTCACCTGTCTGCCCGCACCTGGGCGGGATCGTGAACTGGAACGACGCCGACAACGCGTGGGAGTGTCCGCTGCACGGGTCACGGTTCGCGCCCGACGGCACCCTGCTGGAAGGGCCGGCCACCCGCGACCTCACCGCCTAGACCTGCGGGTCAGCCGGCCTTTTGAAACACGAGCCAGCGCAGCTCTATTGGGGAATCGTCGCGCTCGAGATCGAACACATCGAGGCCGCCGGCCCAACCTTCGAACCAACCCGTCGGCGGCCAGGCCTCCGCCGGGACCCGCGCCTTCTCGTACTCGTAGGCGGGGTCGTCGGCGATTTGCTCGAGAGGTAGGCCGGCCGCGGCGGCCGTCACCTCGTCGCGGGTGAAGATCATACTGTTGCACTGCTGGCTCAGTTGCACCGCGACGTCGTCGGGAACGTAGCCGTCGCGCGCCAGGAAGGTGTTGAACACCAAACGCCCACCGGGCGCCAGGCAATCGGTGGCGAGGTCGAACATGCCGCGCAACTCGTGCGTCGTGCGGAAGTCGGACACCACTTCCGAAAGCACCATCAGCTGGTACTGCTCGCGTACGTCCTCCATCGCGGTGAAGACGTCGTCTTGAATGACGTTCACGCGCAACGATTCCCCGGTGGCTTCCGAAACCATCACCTCGGCGAACTTCGCGGTCAGCTCGACCGCATCGACCGGATGTCCGCGGCGCGCCAGTGCCAGCGCGTTACGCCCTGTTCCCGCGCCGACGTCCAGCACCCGATAGGTCGAAGGGTCGTCCGCCTCGGCGGCCAGCGCCAGCACGCGTGCGTCCGGCTCGGTGCCGAACAGCGGCGGCGGGCGGATGTCCATCCACTGCTGGTAGTCGGCCTCAACCGTGCGCCAGTCGGCCTGGACGCGGAAATTCACGCCCTCCCCGAAAGGAGCGTGATACGAGATGAGGACGTCGGAACGATGGGATGCCCGGAAAGCCTTCGCCAGCTCCACTTCCAGCGCGGCCCGCAGGTGTGCGGACTGTTCGGGGGTGTACCAGACACCCAGGGTGGCGCAGATGTTGCCGCACAACAGGACGTACTCGTCGATCAGGGCCGGCACCGCCGGCACCCTGATCTGACCCTCGGCCGACAATCGGCGGTACAACCGCCTGATCATCGCTTCGCGCAGCATCGACGGATCGAACGATCTATTCGGCGGATCCTGCACCAGAACCTTCTACACGACCGGCGGAGTTTGCACCACCGCCGCGGCGGACGGGCGGTTCGCGCCGCCCGATCAAACCGAGCGTGCCGTGCGGGCAGCCTCTTCGAGGAGATCGGCGGCGTAGGCAACGCTGTCGGCGGGTTTACTCATCTGCGCGGCGACCTCGTGGGCGCGAGCGGCGCATTGCGGAGTGAGGATGGTGCGTAGATCGGCGACCAGCGAGTCCAAAGTGCTTTCCGAAAAGGCGCGTCCCGAACCGACTTTCATTTGTTCGACGGCGGCCGCCCACATCGGCTGGTCCCATACCGTCCACAGGATGAGGGTGGGGACTCCGGCGCGCAGGCCCGCGGCGGTGGTGCCCGATCCACCGTGGTGGACCACGGCCCGGCAGGCCGGGAAGACGGCCGCATAATTCATCGACCTCACCACTTTGACGTGGTCGAACGGCGGGACATCGGTGAAGTCATTGGCACCGCTGCAAATCAACGCCCGCTCACCCAACCGCCCGCAGGCCGCGCTGATCACCGCGACAGTCTCGGCGGGAGAGCTGACGGGCGTGCTGCCGAACCCGAAGTAGATGGGGGGCGTCCCACCCGCTATCCAGGACAAGACCTCGTCGTCGCTGTCAGTCGGCAACTCCAGCGTCAGCGAACCGACAAAAGGACGCCGGCCACCCGGTTCCAGCCATTCGGCGGCGGGCCCGGGCAGGCAGAGCTCGTCGTAAGTCTGGATTTCCAACACCTCACTCGCCGGACGCGCCGTCGAATCGGTTTCGGGCAAGCCAAGCGCGCGACGTTGGACGGCTTCGGCATCCTTCGTCATGCCCGAATACAGGGCGCTCGACGGCATGATCCGTGCCGGGAAAACGTGTAACGCGGCGAGCGGGATGCCTTGCTGTTCGGCGACATTGCCGGCCAGCGCCTGATCGTTCATGTGCGCCACCAGCAGATCGGCGCCCGTTGCCAAGGACGACAACGTCGCGCTTTTATCCATCCAGATCCGCGTCACGCGCTCGACAACGTGCGACAGTCCGCTGACGCCGGACTGGAGCGATCCAAGCAATTCCTGAGCCGCAGTCATCCCACGTTGCGTATCCGGCCCGTACCCGACGGCGGCGAGCCCCGTCGACTCGACGAAGGCGGTCAGGTTGGGGGGGACCGCCAGGCTCACCTGGTGCCCTCGGTTCATCAGCGCGCGGCCGACCGCGGCGCAAGGCTCGACGTCGCCGCGGCCCCCGTAGGCGACCAGCACGATTTTCATCAGCAGACCTCATTCGCAGGGATCCCACAAATCCAAGCAGAAAGGACGTCGCGCGACCCGCTGGGAAGCCATCTCATCGAGCTGACCTGGCCTTTGCCGGTGCCAGGCGACTGGAAATCGGACCGGGAAAGTCGAGCTATGCGCGTTGCGCCCCGTTGAGAGCGGGCTGAGGGTGATTTGCGCAATACGCGCCTAACCCTTGCGAGTTTCCCTCGTCATGTGCAGGTAACCTATCGTTAACCCTCGGCAACAATTTCGCTGTATTGGTTGACGTGGGAGCACCTGCAAACGTGGAGACCGGTCCGCTAGCACTGGGGACGGCCCTATTCGGCTGTCTACTTCCGCGGCACCGGCGGCACCGGAGGGAATGCGATTTGTTTGCTGCTCGGTTGGCTACCCCCACACCACGCGCATCGGGGCCGTCGATGCCCTCGCGGCCCTGAAACGCGATCGGAGGAGAACGACATGGACTTCGCACTGCCGCCGGAGATCAACTCCGCGCGGATGTACGCCGGTCCGGGGTCGGGACCGATGCTGGCCGCCGCGATGGCCTGGGACGAGCTGGCCGCCGCGTTGCAATCGACGGCGACCTCGTACCAGGGCGAGATCACGGCCTTGACTTCCGGTCCGTGGGTTGGGCCGTCGTCGGCGTCCATGGTCGCAGCGATCACCCCTTACTTGGAATGGATGAGGACGACCGGCGCCCAGGCTGAAGAAACGGCCAACAAGGCCAGGGCCGCCGCGTTCGCCTACGAGACGGCGTTCGCCGAGACGGTGCCGCCGCCGGTGGTCACGGCCAACCGCACCCTGCTGGCGACGCTTGTCGCGACCAACATCCTCGGGCAGAACACGCCGGCGATCGCCACCACCGAGGCGGAGTACGCCGAGATGTGGGCGCGAGACACCGCGGCCATGATCGGCTACGCCGGTGCGACGGCCTCGGCCACCCGGGTGACACCGTTCACCCAGCCCGACCCGACCACCACCTCCGACGCCGGTCAATCCGAATCGGTGGCGAAGGCCGCCGCTACCGCCGCCGGAAGCACGCGCAACACCGTGGCCCAGCAACCGTTATCGGCGGTACCCAACCTGCTGACCAATGCGGCGGTGAACCCGGCCGCGGCCGCCGATCCGACGTCGTTGACGGACCTTCTGGGCCTGGAGAGCGACCTCATCGCCATCTTCCTCGACGCGCCGGCCAGCATCGCCGGCCTCACCGTCGACTCGCCTTCGGCCTCGATCGCCCTTCCCTTCGACATCGCCGGCGCGCTGACCGGTTTCCACACCGACGACATCGTCAGCGGTTGGGCCGGGGTGCAGTCCTGGCCGGGCACCGGCGCGGTGCCGCCCTCGCCATTCCCGGTGATCACCAACCCGGCGGGGGGATTCGGACCCCTGCTGTCGGCGGGGCTGGGTCAAGCGAACACCGTGGGTGGCTTATCGGTGCCGCCGGGATGGGCGGCGGCCGCTCCGGCGATCCGCCCGGCCGCCTTGGTGCTGCCGGCCACCAGCGCGGGGGCGGGCGCCGAAGTCGCCGCGGCCGCGGCCGCCGCCGCTCCCAGCGGCTCCGGGAGTCTGTTCGGCGAGATGGCCGTGGCGAGCATGGCGGGGCGCGCGATGGCCGGCACCGGTGGCGCCTTGGGGCGCGAGCGCGCCCGGGCCGGCGAGATCGAGAAGGCGACGCGCGAGGCGCCGAAGGAGCCGACGAAAGAGCCGGCGACACCGCCGCAGGTCGCCGCGGGTGGGCCGATCACGAGCATCGCCGCCGAGCTGCGCGAACTGGCGTCGCTGCGCGACGCCGGAATTCTGACGCAGCAGGAATTCGAAGAGCAGAAGAAGCGCCTGCTGCCAAGCTGATCCGTGTGGGCTCGACAGGGCACACTTATTGACGAACTCTGCAGTGAAGGCGCCGCATGGACAACTCGACCGCCTATACTCCCGCGCCCGTGCCGATGCGGGTGCAGGCGCTGCTTCGCTATCCGGTGAAGTCGATGCTCGGCGAAACCCTCGATCGCCTGCCGGTCGACGAACGCGGCGCCGAGGGCGACCGGCGGCTCGCGCTCCTCGACGCTGAAACCGGGCACGTGGCCAGCGCCAAGAATCCCCGGCTGTGGCGCTACCTGTTGACCTGCACCGCCCACGCCGATGCCCAGGGGGTGCGGATCAGCATGCCCGACGGAGCCGACGTGGCCGCCGATGATCCCGGCGTCGACGAGCTGATGTCGCGGCTGACCGGTCGACGGGTCAGGTTGGTCACTCAACGCCCCGAGGGGGCGACACTGGTACGTCCCGATCCGGAGAAGCTGCTGGAATTGGGTCTGGACACCGAGGTGGACGGTCGCATTCTGCGGATCGCTGCGGCCACCCCCGGCGACTCGTTCACCGACGAAGCTCCATTGCACGCGATCACGACGGCCACCCTGGAGCACATCGGCGTGGAGGCGCTGCGGTACCGGCCGAATCTGGTGATCACGACACCACCCGGCCGCCCCCCGTATGCCGAAAACGATTGGGTGGGCGGCGAACTCGTCATCGGTGAGACGCGGCTGCGCGTCCTCACGGCGACGTCACGCTGCGTGGTTCCCACCCTCGAACATGGCCCACTGCCGCGGGCTCCCCAGGCCCTTCGCATACCGGCGGCCGAAAACCGCTTGAACACAGGCGGTCACGGTGCGCAACCCTGCGCCGGCGTCTACCTCGCGGTGGTCACCAAGGGCGTCATCCGGGTCGGTGACCAGGTCACCGTCGGACCGTAACCGCTTCCGCGGCAACGCATCGAAGTAGCGTCACCCACCCAGATTGCGCACCGCCGTGTCGAGGTCTTCCGCTTGCTCGGCCAACTCGCGGTCGGACAACTCCGCATGTCCAACCCGCTGCACCAATTCCTGGCGCGTCGCGAGCTGCAGGGCGCCTCGGTATTCGTCTGAGTCCAGATCCGCCGGCGTGACGACCGCGGCGCGCCCCTGAATCACCACCAGCGCCGCGTCCGGCTCCGGGCTGGCCAGCAACTGTCGCACGTCCTCGGCGCCGATCGTCACGAGCCACCCCGCCCGGTTCGTTGTTGCAACTCATCGATCAAGCGGGAGGCCTGGGCCTTCGTCAGATTCTCCGGGATCTGCTGGCCCGCTTCCTGCGCCAGCGTGTTCAGGTAGCTACGCTGCGGGCCGGTCATGGGCTCGTCGCCCGTCACCCACTGCGACGTGTCCTTCTCCGGATTCTCCTGTGGCGCCTGCGCGGCATCGTCGACCATGCATGTGGCTATGCCCACAACCGAGCCAACATAATCAGCAAGTGATGGTTCCGGCATCTCAGCCACCCATCCCGACGATCTTCATCACCAATAGGACTGCCACCGCGATGAACGCGACGGCGAAAATGCACACCGCGAGGACCGTGAGGGCGGAACTGGGAGTGAACCGCCGAGTATTCGGCGGTTGTGGCTCAGACACACCGGAGGTTTGGGGCGCGGCCGGGGGAGTGGTGCCCGGTGCGGCACCCCCTCCCGGCTCCAGCCCGGGAGTTTGCATCGGATCAGGATCGGGAGGTTGCGCGGTCATAATTGACACCGGCCTGTTCGTCGCGGGCGACGGTGGAAGCATTCGGTCGCATCGCCACCCGGATGCAGTCGTCCTTCTTGTTCTTGAATAGGTCGTAGGCCCGCACTCCCTCCTCGAGGGACACATCGTGGGTGATCAACTTGGCGGGATCGAGGTCGCCCTGCTGGACGTAGTCGAAGAGCCGCGTTATGTAGCGTTGTCCGTGTTGCTGAGCCGTTTTCAGGGTCAAACCCTTGTTGGTCAATACGCCAGTCGGGAACTTGTCGGTCAAGCCGTACACCCCGAGCACCGACACCACTCCGCCCTTGCGGCAAGCCAGAATCGCCTGTCGTAGCGCGGTGGCGCGATCTGTCTCCATTCGCAGCAGTTGCTTGGCCCGGTCGTAGAGTTGCTGCACTCCGGTGCCGTGGCCCTCCATGCCGACCGCGTCGATGCAGGCGTCGGGCCCCCGCCCGCCGGTCATCTCCCGGAGCGACTCGTGGACGCTGTCGACGGCCTTGTAGTCGATCGTTTCCAGTCCGAACTCATTGCGCGCCAACGCCAACCGCTCCGGTATACGGTCGACGACTATGGCCCGCTCGGCGCCCAGCAGCAGGGCGCTGCGCGCGGCCATCAACCCGACACCGCCGGCCCCCCAGACCGCGACCGTGTCGCCGCCGGCGATGTCGCAGAAATCGGCGCCCATGAAGCCGGTGGGCACCGCGTCGGATAAGAACAGTGCCTGCTCATCGGTGATATCACCCGGAATCACAAAGCAATTCGTGTCGGCGAAGGGCACCCGAACGTATTGGGCGTGCGAACCCGCGTAGCCACCGAACGGATGCGTATAACCGTAGATACCGCCGGACGGATATCCCAACAACGGTTGTTGCAATTCGGCGTTGGGATTCGTTGTGTCGCAGCACGAGTACAACTCATGGTCGCAATACCAGCACCGGTCGCAGGCGATGAAGGACGGCACCACGACTCGGTCGCCGGCGTGGATCTCCCGCACCTGCGGACCTGTCTCCGCCACCACACCCATGAATTCGTGGCCGAACACATCACCGGCCCGCATGCCGGGCAAATACCCGTCGATGAAGTGCAAGTCCGAGCCGCAGGTGGTGGTGAGCCGGACTTCGACGATGACGTCGTGCGGATTGAGGATCTTGGGGTCGTCGACGGTTTCCACGGAGAGGTCGTTGACGCCGTTCCAGCACAGTGCGCGCATGCTCGGCCTTTCGCTTACCGCGCGGAATTCCGCGCGCTCGGGTTGGACTGGATGGTCGGAACCTCGCCGGTTTGCAGCAGGGCGCGTGACCGGTAAAGGATCTTGAAGGCCGCCGCGCCGGACAACAGCGCGGGCGCGGGCGATTTCAGGCACAGGGTGACCTCGGTGCCGAGGTCGTGCGGAGCGGGCCGATAGCGGACGACGATTTCGTTGCCGTCGCCGACGAAGCGAACCCCGTCGGCCTCTGCGACCAACGTCGAGTCCCAGGCCACATCGGGTTCCGCCGATAGCCGCCAGCGATAGCGGCCGCGTCCGTCGGCGTCGATTTCCGCGATGTCACCGAGGACCACGGATAGCTGGCCGGGATCGCGCCAGAACTGCTCGATCCGCTCCAAAGGACAAGCGATGGTCACCGTTTGTGCCCCGACGTTGCGGGGCGGCATGTCGATGATCTTGTTCACCACGCCCAGCACTTGGTTCTTCGCGGTCTTCACATAGCTCACCGCACGCTCCCTCCGTTGGAGCATTGCGGTACCCGCCTACATGCCACCCAAACGGCAGCTGGGCAAGGAGGTTGACGTCGCCATTCGCGGAATCAGCGGTGTCAGCAACCGGTTCGCCGGGGTCTGTTCGGGGCGACGGATGCGCTGGCCATCGAAAGCGTTGTGCGTCAACGACTTCCGGCTCGGCGCCTACGGCGGCGCCGCTAGTTCTCCGAGTTCGGCGTAGGGCTTTGCGCAGATTCCCACTTCGCCTCGAGTGATCGTTTCACCGGGGTACCGGCCGCCAGCTCGAGCTGAAAGGTCTCGCCGCCGTCGGTCTCGAACGTGATGAGATACCCCGCGTCGCTGGGATCCTTGAAGACGACTTTGTAGGGCCGTTCACCGGAGCCGCGGTCCACGGAAATGATGTCGCCGGGGGCGACGTCGTCGATCGGGTCGTTGCCGGAGACTTTGGACATACGGTCGACGTTAGCCGAAGGGGAGAGCGGCAACGGCGAGAGGAGCGGGCGCTGTCAGGCGCGCGGCGCACCCTGGTTGACCTTGTCGGCCGCAAAAGTCGCGGCCTGCGCGGTCATCCCGGTGTCGATGTAAGTCACATGCGCGATGATGTTGCCGCCGCCCGAGCAGATCGGATCGTCGGGGGCGCACACGCTGGTGACCTTGGCGCCATAGGCCGGGTTGATCGTCGGCAGCGGCTGGCCGCCCCAGAGCATGCTGGAGAACTGGCTGGTCGGCTCTCCGAAGAGGGCGACGGCGGCGACATGATCGGCCACCGAGGGCGGCATCGCGTTGGTGGCCAGGTCGATCACCGTCGAGCCCTGGGAGTAGCCGCCGAGCACGATTCGCGAATTCGGGCAGGTGGCCACGACGTTCTGGATGTGCGCGCTCGCGTCGGCGGACCCGGCGTTGGCGCTGTTGTGGTAGTCGTCGTTGGCGGGGTAGTTGACCGCGTACACATCGACGGACTTACCGGGGAGTTGCGACGTCAGCGAGTCGACGAACGCCTGTCCGATGTTGCCGAGGCCGGGCTCCTGATGGGTGCCGCGGGCGAAAACCACCGAGACGTCCGAGCACCCATCGGCGACGGCGGTGGGGATCGCGAAGGGTGCACTCAGCAGCGCCCACGTCGTCGCAACCGACATACCAACCCAGCGAGCAAATCTGCGTGCACTCATGCCGAGATCCTGTCATATCGTCGGCGGCGGCGGTCCCGGCGGTTGGCGCAACCAGTCATAGTCAAGGCCCGGCGCGCCGGATGCGAATGGCGCCAGTCCATTCGCCGTCGGGGTCGACGACGTTGCCGCGTTGCGTGATCTCCACGTCGCCCGATCGGGCGAGCCGGCGGGCGGCCTCCCGCGCGTCGTCCATCAGTTCGCGCCAATTGTCGCCGCCTACCGCACGGGCGGCGTCGGACGGGCAGATGCTGCTCTTCGGGCCACGATGCTCGACCAGCGCGCGGATCGACGACTCTAGCCGCTGTCTCATCGGCCCGTCGCCGAGGGCGATCTTGGCATGCTCTGCGCCTCGGCCGCCGCCGCTTGACACCCGCCCCAACTCGGCACGCAATCGTTCGCCCACCCCACCAGTGAAGGCCACGGCGCCGCCGGTTCGCCACTTGGAACCGCGCCCGGCGCGCAGGCGTTGAATGAGCATGCCGCCCACTCTTGCAAATGACGCGCATCCGGCGCACCGAGTGCCGGCCGATCTCGCAGATCGGCTCCTCGACATCAAGCGGATCTACCACGAGCCCGACATCGACCGGTTTGCCCGTGCGCGTCAGGTGCTGGACCGATTCCCCGACGCCGAACGCATTCAGGTCGCCTCGCACCAGGCGATACCTGGCCTGTACGGCAACGAGGGAAACGTGGAGGACTGGGTTCGCATCAAACGGGAAGTGCTCGTCCTGGGTGAGAAGAAGAGTCTCTCGGCGCGACGCAACGAGCGGTCCAGCGATTGGATCGCGCCGTCGACGGCCAACGGTTGCGCGATGGCGTGCTCTTACTGCTATGTGCCGCGCCGTAAGGGCTACGCCAACCCGATCACCGTGTTCGCGAACATCGAGAAGATCACCGGATACCTCGAACGGCACGCCGCCCGCCAGGGGGTCAAACCCGAACCCAATCAGTGCGACCCGGTCGACTGGGTCTATGACATCGGCGAGAACAGCGATTGCTCGGTCGATGCGCTGGTGTCCGACAACGTGCGCGACCTCGTCGAGCTGTTCGCACGCATCCCCAATGCCAAGGCCAGCTTCGCGACCAAGCTGGTCAACCGCGACCTGCTGAACTACGACCCGCAGGGCGGCACTCGCGTGCGCTTCAGCCTGATGCCGGCGGAGGCGTCGCGGCTGGTCGACATCCGCACCTCCAAGGTCGCCGACCGCATCGCCGCCATCGACGACTTCGTCGAGGCCGGCTACGAAGTGCATCTGAACCTCAGCCCGGTCATCGTCTAC
The DNA here is from genome assembly GCF_059813205.1 of Mycobacterium sp. NGS17. NCBI lineage: Bacteria > Bacillati > Actinomycetota > Actinomycetes > Mycobacteriales > Mycobacteriaceae > Mycobacterium > Mycobacterium sp. NGS17. The sequence continues at coordinate 264,730 of NZ_JCALED010000007.1, read as the reverse complement.
GACGGCTGGCGCGACGACTGGGCCGAGCTGTTGCAGCAGGTGGCCGACAACACCAGCGAGCGCACCAAGCGGCAACTCGCGGCCGAGGTCATCTTCCTGACGCACAACCAGGGCCTGCACGACGTGAACCTCGGCTGGCACCCGAAGGGGGAGGAGTTGCTCTGGCGGCCGGATCTGCAACAGCTCAAGCGAAGCCAGAGCGGACAGTGGAACGTGCGCTACAAGAGCCCGTGGAAGGGCCGCTGGGTGCAGGACCTGACCGACCTGCTCGCGGTCACGCTGCCGGGCTGCCGGCTGCGCTACGCGTTCTGACACTCCGACCGTCCCTCACCGGCCGCGCCACTGCGGTTTGCGCTTCTCGGCCCAGGCCTGAAGCCCCTCGGCGACGTCTTCGGTCGCGCCGGCGACCTTGCGCATGGTCTCGCCGAAGCGCACGGATTCGATCCAGCCCATGTCGGCGGTTCGCCACGCCACTTCTTTGGTCGCCCGCTGCGCCAGCGGTGCGGCCTCGGTGAGGGTGCGGGCCCACGCTTGGGCTTCGGCCTGCAGTTGGTCGGGCTCGACCAGCTTCCACACCAGACCGATTTCCTTGGCCCGTTCGGCGCTCATGGGCTTTCCGGTCAGCAGCAACTCCATGGCGTTGGCCCAGCCCACCCGATGCGGCAGACGGATGGCTCCGACGATGGTGGGCACCCCGATCGATACCTCGGGGAAGCAGAACGTGGCCTCGGTGCTGGCGATGACGAAGTCGCAGAACAGCACCCCGGTCACTCCGTAGCCGATGCACGGACCGTGCACGGCGGCGACGGTCGGCTTGAACAGCTCCATGCCGGATTCGAAGGAGTTGATGGTCGGCTTCTCCCAAAAGGTGCCGCCGAACGTGCCGACCGATCCTTCGCCGTCCTTGAGGTCACCGCCGGCACAGAAGACGCCGCCATTGGCCGTCAGGATCCCCACCCACGCGTCCAGGTCGTCGCGGAAGCGATCCCAGGCGGCGTTCAGGTCTTGGCGAAGCGCGCCGTTGATGGCGTTGCGCGCCTCGGGGCGGTTCAGGGTGATGGTGGCAATGTGGTCTTGCAGCTCATAGGTGACCAGACTCATCACTGCAGACTATTGCGCCGTGCCCACGCCCTACTGGTAAGCCGGTGAAAAACCCATTCTCAGGGTGTGCGGGGTCGGTGAGAGTCGTGGAATGCCTCAAGTCGCTCAACGGTTTTCGCGGGCATCCGCCTGATATCGTCGAACCGCACGCTGACCCGCTCGAAGGCTTTGACGCGCTCGGCTTTGACCTTTTTGGTGTAGGTCCGCCGATCCGCCGTCGTCAGATCCGCGTCGTCGCTGAACGCCCCGAGCAGCGCGCGCGGGTAGAGCCGCTCCACCAAGACGACATTGACCTCGGCGCACATCACCAGCGCCACCGACGCGAGGAACAGGAACGCCAACGCCCCCAACACCAGTGCGAACACACTGTTGGTGGCGCTGGCCCTTTTCACGGTGTGCGCCACATAGCCGGCCCCGAACCACTGCAGCATCTGCCAAATGAGCGCTGCGGCAACCGCTCCCGGCAGCACTTGCCGGTACGTCAGGGCGCGCGCGGTCGTCACGCGGAAGGCAACGAGGCAGATCACTGCGTTGATCGCCACCGCGGCCAATACCAGGCCGATCTTGCTGAAGACTCCCAGCGCTGTGGTGGCGTGGCCCGCCGCACCCAACACGGTCGCCGCGATCGCGGCCGAGCCCAGCACCAGCAGCAACAGCAAGCTGCGCAACCGGGATCGAATAGGGTTGGGGCGCTTGTGCTTCGGCACCGCCCACACCGTGTCCATCGCGTTCTGCACCGCCTGTCCGACGCCCAGACCGCCGTAGAGCGCGCCGAGTAGGCCCACGGCCACGCCCACCACTCCGCCGCTGAGGCCCTGGGGGTGGTGCAGCTGGTCGCCGATTACCGGGAACTGACTCAGGGTGCTGCGCAGCACCTGTGCCTGCAGATCCGGCCGGCCGGCCAGCACCACCCCCAAACCGGTGGTCAACAGCAGCAACAGCGGAAACAGCGACACCAGCCCGTAGTAGGTGATCAGGGCGGCGAGGTAACCGCCCTGGTCGTCGTTGTATTTGTAGACGACACCGACTATCACGCCGACGACTCGATTCCGTCGCTGCAGCCTGTCCAGCCAACCGACCATCGCCGATCACTTCCCCCGCAAGCCGGCATCCAATTCGATGCACTCGCCACCTGATACCCGTATTCGGCGGCCATCAACCCGGCCCATGGGTGGACGCGTTGCGGTATACGGCCGAGTGGATGCCTATTCTGTGCGGAGTGGCCGAACCGTCTGCGGCGCAGTTGCGCACACAGCTCGACGGAGTGACGCTGCGCGATGCCGCCCGATTCGGCCGGCGCCTGAAGAACCTGCGCGGCGCCTCACCCGAGAAACTGCGGCTGCTGGCCGACCAGATCGCCGCGGCGCAGGCCGTGGTCGCCACCCGCCAAGCCGCCGTACCGACCATCAGCTACCCCGACTTGCCGGTCAGCGAACGGCGGCAGGAAATCGCCGAGGCGATACGGGCGCATCAGGTGGTGGTGATCGCCGGGGAAACCGGTTCCGGAAAGACCACCCAGCTGCCCAAGATCTGTCTCGAGGCCGGCCGTGGGATCCGCGGAACCATCGGGCATACCCAGCCCCGGCGGCTGGCCGCCCGCACGGTGGCCCAGCGCATCGCCGACGAGCTGGGCGCCCCGCTGGGCGACATAGTCGGCTATGCCGTGCGGTTCACCGATCAGGTCAGCGACCGCACGCTGATCAAGCTGATGACCGACGGCATCCTGCTCGCCGAGATCCAGCGCGACCGCCGCCTGCTGCGCTACGACACGCTGATCCTCGACGAGGCCCACGAGCGCAGTCTCAACATCGACTTCCTGCTCGGCTACCTGCGGGAGTTGCTGCCTCGACGCCCCGATTTGAAGGTGATCATCACCTCGGCGACGATCGAGCCGCAGCGCTTCGCGGCGCACTTCTGCAACGCTCCGATCATCGAGGTGTCCGGGCGGACGTATCCGGTCGAGGTGCGCTACCGGCCGCTGGAGGTTGTCGTGCCTTCGGCCGCCGATGACGACCCCGACGACCCGGACCACGAGATCGTGCGGACCGAGACCCGCGACGAGGTCGAGGCGATCGTCGACGCCATCGCCGAACTCGAGGCCGAGCCGCCGGGCGACGTCCTCGTCTTCCTGTCGGGGGAACGCGAAATCCGCGATACCGCAGAGGCTTTGGGCGGAGTCGAGCACACCGAGGTGCTCCCGTTGTACGCGCGGCTACCCACCGCGGAGCAGCAGAAGGTGTTCGCGCCTCATGCCGGGCGGCGCGTCGTGCTGGCGACCAACGTCGCCGAAACGTCGCTGACGGTGCCCGGGATCCGCTACGTCATCGACCCTGGCAACGCCCGCATATCCCGCTACAGCCGGCGCCTGAAGGTGCAGCGGCTGCCGATCGAGCCCATCTCGCAGGCGTCGGCCGCGCAGCGCGCCGGCCGGTGCGGCCGCGTCGCGCCCGGCGTGTGCATCCGGCTCTACTCCGAACAGGATTTCGCGGCGCGGCCGCGCTACACCGAGCCCGAGATCCTGCGGACGAACCTGGCCGCCGTCCTGTTGCAGATGGCGGCCCTGCAGCTGGGTGACATCGAGGAGTTCCCCTTCCTCGACCCGCCGGACCGCCGCAACGTCCGCGACGGCGTCCAGCTGCTGGTCGAACTCGGCGCGTTCGACCAGCATGGCGCCATCACCGACCTGGGCCGTCGCCTGGCGCGGCTGCCCGTCGACCCGAGGCTGGGCCGGATGATTCTGCAGGCCCAGGCCGAAGGGTGCGTGCGCGAGATGCTGGTGTTGGCCGCGGCGCTGACGATTCCGGACCCGAGGGAACGGCCCAGCGACCGCGAGGAGGCGGCGCGCGCAAAGCACGCCCGGTTCGCCGACGAGCACTCCGATTTCATGTCCTACCTCAATCTGTGGCGTTATCTGCGCGAGCAGCGCAAGTCGCTGTCCGGCAATGCCTTTCGCAGGATGTGCCGTTCTGAATTCCTGCACTATCTGCGGATCCGCGAATGGCAGGATCTGGTGGGGCAGCTGCGCAGCGTCGCGCGTGACTTGGGCATCGTCGAAGACGCCGCGTCGAAGGAGCCGGCGGATCCCGCTCGGGTGCACGCGGCGGTACTCGCCGGGCTCTTGTCGCATGTCGGCATGCGCCGCGAAGACACCCGCGAGTATCTCGGCGCGCGCAACTCGCATTTCGTGCTGGCTCCCGCCTCGGCGCTCACCAAACGGCCGCCCCGCTGGGTAGTTGTGGCGGAGCTGGTCGAGACCAGCCGGCTGTACGGGCGAACCGCCGCCCGCATCCAGCCCGAGGTCGTCGAGCGCGTCGCCGGCGAGTTGGTGCAGCGCACCTACAGCGAACCGCACTGGGACGCCAAACGCGGCGAGGTGCTGGCCTACGAGCGGGTGACGCTGTACGGGCTGCCGCTGGTTGCGCGTCGCCGGGTGGGATACGCCAGGGTCGAACCGGCGGTGGCGCGCGACCTGTTCATCAGGCACGCGCTCGTCGAGGGCGACTGGCAGACCCGCCACCATTTCTTTCGCGACAACGCGAGGCTGCGGGCCGAACTCGAGGAGTTGGAGGAGCGAGCCCGCCGCCGCGACCTGCTGATCGGCGACGACGAGGTCTGCGCGCTCTATGACGCCCGCATTCCCGCCGATGTCGTTTCCACCCGGCACTTCGACGCGTGGTGGAAAGAGCAGCGACACAAGACACCAAACCTGCTGACCTTCACCCGTGCCGACTTGCTGCGTACCGACGACACCGCAGGCAGGGATCGACCGAACACGTGGCGAACGGGCGATGTCGGGCTGCCCCTGACCTACCGGTTTGAGCCCGGTGCCGCCGACGACGGGGTCACGGTCCATGTGCCGATCGACGTGCTGGCGCGGTTGGGCGGCGACGAGTTCGCCTGGCAGGTGCCGGCGCTGCGCGAGGAGCTGGTCACCGCGCTCATCCGGTCACTGCCGAAAGACTTGCGCCGCAACTTCGTTCCCGCACCCGACACTGCCCGTGCGGTGCTGGCGGCAATCGACCCGACCGGTGAGCCGGTGCTGCCGGCACTGCAACGCGAATTGCGCCGTCGCAGTGGAATTCTGGTGCCGACCGACGCCTTCGAACTGGACAAGCTGCCGCCGCACCTGCGGGTGACGTTCGCGATCGAGGCCGGGGACGGCACCGAGGTGGCCCGCGGCAAGGATCTGCGGGCGCTGCAGGAACGGCTCACCGCCCCGACCCGCCGAGCCGTCGCGCACGCGGTCGCGGGCGAGCTGGAGCGGGCGGGCGTGCGCGGCTGGCCCGACGACGTCGACGAACTTCCCCGCGTCGTCGAACGCTCGATTGACGGACGCACCGTGCGGGGCTATCCCGCATTCGTCGACGTGGGCGGCGCCGTCGACCTTCGCGTGTTCGCCACGCCGGCCGAGCAGGACGAGGCGATGGGACCCGGCATCCGGCGGCTGATGCGGCTCAGCGTCGCCTCACCGGTGAAAGCCATTGCGCGGCAGCTTGATCCACGTACCCGGCTGGCTCTCGGCGGCAATCCGGATGGTGACCTGTCCGCGCTGTTGGACGACTGCGCCGACGCGGCGACCGACGCTATCGTCTCGGCGCCGGTGTGGACGCGCGCGGAGTTCGTCGCGCTGCAGCAGCGGGCCGGAAAGTCCCTGCTGCCCACCACCCTCGACATCGTGGGCCGCGTCGAAAAGGTGCTCGCCGCCGCTCAGGAGGTGCAACTGTCGATGCCCGCGAATCCTTCGCCCGCCCAGATCGACGCGGTCGCCGACATTTGTGCGCAGCTGGATCGGCTGTTGCCGGCCGGTTTCGTCACCGCCACGGGGCCCGCGCACCTCGCCGACCTCCACCGCTACCTACTTGGGATCCGTCGCCGCCTCGAGGGGCTGCCCCACGCCCTCGGGGCCGATCGGGAGCGCATGCAACGGGTGCACGCCGTGCAGGTCGCCTACGACGAACTGGTGCGGGAGTTGCCGCAGCCGGCGAAGGCTGCCGCAGATGTTCGCGATATCGCCCGGCAGATCGAGGAACTCCGGGTGAGCCTGTGGGCCCAGCAACTGGGCACGCCGCGTCCGGTCAGCGAGCAGCGGATCCGCCGCGCAATCGACGCGGTGCGCGACCGTTGGTGATTGTTTTCCCCGCCACTTTCAACCTATCGCGCATATGGGGGCTTGCCGCAAGACCCCGGTGATGATGCAAATCGCTGTCCTCGAGCAGAATTCAAGCGGATCGGGGTGGCGAAGTAGATGTTTCGGGGTCAGCGGAACGTCGCCCGAGAGCCTCCTGGACAGCTACCACGCCGAACGGCACCCGGTTGCCCAGCGCGTGCTGCGCAATGCGTTGGCGCAGATGACGCTTCTTCGCCCCGACGAACGCACCAAGGCACTGCGCGACACCGTGTCCGACCTTCTCGGCATGGACGAACCGCGCGCATGCTTCGCCGCGATGATGTCCGGCCTGGATATCGCTTGCGACCCGGGTGGGGGACACCCACTGCTGGGCCGCAGGATGCCCGACCTGGACCTGGTCACCGCCGACGGGCCGCTGCGCGTATTCGAGCTGCTGAGAGACGCCCGCCCGCTGCTGCTGGATTTCGGGAACACCGACGGCATCGACATCGAGACCTGGGCCGACCGGGTCCGGGTGGTATCCGCGAAAAGCATTGCCCCATGCGTGCTTCCGGTGCTTGGCGCGGTCAGCGAGCCGCCCGCCGTGTTGATCCGGCCGGACGGCCACGTCGCCTGGGTCGGCGCCGACACCGACCCGCCGCTGCGCGACGCGCTTGCCACCTGGGTCAGGGCAGGCGCCCCGACGCATGGCCAACTCCCGCAGCGGAAACGGTGACTTGTATCGGCCGACGCAGCGTGTAACGTGCGTGTTCGCTGTTCGAGATCAGGAAGCAGCTGAACATGGCAACCGACCAACCGCCGACCCCGCCCATGGATTGGGCCGAGGCCGGTCCCTTGCTGCGGCCGGTACTGCGTCCGCAAAGCTACGTCAACCATTTGGTCAACGCCGGGGCGCTGCCCTGGGTCCGTCCTGTGTTCCCGTTCATCAACGAGATGGTCGTGGTCGACCTGCCTACGGTGCGGGCCATGGTGACCCCGGCGGAGACGGACGCGTGGGGCATCAGCGGCGATCAGGCCTTCGCGGCGGCCAGGGAGAACCTTTCCGCGCATCGGCAGGCCTTGCAGCCGGGCGAGAAGTTCCTGTTGAAAGACGCCGACGGCGGCACCTATGTCGATTCGATGATCCTGGCGACCGGTTGGCTCGCCTCACTCGCGGTGGCGGACGGCCCCCGTCCACTGGTCTTTTTCCCGGGCGACGGCGTGTTGATACTGGGCACCGACGCGCCCGACAATGCCGCGGACCTCTTCGAGGTCGCCGAGCAGATGTACCTCGACGCCGAGCAGCCCATCTCGCCGCAGGGCTACACGATCGAGGGCAGCGTCATCGCGCCATTCGACCAGGCCGGCCCGCACCCGTTGCGCGATCTGGCGTTGAGAGCTCGAACCCTCTTGGCCGCAAAGGAATACAACCACCAGACCGAGTTCTTGCGGGAGCACTATGAGCGCGAGTTGTTCCCGCAGTACGTCGGCGACGCGCAGATCATCGAGACGGCGTGGGGCCGGCGCACCACGGCGGTGTGGGGCCAGGGCATTCCGTGGGAGCTGCCGCAAACCGATTACGTGACGTTTTTGGTCGGTGACCCGTCGAATGTGTCCGACAAGTTCACCGTGCCGTTCCCGACCGTGGTCGATGCTGTGGGCATTCTTCCCGTCGCGGGAATCAACCCGGTCCGCTACCGGGCCGACGAATGGCCGAAGGCCGAGATGCTGGCGACGCTGAAGGCCCACGCCGTCGACCTACCGAGCGAATGACGATGTGCACGGGAGCCGGGCCTGCGACCCGCTAGTCCGGCGGCTCGCTGGTGGTCCCGTGGGTAGCCGCTTGTTCCCGGTCGCTGCGGTTGCCGGGAACACCTTCGGCTTCGCTTTCCTCGGTAACCTTCTCCTCGAGCTCATCGACGATGTTTTCCAGCTCCTGAGCGCGGCTCAGCGGGTCTTTGTCGGGTTTGGTCATGTCGCTTTCCATTGGCCTGGGTGGGGGATGGGCTCCGGCGACGGGCGCCCCCGCTATTCCATACCCGATCACGCGTTCGCTAACCAGATACGGGAGCAGTCAGAACATACGAGACACAGCGCCGCCGCGGTGGAATCATCGCAAGAGTGGCTACCGAGAAACCTCAGACCATCGCTTATCCCGCTGCCGACGCCCGCAAACGTCGTCACCAGCCCGATCGGCTCGACCCGCACGTCATCGTCCTTTTCGGTGCGACGGGCGATCTGGCGAAGCGAAAGCTGATTCCCGGGCTGGCCTACCTGAATCAATCCGAGTTGGCGCCCGACATCCAAATCATCGCGACGTCGCTGGAAGACATCAGCAGCGACGAATTCCGCGAGCTCGCCAAGAACGCGATTGACGAGTTCGGCACGCACAAGCTCACGTCTGAGCAGTGGGCCAGCTTCGCAAAGATCATCTGTTACGTGCCGCAGGGCGCGGGACCGGAAGCCCTCGCCGAGGCGGTCGCCGAAGCCGAAGACAATCTGGGCCACGATGTGCGGCGGCTGCACTACTTGTCGGTCCCCCCCAAAGCGGCGCGCGACGTGATCACCATGCTGCGCGACGCGAAGCTCGTCGAGCGCTCCCGGGTGGTGATGGAGAAGCCCTTCGGCACCGACCTGGCCAGCGCGGTGGCGCTGAACGACTTCGTCCACGAGACATTCGAAGAATCCCAGATCTTCCGTATCGACCACTTCTTGGGCAAGGAAGCCGCGCAGAACATTCTGGCGTTCCGCTTCGCCAACGGCCTGTTCGAGCCGATCTGGAACCGCAACTTCATCGACCACATTCAAATCGACATTCCCGAGGCCCTGGGTTTGGATCAGCGGGCGAACTTTTACGAAGAGACCGGCGCCTATAAGGACATGGTGGTGACCCACCTGTTCCAGGTGATGGCGTTCACCGTGATGGAGCCGCCGACGGCGCTCGAACCGTTCGCCATCAGCGAGGAGAAGAACAAGGTCTTTCGGTCGATGCTGCCGGTCAAGCCCTCCAACGTGGTGCGCGGTCAGTACAGCGGTTACCGCGACGAGGACGGCGTGGCAAAGGATTCCGACACCGAGACGTTCATCGCGCTCAAGGTGGGGATCGACAACTGGCGATGGGCCGGAGTGCCCATCTACTTGCGCACCGGCAAGAAGATGGCAGAGGGCATTCGCGTCGTTTCGATCGCGTTCAAGGAGGCCCCGCGAACGATGTTCCCGCCTGGATCCGGCGTGGGCACTCAGGGCCCCGATCACCTCACGTTCGACCTTGCCGACAACTCGAAGGTTTCGCTGTCCTTCTATGGCAAGCGGCCCGGGCCGGGCATGAAACTGGACAAGCTGTCCATGCAGTTTTCGTCGCAGGAGATCGACACGGTCGCGGATGTGCTGGAGGCCTACGAGCGTTTGATTCTCGATGCGATGCGGGGCGACCACACGCTGTTCAACACCGCGGAAGGCATCGAATCATTGTGGGAGCGTTCGGAAGATCTGCTCACCGATCCGCCGCCGGCCAAGCTGTATCAGCCGGGTACCTGGGGTCCGAACGCCATTCACCAATTGATCGCACCCAACGCGTGGCGGCTGCCGTTCGAGCGCGAGTGGCGCGAAGCCAAGTCGTAGCGAAAGCGCTCGACGACCCGCGGCCTCAGGCTGATTCGGCGCTGAGGTAACTGATCGCGTGACGGAATTGCTTCAGGATTTCGTTGTCGGGCAACACGAATCCGTAGTCGGCGTACACCTGTTCGGTCGGTCGGCGCGTGACGTTCCAGCCGGTGGCGGCCAGGTGCTCAGCGGCCGGGCGGCGCTCCCCGAGCCAGACGAGCTCGGCGACGTCGATGTCCAGTCCGTGCTGCCGCCAGGCGCTGCGCATCGCCCGTGCTCGTTCGTCGGTGAAGACGCTCATGTCGGTGATGTTCTCGGTGGCCAGCCGGCTGCCCGGGGCACTGAGCGCGGTGATGTTGTCCAGCAAGCGGTCCTGGGCTTCGGGCGGCAAATAGGGCAGCAAGCCCTCGGCGATCCAGGCGGTAGGGGTGTTGGCGTCAAAGCCGCTGTCGCGCAGCGCCGTTGGCCAGTCATCGCGAAGATCGACAGCGACGGTCCGGCGCTCGGCGGTCGGTTCGGCACCGATCTGGGCAAGTGTGTCGGACTTGAAGGCGATGACCTCGGGCTGGTCGACCTCGAACACCACGGTGCCGGAAGGCCATGGCAACCGATAGGCCCGCGCGTCCAGCCCGGCGGCCAAAATGACGGCCTGCCGGATTCCGGCGGCGGTGGAGGCGCCGAAGAAGTCATCGAAGAATCTGGTCCGCACCGTAATCTGCTCGCGTCGCTGCTGCAGCGTCATCGGCATGTCGTCGGTGTCGAGCGGGATCTGGCCATCCAGCATGCGGGTGAAGAACGGATGCCCGACCGCCCGCACCAACGGCTCGGCGAACCGGTCGTCAAGCAGGGCGTCCGGCTCTCGGGACGCCAGCGCCCGGGAGGCCGCCACCATCGTCGCGGTCGCCCCCACGCTGGAGGCCAGGTCCCAGCTGTCGCCCTCGCTGCGCGCCGAGCCAAATGATGACATCCGCTTCCCCTTCCGCAATTCACCCGCCGCGTCGACCAATTCGCCCTCGACGCCGCTCACCACCGGCAACTACACCACCGGTACCGAAGGGTACTTTCTGGCTATGCCACGCGCACCAATGACACCTACCCTGCGCCCGCGTCGATCCGCCCTGTACCTGCCCGGCAACAAGCCCCGCGCGCTGGAGAAGGGCAGATCGCTGCCGGCGGACGTGCTGATCTTCGACCTTGAGGACGCGGTGGGACCAGACGCGAAAGCCGAGTCGCGGACAACGGTGTGCGAGGCGATCTCGTCGGAGAGCTACCGGCCCCGCGAGGTCCTCGTGCGTATCAACGCCTTGGACACCGATTGGCATGACGACGACCTGGCCGCCGTGGCCGCGTCGACGGCCGACGGCGTGCTGGTGCCGAAAGTCGAGACAGGTCAACAGGTTCAAGCGCTGGCCGATGCGCTCGATGCCCTGGGGGCGCGGAAGTCGTTGCAGCTGTGGGTGATGATCGAAACACCCCGGGCCTTTCTGCGGGCCGAGGAAGTCGCGTCGGCCAGCGATCGCCTGGCCGGATTGGTCGTGGGCACCAACGACCTGGTCAACGAGCTGCACGGCCTGCACGTCCCCGGGCGCGCACCCGCCGTGCCCGCCCTCGGCCTCGCCATATTGGGAGCCAGGGCGGCCGGAAAGGTGATCCTGGACGGGGTGTTCAACGACATCACCGACGAGGCCGCATTCCGGGCCGAGGCCCGGCAGGGGCGCGCGATGGGATTCGACGGCAAGACCCTGATCCACCCGTCGCAGATCGGCCCCGCCAACGAGCTCTTCGGTCCGTCCGCTGCGGAGGTGGACGACGCCCGCAAGATCGTGTCGGCCTACGAGCAGGCGCAGGCCGCCGGAACGAGCGTGATCACGGTGGATGGCCGCATGATCGAGAGCCTGCACGTGCGCGACGCCCAGCGAATCCTCACCCTCGCGGATCTGATCTCCGAGCTGGAAGCCGCCTCCTAAGGCGATGCACATGTCGGATGCGTCACTACGGGTGGGTGACGGCAGCCCGCGACGGGCATTCGGGGCCGGCCACACGGTAGGTTGAACGCGTCCCGACGACTCGAGAGGAGATGACGTGGGCCAGTCCGTGGCCATGGCCGAGGCCGACCGCGCGTGGATGATCGACACGCTGCTCGCGCTACTGCAGACCCCGAGTCCAGCGGGCCGCACGGACGCGGTGATGCAGGTGATCGGCGACATCTTCGATGACTTCGGGGTGCCGTTCACGCTGACCCGGCGCGGCGCACTGACCGCCGAACTGCCGGGCGAGTCGGCGACGATCGACCGGGCACTCGTGGTGCACTCCGACACCATCGGCTGCATGGTCAGCGAGCTCAAGGACAACGGCCGCCTCGAATTGGTCCCGGTCGGCACCTTTTCGGCGCGCTTCGCCGCCGGCGCCCGGGTGCGCATCTTCATCGACGACCCCGACGAGTTCATCACCGGCACGGTCCTGCCGCTCAAGGCGAGTGGGCATGCGTTCGGCGACGAGATCGACACGCAACCCACGAACTGGGAGCACGTCGAGGTCCGTATCGACCGCAAGGTGTCCACGCGCGAAGATCTGGTTCGGCTCGGCCTGCAAATCGGTGACTTCGTGGCGCTGATCACCAGCCCCGAGCTCACCGCCGACGGCTTCATCGTCTCTCGCCACCTCGACGGGAAGGCGGGCGTCGCGATCGCGCTCGCCTTGGCCAAGAATTTCTCCGAGAACAAAGTGGTGCTGCCGCACCGCACCACGATCATGGTCACCATCACCGAGGAGGTCGGTCACGGAGCCAGCCACGGCCTGCCCGCGGATGTCGCCGAGCTCGTCTCGGTGGACAACGCGGTGTGCGCGCCCGGCCAGCACTCGCTTGAGGACGGCGTGACGATCCCGATGGCCGACATGCACGGCCCGTTCGACTATCACCTGACCCGAAAACTCTGCCGGCTCGCACATGAGCGGGGAATTCCGTTCGCCCGCGACGTTTTTCGCTACTACCGGTCCGACGCCGCGGCGGCTATCGAGGCCGGGGCCAATACCCGGGCCGCGCTGGTGGGCTTCGGCGTCGACGGCAGCCATGGTTGGGAACGGACCCACATCGATTCGCTGGAGGCGGCCTACCACCTGCTGCATGCGTGGCTGCAGACCCCGTTGACGTTCGCCAAGTGGGACGCCAAGCCCAGCGGCAGCCTGCGCGACTTCCCCTCGTCAGAACAGCCCGCACCCAGCGAGCGGTGGGTGCCGCTGTCCCGCGGCGATTTCGAGAGCCCCGGCGACGCTTCGCCCGGGACACACTGGCCGCCGGAGGGACCGCAAGCCTGAGGCGGCACATCTGCGCCCAGACGATCTTCGTCGGCAAGTACGTCGAGTTGCCGGCGTTGCCGTCGACCATGATCGCAACTTTGGATCACATCTCACCTATGCCGTGGTGACTCGTCATCGAGCGCTAGGAGATTGCAGCTTCGCCAAACTTAGTCAGCCTCAAGAAGACCTGCGTCGTTGGGACGGTCGGGATCCAGGGATTTTCAAACCTCAAAGATCCACGGCCGCAATGCGCTCCGCATGCTCTCCTCGCTCCAGCGATCCTCAAGATCGACGACATGAGTGTGATGGCCGTCGACCGCATGGTCGAATACACCTGTGCTAACACCAGGTTCGCGTAGCAGCAGGAGCGGCAATCCCTTGCCGTAGGCCATTCCCGCTTCAACGTGTGTCCATGGGGTGGTGCCCGCTGATGCCCCAGCAGGATCGGCGCCACTGTGCCGCAGTCCAAGCACCACCATGCCGGCGCACCCGTCCAAACGGCGGGCGATCTCGGCTAGGGCTGACGACGGTGGGTAGTCGTGACGTGGCAGGGCCTCGAGGAGCAGACCCTCGCGGGCGAATAGCTCGGCGAGGCGCTCGCACACCGAAACTTGCGCCGGGTTTCGCTCCGATGGCGCGCTAAGAAAAACATGCGGACGCTTGGCTGCGGGTTTTGCAGGCGCTGGTGCCGGGTCCTTCGAGTCGAATTTCGTTTCTTCGTTTGCGAGGTAAGGCATCAGCTCTTCGGGGATGTTGCGGGCACCGGCAAAAGATGCACCGTGCAGTAAAGCACCCTTGAAATTCGCGCCAAAAAGGTCCGCTTCGAAAAAGGTCGCGCCTTGAAGCTCCGCGTCCCGAAGCACGGTTCCCTGAAGCCGCGCCTGATAAAACTTGGCGCCTTGGGCCTTAACGCCCCTCAGCGATGCTTCGCTGAGATCAGCACGGTAAAAGTCTGCCCCCTTGAGTGAGCCGCCGTGTCCCTTTGGCTTAAGAGGGCCGCCCTCTCCCAGGTATGCATCTTGCAGGTTCGTCCGCTGTAAGTCCTCCTCATCGAGCGTTTTGGCGTGGGCCAGCCCATCGGCTAGGAGCTTCTGCAGATTGCCTCGTGGGACACCGCGAAGGACCGCCGCCATGACGTTCTGGGCCTCCCTGGCGTACGGTGCGCGGCGCCGGAACAGGCCGTCCCGGATACCGAATTCGCTCGACGGGTCCAGGAACCGGCGTAGGAAAATGGCACCGGCAAGTCGGCGCTCTGCATCCTGGGCAGCGAGAAGACCGATGACGTGAGTGAACGCAGAACGGATGGCCGACAGCTTCGCCCTACGGTTCTGGTAACCGACCACGCCGAGCACGGCCACCGCTGCGGCGACAACGACCGAAGCCGTCGAGACTGCACCTCCAACATCGACCGCCACGACACATCCACCTCCCACGCGCTCTTGGCCTCGGTGCATCATCGCACTACTTGACAGCGTGCAGGACCAGAAGAGGTGTTGGAGCGCTATGACTCGCCTCAGAGGAACTCGCCTGTCATCCCGAAGTGGAGCTTGATCGGGTTTACGGCGGAAGAAGAATCGCTCTGTGAGACATCAGAAGTCGCCGTGCGTCACCAGAGCGCACTGTGATTGACCAGCGCATCGGCGATGAGCCCGGTTCCGAACACCAGGAACAACAGCCGCACCGACATCGGGCCATAGCGGGTGAGGCCGCGCACGATCGCGCGCTGAATACGCTTGGCTCGCATGGTTTTTCTCATCGACAGGATGAGGATCAGCAGCGGCGGCGATAGGGCGATCGCCCAATAGGCGATGACGACCAGTGGCCAGAGCGGCGGTCTCGGGTGCAGCGCGGCGATCATTGCCAACCCGGTGAGGTAGGGCACCGCGGTCGGTGCTTGGCCGCTACCCACCGCCAACCCCAAAAATCCCAGCAGCCACGGGCGTTGCCGCATTGCGGCCAGCGCCCACCCCGGTGCCGAGGATTGGGCGGTCAGCGGGAAATAGGCCAATCCGATCAACACGATCCCCAGCAGCAGTTCGCCACGGAAGCGAATCGCCGGTGTCAGGTGAAAGTCAAGCATCTCGGTGATGAAGCCGATGCCCAGCACGGTGCACATGCCGAACGCGGTCGTCACCGCGAACACGCCCGCGATGTAACTCAGGGCGCCGGGAATTGGTGACCGACGACCCAGTCGGCTGTCGAAGATGACGGCCGAGACCACTCCCAGGTTGAGCACGTTCAGCGAGTCGAGAAGCGCCAATCCGGCAAGTGCCAATGCCAGAGCCGCCACGCGTCTGTACCGGCCCTAGCCTGCGGATTCCCCGGCGGCCGGCAACTGGCCGCGCGCTGACCACGAGATCGAAGCGGCGATCATGGTGCAGACTCTAGTTCGAGTGAGGAGTCGCCCGCTGAGGCTGCCCGTTCGCAGTCAAGCGGTGACATCACAAGATGGAGGGGCGCGGGCGCGCGAAGCCGGCCAAATAGCCTGGCGGGTAAGTAAAGTAAGCAGGCTTCGGATGACCGAACGCCGCCCGTCGCGCCGAGCTCAGGAGAACTGAATGGGATTGCTCGACCACAAGACCGCGGTCATCACCGGTGCCAACTCGGGCATCGGCCTGGCCACCGCTCGGCGGTTTCTCGCCGAAGGCGCCGATCGGGTTTTCATCACGGGCCGACGCGAGCCCGAACTCAATGATGCGGCAAAGCAATTGGGGCCGCGCGCCACCGCAGTAACCGGTGATGTCGGATCGCCGGAAGATCTCGATCGGCTGTACGCCGAGGTTGCGGCCGCCGGTCAGGGCCTCGACATCGTGATGGCCAACGCCGGTTCGACGAGGGTGGCGCGGCTGGGGGAGATCACCGACGACGACCTCGACGCGCTGTTGACCACCAACGTCAAGGGAGTCGTCTACACCGTCCAGAAGGCGCTGCCACTGCTCAACGACGGCGCCTCCGTCATCCTGACCGGCTCTACCACCGCCGATCGCGGCCGCGCCGGACTGAGTATCTACGCCGCCACGAAGGCGGCCGTGCGGTCACTGGCGCGTGCCTGGGCCAACGAACTCGCCGACCGCAGCATCCGGGTCAACGTCATCGTGGCCGGGTCCACCGCCACCCCCGGAAGCGACGCGCTGGCCGCGCAGACCGATCCCGAGGCGTCGGTCGAAGAATTCCGCGCCGGGCGCATCGCCACGATTCCGCTGGGCCGCTTCGCCGATCCGACCGAGATCGCCAATGCCGCAGTGTTTTTGGCCAGCGATCTGTCCAGCTTCAGCACTGGATCAACCGTGACCGCCGACGGCGGGTTCAATCAGGTTTGATGCGTCCGCTGGGCTCGCGCATCGACGTGCGTCAGCGCTGATGGTCCACGATGACGCCGGCCAATTCATCGAAGAGCGCCTGGTTCAGGCCGAAGGCGAACTTCACCTCGGCGACGATGCGATCGATTTCGGCGGCGTCGGTGCTGAGTGCGTCGAGGCGAGCCCGGTAAGCGTCCTTGTACGGTTTGGGCCGCACCGGAAATTCGTAGAACGCCAGGCCGGCGCCGCGCAGCCCGAACGTCCGGTCCAGGATTTTGCCGATACCCCGGCCTCCGGAGAGGTCCCCGAGATAGCGCGTGTAGTGGTGTGCGACCAGCGCACCGCCCCACGTGAGAGCACCGAGCCGCTCGGCGTAGGCCACCGCAGCGGGCGAGTCGACTTCCCGTTCGGCACCTTGGGGCAGCCAGTGTTCGAGGTCGGCATCGAGAGCCGTCAGGCGCTCCAAGGCCGGGTCGTACACGGCGGCCACCATGGAATCCTCGCGGCGGGCCCGCACGGCTTCCTCCAGGGCCGCGTACACCACGCGCAATCGCAGCAAGTAGTCGGAATATCCCGCCGCGGCGATCCGGCCGGCGAGTAGTTCGGACATGAACGGGCTCTGCTCGGCGGCGTCGTGTTCGGCCGCCGAGCCCTCCTTCATCGCGACCGAAAGGCGGCGGCTTGTTGGGACGGCGATCGAGCGCATGACCTGCTCAGATTACATTGGTGATCGCGGCGGCGGCGGTTACAGCGGCGGATGCGAATCAGCGCGCGCCACAATCGCGACACACATTGATAGCGTGGAGGTCTGGCTGCCACCCCTCGCAAATCCGATCAAGCCGCTCGCGTGATCAGCGACGAGCGGCTCGTCCGGCCATCGGTGCCCGCGAATCAGCCGATCGAGGGTCTCGTGCCGGTCGGCACCCCGATCGACCTGGACAACTGTGCGCGTGAGCCGATCCACATCCCCGGCAGCATCCAGCCGCGCGGTGTGCTCGCGGTGGTGCACGAGCCGGCCTTCGAGGTGCGTCAGGTCAGCGCCAACGTCGTCGACCTGCTCGGCCGTCCCGTCGAGACCGTGCTGGGCCGGCACCTGTCGGCACTGATCGGTTCCGAGCAAGCGGCCCGCGTCGAGCAGGCCGCGGCGACCTTCGGCAGTCTGCGCCAGCACAACCCGCACGAGTTGACGATCGAGGTCGCCGGGGAGTCGCGGGCCTTCGACGCGATCCTGCACCGTGAGCCGGGCGGCGTGCTGTTGGTGGAACTCGAGATCGCTTACGGGGAGCGGCCGTTCTCGTTCCCTAACACGTATCAGGCGGTCCGCAGTGCGGTGGAGGAGTTGAATCGGGCCGCCACGCTGACCGAGCTGTACGCCACCGCCGCGCGCGCCGTACGCGACCTGACCGGCTTCGACCGGGTGATGGTCTACCGCTATGACGAGGAGTACAACGGCGAGGTCGTGGCCGAGTCCAAACGCGACGACCTCAACTCCTTCCTCGGCCTGCACTACCCGTCGACCGATATTCCGGCGCAGGCGCGCGCACTGTACGAGAAGAACTGGATTCGGCTGATTTCCGACGTCGGATACACCCCGGCACCGCTGGTGCCGAGCGTCGACCCGGTGACCAACGCGCCGCTGGACCTGACGTATGCCACGTTGCGCAGCGTTTCGCCTATTCACATCGAGTATCTGCAGAACATGGGTGTGCACGCATCGATGTCGATCTCGTTGCTGCGGCAGGGGCGGCTGTGGGGGCTGATCGCCTGTCACCATTACGCAGGTCCGCACCTGCCGCCGTTCGGCACGCGGGTGGCGGCCGAGTTCCTCGGCTCGACCCTGTCGCTGCGACTCGTCGACCGATTCGAGGACGAACAACTACACAAGCGGCTGGCCGCGCAGGCCGTCGTCGCCAAGCTCCTCGCCGCCACGCTGGACGATGGCGAACCGCTGTCGGAGGCGCTGCTCGGCGCGCCCGACCTGCTCGACCTCGTGCCCGCCGACGGCGTGGTCATCGACATCGGGGGCGATCTGCGGATGCGTGGCTCGGTTCCACCACCGGACATCGTGGCGGCCGTCGCCGCCTGGGCGCGTGACGTGGACGACGACATCGCGAGCAGCGAGTGCCTGTCGGGCGCGCTGCCTGAACTCGATCTCGATCCCCAGGTGGCCGCCGGGGCGCTGGTGCTCAACCTGCCTGACGGGCAATACGCCATCTGGTTCCGGCGGGAAGTGCTGCGCTCGGTCGATTGGGGCGGCGACCCATACAACAAGGCGATCGCGGGCAGCGAGGATGACCAACTTCGGCTCAGCCCGCGCAAATCGTTCGACCGCTGGCGCGAGATCGTCCACCAGCGCAGCGAGCCGTGGTCGCAGAGCGAGACCGAATCCGCGGTGTCATTGCGGCGCCACCTGGTCGAGTCGCTGTACCGCCGCACGCGGGGAGCGCTGCGCGTGGCCGAGACGCTGCAGCGCAGCCTGCTGCCCGAGTCCATCCCGGCACTCGAAAATTGGGAACTGTCCGCCCATTACGAGCCCGCCTCAGGGGACAACGTCGGGGGCGACTGGTACGACGCGTTCGAGCTGCGCGACGGCCGGCTGATCGTGTTGATCGGCGACGTGGCAGGGCATGGCATCGCCGCGGCCGGCACCATGGCGGCGCTGCGCAACGCCCTACGCGCCCAGTTGTTCGCCGGCGCCACACCGGCCGAGGCGCTACAACAGCTCAACGACTTCTGCGTGCACATGCTGCGCGGAGCCTTCGCCACCGTCATTGCCGCGCGGGTCGACCTCGGCTCGGGTCGGGTGGAGGCGGCGTCCGCCGGTCACCTGATGCCTTACCTGACGAACTCCCGCGCGCCGGCGGTCCCGGCACCGATCAAGCTCTCGCCGCCCATCGGCGTCAAAGGTGTCAGCTACGCCCCCAGCGCTTTCACCATCGAACCCGGACACGGCTTGGTCCTGTTCTCCGACGGCCTCGTGGAACGCCGGGGCGAATCGATCGACGACGGGCTCGATCTTCTGGCCGAAATCCTCGGCCGCGCGCATGATTCGGCGGCGACCCAGATCTGGACGGCGATGGCATCGGGCCATACCGACGACGACGTCACCATCATCACGCTGCGCCGCCCCTGAGCTCTCGTTAAGCGCTTCGTGTATCGGTGCCCAAACCGGTGGCGGTCATCTACAGTTCGAAACCTAGCGAACCGCAACCACCAAGGACGTGAGATGGCGAAAAGTGTTGCGCCCAAAAACGACAACGAGAACATTGTCGTCGATTTCATACATGCCGCCTACGGCCAGAGCATGGACGTGAACGCCATGAACGGCGTCGCGGTCACATTCCACGTCACCGCGCTGTTCGAGCTTCGCGACGGCGCGATCACGCACTGGCGCAGTATTGGGACACCACTCACGTCGCGCGACAACTCGGGATAGATCCCGCGCTCATGTTCGCGCCGTTGAGCGAATGAGCTACGGCACAACGGGTTTGACGGCGGCGTTATCCCGCGGCGTTGAGGATCTTGATGGCAAAGACAAGCGAGTCGCCGGGCTGGATCCCGGCGCTGGGCTGACCTTCGGGGTAGCCATCGGCGGGGACCATCGCGACGGCGACCGTGGACCCGACTTTTTGCCCCGCGATGGCCTTCTGGAAGCCCGGAACGACTCCGGTGAGCGGGAAGTCGACCGGTGCGCCGCGCTGATAGCTGCTGTCGAAGACGGACCCGTCCCGTCCGTTGACGCCCATGTAGCAGACGGAGACCCGCGCGGTGCTGGAGACCACCGGCCCATCTCCGGCATGCAGTGTGTGCACCTGGGTTTGGCTCACGCTGAACGGTGCGGTGACGTTCACCAGCGGAGCGGTCGTATCCGTGGACCCGGTGACCGCAACGCTGCCGGTGGTGCCGCTCAGCGTCCAGTCGGGCGTTCCGCCGTTCTGCGGTGCCGCGGTAGGGCAGGAGCCGGCCGCGGTGGCCGGTCCCGCGGCAGCGAGCGTCATGGCGGTTGCTGCGACAGAAGCCGCAAGCGCGACGGAGGAGTACATCCGGAAGGACTTCACGGCCGACACGCTACAGCCAGTTCTGGCGTTGCCCACCGATAGGTCCTGCCCTGGCTTCTCAGGTGCACAGGCTGGGGGCGTCGCACACATTGCCGGGGCAATAAACCGAGTGGGCGGCGTTGACCAGGCTTCCGACGTCGAGCAACGACACGCCCTTCGTGTCCAAGCGGGCGTGCAGGTCGTCGGCGATCTGTTGCGGCGTCCAGCCCCAAGTGAGGTCGTAGCAGACGTCGTGCGCCTCCGCGATCAAAGCCTCTTCCGTCTTCGGCGGCCACGTGAGGCCGACGGCGCGCAACTGCGCGAGGTACGCGTCGTCTTGGGGGGTCGCGGCCGCATTGCCTGGGCTGCCCACAACTGCCGCGGCAACGATGACCGGGGCGGCGATTGTCGCCAGCCTGCGAGGTGAAGGCATCTGATTCCCTTCCAATCCCTGCGGCGCGAGAGACCCGTCAAAACTGTGCCGCTGCAAAGCAAGACAGACAGCAGAATAGCCCAATGTTCAAAAGCGGCTCGCCCAATTCTCCGCATGCGCCGGCGCACTGGCCCGTGATTCACGCCAAGTCGCGTGCCACCGCATCGAATGCGAGCAACGTGTCGAACATGTGCGGCTCATGAGAGGCGATGTGGGTGGACAACTTGGCGGCGACCAGCTCCGCGCGGCGATTGACGTAGATCATCTGACCGCACATGCCCTGGCACAGCACGACGTCCTTGCCGGGATAGGGAATCCACATCTGGTTGCGGTACATCCCGCCGGGCATTTCGTTGTCGTCGGGGCTGGCGGCGAACGCCTGACGCGAGTCGGGACCGCCGTCCAGAGTGTCCGCGATCCACGTCGTCGGCACGACTTGTTGGCCGGTCATCGAGACACCGTCGCGCAGGAACAGCGAACCGAACCGGATCATGTCGGTGAGACACGCGCTGATACCACCATCGAAAAACCCTGTGCCGCAAGCATCTACACCGATCATCGCGTCTCGTTGGGCCCCGATGCGGCTCCACAGCAATTCCGACATCAGCTGGGGCATTCGCCGGCCGCCGGCGACTTCGCAGATCCAGCCCAGTACATCGGTTTCACACGAACGGTATTCGAACGGGCCGCCATGAGCGGACTTCTGGCGCAGAGTCAACAGGAACTCTTGCAGCGCGGCGGGAGCATCCGCACTGCGCTTGGGTGCCCAGCCCATCGCCTGGTCGAGCAGATGTATCTCCGCGGCCGGGTCGTCGTAGCTCTCCGAAAAGGCGACGCCCGACCTCATGTCCAGCAGATGACGCACCGTCGCGCCCGCATAGCCGCACTTCGCCAGTGCGGGAACGTAATCCGTCACCGGCGCATCGAGTGCGATCGCGCCGGCCCCGTGCAGCGCGCCGACCACCGCTCCCACCAGCGACTTGCTCACCGAGAACAGCAGGTGCCGGGTCTGCGGTCCCATGCCACCGAAATACTCCTCGGCCACCATCTCACCGCGGTGGGCGACGGCCCATCCGTCGGTGGCGGTGCCGGCCATCACCGCCCCCACCGTGGTGGCCGCGCCACCGGTGCCCGTCACGGGGATGGCGGACACGGGAGAAGTGGCTGCCGGCAACGCCGCGACCGGTCCGGTCCCGCGCGTGATCACCTCGGTGGGCACGAAGTCCTCGACGTGCTGGAAGGACCAATGCGCGTAGGGCGCCGAGAGCCAGTTGTCCAAGGCGAGACCGGCCGGGGCGCCTTTCACGCTCGTGCGACGAGCCGGGAAACGATCGGCGCGGCCGGTGTCAGGGGAGTCGAGACGAACTTCGCCTTCATACCCTTGACCCAGCGCTGGCAGCGCTCGCTGAGCCGGTAGTCGTCCGTCTGCAGGTGTGAGCGAGTGACGAGCACGCCGAGTTGGGCGCCCTGCGAACGCAAGTCGCCGGGCGCCGCGACCCGCATGTAGAAGGCCTCAGAGCCGTCGAGCAGCGTGGCCCAGTCGTTGGCGGTCCGCGAAAAGGAGACCCGACCGTCGTCGTCGATGCGCCACACGCCCGTGCGTGGCGTCGCGGTGAACAGCTCGATATCCGGCGAAGTCTCCGTGATGATCACCTGACCCCAGACCTCGTCTTCGCCGTAACCCCGCTCCCAGCGCGAGTTGATCTCATCGATATCGAGCTCGTAGTCCACGTCCATGTACTCGAGCAGATGAAAGAGGAACAACGGCATGTCCGCGTACGCCTCGGTGGTCAAGTTCGTCATCGGGCTGGCCCCGCTCAGGCGCGGGTTCACCTCGCCGAGGTAGAGCTGGTCGGAGTCGAGGTCGTGCAGAAGGTCCACCTCGAAGTACCCGCGGTAACCCTCGCGGCGCATCACGTCACCCAGCTTTGCCACCATCTCTCGGGCGGCGTGAGTCTGGGCGGGCGGCAACACCTCGCGCCAGATGTCGTTTCCACACCAGCTACCCCGGCTCGGGGTCAGTTCCGAATAACCGACGAGGCTCGTCATCGCGGGACCGACGACCGTACCGTGGCGGGTCACCGCGCCCTCGAGGCACACTTCGACGTTGCGTATGCGCTTCATGACCTTGATTTCCTGCTGCGAGGTCAGGTCACCGGCGTGCTGATCCCAGTCGCACTGACCGTGCACAAAGAAGGTCCCGCTGCCGGCGTTGCCGTAGGCCACCGAGATGACCAGGTCATCGCCTAATCCGGCGCTCTGCGCGAGCTGCAGAAGCTCGTCGTAGGAGCCGGCCCGTCCGATCGTGTGTGGCACGCTCGGTATACCCGCCTCGTTGGCCAGGCGCGTCATGACGATCTTGGAGCCCAAGCGCTGACGCACCTCGATCGGCGGATGCATCACCTCGAGGCCCGCCGACCGCGCCAGAGCCTGGATTTCCTCGTTGAGCATCACAAAGCAGCACTTGCCGCCCGGTCCTTTACCGGCGATGAACTCGACCGTTTCGGGATCGGACAGCAGGTGGCTGCACACCTCGTCCATCGACTCGAAGTCACGACGGTCGCGCCGCCGCGGCACGAACACCCGCGAGTGGGTGCCCTCGAAAGAGTCAAAGTAGGTCAGGTAGAAGAAGTTTCGTATCCAGCGGTCAACGCCGAGCAGGTTGAACGGGGTGGGCGAGATGAAGTAGAGCGGCACCTTGTTCGTGTGAAAGAACGCGCGGATGTCCGAGAGGCCGTTCAACGTCCGGCGCGTTTCGGGCGCCGTCACGTCTGCCCCCCACACGTCGATTCCTGGACACTTTCATCCATTGCACCAGTCTGTACCCCGGCACCGCCCTACGGAACCACGAAATGCCTATTGCATTGCTCGCCAGTAGATTAGGTCGGCTTCGCCGCTGGACAACGATAGCCGTGGCGCGGTGGTGAGCGAGTTCTACATCCACAGGCCTGAGGAGTTCACCCTAGTTCGCAAGCCGCGACCGCGCCTGAAGCCATTCGGGGGTGCGGCCGAGATGGTGCAGAATGCGGTCGAGATTCGTCGAGCTGGGCGCATCAACGGCATGCGCAAACGGTGCGTCGGTTGTCTCGCGGTAGTTGCCCTCGGGTACGGCAAGGGCCAGGGGCAACGCGGCGTCAACCACGTCATCGGGGAGGCTGTAGGCCACGCCCAGCGCTTCGGCGACGTCCCAGCCATGTACCACGTAGTCGACGAAGTGGAAACCGATGGCGAGGGCTCCGGGGAACGTCGCGTTCGGCGCGAATTCGGGAAGCGCAAACGACGCCTCGAGTATCCCGTCGTCGCCGAAGGCGGCCAGGACGTCGCGGGCCGCCTCCGCGTACGTGCCGCCGGGGTCGACAGTGATCGCACCCGCCACAGCGTCGGCTCGCCACACGTCGGATCGCGCTCCGAATCCCCTTGCAGCGGCGGCGAAGCCACGATGCTGGGCGGTCATGTGAGCGAGCAGTTCGGCCAGGTTCCAGCCCACGCAAGGGGTGGGTGCGTGGAGATCGGCAACCTGGACGGAGTTGACGAGGGCGATGGAGTTCAGCACGGCGATCCGATGGAAGGGCCGCACGTCGGAGAAAGTCGTATGCATACGCTTATCATATGTACACGTTTATGTTATTGCAACGCTTACCATGACGAGATGCCACCGAAGCCCCGGCGCGACGACCTTGCGGCGATGTTGCATCCGCTGCTCAGAGACCTCGTGACGGCCGAACTGCCGATCCTTGCCGCTCACGACGTGAGCATGTGGGGATACGTCGTCCTCAACGCGTTGGACAAATCGCCGATGCGGACGCAAGCCGCTCTCGCCGAAGCCATTGGCGCCGATAAGACAAGAATCATCGGCACACTCGACGAGCTTCAACACCGGGGATTCATCGAGCGTCGTCCCGACCCCGAAGACCGCCGGGTCCGACTACTCGAGATCACGCCGGCCGGACGCAAAGTCAAGAACCTGGTGCAGGTCGAGATTCAACGCGGCGAGGAACGTTGGCTGTCCCAATTGACGGCCGACGAACGCAATGTCTTCCTTCGCGCGCTCCAACGCCTCAGCGGTGCCGACGCCGAATGACGTGTTCAGCTCGCGATCGAGCGCTCCAGCTCGGTCAGCGACGCGACGAGGTGGTCCTCGCCGAAGATGGGCATCTCGCCGACGCGATCACGAAACGCCTGCGGCGTGCCGCTCCAGTCGTACGTGAGGGTGACGTCGGTCCGATCACCTTTCGGGGCGAGGTCGTAACGCCAGAACCAGCCGCCCGCAGAGTGGTTGCCCGTGTCATCGAGCACCCCAGGCATCCAGCCGATGGCGCGGTCCGGCTCGAACACATTGACCAGGTTGTGCGTGATGTAATCGCCGCCCGCTCGGGTCAGGTACATGTTCATCGCGAACATCTGTCCCGCGGCGGTGATCGGTACGGTGTCCACCGCGTCGCGGACCCAATCGGTGGGCTCGGTGTTCCTGTGGCGGGACGGGTCGGCGAGGACGGCGAAAATCTCGGCGGGGGCGGCGGCGATGGTGCGGGTGATGACGTAGCGTTCGGGGTTGGCGCTCATGGGTTGTCCTCATTGCCGGTGGGTCCGTAAGCCGCGGCAATAGCGGGGGAGTCGAGCCACCCCGAGTATGTTGGCCGCGAGGGCCAGCCTTCTGGCGAATCGAGCCACTCTTCTTGACGACCCCACGGCAAAGTGTCGATCAACCCGAACGAGTGACTGAGTTGCTCGGTGCCCCGCCCGTTCGTATGCCATGTGCGGTACACCGTCTGGCCGGCGCGCAGGAACACGTTGACACCGAAACCACCGCCCGGCGGCGCGTCCATGTCGGCGCCAAACGTGCTCTGCGATGACGAATACCAGTCCATCCGATTGCCGACTTTGTCCTTGTAGGCGAGCGCTTCCTCGATCGGTCCGTTGGTGACGATGACGAACCGGGCATCGTAATTGTCGAGGAACTCCAGTCGGGTGAATTGCGAGGTAAAGCTTGTGCAACCGCCGCACTGCCACTCCGCGCCGTCGGACCACATGTGGTGATAGACGATCAGCTGCGATCGGCCGCCGAAAACGTCGGCCAGGCGGATTGGACCGTCGGCACCGACCAGGGTGTAATCAGCCACTTCGACCATCGGTAACCGCCGCCGCTGGGCGGCGATCGCATCCAGTTCGCGGGTGGCGGCCTTCTCGCGCTTGCGTAATTCGTCGAGCGCTGCCCGCCAGGTTTGGTGATCTACCACCGGCGGCAGGGCCGTGATTTGGGGCGACATGGCACCACCTTCGCTCTCGATTTGCCCGTTTGACAGTCTGACTCCTGGACCGCCCGAAAATCATCGGCAGCTGGCCGAACCGGTGCGCTCGAGCGCGCAAGTGCTCGTCTCCCGCGCATTGAGGACCCGAACGACTGTCTGCGTCAGGTCACGGGGTTCCTGAACACATGAAAGGAAAACCGCACCACGGCTTCTGCAACGCCTCCGGCGGAGGCGGACCACCCTCCCAAATCCCGGGGGCGGCGTTTCCATGGCCCCAATAGACGCCGTACCAGGTGTGGCACTGACTCTCGTCCCAGTTGACTTCCGTCCCCGGACATCCGCGGCCGGTCTGTGGATGAAGCCCGGTCTTCTGGTCTTCCGGGCAACAGGTGTATGGCCCGCTCGCGCCGGGTGGTACCGGCCCGTCTTCTGAAACTAAGCCGTGGGTTTGCGCCACCGGGCCGGGCTGCGCCTCGGCACTACCCACGGCGAGCCACATTCCGGGCACCGCGAGGCCGCCCGACAATGCGGTCGCGGCCACTACTTTCTTCAGGGTTCTGGTCGTGCCCATGGCATTGTCCTCTCGCTCTGCTATTCAACGCCGAAAGCTTGCGAAAGTTTTGCGTTTTGGCCCGGCTACCGATCCCAAGATGCGTTCGCGGCCGATAGCCTCACACCCCGACCGGGACCAGTGCGGCAGAGGTCCGCATCTCGTGGCGCAGCG
The DNA here is from genome assembly GCF_059813205.1 of Mycobacterium sp. NGS17. Taxonomy (NCBI): domain Bacteria; kingdom Bacillati; phylum Actinomycetota; class Actinomycetes; order Mycobacteriales; family Mycobacteriaceae; genus Mycobacterium; species Mycobacterium sp. NGS17. The sequence continues at coordinate 237,880 of NZ_JCALED010000007.1, read as the reverse complement.
CGGTGAAATCCGTGATCGTCTTGGTGCTCACCGTCGCCACCGGGCGGGCGTTGCGGCCGGTGGCTTCGCGCTTGGACACCATCACCACACTGTCGATGTAGGGCTGGATGGTGGTGGCGTTCTGCACGGTGGCCACGATGACGAGTTGGAAGCCGAACTTTCGGAACGCCTGCAGAGCCTGCTGAGCGAACTGCGGGTCGGACTTGGAGAAGGCTTCATCCAGCATCAATTGGGCGAAAACCGGTCTGTTGTCAGCACTTTCGGGGTTCGCAAGGTTGAAGCTCAACGCGCCGGCCAGACAGAAGGCCATCAGCTTCTCCTGCTCACCACCGGAGTTGTCGCCGGCGTTGCTGTGTGTGCGAATCAGCTCATCGCCGCCGACATCCCACTCGGCGCAGTCGAACGTGAACCGGTTGCGGACATCGAGGGCGTCCCGGGTCCAGGCCTTGTCTTCGGGTGCCGTCGACGCAAGTCGATTGCGCAGGCGCAGGATGTCGGCGTACTGGTCCAAAATTGCCTGCTTGTCGCCGAGTCCGACTTCGGCGATGCGCCGTGAGATGGCCCGGACGATCTCGGTGAGTTCGGCAACCGCGGTCAGGCTGCGCGGGGTGGCACGCAGTGTCAGCCGGGTACCGCGGTTGAACTCGACCGCGCCCAGGCCGGTGTTGACCCGTTCGATCTGCTCGCTGATCCGCCGCGCCTCCTGCTCGGCGACCCGGTGCAGGGTGAGGATGGCGTCGGGCGCCTGCTCGGTGACCAGTCGCATCATGCGCTCGTAGGCCTCGGGCAGTTCCCGCTCGTCGATATGGCGGCACAACGCGACGTAATCGTGCACGCGTTCGTCGAACACGTCGCTGTCGTTGGGGATCGCGTCGGGGAACGCGGTGTCGAATGTGTTCAGGATGCGCGCGAGTTCATCGTAAGAGCGCCTGCGGCTTTCGCGCAGTTGTTCGCGTTGGCGCCGGATCGCGGTGAACACCGCGTCGCGGTGGGGTTCGGGGTTGAGCATGTCCAGCGGAACCGGCACGTCGGCGGCGTACCGGTTCAACAGGTCGGTCAGCGGTTCGGACACGAATGCCGGGGCGAGCCGTTCCTGCAGCTCGAGCAGCCGAGTGCGACGGCCGTCGAGGTCGTCGCGGCGGGTCTGGATGGCGCCGCGACGGGTCATCAGGGTTTGGATCTGTTCCCAGCACTCCTCGGCGCGGGCGGTGAGCGCCTCGACATCGGGGTTGTCGGCCAGCAGCATCTCGAACTGCTCGCGCAGCCGGTCGGCGTGCCCGTCGGCGGTGTCGGTGTCGACGTGCGTCCACTGCTCGAACTGATCGCAGATCGCCTTGAACGCCGCGGCCCGGTCCCGCCACTGCTGGCGTTCGGCGGCGATATCGTCGGCGACGCTGCGGGCCCGGCGAAACGCTTCTTCGGCGTTGGCCAAATCAACGGTCAGCGCGTCGACTTTGGCGGCGACGTCGCCCTGGTAGATGTAGTCGGCCTGCTTGAGCGGCCGGCGATCGTCCTTGACGGCCAGCCGCTCGGAGTCCTTGTACAGGCCGGTGTCGGTGACGGCGCGGCGGAAGCGAGGAAACACGTCGGGGGTGTCGACGCAGATGTGATCACCGGCGGCGGCGACGACGTCGGCGGCCTCGGCAGCGCAGTCATGGGTCGGGTCGACGACGAACAGCTTGCCGGCCAACGTGTTCGGGTCCGCCTCGGTGACCTCAGCGCCGACGAACTTGGCGCGGACGTGATGCAGCTGCAGCCGGCCACCCATGTTGGTCTCGTTGACGAACCGCAGCACCGCCGCGTACTGACTGTCCGGCACGAGCAGGCGCAGACCCACACCGCGCAGCACCTTTTCAACTGCGACGCGCCACCGGCTCTGCTCTGGCCGCAAATCCATCAGCTCGGCTATGTATGGCAGCTGACGGGGGTCGATACCCACAGCGGCGCAGATGCGTTCGCGCATGGTGAGCGCGAACTCCGGAAGCGCCGAGCCGACGCGCTCGACCCGTTTGAGTTCTCGGGCGGCGTCGTCGCGGGCGATGCGGGCGACTTTTTGGGCGTACTCGGCATCGGTCGACGCTTCCCGCCCGCGGTCCAGTTTGGCCAACAGCTCGGTGGCCCGCGTGCTGAGTTCCTCGCGCAGATTCCAGAATTCCTCGGCGGTGTCCGGGATTTCGAGGCCGTGCGTGTTGAGCATCGCTTCGTAGGCGGTGCGCCGGCGCGATACCTGCTCGGCGTGCGCCTCGGCGCCGGCTACCTGCGACTGCAGCGGGCCCAAGCTGGTGCTGGATCCGCTGATCTGCGCGTTGAGCGAATCGCCTTCGGCCTTGGCGAGATTGAGCTGGCGGGTGACGTCTTCGTATTCGTTGCCCAGCTGATCGATGGTGGCGTCGAGCGATTCGATCTGCGCCGGGCATTGTGCGAGCCGAACGTGATCGGTGTAGGCGCGCACCATCGGTTGGTCGACGAGATCGATGATGCCCAAGTCGGAGGACTCCGAGGCGTAGCGCAGCTGGAGCTTCTCGATGTCGCCCAGGATCTTGCGTTTGCGTTGCGCGACGGCCAGCAGTTCGCGAGCGTCGACCAGCGGGTCGATCTGCTTGAGCGCCTCGGGCAGCCGGGTCAGGCTGCTGGGCTCGTCGAGCATGAACTCCCGGACGAATTGTTCAAGCCCACCAACGCTTTTCAGCGATTTGGCCTTGCCGAGCAGCTGCTGCGCGGCGTCGGACGCACGGATGCCGATGGTCGCGTACAGCTGGGCGAGGTACTGCGATTCCACCTTGGTGGAGAATCGCCAGTCGTCTTTGAACACGGCCGCGTCGAAGCGGCCGGCGGCCCAGCGGTTGCAGACGCTCTCGATGTCGCGGTCACCATCGGCGAGCACGAACCGGCTCGAGGAATCCGACCGCGATTCGCCGGTGAGCCATTTGAGTACCAGGCCGGTGACGGTGCGGCCCGCGTTGCTGCGGTAGGTGACCGCGATCGCCGACCAGGCGGTGCCGTCACCGCGCAGGTACATGACCTTGCTGGTGCCGCCATCGCTGCGCTGTCCCCAAGCGCCGCGAACGTATTTGTCGACGGTCCGCCGGCCCGCGCTCGACCCGGCGGCGGTGGTGTCACCGGAGGCGTTGAAGTTACGCCGGTTGAACGGCAGGAAGCCCAGCGAAATAGCATCCAGCAGTGAGGATTTGCCGCTGCCAGAGGCGCCGGCTATCAGTGCGCCACCCTCGCTGAATCCGATGGAGTGATACCCGTCGAAGACACCCCAGTTGATGACCTGCAGGCGCGACAAGTGGAACTGTTCAGTCATCCCGGCGGTCCTCCTCGTCGGCTGCGACTTGTTCTTGGGCAGCGCCGCCGCGCAGGAGGATTTCGAATTGCTGCTGCAGCTCGGTGATTACCGAGGCTGTCATGACGGCGTTGATGACCGGGCTGACGGTGTAGCTGTCCTCGTCGTCGCGGGTCTTGCGCAGGATCTCCAACGACGCCAACCGGGCGACCGCGCCGTCGATGCGTGCGGTGAACGTGACGGCGTCGCGGTCGACATCGTTGAGGACACCGGAGAACAGCCCGTGCATCTCGTCGCGGCTGATCACGACGGCCTGATCGCCCGAGGCACGCATCATCTGAGCCAGGTGTAGCGCCAGGATCGAGTCGTAGGTGCCGAGTGGTTCACGGCGCAAAAGCTTTACGCCCCGGGCGGATTCGTAGCGGGCCTGTTCGACGAACGCGACCCCGTCAGGCTCGAAGGCGCCCTCGACGACCCGCAGCAACAGGTCCAGTTCGGACAGTCTGACCGACAGCTGGGCGCGGTATTCGAGCACCCAGGTGTAGATGTCGCGGTCGGTCTCGGCGCTGATGTAGCGGCGGGTCAGCAGCTGTTGCAGCGCCCAGCAGGCCCGATCGGGCAGCTCGGACACGTCGCCGTCGAATCGGGGCCGGCGTTGGTGCGGGGGCCGGGCGGTCTGGTCGACCTGGGGGAGTGCGGAGAACCCGCTGTAGCCCGCGATGTCTTGAAAGGCCTCTTCGACGGTCACGCGGTTGCTTCCATCAGGCTGGAGACCGGTTCGGTGAAACTCAAGTACGGAACCTCCATTTCGCGGTCTCGTCCGTCCAAAGACTGAAAGCGGACCGTGACCGACTCGGAGACCTGTCCGGACTCCGGTTGTTTGAGCGCCCAGGACCACAGCACGATGACGTGCCCGAGGTAGGCGGAATCGAGCATCGCGACTGCGTCGGGCAAGGATAGTCTCGTCCCGGAGCTGATCGCGGCGTTGATCATCTCGGACATCGCCGGGGCGTCGACTTGGGTGGTCAACGCGGCGAAACTGCTCAGGTCGACGTCGCCCTCGGCGATGTGGGCAGGTTTGGGGTTGGACAGGTCGCCGATTCGAAAGCTCAGTGCGCCAACCGAACTGAACGCGTGGCGAGCCAGCGGGAGTTCGATGTCCAGCCGGGAATCGGTCAGCGATGTCTTGAGCAGGTTGCGGGCGGCGCCGATGGCTTCGTTGAGCTGACGGGCCACGCCGCGGCTCTGTTCGAGGGTGCCGAACGCGGTGAACCGTTTGACGCGCTGCGCGCAGCGCTGTTGAATGCGTTCCACTTCGTCGATCTGGTGACCGACAAGTTCGAAGAAGCCGGCCATCACCTTGCGCAGCGCCGGGTCGAGGGCGGGGAGAGCCGCGGCGACCGCGGCGACGTCGGCCTCGAACTCCGCACGCTGATCGGGATCGTTGATCATGCGCAGGAAGGCGCGGTGCGAGTCACGGCCCTGGGAGTCCCAGGCGGCCTCGTAGTCGGCGTACATGCGGCGCTGCCGGTCGCGGTACTCGGCGTTGCTGTCGATCGGCTCGTCGAGGGCCGCGGTGGCGCGTTCGATCATCGTCCCGTACTGGCCGATGTCGGTGATCAGACGTTCCATCTGCAACGCGATGGCGTGGGCTTCGTCATAGGCGTCGGTGAGGTCGACGTCATGGTCGTCCGTCGGGCCGGCGTCGTCGAGCGCGTCGAGTTCGGTTTGTAGCGCGACGATTTCGGCCTCGAGGCCGGTGCGGATGCGGTCGCGGTCATTTCCGACCCGCAACGCGACCTGCTTGAGGCGGGAGGCGATGCCGTTGATCGAGCCGCCGGTCGCGATGGTGTCCTGCCGGCGCATGCCCCGGAGGAAGTCGAGTGCCCGGCGCGCCTCCTGAGTCAGGTAACACAGGTTGCGTTCGACGCCGGAGCGCTGGTCGGCGACCCGGTGCAGCCAGCCCTGGCTGGCCCAAGACTTGATCAGGGCCAGGCCGGACTGCTCGCCGGCCTGATCGATCTCGGCGAGGTCGCGTTCGAGGCGGACGACGAGGTCGGTCTCGGCGACCACGCCGCCGCTGAGCTGGCGCTCCATCAGGGTGGCGTAGAGGTTGAGGTTCAGCGCGGCCAGCAGGCGGACCGTCGGCGAGCCCTGAAGGCCACGATTGAGTTCGAGCAGGTCGGCAGGCGACAGCGTGGTGTCGTCGTCCAGCACATGCCCTCCGTCTCGATCGATCGCGTCTCGCGACGATCCAAGATATGGCACGGGGGAGACAATCGGCGTTCAGTGGGCGGGGTGTCGGGGGATGGTTTGGGTTACTCGGTCACAGTGGTCTCAGGCATCTCTCGAGCCTCAGTGGTCGCTGCACATTGCCTCACTGATGCGTCGCGGCGGCAGGCCGCGTGCGCCCGCCGAAGGCTAGGATTCGCTCCATGACTGCGCTGCTGGTCGCCAAGGCGTTACTGCTCGGCTTTCTCATCGTGGCCTGCGGGGCACTGACGGTGACTTACGTGCGAAGGCGTCGAGCCGGCGTGCAGCCATGGAAAAACCCTTACGCCGCACCGTATCTCGATATATATCAGGGCGGACTGCCACCGGTTCCGCCGCCGCCGTCAACCGCCCACGAGCGACCTGCTGACGGCGAGCAGCCCGATAGCGTTGCCGGCTAACCCCAGTAGGCGAAGCTACAGGTGGGCCGCGGCTCACTCTTCAGGGACACGAGCTTGTCACCATCCATGATTATCGTGCAGGTGAGGGCGGCGTCACCGCCGTCGGCGCTAACCTGTGACTCAACCTCGTTGTAGACGGGGTACTGCTTTTCCCACGGCAGTGGCACATTGGACTCGGTCTGCTCTGGACCTCCGTTGATCCGGTAACGAATGGTCACCGGCGCGCTGCCGCCGCTGACCTTCATGACCGCCGTGCCGACCGGCTGGCCGGTAGGCGCCGTGGACGTTGACGCCGGTGGTGAAGACGTCGCGATCGGTGGGGTGGTGCCCCCGCCGCTAGTGGTATGTACCGCTTGTCCGGTAGTGCTCTTGGTGCACGCCGTCGGGGCGACGCCGACCAGAACGATGCTGACGATCAACCCGGCGGCGCGACGATACGAACGCATTGCCAAAGCCTACGATGACCGGCGCCCGACTCGGGTGGGAAACGACGCGCGCTACAGACGTTGCGCAGCGAAATCCGCGCCCTGATCAACCATGCCGTTCGCCGCGTAGAGAGTGTGCGCCAGTCCCGGCGGCCCCGGAGGTGCGCCATCACAGATGTTGTCATCGGCGGCGCACAGCTTGATGGTCTTGCTGGCGTAGAGGGGGCCGATCGTGATGGGCGGCGCGCCGCCGCCGCGCAGGAACTCGTTGGAAGGTGTCCCGAAAAGGACGACCGCGGCCACATGATCAGCCACCGAGGGAGGCAGCGGTTGCGGTACATAGGACGCGAACTCCTGCGGCACTTCCTTGGGCACTGCGGCCGAAGTGACGAAGCCCGCCACGGCAGCGCCCTGCGAATACCCGCCAAGCACCACTTTGGTGTTCGGGCAGGTCGACGCCGTGGACTCGATATGTGTGCCGGCGTCCCTGATCCCGTCCACAACGGTTCTGGCGAAAGCTAGGCCGCCGTTGAAGTCGCTACTGGCCTGGTAATTGACCGGATAGACCCCGACCGATTTGCCGCCCACTCGCGACCCGAGCGCATCGACGAACGCCTGCCCGATCCCGCCTACCCCAGGCGGCTCGCCGGTACCGCGGGCAAACACCACTTCTACGTTGGGACATGGCTCGGCGGAGGCCGCGGGGGCGGGTGCGCAGATCATCCCCGCCCAGGCCGTTACGACGGCGGCAGCGAGAGACCAGATGGATCGTAGCGAGCTCATGCCTGCGAATGCCCACACATGATTCCGCCGAAACCAGGGCCTGCCTTGCAGCAGGGACCGCGACCAGCTGGACGCGATTAGTTTCGCCATGGCTTTCAGTCTGTATCGCCAAACGCCATCGATCGCACTCGAGGAGACCAGCAATGACTGCCACCTATACCTTCGACGTCTTTTCCAGCCTCGACGGCTTCGGCGGCGTGAACGGCGGCGACTGGGGCGGTTATTGGGGCAAGCAGGGCCCCGAATTACTCGACCGCCGCCTCGGGCTGTATGGCGGTAAGCAGCGAATGGTCTTCGGCGCCAACACATATCGGCTGTTCACGCAAATGCTGGCCGAGAGCTCCGAGGATTCCGACGTGCGTGACCCGTGGGTCACGCGGATGAGGCAGCTGCCGGCGACGGTGGTGTCAACCACCCTGGATGGGCCTCTGGACTGGCCTGACGCGGCCGTTGTGCGCGGCGACGCCGTCGATGTCGTCGCCCGACTCAAAAAGGAGTCCGAGGTCCCGCTGCGCTCGCACGGCAGCCTGTCGATGAACCGGGCGCTGATGGCCGCCGGCCTGGTCGACCGGGTCCAGGTGACGCTCTTTCCCGTGATCACCGGTCAGACCGGTGATGACCCGATATTCCGGGGCGCGGCCGACTTCGACCTCGAGCTGATCGAAAGCCGAACGCTCGACGGCAATATCCAAGAGCTCGTCTACCGGCCCGCCCTGCATGTCTGAGCCCGTCCACGCACACCAGCCGGCATGAATCGGCTGCGGCGCGGGGAGGCCAATGGCGTCGAGCCTGACGTCACATATCGACAACACACTCCGTCTAGCGACTAAGAGAACAAGACCTCTGTCGGAAGGGCGGCATGATGAATCGCTGGAATACGCTAGCGCGGCTGTACCTGGTCGCGATGACATCGGGTGTGGGAGGGGCCACCGCCGGGATCGGAATCTGGTGCCTGATTGACCCGTCTTCATTCGCCGCTGCCGTCGGATTTGGCGCACACCGGCACTTCCTGCATGACGTCGGAGCGTTCCAGCTCGGCCTCGGCGTCATCCTGCTGCTCGCACTGGTTTGGGGTGATGCGCTGGCCACCGCGCTCGCCGGCTTCATCGTGGCCAACACCGTGCACACGGTGAACCACATTGTGGACCTCGACGAGGGGGGCTCGGCCGCGCAAGCGTGGGTTCTCGGAGCGGTGTCGGTTGCGCTGTCACTGGCGTTCATGCTGCGCTTGCGCCAACTCGGCTATGTTGTGGGCGCCGTTGGCACGGCGACCAATTCGGCGTTGGCGCCGTTCGTGCGGCAAAAAACCATCAGCCTCACCACCTTTCGTAAGGATGGCAGGCCAGGTTCTAGCCCGGTGAGCATCGTTGTGGACGGAGACCGCGCATACTTTCGGAGTTTCGAGCAGGCGGTCAAAGTGCGTCGAATGCGGCGTAATCCCATGGTCGAATTCGGCCCCGCCACGGCATCGGGCAAACCAACGGGATATACCCAATCCGGCCGCGTGCGCCTGTTAGAGGGCCCTGAAAATCTGAAAGCCGCACGCCTGCTGCGGCAGAAATATCCGTTTCTGCACGGCGTATTGGTGCCGTCGGCGCACCGGCTCATGCGCTCGAAATTCGGTCACACGGTCCACGCCGAGCTGAATCCGTTATCGTGACGAGCCGCAGCACATCCGAATCAGATCGGTGATCTGGCCGCCCGTTGCGATCGGTTAGACCCCGTGGGTAGCGCACGAACGGCGCGCCAGCGACGAAAAGGCGAGAGCTGCTAGCCTTTCCAGACGACCTTGTCCGTGCCGCCGGCGTCCCGGTAGACGACGCTGTCGGGGTTCGTCCCGTTGCGAACGTCGAAGTAAATGCGCCCTGTCACAGGGCTTCCCAAGGGGAGTGGCCCCTCGGGAAGGCCGTCGGTCTGGTTGCCCTTCATCACCGCGAACGTGGAGCTGTTAACGGCCCTGGCGTTGAAGTCGGCAATGTTCGGGGTTGCGTTCCCGCTCACGCCTTTTGCCGTGACGTCGGAGTACCACACGCCGTCGTTGTGGCCGCTGGGCTGCAAATCGCTCACCGTGTAGTCGATGGTGCCGCCCATACTGGAAATCTCGGCCATCTGGCCGAACTGCAGCACTTGCGGATCGGCGAATGCCGGTGTCGCCGCGAAGAGTCCGGCCGCCGCCAGTGCACCGGTTGCTGCCGTCGTTTTCGATGCGATGTGTGAGAACGCCATTTCGGGCTCCCTTCGTCATGTGCCGACCGTTCAGGCGCGGCAGTTAGCTCGAAGGTGTATCCACGGCTGGGAGTTTCAAACCTGATGTTTGCTGAATAAGACTGGCCGATTCTGAGCGGGCGCTCAATCGGGCACCGGTGATCCTCAAGGGAGGTACCGGGCTCGCCGGCTACGACCGCGTTGTAAGTTCACTCGGGCTACGAAGACCGCGATCGCCTGCGCACTCAATGGTTCGGTTATCGTCCCGGGCCAGGCGCTGAGTCGGCTGCGGCTTGACGCACACCACAGGAAGGCGCGAGAGAAGCCCATGAGAACGATCGCATACCGCCGCGCGGCAGCCGTCGGCCTGGCTGCCGTCGCGCTGATAACCGCCGGCTGCAGCAATGGCAAGCGTGTGGATGCGTCCGCACCGCCTCAGGCCGGGATGAACACCACGTCTACAACCCCAGCGCAGCCCACCGAGGTGAAGCTCATTGGGGAACGCGACGTGGAGGTGACCCTGACCGGCCCGATCGCCGTCAAATATTCCTCGGCAACCGAAGAACAGAAGAAGGCGCTCGGCAAGCCCCTGACGGGTGACCGCAACGCGGGAAAGCGGGAGAGCGGCGTGGTATTCCAGCAGTTCCAGGGCGGCGCGATCGTCGCCAAGAACGACGCGGCTGGCACGCCCGCATATATCGTCCTGGGCAAGATCCGGGAGGCCTGGAACGTCCCACGCGACCCGGCCGGCGCGCCTGCAGTCACCGGCTCTAACGGCTCGGCTGGGCCGTTGGGCTTACCGGTCACCGACCAGAACGCCGTCGGCGATCTGCTGGTGTCGAACTTCGAGCACGGCAAGATCGAATACAACCCGAAGACCGGCCAAGTCGAGGTGACCGTGAACGGCAAGGCCGTGCCGTCCGGGCTGTAGCCCGAACGGGGCGCTTGAATCGGCGGCGCGGCAGATGAGGCGAGTCGAGGATTCGAGGAGTGGCGCGACGGGTATGCGCAGGGGAGTGGCATCTGCCGCGGTAACCCGTAGATCGGAGCGACCGTGATTGTCCTCGGCATCATCCTTCTCGTTATCGGCTATTTCACCGGGCTCAGCATCCTGTACACGATTGGCGGGATTCTCGTCGTCGTCGGCATTATCTTGTGGATCCTGGGCGCGGTGGGGCGCCCCGTCGCTGGCCGCAAAGTGTGGTTTTGACGCGCGTCGTGTCGCGTGGCTTTCAGTGAGCTAAGCGCTGGCGTCATCGGTCGTGGCGGTCGATCTCCTCGGCGGTTTTGCGGATGAAGGTGATTGTGTCGCCGGTGAGAATGTCATCGACCCCAGCTGCTTTGATGCTTGTTTCCAGCCCGTCGGCAATGTCGTTGAACAGTTGAGCCAGATCAGTCGGCGGTGGACCGGCGAGCTTGCCTCGTTGGGCGGCGATCCGGTCCGCCAGGTCGTCGCGTCCATTCTCGCGGGCTGTTCGCTCGTCTTCTTCGAGATATTGCAGAACTGCTGCTAGCTCATCTTTTTCGTCGCTCATTGTGAGAATGCTAGGCCAATGCCCTCTTTCCACGATCTGTAAAGCCCTGACCACCACGGGGCCATTGCGAATGTCAATTCGGATGGAGTCCAGGGAGGCGGCTCGAGTCGAGATCGCGCGCAGGGATTGATCCTGACGCCAGGTGAGGTTCTAACGTTGTGATTTGTGGATGATTTCGAACGCGCGGGACCGGGCGATCAGGTGTGGAAAGTCGGTGCTGTTGCGGAGTTGACCGGGCTGACGGTGCGGGCGTTGCATCATTACGACCACATCGGCCTGCTGGTGCCGTCGCGGCGGTCGAGGTCGGGTCACCGGCTCTATGACGGCACCGATGTCGCGAGGCTGTACCGGATCTGTGTGCTGCGGCGACTGGGGTTCTCGCTGGAGCAGGTCGCTGATGTTCTCGACGACCCGCAATGGCAGATCAAGCAAACGATGCAGCGGCATCTGGAGGACACCCGCCGGAGGGCGGGGTCAGCGGCCGAGCTGGCTACCCGGTTGTCGAGAATGTCGAGCGCGCTGGACGAGGTCGACCTACCAACCGCCAATGAATTGTTCGCAACAATTGAGGAGATGACGAAGTTGGAGCCCACCGTTCGCGGCACTACGGCCCTGCTCGTCTACGACGATTTGCCGACCGCGCATGGCTACTTGGTGCGCGTGTTCGGGCTTACCCCCGGGCCACTGCATCACGACGAGCAGAACCGGTACTTTCACGGGGAGGTCAGTGCAGGTAGCCATGTGATCTGGTTGCACCCGCCGGGGTCGGACTACCTGTCGCCAAAGACCGTGGGGGCTGCGACCGGGATGACCGTCATCAACGTCGATGATGCTGATGCCCACTACCGCCGATGCCTAGCGGCGGGCGCCGACGTTATCGAGGAGCCGATAAATCAGCCCTACGGAGTCCGGGAATGGGGTGCCCGAGACTTGGAAGGCCAGCTCTGGTACTTCCACTCACCGCTGCAGTAGTGAGCAGATGACCCCGAAGCGGCGCGCGGAAACATCGCGCAGTCCAGCGGCGGGATGCGCAGGAGCGACTGATTCACTACCGCACATCGCCACTTGGCTGGCCGACATGGAGATTCCACTGGCCGCAATCGGAAGCCAGGACGTCGTTGACGTCGACTTCGAGTCCACCGACCTTCGGCCCGGGATTGGACGAGGTGCTCACGACGCGCTGGTAGAGAACAGCGGCGGGGTGGACCTGATTGCCGGACCAGGCTCGAGTTTGCCAGACCCAGCGGCGGCCAGGCGTGCTCGAAGACCCGACAACGCCGTCGGCCGCGGCCCATTGGCACACCCTGAGGCCTCCATAGACCCCCGTGCGTTGCACCCCAAGAATCGAGTTGATTCCGCGAAACCACTGCAGCGCAGTGTGATTCCAGGTGTCGCGATTGATGTCCTCGTCGATGGTGAAGAAGATCGGCGCACCCTGGCCGCCGCCCGCGGCGGTGTGCAGCTGCCAGGCGGTACGTGCGTCCGCGATACCGCCGGCGTAACCCCGCGTGAAGTCCGACGGGACTGACCCACCCGGCTTGCCGTATTGGTAGTTACTGACGATCACGAGGCCCGCGGCTTTCAATGAGTCGGCGTAAGGCCGAGTGATCGGCTTGGCGCCAAACGATGACCCAGGACGTGACTCCGAAACGTAATTGACCACCCCGCTATAGCCGGCGGCTCGGATCTGCTGCGCAGGAATCTGGCGCGCGGCGAAGTCGATCAGTTGGGGAGGAGCGACGGCGGCCGCCGTGGGCATGCCGCAGGCCACTGATGCGGCGCCCAGACCGGCCAGCGCAGCAGCGTAGCGCAGCGCGTTGCGGCGGGAGACCGCTGGCAGCCGCGCATCGCCGGCCGGGGGGAGCGCACAGTGCATCGCGCGATGTTAACGATGTGACTGTTGTTCCCGATAGGCCCGCGCTAGCCGAAACGCGGTTGCATCCCCAAATGGATACCGAACGGTTACCGTTCGGCTATGACCACGAAAGGACATGCGAGGGAACGGCTTACCCCACGATCGCCTGCGCCGCGCGCTCGGCGATGAGCATGGTCGGCGCGTTGGTGTTGCCGGAAATGATGGTGGGTATGGCCGACGCATCGACGACTCGCAGGCCGGCGACGCGATAGACGCGGCAATCGGTGTCGAGCACCGTGGTGGACGCTCGCGGCCGACCGTGGGCGTCGAAGGCGCCCATCGCGCAGGTACCCACTGGGTGGAAAATCGTCGTACCCAGTTCGCCGGCCGCCTTCTGTAGTTCCGTGTCGCTCACCAAGTGCGGGCCGGGAAGCAACTCCTGCGGACGGTAGCGGGCGAGGGCCGGCGCCGCCATGATCTGCCGGGTCATCCGGAGGCCTCGCACGGCGATTTGACGATCGGCGTCAGTCGACAGGTAATTGCAAGAGATCTTTGGGTAGGTCAGTGGATCCGCACTGGCCATGCGGACATGTCCACGCGAGGTGGGTCGCAGATTGCAGACCGAGGGAGTGATCGCTCCGAACGGGTGCAGGGGTTCGCCGAACTTCGGCAACGACAGAGGCTGCACATGCCACTCCAAATCCGAACTGGCCAGCGCGGGGTCACTTTTGGCGAAAGCCCCGAGCGTGGAAGGCGGCATGGTCATGGGCCCCGATCGAAACAGCAGGTACTGCAGTCCCATGCCCGCACGGCTGATCCAATTCCGGTACAGCGTATTGACGGTCGGGGCGCCGCGGATCCGGTAGATCGTTCGGATCTGCAAGTGGTCTTGCAGGTTTTCACCCACTCCCGGCAGATCGACGGCCACCGGCACCTGATGCTGGTTCAGCAGGCCCGCGGGGCCCAGACCAGAGACCTGCATCAGGTGCGGCGACCCGATAGCTCCGGCGCTCAGGATCACCTCCCGGCGTGCCCGGACGTCGACGATGTGGCCGCCTTTGAGCAGGCGCACACCGGCGACGCGGTGCTGCGCCGTGGTCCAGGCGCCGCGACGCTGATCCTCGTAGACCTCGTCGTCCAGCAAAAGCCGCAAGGCCTGAGTTTGCGTGTAGACGGTGAGATTCGGCCGACGAGCGATGGGATGTAGGAAGGCATCGGCCATCGACCAGCGGCGGCCGCGCCGTTGGTTGACGTGGAAATATGCACAGCCGGCGTTGTCGCCCTGGTTGAATTCCTCGATCGGGGAGATGCCCACCTGGGCGGCGGCGGCCTGCCAGGCGTCCAGGATCTTCCATCGCACCCGCGGTAGCTCGACGCGGATCTCACCACCGGCGCCGTGCCAGTCGTCGGCTCCACCGAAGTAGTTCTCCAACTTCCGGTAGATCGCCAGTGTCTCGCCGGGACTGTCCGGGCCACCCCAGAGCCAGCGCTCGTCACCGGTGGCCTGTGCCCAGAGCTCGTAATCACTTGCTTGCCCGCGCATGTGGATCATGGCGTTGATCGACGAGCAGCCGCCGATCACCCGGCCCCGCGCGTAGTGAATGCTGCGGCCGGCGAGGCCGGGGTCGGGCTCGGTTGTGAAGCACCAGTCGGTGCGGGGGTTGGCGATCGTGTACAGATAGCCGACCGGCACCTTGATCCAGAACCAATCATCATTGCCGCCGGCCTCAATCAAGAGCACGCGACGATCAGGGTCCGCAGTGAGCCGGTTGGCGAGCAGGCAGCCTGCGCTGCCTGCTCCGACGATGATGAAGTCGAATTCGGCAATCGGACTCATTCCGGCATTAGTCCTTCCATGGCATCGGATGCGTTCCTAGTGTGCGCGATGTGAACAGCGTCGGCGATTCGTTCGTGTCCACCTTCGAGCACGGCAAGATCCAGGACAACAAGGCCGGGGAGACGCAGGCGACGGTCGAAGGCAAGGTTGTACCGTCCGGGTTGTGGCGGCACGATCGGTAGAGTCGCGGCCGTGGGTGAAGTGCTTGACGAGGGCCCGTTCTTTCATGGCACCAAGGCAGCGTTGCGTCCCGGCGACCTACTGACAGCCGGATTCAACTCGAACTACCGGCCCGAGATCGTCATGAATCATATCTATTTCACTGCTCTGCGCGACGGGGCTGGACTCGCGGCCGAGATCGCAGCGTTGGACGGCTCCACGCCACACGTCTACGAAGTCGTGCCCACCGGACCCTTCGAGAACGATCCGAACGTCACGGATAAGAAGTTTCCGGGCAACCCCACACGGTCGTTCCGGAGCGAAGCTCCGCTTCGTGTGGTGCGCGAAGTGACCGACTGGACGCGGCTGACGCCGCAGGCATTACAAATGTGGACCGACCGGCTTGCCTCGATCCGCGCCGACGAACGAGGCGAGATCATCAACTGACGAGCCGTGGCGATAGGCGAGAACCCGTTGGGCTGCAGCGCGGTTATTGATCAGCTCAATCAGAGATGTTGCGCCGCATAGCTTCTTGGACAGCGTTAGCGTTGGGCGCCGGTGCGAGAGTGTGGTGGTGGGTGGTGTCGCAGGCGGCGATCAGATAGCTGACCAGCCGCGCCGAGGCCACGGGGGCGAGCTCATAGGTGCTGGAGACGACTCCTGCATTGGCCATCAGGAAGACCACGAGGTCCTGATGTCGGAAGTCACTGCGCAGGCGTCCGGTCGATTTGGCTTTGGAGATGAGGGTTTTGAACCCTCGATAGGCGGCTGACCGTGTGGCCTCGAACGCGCATGCGTTGGGGAACGTCATTGTCAGCACGTGGTTGAATCCACGGTCCTGGCATTGCATTGCACATACCTGCTCGACGAAACCGCAGAATCCGTGCCATGGGTCGGGGTCGCGCAATGCCGTCTCCACTGCATCGAGGTACGCCGCCATCTTCTCGTCGAACACGGCGGTAATCAGGTCATCGCGGGTCGGGAAGTGGCGAAAGAGGGTGGCGATACCGACTCCGGCTTGCCGGGCGATCTCGGCCATCGCGACATCAAGACCTTGTTCGGCGAAAACCCGCCGAGCGGCAAGCAGGACGGCGCCACGGTTGCGGGCGGCGTCGCGTCGCAGGTTCGGCGACTCGGTCGGGCCGGGCAAGGTTGTCACGGCCTCACCTTAAGGCAGTACTCTGCGGTGGCTGGCGTCGTCGAGGGCGATACGCGAATCGGCGCCGAGATCTCAGTAGTCATTTCTAGTCCTGTCTCGAATACTGTCGTCGCCGGCGGTAGCAGCGCTGGCATATCACGGTACTTTCCTGTTCGCGAATGTGTTGCGTTGTTGCACAGCGTGTTTAGTTGCTGATGGCCGGAAGGGCTCGCACATAGCGTCTGTCGGCGATCTGGGCGACCATGAATGCCGCGATGTCTGCCCGGGTCATCGTCCAGCCCACCTGGTCGACGCCGAGGAAACCCGAGCGGGCCGTCCCTTTGACCGCTTTGTCGGTCGGGCGGATGATACGCGCGACAGTCCAATCCAGATCCGAACCGGTGATGGCCTGGGTCATCGAAACGATCTCGGCGAACCCGTTCGGAAACAACACACGGGCGATTGCCGGGATGATCCGGCCCCGAAATGTCGGACGGTCGCGCGGATCGGTCACCGAGGGGGTGGCCAGCGCGATCAGTCGGCGCGCCTCGGCGGCGCGCATGGCCGCGACGATGGCCCGGGTGCCCTCAGACAATTCTGATCCGCCGACACGGCGATCCAGGGAAGGGCCGAGGGCGCTGATCACGACGTCGGCGCCGGCAATCGCCTTGGTAACCGCCGCGTGGTCAGACAATTCACCGCCCAACACGGTCAACCTTTCGTGGGTGATTCCCAGCTTCTGCGGGGCCCGAGCATAGGCCGTCACGTCATGCCCTGCCGCCAACAACTGGTCGACGACCAGGCGACCGATACCTCCGGTCGCGCCGAACACCGTGCATCTCATCGACCTGACTCCTTCATCCGTGGATCACCAGGTTAACTGGAAAGACCTTTCCACTTACTGTACGCTAAGTGGAAAGCGGGCTCCAGTTGTGGAAGTGAGGAATCAGATGTCGACCCCGGAGCAGAACAAGCAAATCGTGGTGGAGTACTTCGAGCTGCTGTTCAACCAACGACGCATCGACGAGGCGGTGAACCGTTACCAGGCCAGCGATTACGTGCAGCACAACGCCGCGGTCGCGAATGGTCCCGAGGCGCTCAAAGCCACTATCGCAACGTTGTTCGCCCAGTTCCCGGACATGCGCCTCGATATCAAACGTGCCTTCGCCGAGGGCGATTACGTTATCGTCCATTCCGAACTGAGCGGGGTCAGTCTCACCCTGGACGGCACCGAGAACATTGCAGCGAACTCAGCCGATCATGGACACTCGCGATACGCGCTCGTGGACATTGTTCGCCTGGAGCATGGCCGCATCGTGGAGCACTGGGACGTAGCGCAGAAGATCCCGGCGGCAACGATGGACGGAACTCCGATGGTCTAGCGGACATCACATGATGGCGCCGCGTAGCCCAGGGGAGGACGCGCCCAATCACAGCAAACCGATTCGGTAGGCGCCAACGGTGGCCTACGCATGGAGATGGAGACGAAACTATGAGTGAACTCGCCGGCAAGACGGCGTTGGTGATCGGGGCGACTTCAGGCATCGGGCGGCAGACGGCGGACCGGTTCGTCGCCGAAGGGGCCCATGTTTTTGTCACTGGTCGTCGACAGGCTGAATTGGACGCGCTCACTGCTGAATACGGCGATGCGGTTACCGCGATTCGCAATGATGTCACCAAAGTCGAAGAGCTCGATGGAGTATTCGACGCGATCCGCGCGCGGCAGGCCGGGCTGGACGTCGTAGTGACCACCGCGGTCGGCGGCTCGTTGGCACCGTTGCGAGATCTGACGCTGGAACATTTTGAGGAAACGTTCGTCGGCTACCTACGTGGCATCGTTTTTGCCTTGCAGAAGTCACTGCCGCTCCTGAACAAGGGCGCCTCGATTATTGTGACCGGTTCGACCGCGACGACCCGGGGAACGGCATCCTTCGGCGCGTATTCGGCGTCCAAAGCCGCGCTGCGGCAGTTCGTCCGGGTGTGGGCCGTGGAACTGGGGCCACGCGGGATTCGCGTCAACACAGTCAATCCCGGTCCGATCGAGACCGCAGCGCTCAAGAAGCAGGCAGCCGGCCCTGAAGACGTTCAACGCGTGCTCGAGGCTGAGGCCGCTCGTGTGCCGCTCGGGCGCATTGGGCAACCGAACGAGGTTGCCGAAGCAATGGTGTTCCTTGCCTCCGACCGGGCTAGCTTCGTCTCCGGCGGTGAACTGTTCGTTGACGGCGCGCAAGGTCAGGCATAACCCGGCCACCAGGCACAAAAGTGCTCGGCCATGCCGAGACTCCATTGGACTTTGAACTAACACTCTTAGGAGGCTTCACATGCTGAACACCAAAACCATCGTTCATCCCCGTCTCCAACACATCGCACTCACATCCTCTCGACCTGACGAGATGGTGGCGTGGTACCGCACCGTGTTGGGAATGCGCCTTATGCACCGCAACGAGAATCCCACTGGGGCCGACCACGCCCACAACCCCGGTGTCGTTGCCATCTGGCTCACCAACGACGAAATCCACCACCGGATGGCCATCCTGAGCCTGCCCGGACTCAGCGACGACCCGCAACGGTCCGCACACCCGCGCGTGCAGCACTTCGCATTCGAATACCAGACCCTCGACGAACTACTCGGCTCATGGGTACGACTGTCCGACGCCGGAATCACCCCGGTTCTTGCCGCCGACGAAGGCCTCCAAACAGCGTTCTACTACCTCGACCCCGACGGAAACAGTGTTGAACTCAACGTCAACAACTACGGCAGTAACCTCACCGCCAGCGAACACCTCCAGCACTCACCCGAATTCGCTGATCGTCCACTGGGCCAGTTCGTCGACCCGGCACTTTTGGTGCAAGCACGCGAGGCGGGGGCAACCCCTTGGGACATTCACGAGCGTGCGTGGCGAGGCGAATTCGCACCGGCGCAACCACCCAACCCACTGGCCTTGTACTAGCAATCGCGTTGACCACGGCATGGCCGAAATCGATTCCACGATAGGTGATCTCATGACAGCGTTGAGCGGAAGAGTAGCGATCGTGACGGGCGCGGGCCGCGGAATTGGCCGCGGTATTGCTGTGCGGCTTGCCAAGGAGGGAGCGCATGTCATGGTCGCGTCGAGAACCGAAAGTACCGTGCGCGACGTCGTTGCCGAGATCACGGGGCAGGGTGGCACGGCGATCGGCGCCACCCTCGATGTCGCCGAGGAAGAACAGGTTGACGCTGCGGTGGAGCAGACCGTAGAGACGTTTGGGACGGTCGACATCCTCGTCAACGCCGCCCAGTCCTGGGCCAGGCCGGACATCAAATCCATCTCGCCGCCCAAGACGCCCTTCGAGGATGTCACCGCCGCGGAATGGGACCTGACCTTCCGGTCAGGGTTCTACGGAACCCTGTATGCCATGAAAGCGGCGCTGCCGCACATGAAACGGCAACGAAGCGGACGGATCATCAACTTCGGATCGCCTGTCGCCTTATCGGCGCAGCCGTTGTTGGCTCCTTACAACGTGACCAAAGAAGCGATCCGGAGCCTCACCTTGACCGCCGCTCATGAACTGGCTCCCCACCAGATCACCGTGAACTGCATCTTGCCGGCCATCCTCACCGAAGCGTTGGCCCACCACGAGAAAGACCATCTGGAAACACTGGTGCAAAGCCTGCCGATGGGCCGGCTCGGCGACCCCGAACGCGACGCGGGCGGCCTGGTGGTCTACCTCGCAGGCAACGACGGGGGCTACCTCACGGGAGCGACGCTGATTCTCGATGGCGGCGCGGCACACTGACCACCCCGCCGATTTGGGAGCACGTCACGCAGCGGCACGGATAGCAGGGCGGAGGAGTGCATCAGGAGCCGCGGCAGGGGATAGGCTCTGATGACCGCGACCGAACTTGGCCACGAACCAGTTTCGGCGGAGCTCCGCGATGCAGAATGCTATGGGGCAGTGCGGATTCGGTCCGATCGCTGATCTCGGGGATCCGAAGTTGCCACATTGGCGACTTCGGTGAAAAGTCTGAGTACTGCCACTGCGGGGCTTTCGACGGCGGCAGCATGACGCATAGGCTTCTTCGACTGTCTCGTTGTGGTAGGTCAACGCGTCCTAGCCCGTGGCCATTTCGCCGGACTGCGGACCGCTCTTGGCGGACGCCGGGCGATCAGTTCAGGCGTCCGGTTCGCGCGTGAGTGGTCGAGCACGCATTACATAAGTGATCGCCGCACGGAGTCGGCGGGGGTCATCACCGAACGCGCCGAGTCCGGCATTGCACGACGGGCACAAGAGCCCGCGAATAGCCCCCGTCTTGTGATTGTGATCGACGGCCAGCGGCACCTTGAGTAGGGGTTGGCCATCGCTACGCGGGCGACCACCCACTCGGGTGAGGTCGATGTCGGCCTCACTGACGCCGCAAATGCCGCACCGATAGTCCTGCATCGTCCGCAGTTCGTCATATTGCTCGGGAGTGATCCGATACTTGGCCCAAAGATTCGCACGCCGAATCTCGGCAGGACGCTGATAGGATCTGCGAGCTCGCTGGTAGCACGCCATACACAGCGCATCGGACGCGCGGCGCCGTGCCATCCGACTGCGCGGTTTGAGTTGACCGCACCCGTAGGTGGGAGAGCAGCGAATCAACTCCAGATCCGGACGAGTCGTCGTCATGGTCAGAGCATGTCAGCGGGGACCGACATTAGTTGACATAGTGTTGCTTATCGGTAAAAGGTGATAACCCGGTTCAGGAACAGCATGGCCGTCGGTTCAGGAAAGCATGCCCGCTTCAGCTCGCTGCCGCCGCGCACCGGCTGCAAAGCCCAAGCTGGTTACAAACTAGTGGCAGGTCGATGCGCCCGAGCGGACGATTCGACCGTCGCCATTCCACCGCCGCGCACGTGCAAGCAAGAGGCCGTTTACCCCTTCCGCCTTCCCGGCGCCGTAACGACCTCAATATGTCACAGTGACGAATTACATTGGCCCGTGCGTCCTTTGGGCACGCTTGTTGTCCGTTCTCACCGTAGTTGGGGCATTCTCATCGAATCTGGGGTAAGTGCGTGTCTTTCTCATTGAATCTGGGGCACCGGGCTTAGCGTTTATATGTGCTGACGGCGGCGGTGTCGGCTGAGCAGGTCGTGGCGAGTGCTGTGGACTTGGAGTTCAACACCCGCGAAGGCTTCGTGCGTGAACGACTCGACCGGTGTGCCGCATCGCAGTTCGAGCTGGAGTGTTCACCAGTGCGGAACTTTCCGTCGTTTCGTGGTCAGCGCAATTATCCCGGCCTGTGGTGGTTCGCCACTACGGGGACTCATGTTGGTCATGAATCGTGGGTTGAACGTGACCAGTTGATGGCGCTCGACGCCGATCCAGACGTCATTGGTGTGCTGTCTCAACCGTTTTGGATTCACTGGCCTGACGGCACCCGGCATGCTCCTGACTACTTCGTGCGTCGACGCGACGGATCTGTTGTCGTGGTCGACGTTCGGGAAGATGATCGGGTCCCTGACGCCGACCGTGAGGTGTTTGATCGATCAGCGGCGACGTGTGAAACCGTGGGCTGGAATTATCGCCGTGTCGGCGCTCTTGATCCGGTGTTGAGGGCGAACTTGCGTTGGCTGTCGGGTTATCGGCATCCACGGGTATTGCGGATGCGCCTGGCTGACCGCCTGGCCGAGGTCTTCGCCCGCCCGAGTCCGTTGATGGCGGGCGTGCTGGCAGTAGGGACTCCCCTGGTGGTGCTGCCCGTCCTTTACCATCTGCTCTGGCATGGCCGTTTGGTTGCCGACTTGTCCGGTGCGACGCTCGCTGATGACACGCGGATAGCCTTCGGGACAGGCTGGTAACCTGACGTGAGAACGGGTATCGTCCGAGTTGGTGACGAAATCCGTTTATCGGCAGGTGTTTTCACTGTCGTGACCTTGTTATCGGGGTCGGCTCGACTGGTCGACGCAGTCGGTCAGCAGATGGTGATGCCGCTATCGCAACTGTTGACTGATCCGACCCTGGAGTTGGTGTCGGGCTCGCGGCCGCCGTTGTGTTCGGAGGAAATGCTGGCCGGTATCCCGGAGGTAGCCGTCGAGCAGGCTCGCTGGTGGGAGCGCCACATCGTGGAAGTTCTGACTGGCCGCCAGCCCGGGGTGGCCCCTGGCACGCGACCACGCCCGCAGTTCGACACAGCGAAGCGTTCACTGCGTCAACGGGAGCTGGCCAAGCTTGAGGAGTTGCGCGCCGCCGGCCACAAGGTGAGCCGGAATGCGTTGCAGCGCCGCAGATTTTCCTATGAGCGTGACGGCCTTCTGGGGGTCGTCGACGGGCGGCACAATCGACGCCAGCCGGTGTTTGGCCGGGTCGACGAACGCGTCGTCGTCGCGGTGCGCGACGCCATCGACGGCGAGACTGATCTGTCGACCGGAACGGTGCAGCGTTTGCAACGACAGGTCGCCAAGGCGTTGGTTGTCACCTATGGCGCCGATGATGCGCCCGCGATGCCGTCGCAGCCGACCTTCTATCGGCTGGTCAAACGGCTCGCCGAAGGCCGGCACACCTTCGGGTCGGCACGCACGCGCCGATCGCTGTCCAAGCAGCCCGACGGCCCGTTCGGGTCGATTACCGTGGTGCGGCCCGGTGAGATGGTGGAGATCGATTCCACCCCGTTGGATGTTCGGGTGGTCCTCGATGACGGCCTGGTCGATCGGGTCGAGTTGACCGGGATGGTCGACAATGCGACCCGATCGATCCCGGCGGCGGTGTTGCGGCCGACGACCAAGGCGGTCGATGCGTCGTTGCTACTGGCGCGGGCGTTGACGCCCGAGCCGATGCGTCCGGGTTGGGCTGACGCGCTGCGGATGTCACGGTCGGTGCTGCCGCACCACAGCATGACCGATGTTGATAAACGTTTGGCCGACGCCGCGGCGCGGCCGGTGATCGCACCAGAGACAATCGTCTGCGATCATGGCAAAGCGTATCTGTCCAACACGTTTCGGCAAGCGTGCTGCACGTTGGGCATCAATCTGCAGCCGGCCCATCCGGACTGCCCAACGGACAAACCGAAGATCGAACGCACCCTGCAGTCGGTAGGCACCCTGTTCGCGCAGTACGTCGCGGGGTACGTGGGCTCCTCGGTGGAACGGCGAGGCAAGAACGCCGAGCAGGACGCGGTGTGGTCGATGGTCGAGCTGCAGGCGCTGTTGGACGAATGGATCATCGCGGTGTGGCAGAACCGTCCCCATGACGGGCTGCGGGACCCGGTGAACCCCGGTAAGGCGTTGACTCCCAATGAGAAATACGCCGCGCTGGTCGAGGTGGCCGGCTACGTGCCGGTGCCCTTGGATGCCGACGACTACATCGAGTTGCTTCCGGTCCAGTGGCGCACGATCAACAGCTACGGGATCCGGATCAACCACCGTACCTATGACGCCAAGGCGCTCAACCCATACCGGCGCCAGCATTCCGGCGTCGATGCCCACAACGGGAAGTGGGAGGTGCACTACGACCCCTACGACGTTTCACGGATCTGGGTGCGCAATCACCACGAAGACGGCTGGCTGGCCGCGACCTGGACATACCTGCGCAGCGCCCCGGTTCCGTTCGGTGAAACGCTGTGGCGCCACGCACGCACGGTGGCCGACCGTAGAGTCACCCAGAAGGCTCGGGAAGCCGAGATCGCAGCAATCGCCGAGGACTTGATGGATCGGGCCGCAGCCGGACCTGCAGATCGATCGAAAGCCGAGCGGCGGGTGACCGGGCGGTCCAGCGCCGCCAGCGCGAGCCCGACCTGGCCGGCCCCACCGCGGTCACCGGAGCGCGATGCGCCGTCGCCGGCGCGGGCTGCTGCCCACGGTGCGTCCATCGACGATGACGATGACATGGCCGAGGTTATACCCCTGCCGGTGTTCGACGCGCGTAAGGAGGCCCACACATGGCGGCTGTGACCGAGATTGCCGCGGTCGGTCAGCTCGAAGATCGTCGCCAGCCCACCACGACGTTGGAAGGCTGGCGGCGTTTTGTTGATGCGGACCCACCGGAATTCGCTTTGCTCGACGAAGACGCATGGGCCAGCCTCGGCGATGACGAGCGCACGGCCTACAACGAGGCCCGTGTGGCGCACCATTCCGAGCTGGTGGTGGTCACCACCTCCGCGATCGAAGCGATCACCCACCAGGGCCGGCTGCTGACCTTGCTCAACCAGCGTGAGATCGGAGCACGGCGGGGACTGATCATTTCCGGCGGCGCGGCGACCGGAAAGACCACAGCCATCAAGCAACTGGGCCGGTTTCACGAACTACGCACCCACACAAAGTTTCCCGGCGACGAGAGCCGAATTCCGGTGGTGTATGTGACGGCCCCTCCGAAAGGGTCACCACGGAAATTGGCGATGGAATTCGCCCGATTCTTGGGACTGCCACTGCTCAATCCGCGGATGAACGTAACCGACATCTCCGATGCGGTCTGCCAAGTGCTCATCGACGCCCGCACCGACATCGTGGTGGTCGACGAGATCCACAACCTGAATCTGGATACCCGCGCCGGTGAGGAACTGTCTGATCATCTGAAGTACTTCACCGAACATCTGCCGGCAACATTCGTCTACGCGGGGATCGACGTGGAACGCTCCGGGTTGTTCACCGGGACCCGAGGACGACAGCTCGCCGGGCGCTGCGGAGTCATCCACACCAGCGCGTTCCCCGACGCCAAAGAGTGGCGACAACTCATCGCCGCGATGGAAGGCACCCTGCGACTGCACCGCCACGAACCGGGAACCCTCATCGCTCAGGCCCGCTACCTGCATCGGCGCACCGGCGGCATGATCGGCAGCCTGGCTCACCTGATCCGGGCTTCAGCGATCCAGGCCATGCTCGACGGCACCGAGTACATCACCCGTGACGGGATGGACGCGGTGTTGATCGACTATGCCGCACACACTGCTGCGGCCCGCACCGCCAGCTGACATGGCTGCTACCTGGGCCTGGCCCCGTGGCCCGCGCCGGCGGTTGCCGCGAACAGTCGCACCGTTCGCATATGAGGCCGCAACGTCGTATGCTGCAAGGCTGGCCCACGCCAACCGCATCGGAGTGCACACGCTGCGGGGCTACGTCGCTGAATCATGCAACGCTCGCCCGCGGCCCGACTGGTTGGCCGCTGTGAGCGGTCAACCAGTGGACGTCCTCAAGATGCGTCTGCGTGGCCTGGCTGGCGATCCGGCCACGCTCAAGCAGAATCTGCGACGTCCGCTCTGCCGAAGATGTATGGCTGGTAAAGGAATCCGCGAACCCGTCTACTGCTACCTGCCAGCGCACCTCACGGTCTGTCACCGGCACCGTCGTTGGGTCGGACCGCCTGCGCACACTCTCGACGACCAACTTGATCTGCGGGGTCATCCTCAGGTACTTCGGGCTGCCCGAATACACTGGCGCCTGGCGAATCGGTACGCCGACCTCGACCTGCGCGCGGCGCTCGGCGATGCGCGCCACATGCTGGGCTATTGGGCTCACGCCGAGCAGCGCGAAGCGGCCGCGATTCTGCGGGGTGGACTACACGCACACGTGTCGGTCTATCCCGAGGTGATCTCGATCGCCGCTATCTTGCTCACCGTTCGACCGCAGATCGAACATCCCGACGGCTCAACGGTATCCGCCTCGACACTGCTGATGGTACGTATCGGCGAACGCACCACCACCCACCACAATGACGCCACTCCCGTTGAGCAATGGGTACAGAACCGGCGGCAGGTGAGCAAGGTGTCGGGCGGTCGCTTGTCAGGGGCTCCTTAATCGGGGGCTCGAAAAGCTTCGCAGTCCACCCAGATCGGACGGCAACCCGTCGACATCGACGGCGACGAGTATGCACCGATCTGCAACGGTGATCGGCTGCCCGCGGTCCTTCCGCGACGGCACACGTGGGATTCGTGGGGCTACGCCGGACGGACGCGCTCTCGTCTGTCCCGGCATCCTTGATCAAGCACCGCGGGTGGTTGCATTGCCTTCCGTCCAGTTCTAGTATTTGGTCATTGGACCAACTGACGGATTCTGGCCGGCGGCGCTTGGCGGCGTCTGAAACACGAGTCTGCGAAGCAGGGCGGAGGCGCACTCGATGCAAACCGGGCTGGCTCACTACCCCATGCCACCGTGCTGGGCTAGTTCACTTCGAGCGAGTCGGTAATACGTTGCCTACGAATGTGTCCCGGTCTAGTAGCGGCTTTGATGTTGTGGTCGTCGGCTCCGGGTTCGGCGGTGCGGTGACGTCGGCGCGGTTGGCCGAAGCCGGCATGAAGGTGCTGGTCCTCGAACGCGGACCCTGGTGGGGCATGAGCGGCGATTCTCGGCCTAAGGAAGTCACCCGACCATTTCCTCGCGGTCTGACGGGGATGCCGGGGTTTCTCCGCGGCCTGACCAGGGCCAACGATGATGGACAGCGAGTCCTGTGGTCACGTCCGACCGGGTTGTTCGACGTGCATCTGTGGCCCGGTGTGACCGTTGTGGTCGGCAGCGGTGTCGGCGGCGGTTCCCTGGTCTACGCGGGGTACCAATCCCGTCCGGCGGTCGGATTCTTCGATGACTACTTTCCCGCTGAGATCTCCGATGCTGACATGGCACCCTACTTCGAGATGGTCGAAGCGATCCAGCAACCGCAGCAGCTGCCACACCCGGTTGCGTCGCGTGAGATCTTCGCCCAGGGGCTCGCGCGCGCGGGCCTGGGGACGGCTGAAGCACCCGTTATGGGTATCCAGTTCGGCGACCCCGTCAGCCCGCAATGGCGGAACAATGCGGTCGGGAACTCGCAACAAACGTGTCGCGCCTGCGGCGCCTGCGTTATCGGATGTGAATACACCGCCAAGACGACGCTGGATCACACGTACCTCACATTGGCGCGGCGCCACGGCGCCGATATCCGTGCGCTGTGCGAGGTGACCGCGATCGGCGGTACCGACCACCGCTACGAGGTGGCCTGGCACGACCACCGCGACGGAACCGATCATGTGATCGTCACGCCGCAGCTGGTGTTGGCTGCCGGCACGGTTGGTACGCTGCGGCTGCTGTGCGCCGCCCGCGACAAGCACCGCAGCATGCCCTGGCTACCGCCCGCGCTTGGCAAGAACTTTTCCGGCAATGGGGACTATCTGGCGATGCTGAGCCGAACTCGTTCGGCGAAACATGATGGGCGGCACGCAATGTTTCAGAATGTGCACCACTTGGCCGACGGCGGATTCATCGGCGAGGCCGCCCCGCCGGTTGCCCAACTCCCGCTGCCCGGACCGGTGCGCCGCTGGTTATCCGAAACGGTGTTTCTGTTCGCGACGGGCCGCGAGCCCGGGATTCAGTTGCTGGCCGCCAACGGCGTTCCGTTCGCCCCGGCATACAAGGCGATCAATGCCGATTACTACACGCAGACGGGCGATCGGGTCAAACGCGTCGCCGAGGCCTACCAGCCATCCCGGTTCCGTGGGAACTGGCCCGGCGGACAACGAAGCCGACGTCTGGTCACCGTGCACCCGGTTGGGGGCGCCGCGATCGGGGCGACGCCCGATAACGGGGTGATCGACCACCGCGGGGAGGTGTTCGGTCACCGCGGGCTCTTCATCGCAGACGGGTCCATCTACCCGGCCGCCCCGGGGGTGCCTCCGTCGCTGGGGATTGCGGCAATGGCCGAACGGCAGGCCGCATTGATGGTCGGCTCATGACAGCGAAGAACCACGGTTAAGCCGGAACTCTGAAAGGAGTCATGATGGTGTTCACCAAGAAGTCGGCACGGGCCGTCGGAAAACCCACTGGGAAAACCTACACGCTACGTCAACTGGCCTCCGCCCTGGTGCGATTCGTCCCGCTGGCACCCTACGCGGGGATGGTGTGGGGACTGCGCCGGATGGAACCGAGTCTGCGCGAACAGGTCATGCTGACGGTCGCCCGGGCAAACGGCTGCCGGTATTGCAGCTATATCCATCAGGAATGGGCCATCCGCAGCGGAGCGTCCGACGAAGAAATCGCGCAACTCGAGGGCACCGATCCCGCGGCCTTCGACCGTGGCAGGTGGAGCGCTCTTGTCTACGCGAGATCACTGGCTGAAAACGACTTCGGGACACTGCCCCCCGAGATCGTCGCCGACGCGGCCCGCCACCACAACGCGGGTGAGCGACACAACATTGAAGCCGTTGCGCTGGTGATGACCATCGTCAACCGATCCGCGAACACCATGGACGCTCTGCTCTGCCGCTTGCGCGGCGAACCCGCTTCACAGTCGCTGGCCGCCGAGTTGGTCATTACCGCCGGCCTTTTGGCTGTTGGTCCGGTCATCGTGCCAGCTTTGAGCGGCATTCTGCGCAAATCCCCGTGGCGACTTCTTCGTGAGTTCCGCGCCTTCACCGCCGGCAAGACGCCCAACGATGCGCAGGCCGCCTGATGGACGTTCACAGCGGCCAAGACCCGACTATCCCTGAACCCGACGGCCGAGCACCGCAGACATCGCCCATCCAGGAGGCCGTACCGCGGGACAGCTCCAGCGCGTCGGTGCGCACGATGGCCGAATGCGAACAGCTGTTTGATCGCTTGACTGCCCCGCCCGCAAACACGCTCAACGGTGTGTTTCGTGGCCGTCTGGCAGCCTTTCCGGTACTTGACGCACTGCCAGATTGGATACGACGTACAGTCGCCTTGCTCACCCCGCACCTACGGTTTCCTTGGTATGGCAAGTCTTTTGACGGTGACCACGGTGCCAACGTCTGGTTGACCTCGACCGGTCGATTCCGGCGTTTTGGCTACACCGTGCAGTATCGCGAGCAGCGCGTGCGACTGTCGTATCAATGCCCGGACAACCCGCGATTTCTGCGCGGGCTCGAAGCTGAGATACGTGAACTCACACCGGGTCACTTCCTGTGCCGGGCCATCCATCGCGGCACGGTGGTGCTGTACTTCACTCTCGAAGCGTAGAAAACTCAGGCGTGCCGACACCCGTTGCCGCCAGCCACCCCGCCGCTAAACCGATGCCGAAGGACAGGGGCCATCGCACCACGACACCGCGCAACTGACACGCGCACGAAGATTCTCAACAGCGCTGCACGTCGTTTTCGCGCGCAGGGCTACCTGGCCACCACGGTTCGCCAGGTCGCCGACGATGCCGGAATGCTGTTGGGCAGCCTGCAGTACCGCTACGCCAAGAAAGAGGGGCTGCTGATCGCGGTCATGGAGAGCGCGGTGGACCGCACCACCGATGCCATCCGCCAGGCGATCGCCGGCAAGCACCGGGTCGATGACCGACTGCGCGCGGCGATAACGGCTTACCTTGAGACGCTGTGGAGCGGGAACGACGCACTCTACGTCCTGCTGTATGACTGGCGCTCCCTCAAGGGCGGAGATCGGGAGCGGGCAGCGCTGCTACACGAGCGACTCTTCTCGCTCTTTGACGGCCTGTTCTATGAAGCCGCCGGCGCCGGCTTCATCTCCGCCGACATCGACATCCCCACCCTGAGGGATCTGTGGCTGGGGGCGCTGAACTGGACGGCCGACCATCCACCAAATAAGACTGCCGAACAGATCAGCGAACTGCTGTGGACGGTCCTCACCGAGGGCACCGCGCAGCGTCGCGTGGAGCAAGACCACTGAGCGAAGCCGATGATTCCTGTGTCACGCGATCATGTTTTTGACGTCTTCAACAAGCGCACCTATACCGTCGCTCAGTTGTGGACAGATCTGCGGCGCATCGACTGGAAGATCGGAGCCGATGTTTGGCTCCGTCACACAGTGGATCGGCGAACGCGAGAAGCCATCATGCTGGCGGTATCCCACGCCCACGACTGCCGCTACTGCACCTTCATCCACCGCGAATGGGCGTTGCGCACCGGCCTTCCGCTGTCGGTGATCTCAGGACTCGAGACACCCGCCGACCCGCACCAGAAACAGACCATCGGCTCACCACACGACCCGCAATGGCTGGCCACCACCTACGCCGAAGCATTGGCACGCGCCGACTTCGGCCCGGTCTCGCCTTTGCTCGAAACCGCGGTAGCGGTCGAATTCGACAGCGACCACCGCACCCGGATCGAGACGATCGCCCGGATCATCACGATCTTGAACCGCAGCACCAACACCTTCGATGCACTTCTGGCCCGACTGTCGTGCGATCCCGCTGATAACAGCAGGCTGCGCGATGAACTGGCAGTCTCCCTGTTCGCCTGGGCAGTCACGTTTCCCATGTTTCTCACGGCCGAATTGATTCGCCGCGAATCTCCTCGCCACGTCCTGCGCCGGTTTCGGCGTTCCTAGACAAGGCAATTGCGCTTCTGCATGCTGTTGGTCCACCTAGAATCGCGTAGCTACCTACCAATCGAACACGACTTGCCCCAGATTGGATGAGAAAGCCCACGGACGGATTCTCATTCAATCTGGGGCAACGCAGGTCAGAGGCGGCGTTGTGCCCCAGATTCACTGAGAACGGACACTTGTCATCAAGTACGCCGAGCTTCACGATCCGCTGACGACATACGAGGCGATGACGCGGGCCGACGGGCGATGAAGACCCCCTCCGAGCCCTGCTGCCCCCTCCCTGCCCATCGCCGCCCATACGTCACTGTGACGAATGGCTGTGTAGGGCACGGAGACTGGAACACGAGATCGCCGGTGTTGGTTCGGCTTGTGCCCCTACCGCTTGGAGCGCGTGCGGCGATGCGTGGCGGTTGACCAGAGGTAGCCGCAATCCGCGCACTGCAGGTGCACCAGCGTGCCCCGGTTGCTCAGCAGATACTGCCAGTGCGTGTCGCAGTTTCGGCTGCTTCGGCATTCAGCACATTTGGTGCCGTGATCGCAGCACGGGCACGGCAGCCATGCGCGGCGGCTGCGGTCGGCAGTCGGATCAATCGGAAACACGAGCAGTCGTCCGTTCTGGAAGCACACCCGCGCGGACCAACTCGTCATAGACCCGCTGCTGCTCGTCGTCCAGATCGGAGTAAAGCATGTCGTAGGCCTTATGCTCCTCGGCGAGCACTGCGATGGGGTCCCAGTCATCGCCGATTGCTTCGAGCACGGCGCTGCGCCTACGCGCCTCGTCGAGGGTCAGGTCATAGGCAAACTCGAGGTCGGCCATCTCGCTCCCAGCCGTTAGATAGATATGCAAACGAACGGTTAGGATTCCCTAACCGACGCCTGTCACGCTATGACTTGCGTCACTTGTCTTAGTTGAGGTTCGTCACAGTCCGCGCGGGCACCCGCGCCACCGACGGCCGGTTCACCGCACGTCGAGATGAGGGCGACGGCGCGGTCGCGGGATGCCGCACGCCGCCACACCGGCCCGAGGCGCCTCCCCTTTCCCCTTCTCGCCCGTCGCCCGCAATCCGTCACTGTGACGAATATCCTTGCACCGCAGGCGTTTAACGTCGCCACGGCGGACCCGGCCTCAAACCGGGCGCGGCGGGAAGTACATCTCTTGCTTTACCGTGCACACCAGTTCGCCGTTGCGATCGAACATCGTCCCACTCGCCAGCGCCAGCGAACCGGCGCCGCTCGGTGACGACCTGTCGTAAAGAAGCCAATCCGACAAGTCCGCCGGTGCGTGGAACCACACCGAATGGTCGCGCTGAGCTGATGCCCCGGCACCACCGCGTGCGACATATGCCGGTTCGGTCAACGTCACCGCCGACAGGTAGGCCACCAGGCTCGCGGTCAGCACTGGATCGTCGGGAACCTCGCCGTCGGGTCGCCACCACATCAGCGCCCGGGATGGTGGAGCGTCCTGGGTGTCGATTGTTCGGCGCTCGAACCAGCGCAGGCTCGACCACTGCCTGCGGGTGCTCTCGTCGGACTCCGCCGGGTGCGGCGCGACCCATGGCAGGGACGCCGGGCTCGCAGCCTCGGGCATGGGTGGTTGGTAGACGACCTGAGCGGGTGCGGGATCGGCGACTTTGAACGAGGACATCGCTTCCATCAAAATCTTGCCGTCTTGGCGCGCCGTGACCCGTCGCGCGGAAAACGTCCGGCCTTCTTGGAGGTCGACCACTTCGAAATCAACCGGCCGACGCGAATCGCCAGGCCGAAGAAAGTACGTATGGACGCTGTGCGGTGACCGACCCGGCGCGGTGTGGCTGGCCGCCAACAAAGCCTGCGCCGAGATATGTCCGCCCAGAATATGGTTGGCGGGCGCAGGCAGTTGCTGCCCGACGAAGAGCCACGGGTCGACCCTCTCGAGCTCCAGGGTGGCGAGCACGTCGCCAAGCGAAGATGACATCACCGACGTATCTTGCCGGATCGCGTCTCACGCGCTGCTGCGCCGGTATACCTGTAGCCGCCGCAGCGCGTGCGCCGACGCCGGCCCCGATGCCGGCTGCAGCGCGTGGTCGAGCCTTGCACGGACAGTGCGGGTGTCCAGATGCATGCCGATCGCCACCAGGCAGTTGGCGGTGGCCCCGGGCGGTGCCTTCCGGATGTGGATTGCGCCGCCGACCAGGTTGACGACATATTCGTGCACGATCCTGCGATGCCGCACTGCCACAACGCCTTTCAGCCGGAACACCTGCGGCGGTGGATCTTCGAGAAGATCGAGCAGGGCATCGGGGTCGATGCAACCAGAGCTACCTACGGTGACGGCATCGGCGTGGACGTGGTCGTGGTCGTGCTCGGGCGCCAAGTCCAGAAACGAGAGTTGCCCCACCCGTCCGGAGGCGGCGGACGCGTCGAAGAGCAGCTCCGGGTCTATCCGGCCGGCCGTCGTGCCCACGACGTGTATCCGCGGGTTGCGTTGGGCCGCACGCTCTGTGACGCGTTGCACCACAGCCGACCGTTCCGGCTCGGGCACCTGGTCCAGCTTGTTGACCACGATCAGTGACGCCGCACCATAGCGCACCGGCGGCACACTGCCGCGGTCGACGGTATCGAAGTGGTTCACCGCATCGACGACGTCGACAAGCCCACCCGCCCGGACGCCGCGGATGT
The DNA here is from genome assembly GCF_059813205.1 of Mycobacterium sp. NGS17. Classification (NCBI taxonomy): domain Bacteria; kingdom Bacillati; phylum Actinomycetota; class Actinomycetes; order Mycobacteriales; family Mycobacteriaceae; genus Mycobacterium; species Mycobacterium sp. NGS17. The sequence goes on along the minus strand of NZ_JCALED010000007.1, from coordinate 205,093 downwards.
CACTGAAGCCGATGATCCGCGCGATCGCCACCGGGTCGGCCAGGCCGCTCGCCTCGACGACGATGGCATCGAGGCGGCGAGCCGGGTCGGCGAGCTTGACCAGTGCCTCCTCAAGGCCGCCGCCGTCGGGCAGGCAGCAGATGCAGCCCCCGGCGATCGAGGCCGGCTCGTCGACCTGGCCCGCCACCAAGCCGGCGTCGATGTTGACGTCGCCGAAGTCGTTGACTATCACACCGATTCGTGTACCGGGATGGCGCAATAGATGGTTGAGGAGCGTCGTCTTGCCGGCTCCGAGATGGCCCGTGAGCGCGATGACGGGTATTGCAGCCAAGCTTTGCCTTCCACGTCGACGTCCGGACATCCGATGCTAGCCGCCGCGGCGTGGACCCCTGCGTCTGGTTGACAGGGCCATATTCGATCGAGGCCGCGTCTTAGTCGCGTCAGTCCCCCGGCGCCGACCAGTGCACCACCTTCGGTCCGCGCTCGCCAAACCGGCCGGACACCAGCCCAGCGGCCGGAATGTATAACAGAGCATCCGCTCTGTTATAGTGACCTGGTGCCTCGTCCACGCATGCATGATCCCGACGCCGTACTCGATGCCGTCGAGAACCTGGTGGCGCAATCCGGCCCGACCGCGGTGACCATCCGAGCGATCAGCGCCGCGGTTGGTGTGTCCAACGGCGCTGTGTACCATACGTTTACATCGCGGGGCGGCCTGATGGGCCAAGCCTGGCTGCGGGCGGGTCAGCGATTCTTGGCCGTGCAGACTTCGCTGGTCGACGAAGCACTGGCCAGCGACGGCTCGACCGAGGCCGTGGTGGCCGCCGCCAACGCGGCGGTGGTGTTCACTGAGCAGTATCCCGGGTCGTCAGCGCTCGTGCTGCGCGTGCGCCGCGAGGAAGTACTCGACGACGACGTTCCCGACGTTGTTGCCAATGACTTGCGACAACTCGACAAGCTGCTCGTCGCCTTGATGGTGCGGCTTGCCATCGCGGTATGGGACCGCAAGGACGCGGCGGCGGTCGACGCGATAACCAGCTGCGTCGTCGACCTGCCCACCGCCCTCCTGCTGCGCCGTGGCCGGCTTGGAAGTGCCACGGCACGCGCGCAGTTGCACGCGGCCGTACGCGCCGTGCTGGCCGTAGGACCCGCGACGGCGAAACTTCGCAACTACAAGCCCAACTCACGAGGAGACACATGACAGTCACATTGGATTACGCCGACAAAATCGCCATCGTCCGCCTGGGCGAGGACGAGAACCGTTTCTCCCCTACGTTTCTGGATGACATCGATGATGCGCTCAGCCAAGCCGTCTCAGCTGGCGCCCAAGGGCTGATCACAACGGCCGCCGGAAAGTTCTACTCCAATGGCCTGGATCTGGAATGGTTGGGCGCCCACACCGATCAGGGGCAGTGGTACATCGGCCGGGTGCACCAGCTGCTGGCACGCGTGCTGACCCTGCCCGTCCCCACCGCCGCCGCGGTGGTGGGCCACGCATTCGGCGCCGGAGCGATGCTGGCGATCGCGCATGACTTTCGCGTGATGCGCGCCGACCGCGGGTACTTCTGCTTTCCCGAGGTAGACATCCGCATCCCGTTCAATCCCGGTATGGCGGCGCTCATCCAGTCCAAACTCACGCCGCGCGCCGCCATCGCCTCGATGACCACCGGCCGACGCTTCAGCGGTCCCGAGGCAGAACAGTTCGGCATCGTCGACGCCACCTGCGCCGAGGGTGCGGTCACCGACACCGCGATCGACATGCTGCGCCCGCTGCAGGGCAAAGATTCGGGCACGCTCGGCGCGATCAAACAGACCATGTTCGAAAACGCTGTCCGCGCGCTAGTCGATCAGCAGGGCGGGTCGCAATAACTGCTCATGGACACTGAGTCGGTTCCTGTATGGTCAGCGACGTCTGCCGGCGTAAGAACAGAGGGCATTGGATGGCGAACAGGCTCCCCGACAACGCCTTCACTTCTCCCCAGATATTGGATCCCGGCCTTCGCAAGGCAGCGCGATTCGTGCCTCGCGGCTACGCCTTGCACCGGGGCCTGAAGTTTCAGCGCGCCGTCATGAATCTGATGGGCAATGCGGGACGTATCCGCACCGTGCCAGTCGCCGCCGTCAACGAATACGTCAGTGTCCGTCTGCATCGGCCGGCCGGCCTTCCCGACCGCGCACCCGCGCTGCTGTGGATCCACGGCGGCGGAACCATCATGGGGCACGCCGCCCAGGACGATAAGTTCTTGCGCAAGTTGTCCGACCGCACCGGGTTCGCAATCGCCGCGGTAGAGCACCGCTTGGCTCCCGAACATCCCTATCCGATACCTGTCGAGGATTGTTACGCGGCCCTGCTCTGGCTGGCCCGGCAGCCGTGGGTGGACCCGCGTCGAGTCGCCATCGGCGGGGCCAGTGCCGGAGGGCATTTCGCGGCCGCGGTCGCCCAGCGGGCACACGACCGCAACGACGTCCACATCACCTTCCAAATGCTGGTCTATCCGATGCTCGACGATCGCACCGGCGCCAAGCGCGACGGCCCCAGGCGCATCATGTGGACCGAATCCGACAATCAGCTCGCCTGGCAGTGGTATCTCAACGGGGCCGATCCCCAAGAAGCCGCACCGGCCCGCCGAGCGGATTTGTCGGGCCTGCCGCCCGCCTGGATCGGGGTCGGAACGCTGGACCTCTTCTATGAGGAGAGCCTCGAATACGCGCGGCGCCTGCGTGCGGCGGGCGTGCCGGTGCACGAGGAAATCGTCCCGGGCGCGTTCCATGCGTTCGATCAGATCGCCGACAAGGCGGCGATATCGAGCAAGTTTTTCGAAAGCCAATGTGACTATTTGCGGTGTGCGCTGGCGGCCAGCGGATGACCGCCACCAACCGGCGCGTCATTCGTCACGGATGATCGAATCACGTTGTGAAGGAATGTCGTATCCCCGCGACGTTCGCAATCTGCACAGCGCCATGCTTACTTCAGCTTGATCGGACGCATTTGCTGAGGAACACGACGCACATCGCCCCTCGACCTCGAACGCGGCACTTTTGACTGCAAAGTGTGCACAACGTGCAACTATATGGGTATGGCCAATCCGGTAGGGCTACGAGAGCGCCGTCGCCGCCAGACGAGCGCCGACATCCGCGACGCCGCGGTGCGCCTCACGCTGGAACGCGGATTCGACAAGGTCACGGTCGACGAGATCTGCGCCGAGGCCGGAATCGCCACGCGTACGTTCTTCAACTACTTCCCCAACAAGGAATCCGCCCTCGCCTACGGCCCCTCGGACATACCACCCGAGCTGGTGGCCGATTTCGTCGCCGCTGGGCCAGCCCCCTACTCGGTGGTGCTGGCGGAGCTGATCACCCTGGCCGCCCACCACCTTCGCGACGTGCCGCCGCAGCGCGAGCACGCGGCCCACATGCTGGAACTCGCCAAGACCTCGCCCGCCGTGCTGGCGGCGTTCCTCGCCGACTTGGAGCGGTTTCAAAAGCAGTTGACCGACATCATCGTGCGTCGACAGGCGATGCAGCCCGACGACGAGATGGCGGCGCTGATCTCCGCGCTGGCGCTGACGGCGGTGCGGTCCGGCATCGAGAAGTGGGCCGGCGGCGCGGCGAGTGACACCGCCGACACGCCGATGCCCTATGTTGAGCGTGCCGCGGCGCTGGTGAACAGCATTTTCACAAAGTGACCTGAAACACCAGCAGCAAATGTTGCATGCACTGCAAGATATGCACATCATGTACTATGCGCTGGTGGCGGTACCCGGTAAGGCTTCAGCAACAAGGCGAGCCGGGTGCCGATGCCGGGGACGTCAGCCGGTGTGGGTGGGCAGCATTCACCGCGCTTGATGGCCCAGCGCGGGCGAACCGTAGCAATCGACGTACTTCGCTGTTGAGCAATGCGACTTTGTGGGCGCTCACCCGTCCACGCCCTCCGGTCGCGCAAACGCTGATCCGCGTCACGACCGCGTGATGGGGAAGGGACCACCTAGGTGCAGATATCGAGACTTGTGCGCAACGCCTGGCTGCCGCTGTTGATCGCGGCGGTCGTGGTGGTCGGCGGCTTCGCGGTCGTCAGGGTCAAATCGTTTTTCGGCGCCCACGACACCGGAATCATGAGCAGCCCGCGGCTCGATGATTCGAAGCCATTCAAGCCCAAGGTCGTCAAGTACGAGGTCTTTGGCTCGGCCAGCCAGGCCAACGTGAATTATCTGGACTTGTCGGCCGATCCGAGACGTATCGACGGAGCGCCGCTGCCGTGGACGTTGGTTCTCAGCACCACCGCCCCGTCGGTCTTCCCGAATCTTTCGGCGCAGAGCGACGGCAATTCCCTCGGCTGCCGCATCACCATCGACGACGAAGTCAAGGCCGAGAACATGACCCAAGGCGTGCACGCCCTGACCTTCTGCTTGGTGAAATCCGCATGAGCACAACGATCGACGACACCCGCACCGACGCCATCCCCGTCGTCAAAGAACCCGTGCACGACAAGATCCCGCGCATCATCCGCACGCTCGCCGTACCGATCATCCTGGGCTGGATCGCCATCATCGCGGTGCTCAACGTCGTCGTCCCCCAGCTGGACGAGGTCGGCAAGATGCGTTCGGTGTCGATGGCGCCCGACGACGCGCAATCGGTGGTCGCTACCAAGCGCATGGGTGCGATTTTCAACGAGTACAAGTCCAACAGCTCGGTGATGATCGTCCTCGAGGGTCAGAATCCGCTCGGCGCCGACTCGCACGCCTACTACGACCAGATGGTCAAGAAGCTCGACGCCGACACCAAACACGTTGAGCACGTTCAGGATATGTGGAGCGATCCACTGACCGGGGCCGGCGCGCAGAGCAACGACGGCAAGGCCGCCTACGTCCAGGTCTACCTCGCCGGCAACCAGGGCGAGGCGCTGGCCAACGAGTCGGTGGAATCCGTCCAGAACATTGTCAAGAGCGTGCAGCCACCCAAGGGCGTCAAGGCCTACGTCACCGGCCCCGCGGCGTTGTCGGCGGACCAGAACGAGGCCGGCGACCGCAGCCTGCAGCTCATAACATTGGCCACATTCACCGTGATCATCGGCATGCTGCTGTTGGTGTATCGCTCGGTCATCACCGTGCTGCTGACGCTGGTGATGGTGGTGCTCGAACTATCGGCCGCGCGCGGCATGGTGGCTTTCCTCGGCTACTTCAAGCTCATTGGGCTTTCGACCTTCGCCACGAACCTGTTGGTCACGTTGGGAATCGCGGCCGCCACCGACTACGCGATCTTCTTGATCGGCCGGTATCAGGAAGCCCGCGCTCTCGGCGAGACCCGCGAAGAGGCGTATTACACCATGTACAAGGGCACCGCCCACGTGGTGCTCGGGTCCGGCATGACCATCGCCGGCGCGACCTTCTGCCTGCACTTCACCAACCTGCCGTATTTCCAGACGCTGGGTATTCCGCTGGCCATCGGCATGGTGGTGGTGGTCGCAGCGGCGTTGACGCTCGGTGCCGCCGTCATCGCGGTGGCCACGCGGTTCGGCAAGACCCTCGAACCCAAACGCACCCAACGGATTCGCGGGTGGCGCAAGATCGGCGCCCTGGTCGTTCGCTGGCCCGGTCCGATCCTGGTCATGACGATCGGGATCGCGCTGGTGGGCTTGCTGACCCTGCCGGGCTACCGCACCAACTACAACGACCGCAATTACCTGCCCGCCGATCTGCCCGCAAACGAGGGTTACGCGGCCGCCGACCGGCACTTCTCGCAAGCGCGAATGAATCCGGAAGTATTGATGATCGAAAGCGATCACGACCTGCGGAACTCGGCGGACTTCCTGGTCATCGACAAAATCGCCAAGACCGTCTTCCGGGTGCCGGGAATCGGTCGCGTGCAAGCCATCACCCGCCCGCAGGGGACCCCGATCGAGCACACCTCGATCCCGTTCCAGATCAGCATGCAGGGCGTCACCCAGCAGATGAATCAGAAGTACCAAGAAGACCAGATGGCCGACATGCTGCACCAGGCCGACATGATGCAGACGACCATCGACAGCATGCAGAAGATGCAGAGCATCACGGCGCAAATGACCAATGACATGCATCAGATGGTCAAGAAGATGCACGACATGACGATCGACATCAACGAATTGCGCGACCACATGGCCGATTTCGAGGACTTCTTCCGTCCGATCCGCAGCTACCTGTACTGGGAGAAGCACTGCTACGACATTCCGGTGTGCTGGTCGCTTCGCTCGGTCTTCGACGGACTGGACGGCATCGACACGATGACCGACGACATCGAGAGCCTGTTGCCGATCATGGATCACCTAGACACGCTGATGCCCCAGATGGTGGCGCTGATGCCGTCCATGATCGAAAACATGAAGGCGATGAAAACCACGATGCTGACCATGTATTCGACCCAGAAGGGTCTGCAGGACCAGCAGAACGAGGCGCAGAAGAACTCCAACGCCATGGGCAAGGCGTTCGACGCCTCAAAGAACGACGACTCGTTCTACCTGCCGCCGGAGACGTTCAACAATGCCGAGTTCAAGAAGGGCATGAAGAACTTCATCTCCCCCGACGGGCACGCCGTGCGGTTCATCATCAGCCATGACGGCGATCCGATGTCTCAGGAAGGCATTTCGCACATTCCGCTGATCAAGAAGGCCGCCTACGAAGCATTGAAGGGCACGCCGCTGGAGGGCTCGAAGATCTATCTGGCGGGTACCGCGTCGATCTACAAAGACCTCAGCGACGGCAACACCTATGACCTGTTGATCGCCGGGATCTCTTCGCTGTGCCTGATTTTCATCATCATGCTGATCATCACGCGAGGCGTGGTGGCATCGGCGGTGATCGTGGGGACGGTTTTGCTTTCGCTGGGCGCGTCCTTCGGGCTCTCGGTCCTGATCTGGCAACACCTGATCGGCATCGAGCTGCACTGGATGGTGCTGGCGATGTCGGTCATCATCCTGCTGGCCGTGGGCGCCGACTACAACCTGCTGCTGGTGGCGCGGTTCAAAGAAGAGATCCACGCCGGCCTGAACACCGGCATCATCCGTTCGATGGGCGGCACCGGTTCGGTGGTGACGTCGGCGGGGCTGGTATTCGCCTTCACGATGATGACGATGGCGGTCAGCGAGCTGACGGTCATCGGTCAGGTCGGCACCACAATCGGATTGGGTCTGCTGTTCGACACCTTGATCGTGCGGTCGCTGATGACACCGTCCATCGCCGCGCTGCTGGGCAAGTGGTTCTGGTGGCCGCAACGGGTTCGCCAGCGCCCGGTTCCGTCGCCCTGGCCCCAGCCGGACAAGCAACCCGAATCGGTAAGCGCCGCTACGTAACCCAGTCCGGCTGCGCGTCGGTCTCGACGTTGGAGAAGTCCTTGTGTCCTAGGCCGGCCGTGGTGCCGCCGTCGACGACGAACTCCGAGCCGGTGGAGTAGCTGGACTCGTCGCTGGCCAGGTAGACCACGAGGTTGGATACCTCGACCGGTTGGGCCACGCGGCCCAGCGCGGTCTGGAAGATGTCCTCGGGAACCCAGTCGGTCATCGGCGTCTTGATCAGGCCGGGATGGATTGAGTTGACCCGGATTCCGCTCGGGCCCAGTTCGAGCGCGGCCGACTTGGTCAGTCCGCGCACGGCGAATTTGGTTGCGGTGTAGCCGTGGCAGGCGATCGTGCCGGCCATGCCCTCGATCGACGAAATGTTGATGATCGACCCCCGGCCCGCTTCCTTCATCGGTTTGACCACGGCGCGGATACCGAGAAATACACCGGTCAAATTGATGTCGAGGATTCGCTGCCACTCCGACAGCGCGTAATCCTCCAAAGTGCCGATATTGATGATGCCCGCGTTGTTGACCAGCACGTCGATGCGGCCGAACTCCGCCAGCGCGGTCGCCACTGCCGCATCCCAATCCTCGGGCTTGGTCACGTCCAGGTGTAGGTACCGGACCGAGTCACCGACCTCCGCCGCCACCGCCTTGCCCTCGTCGTCGAGAATGTCACCGAAGACCACCTTTGCTCCCTCGGCGACCAGCGACCGCACGTGCGATGCACCCATCCCCCTTGCGCCCCCGCTGATGAGGGCGACCTTCCCCGCCAACCGTTCTGCCACTGCGCTTCTCCTCCTCGGGTGGGTTCGTCTATGCACCATACGTACCGTTGGCTATGTATGGCCATAGCCAAATGACCGGTCGGCGCGATGTGGTCAGGAGTCGTACGCGCGCAGCAGCGCCCTCGTGCGTGCCCGGCCCTCCGGCGACGGGTCGAATGCCGCGGCGACGTACTCGTCGACGCCCGCGGCGCGCAGTTCGTCGAGCCGACCGCGGACAGTGTCCTCGTCGCCGATGATGGCGGCATCCTGCGGCCCCGCGTAGCCCTCGCGGTCGAGCATCGCGCGGTACGACGGCAGCTGGCCGTAGATGGCGAACTGTTCGGCCGCTTGCTTGCGGGCGGCGTCGACGTCATCGGTGACGCTGACGGGCAGCGACGCGGCGACGCGCACCCCGTCCTCGCGGCCGGCGTCGGCGGCGGCCTGGCGCAGCGTCGGCCCGACGTGGTCGGCCAGCGTTTTGGGTCCGGTCATCCAGGTGCAGGTGCCCGACGTGCGCCGCCCGGCGAGCTTGAGCATCTGCGGACCCAGCGCCGCGATGTAGACGTCGGGCCGCGGCGCGCCCGAGATCATCAGCGCGCCGCGAGTGGTCACCGTCTGCCCGGTCGCGTCGGCACGTTCACCGGCCAGCAGGGGCAAAAGCCCGTCGAGGTATTCGTTCAGCCTGCGCACCGGCTTGTCCCACGGGATGCCCCACATCCCCTCGGTGACGGCCTGGTGGGTCATACCGAGCCCGAGCGTGAACCGGCCACCGGAGGCGAGGCTCAGCGTGAGGGCACGTTGCGCCATCTGCATCGGATGCTGATTTTGGATGGGCACCACACCGCTGGCCACCTCGACCGTGTCGACCTCGCGCAAAGCGATGGCCAGGATCATGAGAAGGTCTGGCTCGTAGGGCAATTGGCTCATCCACACTCGCGTGAAGCCTTCATCGCGAAGCGTCGTGAGGTTGGCGATCGTCGCGTCGATCGGCGATTGGCTGCCCGATCCGCTGAGTTGCCCGAACATAGATACCTGCATGACCGTCACGCTCCTTCGCATCGCCCCCGCGGTGGAAACGTTATCGCCAACCGCCCGGCCGTTGGCAACTATGCCCGCAGGCGGGTTGGGAACCGTGCTCAGCCGACGATGTCGAAGACGGCCGCGGCGGAGGTGACCGCCTTGTCGGCGTTGCCCTCGTCGTGCAGCAGCATGCGCACGCCGACGCGTCCGGTGCTGCCCGGATGCGCGGAGCCCTCGACCCGGAACGGCCCCACCTTGCCCCGCGACATGAACATGACATGCCAGCTGACGACCTGCAGCTTTTTGGTCCCGGCGACTTCGGCGGCGAGGTCGATCGCCGCGGTCTCGAGGACGACGTGCTGGGGTCCGATGTGTAGCGCGGCATCCGGCGACGCGAGTTCGGTGCTCAACTCGGGCAGTATCCAGTGACCGTCGCCCCGCCGGCTGGCGCCGAACGCCTGCCACAGCGGGGGCAGATCGGGAGAGTCCTCGATCACCAGCTCGGTGCCCGAAACATCCATGCGGTCCAGGCCTTCCGGCGGGATGCCGATGATCGCGCCCTGACCCTCGTTGAAGGCGATGACCCGGCTCGGGTGGTCGGCGTCGACGATGGTGCACCGCCCGTAGCCCATCGTGCGGCCCTGGTGCACGATGCCCGAACCGACGATCTCGATCCTGTTGACGTCGTAGCCCGGATCGACGATCTGCACCGAAGCGATGACCGGATTGGGCACGGCGACCATGTCGGTCTGACAGCCCTCCGGTGAGGAAATCGCCAACGGCGCCACCATGATCCCGCCCGCTTCGTTGCGCATGTCACGGCGGATGGTGACGGTGTCGTCGGTCTCCCCCAGGTTCATCGCCGAGTGTCTGCGACCGATGTAGCGGTAGCTCAGCAGGCCCGTCCAACGCCGGTACAATTCGTCCCGATAGGCGTCGGAGTCTCCCATCAACTCTCGGATGTCACGAAGCTGACCGCTCAATTCCGCTCGCCTCCTTAACTTTTGCCGCGCCGCACCTGATTGAACGGCACGCCCCGGTCGTCGGCGCGCTCGCGCGGGAAGTTCAGCACCCGCTCGCCGATCACATTGCGCGCCATCTCGGTGGTGCCGCCACCGATGCTGGCGGTCTGACGGCCCAGATAGCGCGTCCCGATGTCGACCAACCCGCCCCCGTCGTCCACCACGGCCGCCGAACCCGCAACCGCCAGCGCGGTATCGGTCTCGACGTCGTGCACCTCGGCCATATCGAGGCGGATGATCGATCCCGCGGCGGGCGGGAGGGACCCGCCGGCCACGGCGTGGAAGACGTGCTCGCTGAGTTGGCCATGCACCGCCCGGTGCACCAGCGCCCGGCCTACCATCTGCTGAAGCCGTTGGTTCCCAGCCTGGTTCGTCTTTTCGAGCAGCGACATCAGATCCACCGAAACATCATGGGCCTCAGCGATTCCCGGGCCGCTGGTATATTCCGAGCCGTCGCCCATCGTGCGCCGCTCGTGGTACAGCTGCCGGGATGCGACGTCCCATCCTTTGCCCGGTTCACCGATCACGGCGTCGTCGCCCACATCGACGTCGTCGAAGAATTCTTCGCAGAATTCGATGGAGCCGTTGACCTGCTTGATCCGGTTGATGGTGACGCCGGGATGGTGCAGCGGCACCAGAAACATGGTCAGCCCGTCGTGTTTGGGGACGTCCCAGTTGGTGCGGGCCAGGCACAGACCGTAGTCGGCGGCGAACGCCCACGTGCTCCAGGTCTTGGCGCCGTTGATGATCCACCGTCCGCCCCTGCGCTCGGCGCGCGTGATGACGCCCGCCAGGTCCGATCCCCCGTTGGGCTCGGACAGCAGCTGCACCAGCACCTCGTCGCCGCGCAGCGCGGCAGCAATGTGCGCGCGCTTCTGCTGTTCGCTGCCCATGTCGAGAATGGTTGCGCAGCAGATGGCGAACGATGGGACGTTGAGCAGCAGCGGAGTCTCATACGCCTGCGACTCGATGTCGAACGCCTTCTTGTATTCGTAGCTCAGGCCGAGCCCGCCATATTCGCGCGGAAAACAGATCCCGGCGAATCCGCCTTGCCACAGCAGCTTTTGCAATTCTCGAGCCCGCTGCCACGACGGCAGCTCATCGCGCTCCAGCAGCGCCGCCTTGGCCGGGTCGAGTCGCGGCATGGTTGCGGCCAGCCAGGCCCTGGCCCGGCTCCGAAATTCCTCGATCGACTCGGCAGTCACCGGCTGGCCTCTCATTCGAGCGTCGACCTTGTGCTGGGCGACTGTACAGCACCGCCTTGCGGGTGTATAGGTCGGCGCCTTTAGAGCCGCCCAACTTCACCGCCGCGCGAACGAGCGTTGTCAGAATGAATCAACCGATGGAGGTCGCTGCGGACCACGAGCCACGACCCCGTGTTCGGCAGTGAGGCCGCCCGCCAGTAATCTGCGGTCGATCACTATGACCGGCGCACATCCCTTCGACGAAGCCCTCGAGCTCGACGCGATCGGCGCGGGCGTCTGCCGCGGCCGCACCCACCCGGAGTGGGCCAACATGGTCGGCCCGTTCGGTGGGATCACCGCCGCCGTCATGCTGCGGGCCGTCGAGGGACACCCCGACCGCATCGGGGACCCGCTGGCCCTGACCGTCAACTACGCGGCCCCCATCGCCGAGGGTGATTTCGACGTCACCGTGCGGGCGGCGCGGACCAACCGCACCAATCAGCACTGGATCGTCGAGCTCAGCCAGGACGATGTGGTCAAGACGACGGCGACCGCGATCTTCGCGCTCGGGCGCGAGAGTTGGGCCGACACCGAGGGCCACCCGCCCAGCGCGCCGGGCCCCGAACAGGTGCCTGCGGTCGATCCGGGCCTCGTCCGATGGACCAGCCTCTACGACATGCGCTACGTCGAAGGTGCGATGCCGCCGAAAGGCGCGGAGCCCAGCGCGTCGTCGACCTCCACGCTGTGGGTCCGTGACGGCGCGGGGCGCCCGGTCGACTATCCGGCCCTCGCGGCGCTGTGTGACATCTTCTATCCGCGGGTGTTCCTGCGTCGCGGCGGCTTCCTCCCGTCCGGCACCATCTCGTTGACCACCTATTTTCACGCGGATCAGTCCCAACTCGACGCCGTCGCGAGCGACTTCGTGCTGGCCACCGCCCACGCCAACCGCTTCTCCCGCGGCTATTTCGACCAGAGCGCCAAAGAGTGGGCGCGCGACGGCGGGCTGCTGGCCACCACACATCAGATCGTCTACTTCAAAGGGTGACGGGTTTACACTTCGCCAGTGAAACGTCACGCGAGGACGCGTACCGAAAGAATCGAGCCGCAATGACGCCGGAAGGCCTGATCGACGACATGCTGCCGGCGATCGAATCGATCAAGCAACTCAAGGCCCGCTACTGCCGCTACCTGGACACCAAGGACTGGGCGGCCTGGCGGGCCCTCTTCACCGACGACTTCGTCAGCGACACGTCCGAAGCCGGTGGCAAGGTGATCTCCGGCGCCGACGGCTTCGTGGCCTTCACCCGTCGCGCCCTTGGCCGCCCGACGCAACCCACCGCCCACCAGGTCCACACCCCCGAAATCGAGATCACCTCGTCGACGACCGCGCGCGGGATATGGGCTCTGCAAGACGTTGTCCGATTCGGGCCCGGCGTCACCCTGGTCGGCTATGGCCACTACCACGAGACCTACCAGAGCGTCGCCGGCCAGTGGTTTATCAAGAGCTCCAAACTAACTCGGCTCCGCGAGGACATCGTGACGCCGTTCTTCTCGATCTATGTCTCTGCCCGAATCCGCACCGCGATCGGCAAGATCGCCGGCCGGCTGATGGAGCAGTGAGGCGGCCATGACCGTCGACACCGTATTGGTCACTGGCGCATTCGGACAGGTCGGTAAGCGCTGCACGCAGATACTGCTGGAACGGGGACGAACCGTCGTCGCGATGGATCTGCGCAACGACAACACCGTCGCCGTCGAAAGGCAACTCGCCGGCGGTGGGCACCCGGGGACGTTGATTCCGGCGTACGCCGATCTGTTGGATGCCGAGGCGGTGAGCGAGCTCATCGCCGCCCATCAGCCCGGGGCCATCGTCCACCTGGCCGCCATCGTGTCCCCGCCGTCGTACCGCAACCCCGGACTGGCCCGGCGCGTCAACGTCGGTGGCACCGAGAACCTCTTGACGGCCTGCTCGGCGCTCCCCCACCCGCCGCTATTTCTTATCGCCTCCAGCGCCGCGGTGTACGGATCGCGCAACCCCTACCGTCAGCCCGAGCGGATCACGCCGGACACCCCGGTGAACCCCATCGATCAATACGGTCAGGACAAGGTGCTCGCCGAGGCGGCGATCCGGGGTAGTGGCTTGCCCTATGCGCTTTTTCGCCTCGCGGGGGTCATCTCGCCGGACACGCAGGCCAGTATCAACGGCGACTACCTCGTCCTGATGCGTTCGATGCCCAGCGACAATCGCATACACGCGGTGGACGCGCGCGACGCGGCGCTGGCGTTCGCCAACGGCGTCGATCGCGCGGCATCGATTTCCGGCAAGGTCGTGCTCATCGGCGGCAACGAAACGTACGTGCTGCTGCAGCACAACCTGCAGGACGACCTGATGAGCGCCGCCGGGCTGGGCCGGCTCGGCCCGTCGGCGGGCCTGCCCGGCGACCCGGCCGACGACCGCGGCTGGAGTTTCACCGGCTGGTACGACACGACCGAAGCGCAGGCGCTGCTGGACTTTCAAGAGCACGACTGGAATCAGACGCTGGAGTGGATCGCCGAATCGCAGGGCCGCGTGCGCATCGTGGTGCGGCTGCTTGCGCCACTGTTACGGCCGGCGCTGCGCGCCATTTTTTTCGTTCAGCGCCGGCTCGAGGGGCGCGGTCCCTACGCCGACCCGTGGTCGCTGATCGAAAAGAAATATGGCACAGCGGCTTTGGCCAGCGTCGACTAGCGCGTACCCGCACCAGCCGCTAGCGGTCGATCCAGGCCATTTGCGCCTCGGCGTGATGCCCTCCCACGGGAGGGGTGAGGCTGTCGAGCCTGGCGAGCTGATGGGCCGTCAGTTCTACCGCGTCCGCACCGACGTTTTCTTCCAGGCGGGTGACGCGTTTGGTTCCCGGAATGGGCACGATGTCAGGACCTTTCGCCAGCAGCCAGGCCAAGGCGACCTGAGCCGGCGTGGCACCGACGTCCGAGCTGATGTCGCGGACCTCGTCCGCGCACCGCAGGTTGTGCTCGAAGTTGCCCTCGAAGAACCGCGGGTTCGTCTTGCGGTAGTCGGTGTCGGGCAACTCCTGTGCGGAGCGGATGGCCCCGGTGAGGAAGCCACGGCCCAAGGGCGAGTAGGCGACGAATCCGATGCCCAATTCGCGTAGCAGCGGCAGGATTTCGTCTTCTTGATCGCGCGTCCACAGCGAGTACTCGGATTGGACCGCCGTGATGGGGTGTACGGCGTGGGCGCGACGAATGGTGTCCACGCCGACTTCGGACAGACCGACGTGCCGAATTTTCCCGGCGGCGACCAGCTCGGCCAGCGCGCCGATCGTGTCTTCGATCGGGGTCTGGCGGTCGAGTCGGTGTTGGTAGTACAGGTCGATGTGATCGGTCGCCAACCGTCGCAGCGAACCGTCCACGGCGATCCGGATGTTGGCGGGGCTGCTGTCGAGACCCTCGCGGCCCGTGTGCGAGATCAGGCCGAATTTTGTTGCCAGGACCACTTGATCGCGTCGGCCCTGCAACGCACGGGCCAGAAGTTCCTCGTTGACGTACGGGCCGTACACCTCGGCGGTGTCGATCAGCGTGACACCCACGTCGATGGCGCGATGAACGGTGCGGATCGATTCCGCATCGTCACTGCCAGCACCGGCATAGGCCACCGACATCCCCATCGCACCCAGCCCGAGGCGACCGACCTGTAGCTCGCCGAGTTGTGCCTGTTTCATGGGGATGTCTCCTGTCCTACGGTTGAGCGAGACCCCGCTGAGTGCTGAACGGTAGCGTGGCGCTGTGTACCGCGTCGAGCTTCCCCCGAACTGATGGACCGCGCAAACAACCCGCAACGCAATCTGGCGGTCGACTACTACCGGGTATCGGGTGTGGTGCTGATCGTGCTGGGCCACTGGCTGGCCGGATCGGTAACCTATCGCGACGGACAGTTCGGCCGGCAGAACCCGCTCGTCGACCTGCCCTGGACCCAATGGCTGACCTGGCCCTTCCAGGCCGTCCCGGCGTTCTTCCTGGTTGCCGGCTACGCCGCGGCCGTGTCCTGGACCCATCACCACGACACCGGCGGGGTTTCGCGTCGAACCTGGGTGCAGCGTCGGGTGGCCCGGGTGCTTGGGCCAACGGCGGTCTACGCCGGGCTGGTGTCGGTGGCCGTGGTGGTCCTGGCTGCCTGCGGTGTGGCCGGCTCGATCCTCGAGTACGCAGGCTGGGCGGTCGCGATGCACCTGTGGTTCCTGGCGGTGTATCTGGTGGTCGTGTCGATGACGCCGATTGCTGTTGTCGCACAACGCCGTTGGGGGCTGCTGGTGCCGGTTGTCCTGGCGCTGGCGGTCGCGGTGGTGGATGCCGCCCGGCTCGCCGGGCACGTGCCCTACCTCAACTGGGTGAATTATCTGTTGGGTTGGGGCACTCTGTATCAGCTCGGAATCGCTTGGCACGGGCGGTCATTGGGCGGCCACAGGCCTTGGCTGCTGGCCGGCGTTTATGCGGTAGCGCTGGCGGTGCTGGTTTGGCTGAACATTTATCCGGTCAGCATGATCGGAGTTCCCGGACAGACCATCGACAACACGACGCCACCGACCGTGGCCCTGTTGGCGTTCGGCTGTGCGCAAGCCGGAATCGCCATAGCAGTGGCCCCCGCGCTCAACCGTGCGCTGCGCGCCGTGCGCGTCGAGCGCGCACTGTCCATCGCCAACAACAACATCATGGCTCTTTACTTGTGGCACATGATTCCCGTCGTGATCGTGGCGATCGTCGGCTACCCGGCCGGGCTCTTGCCGCAGCCGCCCGAAGGGAGCGCGGAGTGGTGGCTGGCCCGGCTGGAATGGGTGGCCGTCCTCGGCGTCGTGACCGCGGTGGAAATAGCGCTGCTGTTTTGGGCGCGAAGACTTTTCGCTGCCCCCCTGCCCCTGCTCGGCGCACCGCTCACGAAGCGCTGGGCGGAACCCGCGATGCTGGCCGGCGCCGCGATGGCGGCTTATGCCCTGTCGCTGATCGCCGCCGAGGGCTTTGCCCCCGACGGGCGATTTCCGTGGCTGACCGCGGCGATCTTCGCCGCCGGAGCGCTGCTGGCCGCGTTTCGCCCCGCTCGGCAGCACGCCGAAAGGGTGTAACGCTGCCCCGCCTAGTCAAAGGCGCTGTCGGGCAACGGACGGCGGCATATCGCGCCCGCCTCGGCGGCGCTGAGCCCAAACAACCGCAGAACGCTCTCGGTGACCGTGTCGGCGGCATGCGCGTCGTCGCGGTCCGGGTGATCCCGCAATAGGTTGCCCAGCCCCAGCAGGGCGCCCCCGGCCATGGCGAGGGCAAGTTCGGGGTCTTCCACCGTGAACCTGCCGGCCTCGACACCGGCCTTGATGTCGCGCAATGCGCGCGGTGCCAGGCCGTTGGGCGACGACAACAGCGCCAGCCCGTTCGCGAGCAGAATCTGGCTCTCCCGCGGGCGGCGCCGGAACAGCCGGCCGGTGAGCCGGAAGCTGGTGGCGAACGTCTCCGCCGGGTCCTCGATGGATTCGGTGAGCCTGTCCAGCATCGCCCCATACGCGTCGAGTACGTCGGCGACGGCCGCGTCGAACAGCTGCTCCTTGCTGTCGAAGTGGTTGTAGAAAGAACCCATCCCGACGTCGGCCGCTTGGGTGATCTCCAGGACGGGCACGTTGACCTTGCCCTCGGCGATCAGCCGCTGTGCGGCGCCAATCAGAGCAGCTCGGGTGCGCCGTTTGCGCCGCTCCAAGCGGTTGGGCGTCTGACTATCGGGCATCGCGCTCATCTTCAGCAGTATGCATCAGTTATGAGGATTCCGTCAGAAAGCTTGACTGAACGTTGACTCGTATGTGACGATTTCGTCAGTTAGTGACGGAGATGGCCATGGACATGACTAAGGGCGCCCAGCGGGACGGACACAGTCCGCACGGCGCGCTACCCGGCGAGCACACCGGCCGATCACGCAATCCGGTGATCAAGGTCGTCGATCTCGCCTGGCTGGAGTTTGAGCGACCGGACCTGACGCGCGCCGAGGCGTTCGCGCGGGCCTTCGGATTTCAGACGGCCCGCAAAGGTCCGGATGAAGTGCGGTTGCGCGGCACCCTGCCCGGCGGACCGTGCGTTATCCTGCGCCGCGGGCCGAGGCGACGATTCGCCGGTGCGGCGTTCCGGGCGTGCGACGAGGCGGACGTGCTGAGGTTGGCCGGTGCGCACGGCGCGCCGACGCGCCCGCTGCCCGATGGCCTCGGCGGCCTCTCGGTCGAACTGGTCGACCCCAGTCGCATGCCGGTACGCGTTGTCGCCGGCATGACCGAATTACCGGAACTTCCGGCGCAGCAACCGCTTCCGCTCAATTTCGGAGCCGACCCGCGGCGCATCAACGAAACCCAGCGTCCTCGGCGCGCGCCCGCGCGTGTGCAGCGGCTGGGACATCTGGTCATGCAGTCGACGAAGTACGTCAAAACGCTGAACTGGTACCTGGACAACCTGGGGATGATCGTCAGCGATTTCTTGTACTTTCCCGGCCAGCGCGACCGAGGACCGGCGATGAGTTTCATCCGCTGCGATCGCGGCCTGACCCCGACCGACCACCACACGCTAGCGCTCGCACTGGGTCCGGCCAACCGCTACGTCCACTCGGCGTATCAGGTCAGTGACCTCGACGCCCTGGCCGCCGGCGGCGAATACCTGCGCGAGCGTGGCTATTTCCGCTCCTGGGGAATCGGCAGACACATTCAGGGCAGCCAGATTTTCGACTACTGGCGCGATCCCGACGGGTACTTGTTCGAGCACTTCGCCGACGGCGACCTGTTCGACAACACGCTCGAACCGGGATGGGCGCCGTTCACCGCATCCGGATTGGCCCAATGGGGACCACCGGCGAGCAGGGACTTCCTCGGAACCGACCTTAAATCCGCCCGCCATGAACTCTTTTCGATCGCTACCGCCCTGCGCGGACATAACGAATTCGATATCGGCCGCCTAGCGGGACTACTGAAAGTGCCTACCTCATGACTGTTTCCGTCCTGCACACCGCCGACGCCTGGTGGCTCAAAACCGCGCGGGGCGCCGCGAAGATCGACACCGCCGCCACCAGCACCGCGGAACTGCTGGCCGATCGGGCCGCCGTTGAAGCGGCCGCCGACAATACCGACACCGTGGAACTGGACGGTTTGCGATTCGTCTCGCCGGTGACAAGGCCTTGCCGGGTGATAGCCCAGATGACCAACTTCGAATCGCACGTCAAAGACGCCGGCATGGACGCGTCGTCGGTGCCACTGACGTTCTTCCGCAAGGCGTCGGCATCGATCAACGGCCCATTCGACGACATCGTCAAACCGCCACACGTCAAACTCCTCGACTACGAGGTGGAGATCGGGCTGGTCATCGGGAGCACGATCCCGGTCGGCACCAGTATTTCCGAAGCGAACCTCGGCGACCTCATCGCCGGGCTGGTCGTCACCAACGACGTCTCGGCGCGCGACGTCCAGCTTCCCCAAACCCAGTTCTACGAGGCCAAGTCCTATCCGACGTTCACCCCGGTCGGCCCGGAGCTGGTGCTGCTCAACGCGGACGAACTCAAGCGGTTCGGCGATCTGCGACTGCGGTTGAGCGTCAACGGCGACGAGCGCCAGAACGCGCTCGTCGATCGCGACATGCTCTATCGTCCGCTGCAGGCGCTGCAGTCACTCACCCAATTCCAGGAACTCGCGCCCGGCGATTTGGTGCTCACCGGAACCCCGGCCGGCACCGCCTTGAGCGCTCCGCCGAAGCCGCTGCAGGTCATCGGAAACCTGTTGCCCCCCACCCTGAAATGGAAGGTCTTCTTCTCGCGCCAGGCCGACAACACGAACTACCTGCAAGACGGCGACATCGTCGAGGCGTCGATCGGCACCGACGACGGCGCCATCGATCTCGGAACACAGCGCGCCACAGTGCGATTCTCGTGAATAGCGAGGGCATTCCACGTCGTTCGGTTGTCGTAGTCGGCGCCGGACCGACCGGCATCACCGCCGCCACCCTGCTGGCGCAATACGACGTGGATTGCTTGGTGCTCGACCGCTGGTCCGCCGTGTACCGCCAGCCACGCGCCGTGCACCTCGACGACGAGATCTACCGCATCATCGCCCGCATGGGCATCGCCGACGAGTTCGCGTCGATCTCCAGGCCCACGCTGGGTTTGCGATTGCTGGGCGCCGATTTCGGGGTCCTCGCCCAGTTCGACCGAGGCCAGACGCGCGACGCGAACGGCTTTCCGCAGGCCAACATGTTTGACCAGCCGGAGCTGGAGACGCTGCTGCGCTCCAACCTCAAGCGCTACCCCACCGCACAATTGCGCGGGAACGCCGAGGTCACCGAAATCACCAACGGCGCCGAGAGCGCCCGCGTCACGTTCACCGACCGTTCCGACGGCCACGTCCACCACGTAGACGCTGATTATGTCCTGGGATGCGACGGCGCCAACAGCATAGTGCGCGCCCACATCGGTTCCGCGATGCGGGACTTGAACTTTCAGCAACGCTGGCTGGTCGTCGACGTCGCCACCGATGCCGCCCTGAGCCAGTGGGACGGCGTCCACCAGGTATGCCACCCGGTGCGTGCCGGAACCTACATGCGCATCGGAGAAGCCCGCTACCGATGGGAATTCCAGCTGTTGGCCGGCGAAACCGCCGAGGACTTCGGCACGTTGGCCGCACTGCGACCGTTGATCGGGCCCTGGGTGGGAACGGTCGCCGACAGCGAGCTGACCCTGCTGCGCGTCGCCGAGTACACCTTCCGCGCTCAGATCGCCGACCGATGGCGACGCGGCAGCGTGTTCATTCTCGGCGACGCGGCACACCTGACTCCCCCGTTCATCGGCCAGGGCATGGGGGCAGGGATTCGGGACGCAGCCAACTTGGCGTGGAAGATCGCCGCGGTCCATCGCGGGGCCATGGCGAAGGGTGTACTGGACAGCTACGAACAGGAACGCGCGCCGCATACCCGGCAGATGATCCGGCTGGCGCTGGGTGTCGGACGGGCCATGACCGGCGGCGGCCGCGCGGGCGATGCGGCACGTAGGTTGGTGCTGCCGCGGCTGCGCTTCCTCCCCGGTCTGCGCCGCAGGATCGTCGACTCCACCACGCCGGCACTGCATTCGTCTGCGCTCGTGCGCAATTCGCGACTGCCGCGCCGGCTCGGCGGGAGGCTCTGCCCGAATCCCACGCTGCGTGATGGTCAACGCCTCGATAATGTGCTCGGCACTGGCTTCGCACTGATCACGACGGTTCGCCCGACGGCCACCGACGAAGCAGCCCTGCGGCGCCGCGGTGTCGTCGTCCTGATCCCCCAACCCGACGATGCCCTGGCGACGTGGTTGCGTCGGGGACGCGCCAACGCCGCTGTCGTGCGCCCCGACCGGACCGTCGGCCGGGCCGGACGCGACGTCGCGGCGCTGTGCGCCTGGACGACCGGAATACTGCGTGAGCCCCCCGCCTAGACCTTGCGCCGCTGCAGTTGCGCGATGATCCAGAACGGCAACGCCACGAATACCGTGCCACCGACAAGGTTTCCCACGGAGGTGATGCCGATGTTGGTGAGCAGCCCGTGCTGGCCGAAGCCCCAGCCGATCGCGCCGCGCGGCGCCACCGGGTGGAAGAGGTTGAGCAGCAAGGGAAGCCCCAGAAATCCGACATTGGCGATCACGTGCTGGGTGCCGCCGATGACGAACGCGAACGGCCCGTAGAACGCGAACGCCATCCGTGCTACGTCGCTGCGAGCCTTGAAGAACATGCACATCGAGGTCTGCAGGAACCACGTGCACACCACGGCCAGCAGCAGTGCCGTCCAGAAGGGCTGGCCGGCCTTCAGCGTGCCGACGGCGGCCGCTCGCTCGGCGAACGCGCCGAGGTAAGGCCCGCCCGCCGCGGCGCACACCGTGACGAACACCAGCGCGCCGACGATGTTGCCGATGAGTCCGACGGTAACCAACGCGGCATAGCCGCGCAGGCTCAGCGTGCGCTTGAGCACGGCGAGAAAGCCCGCGGCCATGTCCGCGGTGATCAAAGACATGCCCGACACCAGGATCAAGACGAAGGACATGCCGAAGGCCAAGCCCATCAAAAGGCTTGCCACACCGGGTGTTTTGACCCCGGTGCTCACCACCAGGGCCAGCAGCGCCCCGAAGGCCACCATCACACCGCCTACCAGGGACCGCATCAGGAATGCCCACGGATGCGCGGCCTTTTCCACTGCCATGGCCGCTACCCGATCCACCATGGCGCCCACCGACAGTGGTTCGAACGGATCCTCGGGCACGGCGCCGGCCCTGACGCAAGAGGGCAACACGGTCACGTTGTCCGCAACCACAGCATCGCTTCGAAGCTGCGGCGCTTCAGCATTGATCGTCATCGTGGTTCGCCCTTCCTCATGGTGTTGATCACGTTGATGACACCGGCAACGTCGTCCTCGCTGAGCTGCTCACCGTCGAAGACGTGGCTGAGCAGGATCTTGAGGTCGAGCATCTGTTGCAGATAGACCAGACACGGCGGGCATTCGTCGAGGTGCTTGGCCACGATCGGTCCCCACTGCTGCGGGTCGGAGTCGACGAGATCGTCGACGAGGCGGACGAAGTCGACGCAATCGATGGCGGGGACTGCGTTGTCATGAACGGTCATCGTTGATACCACTTTTCCAATTCTGTTCTGAGGTTTCCCCGGGCGCGGTAGAGCAGTGCCCGCTGCGCCTCGGCGGACAGTTCGAGAAGCTCGGCCGCCTCGTCGGCCGATGTTCCGACGATGTCTCGCAGGATGACCAGCTGCCGTTGACGTTCGGGCAACGCGTCCAGCGCCGACCGCACGTAGCCGAGCAGTTCGCTTTCGACGGTTTGGTCTTCGGGGAGAAAGCGACGCGTCGGCGGGAGGCTCCAGTGGCCTGCGTCGGGGTGACCGACGGGGTGCATGCGACCCGACAGCGGGCCGTCGCCTTCGGCGTCGGCGGCCAGCACCTCGTGGTGGCGGATCCGCGATTCCCGGCGCCGGTGCCGGGAGGCGGTGTGTTTGACGATGCCGAACAGCCAGGTGCTCACCGACGAGCGCCCCTGAAACGAATCCGACGACTGCAGCACCTGTACCCACGCCTCTTGCACGGCTTCTTCGGCGACCGTCGCCGAATCCACCATGGTGCGAGCGAATTTCACCATCGGCCCGTGAAAGTCACGCACCAAGCTGGCCAGCGGAACCCCGCCGACCAGGTATTCGGATTCGGTGCCCTCCGGCGGCACCGCCACCGGCGTCACCATCGATCCGCGCTCAGACGCATCTGGCCAGTTCCCAGCGCAGCTGCCCTTCGGACGGCGACTGGACGGGGATGAACGCCGCCTCTCGATAGCGCCGGCTTGCCGGTGTTCGGCTCGCATACCCTTTTCCGCCTGCGGTCCGCACCTCCAAGTCGGCGCTGGCGCTTGACAACTCGGCGGCGGTGAGGCGCAGCGACAGCAACGCCTCCTTGGTCGGCGGCTCGGCTCCTCCGACGGCCGCGGCCAGGTTCGCCAATGTGGCCTCGGCGGCAACCAGCCGGTCCGCGACCCGGTCGACGTCGTCGGCGAACACGGCGTTGACGCCGCCGAGCCCCTCGCGAGCCTGGTCCAGGGCCGTCCGGGCCAGCCCCAAACACATCGCCGACTGCAGGACAAGGAATGTCGGGCGCACCGACTGCAGGAAGCCCTCGAAGTCGCGCGACAGCACCTGCCCGGCAGGAACGTGCGCGTCATCCAGGTTCAGGTAGGACGAGGCGGTGCTTGCCATGGCCAGCAGATCGAAATGCTCGCCCACGTTCACCCCGGGCGTGTTCAGCGGCAGCGCGACGATCAGCTTCTCGCCGGTATCGGTGCGCACAGCGGTCACCATCGTGGAGTCGGGATACAGGTTGCTGGCCCACCTGATCGGACCGGACACCCGGTAACCGCCGGGCACGGATGTGGCCGTCAACTCCACGCTGCCGCAGCCCGCCGCCTCCTTGAACGCCGCGGCCATGCCGGTGACGCCCGGCACCGCTCCCGCTAGGAGCGGCTCGACCGCTGCGCTGCTGAATCCGGTTGCGGCGGTGAGCAGATACTCGACCGTCATGCGATGCGCCCACAACGAGAACCCCGTGCTCATGCAGGCCCCGGAGACCGATCGGATCACCTCGGCCATCACTGGGAGCCTGCCGTCGACGTTGCCCGGGGCGCCAATGCCCAGTAGGCCCACCTCCCCCAGCGCGGCGAAGCTGCGACGGGAGTGGCCCTCGCCGCGGTCCAACGCCGCGGCGTGACCCCGAATGTCCTCCAGCAGTTCGACATCCACCTGGCCGGCCACTGCGTCCGTGGTCGTCGTCATCTCGCCGCCTTCGTGTTGGTCAGTCTTCGTGCCCCGGTGCGGTTTTGCGCCACGGTGCTCATTCGGTGATCAGGGTCGAGTCGACGGTCACCGGGTTGCGAAACGTGTTCACCACCGGCGACCAGGCGATGGCGTTGTCGTGGATCTCCATGAGCGTGGCTTCGTCGGCGTCGCCGGCCAGGCTCACCGTGCAGCGGACGGCGCTGAACCCCAGGTACTTGCCCTCCGGGGTGTCCCCTACGCCCCACACCGCGGAAATGTCGATGTCGCCCTGCATCTCGACCTCGATCTTGGTCAGCGTCACGCCGCGATGCGTTGCGTTGGCCAACAGGCCCACCGAGACGCACGAACCCAGCGCGGCCAACGCGGTCTCCGAGGGATTGGGCGCCGAGTCGTCGCCCAGCAGCGCGGGCGGCTCGCCCACCAGCATCGGCGCCAGATCCCGGACGTAGGTCAGGTTGCGGAAGCCCGTGTGGCACACGGTCTTCGCTTTGAGCGTCTTCCTGCCCGTTTCGGGGTTGCTCTTGGCGTTACACGACAGCCGGTCCAGGCCTTCGGCGTCGATGACGAGCGCGTCGGTCATGTGACTTCTCCGTTTCTCGCTGATTGTGCGGGTTCACGGAGTTAGTGCGCGCCGGGCGGCGATGCGTGACGGCGGGTGCGCTTGATTCACCGGTCCGACACAAGACGTCACGGGCGCGAAACGCGGCGCCCCAGCCGGACCGCTGCCCGGCGACGGGATTTGCTCAGCTGAACAGGCTCTGAGCGATGTAGTGGCCTTCAGCGGGCGCCGGCGGCACCGCGAAGATAGCTGATCCGATGTGCCGGATGTATTCGTTGAGCAGGTCGTGGGCGCCCAGGCGGTTCTGCAGACGAATAAAATCTTGGGGATCTTTTTGATACGAGACGAAAAGCAGACCGGCGTTGAG
Organism: Mycobacterium sp. NGS17; assembly: GCF_059813205.1. Classification (NCBI taxonomy): domain Bacteria; kingdom Bacillati; phylum Actinomycetota; class Actinomycetes; order Mycobacteriales; family Mycobacteriaceae; genus Mycobacterium; species Mycobacterium sp. NGS17. Next base: position 180,522 of record NZ_JCALED010000007.1, on the reverse strand, counting down.
TTGGCCGTTGGCGTCCAGGCCGTCGGTGTAGTTATACGACCGTCGGCGGATCATGATGCCGTCATTGTTTTCCCGGGCGGCAAGGCCGACGTGAGACTTCGGATCGATGAGCGGGTCGCCGTCGGCGCCTTTGGCCGCGAAGTCCGGCGTATCGAATTCGTGCTTGCCGCTCAGCGGCGCCCCTTCCTCTTTGGTACGCCCGAAGATCTTTTGCTGATTGCCGATCCGGTCGACATCCCACGTCTCCATCAACATCCGGATCTTGCGGACGACTTGGTAAGTCCCCCCGTTCATCCAGGGCTGGTCGCCGTTGGTGACCCAGACATACTTTTCGTACTCCGCATCGGTGGCGATATTGCGGGTTCCGTCCTTGAATCCCAACAGGTTTCGTGGCGTGTGCTGGCCCGGGCCGGCGGAGGCCCGGCCGAACCCGAGCACCGCCCAGAACGGCGAGACGATGTTGCGGCCGAGGCGGGCCAGGTTGCGCACCGCGTGGTAGCACACCTGGGGATCGTCGGCGCACGCCTGCACGGACAGGTCGCCACCATGCAAACGCGGATCCAAATTGTCCCCATTCAGCGGCGGCAGGTCGGTGAATACGGCCGGTCGCCGGGCCGCCAGCCCGAACCGATCGCCGAACAGCGACGGGCCCAGCCCGATCGTGACGGTGAGGCTGGCGGGGCTCAACCCGTACGCCTCCCCGGTGTCGGCGGGAGGCTGCACCTCGACCTGGGGTTGCACCGTCCCGACCGGCTTACCCTGCTGCAGGATCGCGGCGGCGGCCGACCAGCGCGCCAAGAGCGTCTGCAGCTCGGTCCGGCCCGCTCCGCCGGCCAGCGAGAACGACATGAACATGGCGTAACGCTGTGGGGGCGTTTCGATTCCGCCCTGGTGGGGCTGCCCGTAGAAGGGGTAACTGCGGCGCAGATCGACGGTGTCGTCGTCGTCGCCACGTTGTTCCGCGGCCATGGCGTGACCGGCGAACCCGCCGCCGATGGCACCGATGGCGGCGCCGCCGAGGCCGGCCAGCATGGCACCGCCCAGCGCGCGCCGGCGCGACACCGCTGTGGAGTCCGCCGGTGCCCCAGCGTCTTTCGGGTCGCCGTCGGAGGGTTTGGTGATGTCGTCGGTCATGATCAGCCTGCCGTGACGACTTTTTGGGCGACGGTGGACAGGCTCTGGTGCAGCGGCTGGATCACCGCGGTCAACTTGGGAGCGTCGCTGGCCTTCAGCGCCGGGGTATAGGTCTTGTAGCCGCCGAGCGCGGCTGGGTCGCGATACCCGTCCAAGGTGGCGAGCACGGTCTGGAACTGCTGATCGATCTGGTGAACCAGGTTGGCGTCGATCTTCTCCAGGCCCGGCCGTAACGAGGCGTACGCCTGCTGGGCGCCTTCGACGTTGCCCGAGAAGTCCACCAAGTCAATGTGACTGAAGGCCTCTTCCTCTCCGGTGATCTTGGTGTTCTGGATCTCTTCGATCAGGTCGCTGGCACCGTTCGCCAGGTCTTCGGGTTTGTACTGCAGGCTCGCCACAATGCCGTTCAATTTGCCGACGTTGCCGACCAATTCGGTGCTGAGCGCCTTCGTTCCGGGCGTGATCGCGCCGCCCTGCCACAGATCGCGCTCGACGGCGTGAAAGCCTTTCCAGCCAACCTTGGCGTCGACCGGCGTCGACGCACGCATGTCGATCAGATAATCCAGGTTGCCGGCGTTGTCGCCGACCGCGAAGCCCGGCAGCACGAAACCCTCCACCGTGGATTCCGAACGCTCCCAGAACAACCGGGCCTTGGCGTAGGCCGCCTTCGCCGCGTCGACGTTGCCCGATTGCACGGCGGCATCGAGCGCCTTCACGCCGTCGTTGAGCTGGCCGATCTGGTTGACGATGTAGGCCGCGTAATCCTTGGTGCCCTGCCCGAGGACGCTGGCCACGGTGCCCGTCGGCGTCGCCGGCGCTTTACCCGACACCGTCAGGGTCTGGTATTCGGTGCTCGCCCCCGGGCAGTACAGCTGGTAGGCGCCGCCGTCCAGCGAGACCGTGAACGACACCGGGTCCAGGCCGGGTGCAAGGTTCTCCTTCTCGCCCACAATGCGCTGGTCCCTGAGCAATTCGACCTCGTTGATTCCGGGTGCGTTCGTGTTGGCGACGGTGAAGGTCACCGGCCCGGCGGGCACGCTGGTGGTGTCCAGCGTGCAGCCGTCCTGACCACCGTTGTTCGCCATCGTGACCTTGACCGCGTTGGTACCTCCCGGCTTCGCCGGCTGGGCATGACTCGAGTTGTCGCCCGAGTGGCTGCATGCGGTCACCGGCAACACCGCCACCGCAACAAGAGCCGTTGCAGTCAACCAGTATTCACGAGACCGGGACGCTGCCCAGGCGATGCGACTCACCATCAACCGATTTCCTCTCATCCTCTTGCCGGCGGTCCGCGCGCAGCGAGGCTACCGCCGCCAGTGCGCAAGCCAACGCAAAACCCGCCAATACCAGTGGAAGCCACACATTCCAGAGCTGCCGCTCGCCGTGACGACGCTCGCTGGCCACGATCTCGGCGAGTGTCGAGTGGTCTTCGGCAGCGGACGTGGACCAGTCGGTCGCCAGCCCGCCAAGGCTGACGGTTTTGGCGCCCGTCAACCCTCCGCCGGTCAACAGCGCCGTGCGGTTGCTCGTCGCGTGCGCACTGACCACGGAATCGCCTCGCGCGAACACGGTATAGACCGTGGTCGTCGACCATTGACCCTGAAATGGCCCCGGGGTGCGTCCCGCCGCGAGGCCGACCGGCAGCCGGCCCCCCGTCATGGTCAGCAACTGATCCAGCGTGACTTCCGGCGCACCGTCGGCCCCGGCGGCCTCGGAAACCTGCCATACCTGTACCGGCACGCCGTCCACCGTCTGGTCGTCTGCCGGGACGAGCACGATGTTGTGGACGGTCGAGGTGCCCTGGGGGACGACGCTCAGCTCGCGGCCGTGCGGTCCCGTCACTATCGACACCGCGGCGGCGTGGCCGGATCGGTCGGTGACGGTGCGCGCCCCCGGCGTCGGCGGCGAGGCGGCGGCCGGCGTCATGATCACCAGCACCGCCCCGACCACGAGTAGCACCGCCGACGTCGCCGCCAACAGCCGGGCGCGGGCTCGCGGCGCGGCCGCGAGCCGGGTGGGCCAGAGGAAAACGACCAGAACGGGCACGGCATACAGCAGCCAGCCCAGCACCTCGATGAGCCGTGGGTCGGCGGGGATGCCGAACACCCCGGTCGTCGCCGCACCCAGCACCGAATTGCTGGGTATCAAGCCGGACAGGTCGAGCACCTGTTGCTGGCCGATGCTCACCCAACCGGCCTCGTGCGCGGTGCGCAGCGCGCCGAGCACCAGCCCGGCGGCGATCAGCACCAGAAACACCCCGGTGACCCGGAAGAACCGGCCGAGGTTGATCCGCAAGCCGCCGTAATACAGGCCCACGCCGAGCCCGACCGAGGTCAGGATGCCCACGGCGCCGCCCAGCACGGCGAACCACCGATTGCCATGCGACGTCTCGGCGGCGGCCAGCAAGAACACCGACGTCTCGAAGCCCTCCTTGAGGACGGCAAGGAACGCCATCGCAGCCAGGGCGAACGCACCACCGCGGTTGACCGCCTGACGGGCTTCGCGCTCAAGTTCCCCCTTGAGCTGCGCGGCGTTGCCGTTCATCCAGATGATCATCGACGTCACGAACACCACCGCGATGGCGTTGATGACGGTTTCCATCATCTCTTGCTGGACCTGCGGCAGGCTGGCGGCGAACAGGTCGAGGCCGACGCCCACGCCGACGCTCAGCAGCACCGCTACGGCGACACCGGCAAACATCGGCCGGACCGTCGAGCCGTTCCGCTTGAGGAAGGCAGCGACGATGCTCACGATGAGCGACGCCTCTAAGCCTTCACGAAGACCGATGAGGAATGTGCCGATGAATACGCCGAAAATGCCCTGCATACGCCCTGTTTCCGTCCCGCCGGTCGGGACATCGGCCAGCGTAGCCTAACTAGCCCGACGGGCTTCAGCCGTGGTCCGCCGGCCGCGATATCAGGCGACCGGCGCCGTGACGAAGTCGATGAGTTCTTCGACCCGGCTGATCAGTGCCGGCTCGAGATCGTTCCAGTCGCGCACCCGCGAACGGATGTGCCGCCAGGCCCTGGCGATGTCCGGCTGACCGTTGTGCGGCAGACCGAGCGCCTGGCACACGCCGTGCTTCCACTCCACCTGCCGCGGCACCGTGGGCCAGGCGTCCAGGCCCAGCCGCTGCGGTTTCACGGCCTGCCAGATATCGACGTAGGGATGACCGACGACCAGGGTGTCGGTGCCGCCCGGGCCCCGCCGCACCGCATCGGCGATGCGCGCCTCCTTGGAACCCGCGACAAGGTGATCGACGAGCACCCCCAGCCGGCGCCCCGGTCCCGGGGCGAACTCGGCGACGATGTCCACGAGGTCGTCGACGCCACCGAGTTGCTCGACGACGACGCCTTCGATTCGCAAGTCCTCACCCCACACCTGCGCGATGAGCTCGGCGTCGTGGCGACCTTCAACGTAGATGCGGCTGGCCCGGGCGACGCGCGCACGGACACCGGACACGGCGACCGAACCCGAAGCGGTCCTGCCCGCGGCGGTCGGTACCGGCCGGCGCGGCTCGGTGAGGATGACGGGCCGCCCCTCAAGCAAATACCCAGGGCCCAAAGGGAACCCACGCACGTGACCACGCCGGTCTTCGAGGTCCACTCGCCCGTATTCGACCCGCACCACCGCGCCGACGTATCCCGTCGCCACGTCCTCGACCACAAGGCCCGGTTCGGCAGGATGCTCGGTCGAGCGAGGCTTACGTCGTCCCGCGGCGAGGACATCGGTTCCATAGCGATCCACCACGCGGCAATACTAGAAAGCCTTGCGGCCAAAGATCGTTACGGCGCGCCACGTTCGGCGAATCGTCACCGAAGTCACTCTCGATGCGCCGACCACCCCGGCCATAAAAAGTGCGTTTAACTGTGTGGCGTTACTCAGCTGATGGCATTGCCGATGGTACGTTGCTACAAGCAAGCACTGCCGCTCACGCGCAACTTGCGGCGGTTAGCGAGGTGGACACATGGACCTGTCCCATTGGGTGACGAGCATCGTGGCTTTCGTGCGGGCCGGCTACCCCTCGGGCATGCCGGCCGCCCGGCATGTGCCATTGGTGGCGTTGACGCGCCGACGGGTCTGCGGTGACGACATCACCACCATCGCAAGGGATCTCATCGCGCGCCGGCTCTGGCCGATAAGCTCCATCGACATCGGCGTGGAGATCACCCGCATCACCAACCAGCTGCCCTCCCCCGACGACATCGCGCGCGTCCAGCGTCGCGTTCATGCGCTCCGCTGCTCCCGCGGGTAGGCACCTCGACCCAACCCAGTGGATCAACGGATTCGGCGGCCATCCACACCGAAGAAGTGCAGGTGCCCGGGCTCCGGGTGCAGACGCACCCTGCTGCCCTTCTGTGGTGGGTTGCGTCCGTCGACCCGCGCGACGATCGACGCATCGATTACCTTGCCGGACCCGGTGATTCGCCCATACAGGTAGGCATCCGCCCCCAGTTCCTCCACCACGTCGACCTCCATCTCGACGCCGAGACCACCCAGCTCGAAATGTTCGGGACGAACCCCGACCACGACCTCGCCCGCGGCGCTGGCGACGTCCCGGGGCAGGGTTATGGGCCAATCGCCCAACGCCACAGTGGAATCCACGATGGGAAGGGTGAACAGGTTCATTGCCGGCGATCCGATGAAACCCGCCACGAAGACGTTGTCCGGGTTTCGGTAGAGCTCGCGGGGTGGTGCGAACTGCTGCAGCACGCCGTCGCGCAGGACGGCTACACGATCGCCCATGGTCATGGCCTCGACCTGATCGTGGGTGACGTAGACGGTGGTGGTGCCCAACCGCCGTTGCAATGCGGCGATCTGGTTACGGGTCTGCACCCGGAGTTTGGCGTCGAGGTTGGACAGCGGTTCGTCCATCAGGAACACCTGGGGCCGGCGGACGATCGCGCGGCCCATCGCCACTCGCTGGCGTTGGCCGCCGGACAGGTCCTTCGGCTTGCGATCCAGATAGGGTTGCAGGTCAAGCAATTTCGCCGCGCCCAGCACCCGCTGACGAATCTCGCCCTTCGGCGTCTTGGCGATCTTCATGGCAAAGCCCATGTTCTGGGCCACTGTCATGTGTGGGTAGAGCGCATAGTTCTGAAAAACCATCGCAACGTCACGATCCTTGGGATCGACGTTGGTGACGTCTCGCCCGCCGATCCGGATATGGCCGGAGTCCACGACTTCCAGCCCGGCCACCATTCGCAGCGACGTCGTCTTGCCACACCCGGACGGCCCTACCAGGACGACGAATTCGCCGTCGTCAACGACGAGGTCGAGGTTGTCCAGGGCGGGCCGGTCCGCTCCCGGGTAGCGCCGGGTCGCTTGCTCGAATGTCACCGAGGCCATAGCTAGCCGCCCATCCCGGTGACGGCGATTCCCCGGACGAAGGAGCGTTGCGCCACCGCGTAGATGGCGACCAGGGGCAGCATGATGAGCATCGAGGTTGCCATCAGGACCGGCCACCGGGCAACATACTCGCCCTTCATCCGGACCAGGCCCAGGGTCAGGGTGGCCAGGCTGTCGCGCTGAATCATCAGCAGCGGCCACAGGAAATCGTTCCAGACGTTGACCCACGTGAGCACGGCGAGCACCATCACCGCCGGGCGCGCGTGGGGCAGCAGGACCCGCCAGTAGACCTGCCATGGCGAACAACCGTCGAGTATCGCCGCCTCCTCCAGATCGGTGGGCAGGGTGCGAAAGAACTGCCGCATCAGGTACGTGCCGAATGCGCTGCCGAAGAAACCCGGCACGATCATGGCCCACGGCGTATCGACCCAGCCCAGGGTTCGCATCACCAGAAACTGCGGGATCACGGTGACCGTCAGGGGCACCATCAACGTGCCGAGATACACGACGAACAGCGCGTCGCGGCCACGGAAATCCAGCCGCGCGAAGGCATATCCGGCCAGCGAGCAAAAGAAGACGTGTCCCGCGGTGACGCAGCCCGCGTACAGCACGGTGTTGAAAAACATTCGTCCGAACGGCATCAGCGTGAACACCTCGGTGTAGTTGGACCACCGCGGGTGAGCCGGCAACAGCGTGGGCTCGCTGACCTCGCCTTCGGTTTTCAGCGAGCCCGACACCGCCCACGCGATCGGGAACAGCGCGCACCAGGCGACGGCGAGCAACGCGCCATACACGATGCCGCCGCGCACCACGGTGCGCCTGATGACACCCTCACTTAAGCCCACGCGAAGTCTCCAAAGATCGTCGATGGCTGACCCGCAGCTGCACCACGGTCAGCACCAGCAAGACGGCGAACATCACCCACGCCAGCGCGGAGGCGTATCCGAATTCGAGGAAGGAGAACGCGTGCTGGAACAGCATGATGCCCAGGACGTAGGTCGCCGATTCCGGCCCGCCGCTGGGTCCGTTGAGGACATAGACCATGTCAAACGCCTGGAAGGCGTGGATCACCGAGATGATGATCACGAACGAGATCGACCCCCGGATCAACGGGACGGTAATGGAGACGAATTGCCTTATCTCGCCGGCGCCGTCGATCTTGGCCGCCTCGTAGACCGTTCCCGGAACGCCTTGCATCGCCGCCAGCAAGACGACGGTGGCGAAGGGCACGCTGCGCCAGACGCTGACGATGCACAGTGAGGCCATGGCCCAATGGGGATCCACCAACCACGGGGCCGGACCAAGCCCGACCCAGCCGAGCATGATGTTGAGCAAGCCGTTGTCGGTATTGAAAACGAACTGCCACACCACCGCCATCACGACCGATGAAATAGCCAGCGGCAGAAAGACGATCGTGCGGAAGACGCCGATGCCCCTGACCTTCTGGTTGAGCACCCCGGCGACGGCCAGGCTGATGAGGACCGTCGGCCCGACCGTTCCGAGGGTGAAGATCACCGTGTTGCGGATCGCGATCACGAAGAGAGGATCGGAGGTGAACAGCTCTCCGAAGTTTTTCAGGCCCACGAATTTCGGTGGGGTGAACACATCCCACTGCTGCAAGCTCATGTACAGCGAGAAACCCAGCGGAAAGAGCATGAACACGGCGACCGCCGCCATGTTGGGTGCCACAAACAACCGGCCCGCCCACGCGTGCCGGCGCCACGGGCTCGGGTCCTTATGCGTCGTTTTCGCCCTGCCGGCCGGAGCTGTCGCGCCAGGTGCGCCCGTCGAGGTCATGGGCTGCGCAGCACTTCGTCTACGGAGCGGGACAATCCGCTCAACGACGTGGCCGGCCGGTTGCCGCGCAGGACGCGCCCGAAGTTGCGGTCCATCAAGGCATTGACCTTCTCCCACGCCGGTGTGATCGGCAGGCCCTGTGAAAACGCCGGCCCTTCGGTGAGCACGCCGAGATTGCCGAGCCGTCGATGAGCCTCGGCGAATCCGTCCGACCGCAGCGCTGAGCGCAGCACGGGAACAAACAAAAGGGATTCACCGATCAACGCTTGCCCGACGGGACCGGTCGCGAACTTCACGAATTCCCACGCCTGCTCTTTGCGGGGGCTGCTCGCCGAGATGGCCAGTCCGGTGGCGCCGATATCGGAACACGCGGCGTGACCCTTTCCCAGCGCCGGGCCTACCGGCAACGGCGCGACATCGAAATCCAGATCCTCGGCCCGGATGTAGGTCTGGTAGCGCCAATGCCCGCCGAGCGCGATCGCCGCCCGTCCGACCGCGAAAAGATTGGGTGTCGACATCGACTGCGTCTCAGACGCATTGGGCGCAACCCGGTATGTGTTGGCCAGATCGGCGTAGAACTGCACCGCTTCTTGAAACGCCGCGTCGTCGAAGTTGAGGTGGGCCGGATTGAGCCGCGGGTTGGACCAGGCGACGCCGTTGTTCATCGCGAAAAGGCCGGCTGAATAGTAAGAACCCCAGGTGTTGACAAAGCCGTACTGCGACGCCCGCCCGGCGGCGTCACGCTTGGTCAGGGCGCGCGCCGTGTCCAGGAATTCGGTGAAATCCCAAGGCTGCTCCCACGTCTTGGGCGGCGCCGGCACCCCGGCCTCGGCGAAGAGCCGCTTGTTGTAGAACATGTAGTTGCCCGACCACTGTTCGGGCAGCGCGTACTGCTTTTCGTTGAATGTGAAGGTTTCGTACAGCGCCGGGATGCTGTCCGCCTTGAGCTGGTCGGCGAACGCCTTGTCCCGCGCCAACAGCGTGTTCATGTCCAGCAGCACACCGCGGTCGGCGAGTTCGGCGTAGGTCAGTTCCCACGCCATGAGCACGTCGGGGCATCTGCCGCCGACGCAAAACGTCGAAAGCTGTTGCATGACGCCGGGACCGGATTGCACCGCCCGAACCTTGATATCGGGATGACGGCGCGTGAATTCGTCGACGATGCGCATCCTGGCGTCGCGCTCGTCCGGGTTGGCCGCGAAGAAGAAGGTGAGGGCGTCGTCTTCGGGGGCGCACCCGGCCGGCCACGGTGCCAGCGCGGCGGCAGAAAGCGCGCCGGCGCCCCGCAGCAGGTTGCGCCGTCCGAACGGCCTATCGAGCATGACTCTCCCGGTCTTGCCCCGCGCCCGGCTTCCCGGCCGGCTGTGTCTGACGTCCTTATTACCCGATCAGATCGTGACGTTCGTGGATCGGCCACCGGGGCAGCGTCAGCGCGGTCCGACGGATCCGCTCGACATTGCCGGTGATGTCGATCGTGTGGATGCGACCGTCGGCGCCGATGCCGATCACCAGCAGGACCTGCGCGTGCCCGTGGGCCGCGAGCACGATGCCCGGTGCCCCGTCGATGAGCATGACAGCACCAGCGCGCGCCCGCTGCGCGAACCGGCGAGTCTCGTTGGCGACCTCGGGGGCACCGCGCAACGTCGTTGGCACGTCGGCCGGGACGAGGGCCGGATCAACCGTGCGCACCACCTCGGGAGCCAACAGTTCGAGCAGGCCGGCGATATCACCGCCGCGGGAGGCCGCCAGGAACGCCTCCACCACCTCGAGGTGGTGGGCCGTGCGGCGCGCAGGGACGACCGGCCGCGCGTGCACCCGGCCGCGCGCCCTGCTGGCCAGCTTCTTGGCTGCGTCCGGTGACCGATGCATCACCGCGGCGATCTGTTCGAACGGCATCGCGAAAACGTCGTGCAGCACGAAGGCGACACGCTGCGCCGGGGACAGCCGGTCGAGCACGACGAGCAGCGCGCTGCTCACCGACTCCGTCAGCAGCGCGTCCTCGTCGGCCGGCGCCGACGCCGTCTGGGCCAGCCGGTCCAGTTCGTCGGGCCCGGCGAGGGGTTGTTCGGCGCGATGCTTGCGCACCCGAAGGTGGTCGAACGCCTCGCGCGCGGTGATCGTCGTGAACCAGCCCGTGAGATTCTCCACGGCGTCGAAGTCGGCACGACTGGCCTTGAGCCACGCCGACTGCACGGCGTCCTCGGCGTCGGCCACCGAGCCCAGCAGCTGGAACGCGACCGACCTCAGATGTCGTCGGTCGGCGTCGAAACGCGCCGCCAGATCCGCCAAATCCCTTGTTGCGCTCATGGGTCACCTTTTCCGCACGAAAGCCGTCAAGAAGGTGACCCCGTCCAACGGACTTCCTGTGGCAAAGGAGACAAGCACCATGACCTTACCGATTGTGCGCCGTGGCGCGCAGCGTGCGCACCCGACCCGCCGGTGCGGAATTTGCTGCGCGACAAAGGATTGGCCCAGATGAACACCGCACTTGTCGTGATCACGCTGATCACCGCCGCGATCACCGCCGCGATCGCCATCGCCGACTTCGTTCCGGCGCGATTCGTGCTGGCGAACTCTGCCGAGGTCGGGGTGCCGCGGTCGTGGTTACCGGCGCTTGGCGCGGCGAAGTTGGCCGGAGCCGCCGGCATCGTTGTCGGCCTCGTGGGTCCGTGGCAGTTGGGCGTCGCGGCCGCCGCGGGCCTCGTTGCATTTTTCGTCGGGGCGGTGGCGACCCACCTGAGGGCGCACGTCCTGTACAACATCGCGTTTCCGGGCGCGTACCTGTGCCTGTCCGCGGCATCGCTGGCGTTGATGGTGGTCGTGCGACATGCCTGACGCCGCTGGATCAGGCGGGAAAATACCTGATCCGTTTGATGGCGTTGCCGCGCCAAGCCACGTCGGCGAACACGATGGCGCGCCCGTGACCCGAGTTGAGTGAGACGGCCACGGTGGGGCCGGCGCTGTTCATCTTGGTTGCGCCGACCCCGTCCAGTTGCTCCATCAGTTCGGCCAGCTCGAGCGGGTCACGATCGCCCAAAGTTATTGCGGCATCCGAGGACAGCACTCGCGCCGCGGACAAGCTGTCCTTCCGCGCGACTGCGTCGAGGAACGTCGTCAGCAGCCGCTGGTGGCGCGCTCCCACCCGCCGGAATCCGGCCGCGAAACCCGCGGTGCCACGCCAGCCTTGATTGCTCAACAGCCCCTTGGACAGGTTCAGGGCGGGCCGCAGGGCACCCGAACCCGTGCGCAGGAACTGCAACATCATGGCGGGAAGCTCCCAGTAGGCGCGCAATTCGCCAATCTTCCACTCGCCGTTGGCTTCTCGGAGGTCGTAGCGCAGGAAGGCGGGAATGTACATCGTCACGGCCGAACCCATCGCCACCTCGAGCTCGAGGTCGCGCAGCACCGTCGTGCCCACGACGATGTCGAGATCGCGATGGAACTTGATGTCACGCGGACCGATGAAGGTGTCGTAGAAGCGCCCGATCTGCTCATGCCCCACATGCGGTCGCGAGCCCACCGGGTCCTCGATCCGGCCGTCACCGGTGAACAGTCCCACCCACCCGGCGCGATCGTGCGCGGCGGCCGCCTGCGGCGAACGCTCCACGGCGGCGAGCAGACCTTGCCGATCCAGCGGCACCACCATTAGGGTCCCCCAACCAGCTCGATGCCGGCGGAGCGCATTTCCGCCAGCGCCTCGGCAGCCGAGTCCGCGGCGGCGGCCGCGGTCAGGTCCAGCAGCACCCTGGTGGTCAGGCCTGCCGCCGCCGCGTCCTCGGCGGTCCGTCGCACGCAGAAGTCGGTGGCGATGCCGACGACGTCGACCTCGTCGACCCCCCGCCGCCGCAACCACCTCAGCAGTGTCGTCCCGTCCTCGTCGACGCCCTCGAAACCGCTGTAGGCAGCGGCGTGAGCGCCCTTGCGAAAGACTGCGTCGAGGTGGCGGATGTCGAGGTCCGGGCGAAGATCCGCGCCCGCGCTTCCGGCGACGCAGTGCACGGGCCAGGAGGATGAATAGTCCGGGTGGTCGGAGAAATGATCACCCGGGTCGATGTGGAAGTCCTGGGTCGCCACGACGTAGTGGTAGCCCGGGTCACCGGACAGATAGGTGTTGATCGCCGGCGCCAACTCGGCGCCGCGTGCCGTCGGCACCGAGCCGCCCTCGCAGAAATCGTTTTGCACGTCGACGATGATCAACGCTCGCACGCGCTCCACCCTATCGGTGTGCACCGTGATGTCGATGCGGGTCTAGCTGGGGATATTGCCGCCGCGGTTTGCTCGACAGACAGCCGGGTAATACACGGGCCATGGTGCTCAGGAGAATCGCGCGACCCCTGTTATCAGTGGCATTCATCGGGCAAGGAGTCAATTCGCTGCTCAATCCCAAATCGGCGGCGGAGGCCGCCGCGCCGGCAGTGGACGGCCTTCAGGCGCTGCCGGATTCGGTGAGCAGCAGCATCCCCAGCGACCCCGAGACGGTCGCGCAGATCACCGCGGCCGTTCAGATCGGCGGCGGCCTGCTGCTTGCCACCGGCAAACTCCCCCGCATCGCGTCGGCGGCGCTCGCGGTGACGGTGTTGCCCGCCAACCTCGGGACGCATTCGTTCTGGAACGAAAGTGACCCGGTGGCCAAAGCCCAGAAACGCCAGCAGTTCCTCACCGACCTCAGCCTGGTGGGGGGACTGTTGATCGCCTCCGCCGACACCGCTGGCAAGCCCTCGCTCGGCTGGCGTGGCCGGCGAGCGGCCGAACGGCTCTCGGAGCGGGTGTCGTCGGCGTGGCCCGGTTCCGACGACGCCGATTTCTCCGAGCTGGGTGATCGGATCGCCCACGGCTTGCAGGTCGGCGCCGAACGGGGCCGCGAACTGGCCAGCACCGCCGCAGAGCGCGGCGCGCCCTACGCCGAAGCCGCACTCGAACGCGGCCGTGAACTGGCCAGCACCGCGGCGGAACGCGGCGCGCCCTACGCCGAAGCCGCACTCGAACGCGGCCGAGAACTGGCCAGCACCGCGGCGGAACGCGGCAGGCCGTTGGCGAAGAAGGCCCGCAAGCGCGGGGAGCAATGGGCCGACGAGGCCGCCGACCGCGCCGCATATCTGGCGGAGAAGGCGCGTAAGCGCGGCGAAGACCTCGCCGATGACGCCGCCGACCGCGCCGCGCCGCTGGCCAAGAAGGCCCGCAAACGCAGCGAGAAACTGGCCAAGAAGGCCCGCAAGCGCAGCGAGAAGTTGGCCGGCACGGCGCGAGCGCGCGGCGAGGAGTTAGCCGAAACCGCCCGTCAGCGCGGCACCGACCTGGCCGACAGCGCTCGCGAGCGGGTCGGCAGTCAGGTAGACACCGGCCGCCGCAAGCTGTCCTGGTAGCCACCGGAGCGGTAGGCAGGTTAGTCGGGCCAGCGCGCCCGCAGATTCTCCGGCGCCCACGTGGGCCATTGGGGCGCGCCGGCCGTCAGGCCGCCGTTGAGTCGCGCCACGATACGCGGGCCGCGAAGTCTGCTGTTGTCGTAGACCGTGGCGAGGTCGGACAGGGCGATAGCCTCGGCGACCGGTATCCACAGCCGGCGATGGCGCTGCCGAATCTTGGCTTCCGGCACGTCGTGTCCGCCCGCCGCCACGCGGTGCCGGACGCGTTCCACTGCAAGGCCTTCCGGAATGAGCAGCACATGCAGCGCGACGGTGAAGCCCGCGCCGCGGGCTTCGTGGATGAGGTCCAGCTTGGACGGATGGGAAAACACCGTTTCGGCGATGAAGGACCGGCCCAGTTCGATCAGCTTTGTCCGGGTGTCCGCGGCGATGCGCGCGGCATCGTAGGCGTGCGACGCCGGATCGTTCGGCCAGCGTTGCCTCGCGATCTCGTCGGCGTTGACCACGAGGCTTCCGGGCAACAGCGGGGCCAGGGTGAACGCGATGAACGTGGACTTACCGGCGCCGTTCGGCCCGACCACCAGATCAAGTCGATCCATCGGACCGCCGGACCGCCGACGAACGCCGGGTCAGCGCCCGGCCACGAGCACCACCGCGGCGCCGTCGGGGCGGTGCTCGACGATCTCGCCGTCGTCGTTGAGGGCCACGGTGGTCACCCCCTGCCCGGCAAGCGTCGCCCCGTAGTCGGCGCGCCCCAGGCTTTCTTCGATGGCCGCGGAGATCTCGGCGTTGAACACCACGCCCTCCTCGACCGTGAGTTCGCTGGTCGCCAGGTAGCCGGCGAGTGCGGCTTCGACCCGTCGCCGCGACGCGGTGTGCTGGCTGGACACCGCTCGCCCGACCCGCGCCCAGTGGTCGAGTTGCTGCTTTGCCGAGCGGCTTTGGCGGGCACCCTCTGCCGCCGCGCTGTCCATCAGGTCGGACGCAACCCGCGTCACACGATCGACGGCCCCGGCCATGACGTCCTCCAATGCAACATTTTGCGACAAGTTGTAGCATAATGCTACACGGACGGCTCCGCCCCAGCTAGTCGCGACGCTTCACCACGATATCCACGATCGCGTCGACGTCGGGGCCGACGTCGACGGTCATGCCGGCCTCGTCGGCACCGAGGGGTTCCAGGGTGTCCAGTTGGGAGCGCAGTAGCGCCGCCGGCATGAAGTGGGCGGTGCGGGCGGCCAGCCGGCCGCCGATCAGTTCCGCCGAACCGGAAAGGTGCAGGAACGTTACCCCCGGGCAGTGCGCGCGCAGCTGGTCGCGATATGCCCTTTTCAGCGCTGAACAACTGGCCACGCCGCCGTCGCGGTGGGCGGCCAACCAGTCGCCGACCCGCTCCAACCAGGGGTAGCGGTCGTCGTCGTCGAGCGGTTCGCCGGCCGTCATCTTGGCGATGTTGGCCGGCGGATGCAGGGTGTCCGCGTCGACGAACGGGACCCGCAGGCGCCGCGCGAGCGCCGCGCCCACCGTCGATTTGCCCGATCCGGAGACGCCCATCACCACAACGGGAGCCGGTTCGCTCACTTAAGTCTGCTCGCCGAGGTTGCGGTTCCACTCCAGCCAGCCGACACCGCTACGCCCGTCGGCGGTGCTGATCGTCGCCCAGACGCGCGGAAACTGGCTGGCCCGCCCGTCCGTCGCGACGAGCCGGACCGGGGCCTGACCGCGCACGTCCACGGTCGCGGTGATCTGCCCCGGCTCCAGCGCCAGTGTCGCGTCCAGCGGTAATCCGTTGTCGGCGAACGACTCCCGTGAGTCGACGGTCTGCAATTCGGTGACCTTGCCGTCGGCACCCTGGGTGTAGCCGATGCTGAACGCGGGCGCCCCGGGGATCCGGATATTCACGCCGTGCAGGTGGGTGCCGTCGTCCAGGTGCAGCGCGCTCCACAGCCAATCCATGCCCCACCAATCGCGCACCCCCCACGAGTGATCACGTTGGCCGGCAACGGATTCCACACGGTAGTGGCGGTCGTCGATCGTGACGCCACCCGAGACGGTGCACGGGATTTCGTAACGCGTGGTCAGGCCGTACTTGTACGGCGTGCCGTCGGTAGCCCAGACCAGGCTCATGGTCAGCTCGGCCGGGGTTCCGGGCTCGCCCCGCAACAACGCCGATGGATCTGCGTAGGCCTGGGCCCGCGCCCGCACGTCGACGCGGTAGCTCTGCAGGGGCACGTCGGCGGAGTGGCCGAGCTCGAGGTCGTCGGTGCGCAGGGTCCATGGGTCCGACGGCAGCGGCACTTGCGCGTCGACGGCGACGGTGGGCATGTCGGGTCCGCACAACAGCACGTGCACCCACGCGATGTGCTCGTTGGCCACCCTGCCGAGCCGGAACCAGCCGCCCAATCCCTGTGCCGCATCGGCGAAATCGGCGTACCAGCTCTCACTCCACAGCGGTTCGGCGGTGGGATCGTGGGCGAGCTCGTCCGCGGCCGACGGCCGCAACGGCTCGGGCGCTACCGCTTCGGGCAGCGTCGACAGCGCATCGGTGTCGAGGACGTGGTCGCAGTGCCGCCGCAGCATCGTCATGAACATCTGGTCGCCGCGGTCGGTGCGCTCGACCAGCATCGACGAGACGATCGCCATCATCACCCCGAAGAAGCTCTGCCGCCGTACACCGTCGGCGACGTCGGCCAGGCTGAGTGGCGCCCGCGGACCGAGCGCCTCGTGGTAGGCCCGCAGCAGCGTGTCGTAGTGCTGTCGGCGGTCCTCGGTGGGCAGCGCGCAACCGAGGAAGTAGGCCAGGTCGGTCAGGGCCGGGCCCCAGGACACGGTCTGCCAGTCGACCACCGTCAGTGCGCGGTCGGCGCCGTCGGTGCCGAAGAGCATGTTGTCCAGGCGGTAGTCGCCGTGCACCAGGCCCTGGACGCGCCCGCGCCCGGACGCCTCCGCCGCGCCCTCCTTTTCCAAGGCCAGGTAGCCGTCGAACGCAGCAATCAGGCGCTCGCACACCACGCGGTGCTCCGGCGCGATCTGGTCGCCGTAGCGGTCGACGAAACCCGCATACAACGGGGTGATCATGGCCTGGTTCAGCGGAGCCGCGCGGTTGAGCCACGGCGCGTCGGCCAGCGAGACGTCGCCGAGCAGCGGCCCGTGCAGCCGACCCAGTTCGACGGCCCCGAGGTGGGCCTGTTCCACTGTGGCGCCGGCGATTTCGTCGCCCACGACCGCCGGGCCGGCGTCCGCCAGCAACAGATCGAACACGCCCGTCGATGTGTCGACCGCGGCGTGATAGCAGGGCGCGACGGGTCCGCCCAGACGAGGCGCGATCTCGCCGTAGAAGCGCACCTCCCGCTCGTAGAGCCCAAGCGCCAGGCCGGTCTGGCGGCTGACCGGATCGGTGGCCGCGACCTTCAGCACCACCGACTCGGGCCCCTCCGCGGATCTTTCGGCATAACTGAGCCGGACGCGATAGCACTCGCTCATCTGGCCGGTACCAATGCGCTCCACCGAGAAATCGGCGATCGGTCCGGTGCCGATGACCGCGGCCAGCCAGGAGGCGGTGAGATCACTGGGTCGTTCGATGACTTGCTCGGTCTCGGCGTGCATGGGGTCAGGGTGCCAGCTCACCGGGCCAATGAGAAGCCGTCCCATGCCATTCGGCGATGTGGGTGTGGATCGAACTCGACGCGGGACTTGCGGTCGAACACCATCACGGCGCGGTCTTCGGCGGTGTAGAGGGGCCAGTCCTCCCCCGGCACCCCGGTGCGGCTGAACGCGCGCCACCGGCGCTGCACCTGGTTGCTGACCCGCAACGCGGCCCGTTGGTCCGCCGCCGCGGTCAACAACGCGCCGAACCTGGTCCGGTAGACGTCGAAGACCGCGAGCAACTCGGTGGCGTGGGTGGCACCGAAACCGGACCAGCGCAGCGTGCGCGGGGCGTAGTCATACCGGTAGAGGTACGTCGGGGCATGGCCGCTGTGGGCCTCGGCGATCTGCCAGGCCGCCGAGGCGAAGGCGAAGTCACCGCCGAGCTGGATGCAGGCATTCCGGCCGGGATAGTCGGGATATGCAGCGGTAATGCGTTCGCGGATAGCGGGTTCCGCCTCGGCCAGCAGCTCTTCGACCATCGTTTCGTTGGTCGGCAGCATCGTCAGGAACCGGGTGAACAATCGGCCCTCTTCGGCATTCGTGCCCACGATCAAAGGAACCTTGTGGGCCGCGCCCCGCCGCATCGCCTCGACCGGGTCCATCGGCAGGATGTCGTCACCGAAGACGGGGCCGATCGGAAAGGCGCCCAGCCTGTCTTGCATGCCTTCGTCGATCAATCGGTGCTGGGTTTCCACCAGCTGGGCCGCGGATACTTGCATCAGTGCGTCGGCGGCATCCTGTCTGCGCACCCCGAGCAGGTTGGCGAAGCGGTTCGCGAACTCTGCCGCAACCTCTTTCGACCGCACCAGACCCGAGGCCGGGCTTTCCGAGATCGCCCGCGCGAACAATCCCTCGGCGGCCGGCACCGCCAGCAGTGAGGCGGTGATGCACGCGCCCGCGCTCTCGCCGAAGATGGTGACGTTGTCCGGGTCGCCGCCGAAGCCCGCGATGTTGTCGCGAATCCACTGCAGCGCCAGCACCAGGTCGCGTAGATACAGGTTGCTGTCGATCGTGATCTCCGGCGTCGACAGCGACGAAAAGTCCACGCACCCCAGCGCGCCCAGCCGGTAGTTCACGGATACGTACACGCATCCCCGGCGTGCCAGGGCCGCCCCGTCGTACAACGGTGTCGCCGAGCTGCCCATGAAATAGCCGCCACCGTGGATGAACACCATGACGGGCAGCGGTCCCTCGGCAGCGCGCTCGGGGGCCACGACGTTGAGGGTGAGGCAGTCCTCGCTCATCGGCTGATAGCGCCCGCCCAACCGCGACATGCCGAGCAGGGTGTAGCGGCGCTGTTGGGGCGCGCAATTGCCGAAGCCGTGGCAGTGCCGGACACCCGACCACGGCTGGGCCGGCTGCGGCGCCCGAAACCGCAGGCTTCCCACGGGTGGACGGGCATAAGGGATCGACCGCCACCGAGTGACCCCGTCGCGGGTGAAGCCCTCGACGGTGCCGATGGCCGTGCGTGCGCGGACAGTGCGGTGATGCATAACCCGACGGTAACCGACATGACGGCCGTAACGCGCGCACAGCGCCTTATTTGCCCGGCGCGGCGGTTAGCCTGACTGGATGCGGATAGCTGCGATGATCGCCGCGGCATTACTGGTCGCCGGATGCACACACGGCACGGGCGGCCATTCGGGGCCCACCGGAAGCACCACCAAGTCATCCACCGGGGCGCCGGGGAACACCTCACCGGGCCCATCCGCCGCGCCGGCCGCGGGTGCGGCGATCTCCGACGTCATCGCCTGGGTCGAGGCCGGTCACGCCGCCGATCCGAGCCGTTTCCACGCGGCCACCCGCGACGGGGTCACCACGCCGCTGGGCAACGACATCGCACTGACGGCGATGGCGGGCAAGGTCTCCTGCATGACCGATGCGAAACACACCGGTGGTGCGCTGGCCTGCCTGGTGAGTCTGACCAATCCGCCACCGGCTCCCGCGACGGCGTATGGCCAATGGCAGGGCGGTTGGATCGGCTTCGACGGGATGAACCTGCAAGTCGGATCCGCGCGAGCCGATCCCGGTCCATTCATCAACGGCAACGGACCGGAACTGGCGAACGGAGCTTCGCTGTCCTTCGGTGACTACCGGTGCCGCGCCGACCAAGCGGGCCTGTACTGCGTCAACT
Source organism: Mycobacterium sp. NGS17 (assembly GCF_059813205.1). Classification (NCBI taxonomy): domain Bacteria; kingdom Bacillati; phylum Actinomycetota; class Actinomycetes; order Mycobacteriales; family Mycobacteriaceae; genus Mycobacterium; species Mycobacterium sp. NGS17. Next base: position 161,097 of record NZ_JCALED010000007.1, on the reverse strand, counting down.
ACGCGCACCAGTCGGCGGTCAAATTCAGCCCCGCCGGCATCGAGCCGTTCGGCTGCCTGAAGTCGGCGCCACCACCGGATGGTGTCGGCACCGCGTTCAGCTGCTGAAGCCGGCCGTCAAGGTCGCGAAGAGCTCGCTCATCTCGTCGGCGGCTCCGCCCGGCACGGTGTAGCCGGCTTCGTCGCGGATCTCGTCGAGATGGTCGCGCACGTCCTCGATGGACAATCCGGGGCGGTAGAAACCCTTGGTCCTGCCGATGAAGAACCGTGAAACTTGGCCTGCCCCAACGGTATAGATCTCTCCCGACACCGCACAATCCCGGTGGGTCAGGTAGGCCGCCACGGGAGCCACCGACGCGGGATCCAGTCGCCGTAGGTATGGACCCACCAGGTCATCCAGTACCGCTTGCGCGGCGGGACCGTCGGGCTGCGCGGCACCGTCCAGGGAGTGCGCCAGCATCCGCGTGTGGGCGATCGGGGCGATGGCGTTGACCTTGATGTCGCGACCGGCGGCTTCGGCGGCCAGTACTCGGGTCAGGCCGATCAATCCGGCCTTCGCCGAGCCGTAGTTGCTCATACCGGCGGCCCCCAAGATTCCGGCAGCCGAACAGGTGTTGAGAATGCGGCCATAACCTTGCTCGCACATCGCTTTCCACGCTGGCCTCGTCACGTAGCAGGCGCCCTTCAGATGCACATCCAATAGCGGTTCGAAGCGGTCGGCGGTCATGTCCTCGAAGGGCGCGTCCCGCACGATTCCGGCGTTGTTGATCACGATGTCGATTCGTCCCCATGCGCTCAGGGCGGTGTCGACGATCGCCTGACCGCCTTCGGGATTGGTGACGCTGTGGTTGTCGGCGACGGCCGCGCCGCCCCGGTTGCGGATCTCGTCGACCACGGCGCCCGGCGCCGCGGCGTCGGATCCCTGCCCGGTCACCGAGCCGCCGATATCGTTGACGACGACGCGCGCGCCCCGCGAGGCAAGCAGCAGGGCGTATTGCCTGCCCAGACCGCCACCTGCGCCGGTGATGACGGCGACCTGGTCGTCAAACCGCAGTTCGCCGCTCACCAGCGCACCGGAAGTTCTTTCATGCCATAGATGTTGGCGTCTTTGAAGCTCAACCGCTCCGGCGCCACCGCCAGTTCGAGGCCGGGCAGTCGGCGTGCCAGCGTCGCGAACGCGACCTGCATTTCGACGCGAGCGAGATTCGCTCCGATGCACTGATGGACGCCGTAGCCGAAGCCCAAGTGCCCGCGGGTGTTTCGGTCGGCGTCGAAGGATTCGGGATTGGCGACGAACTCCGCGTCCCAGTTCCCGGCGAGCAAGCTCATCATCACATACTCCCCGGCGCGAATCAGCTGACCGCCGATCATCAGGTCTTCGGTCGCCACCCGATCGACCTGGCTGTGCACGATGGACAGGTAGCGCATGAGCTCTTCGACGACGTTCGCGATGACGGCAGGGTCCTCGGTGTGGCCCAGGCGCTCGAATACATCGGGATGTTCCAGCAGCGCAACCGTTCCCAGCGAGATCATGTTGGCGGTGGTCTCGTGGCCGGCCTGCATCATGATCACGCCGGTCATGGCCGTGGTGGCGCGGTTGAGCTGACCCGTCGCCACGTATTCGGTGACCAGGCGGCTGATCAGGTCGTCGCCGGGTTCGCGGGCCTTACGTTCCACCAACTCCTCGATGTAGGCGTACATGGCGCCGAAGGCCTGTCCCTTTTCCGCGTCGGTGGACCTCTGGTCGAGCCCCTTCGTGGTGTTGAACTGGAAGAGTTCAAGATCTTCCGGTGGTACTCCCAGCAGCAGCGCGATCACCATCGACGGGACCGGTAAGGCGAATTCGCGCACCAGGTCGGCCGGGGCGCCATGCTCGATCATCTGGCCGAGGTAGTGGTCGACCCATTCCTGGATCTGCGGCCGCATCGACTCGCAACGGCGGAAGGTGAAGTTGCTGGTCATCATGCGCCGCAGTCGGTGATGCTCGGGATCGTCGGTCCGCGCGAACATCACCGGGACCTTGTTGTCGTCGTCCTTCGGCATGATCGAGTCCGGAATGGTCTTCGCGGACAGGCGAGGATCGACAAGCGCCGCCCTGATGTCCCGGTAGCGGCTGACCACCCACACCGGGTTTCCCTGGAACATCGCCCGTCGTAGCCCGGGACCGTCTCGCCATTCCTGGAACTCGGGCGGGGGCGCGAGCGGGCAGGTCGCCGGCCGCGGGATGGGCAGTGCGGGTAGACCGGCGTCGGGGCACACTTCCGAAGTTGTTGACATGAACCGCATTTCCTCTTAAGTGTCACCTGACTGCCAGTTATCGAGCGTAAAGCCAGCCTAGTTGGCAGTCAACCGTCAGTTACGCTGGGCACCATGACCGCGGTTGAGGATCGGCCGTTGCGGGCCGACGCGGCGCGCAACGTCGAGCGCATCCTGCGTGCGGCACGCGAGGTGTACGCAGAGTTGGGACCCGACGCGCCGGTCGAGGCCGTCGCGCGTCGCGCCGGCGTAGGTGAGCGGACCCTCTACCGCAGATTTCCGGCAAAGGCCGACCTGGTCCGCGCCGCCCTGGATCAGAGCATCGCCGAGGACCTCACCCCGGTGATCGACAGCGCCCGCCTCGCCAAGGACCCGCTGCTTGGTCTGACCCGACTGATCCAAGCGGCGATCTCGCTGGGGGCGCGCGAACACCACCTGCTGACCGCCGCGCGCCGGGCCGGGTCACTCACGTCCGACATCTCGGTGTCGCTCAACGCCGCGCTCGGCGAGCTCGCCCGAGCGGGCCAGCGAGCCGGCAGCATCCGCGGCGACCTCGTCACCGACGATCTGCCCCGCCTGGTCGCGATGCTCTTCAGCGTGCTGTCGACCATGGATGCGGACAGCGACGGTTGGCGACGGTATGTCGCGCTCATCATCGACGCGATATCGGTCAACGGCCGGCGGCCGCTGCCTCCCGCCGCCGCCCTGCGTTATGAGGTGCGGCCGGACAGTTGGCCCCTGTAACCGGTCGGGAGCTCAGCCGGACGGCAATCCCGCTTTGACCGCGGCCTCTTGCTTGCGCGCGAGATCGAGCATGACATCGGCCGGTGTGGGATTGCCCATGACGCAGTCGGACTCCAGGTCGACCATGGCCCGGCCCACGACGAAGACCGCCTCGGAGATCTCCATCGGGTTGGCCGGGTCGGTCCCCTGGCCGATCACCAAGAACCCCTTGGTGCCGACGTCGATCGGCTGCTGCTCCCCGTTGACCTTCTTGCCGACGACATCGCGCATGTTCGCCGCCGTCTGGTTGGCCGTGCCCGCATCGGGAAAAACCGCGATGGTGTCGATGATGGTGCGCTTGCCGTCGGGGTTTTTGAAAACCTGTCCCACGCCGGTGATGCCGCTGGGATTCTGGCTCGGCGGCCCGTCGGCCGTGGCGTTGGGGCCGATGTCGCTGGGCTTGATCAGCAGGTGGCTGTAGTCCGCCGGCGCTCCCGGCGATGCCGGCGCGCTCGCCGAGGAGCTGAACGAGGTGGCCGGCGACGAGGCCGAACCCGATGGTGCCGTGGTGTTCTTGTCCCCGCCGCAGCCCACCACCGTCGCGCTGATCAACACCGCGGTAGCCGTCATGCCAAGGGCGGACGCCCGCACCGTATTCATAAGGCTCTCCTTTGAGAAGTCAGCTATTTGTATCCCTTACCGGACGCGTAATCAGCGCGACACACGAAATTCCTTCGACGAACGAATGTCATCTGCAGCCCAGCCTATGGGCATGACGCGAGCTGGGGTAAGCGCACGCGTTTGCCAGCGGCGTGGCTTCGTTGTTCTTCGGAGTCCTAGCTGATGGTCACGCCCGCGTCGATTTTGAACTGCAGGCCCGTTACGTACCTGGACTCATCCGACAGCAGGAACAGCACCGCGTGGCTGACATCCACCGGTTCGATGGCCGGTGTGGGCATCGCGTTGACAAAGGTGGGAATCAGGTCGGGTCGTTCCTCGGAGAAGACGGCTCCAATCGACGGGGGGATCATGCCGGTCGGGCACCCGGTGGGATGCACGGAATTGACGCGCACGCACTGCGCGGCCAACTCGTTGGCCAACGCCAACGTCAGCCCCACGACACCGTGCTTGGCAGCGGTGTAAGGATGCTGCAGTGGAAAGCCTTTGATGGCGCCCGCGGAGCTGATATTCACCAGGCTGCCGCCACCTTGGTCGAGCACATGCGGGATCGCCGCCGCACACGTGTTCCAGGTTCCGATCAGGTTGACATCGACGACCGTGCGCCAGTCGTCGGGAGTTGTGGTGTTCCAAGGCCCGACGGTCAACACACCGGCATTGGCCACCGCGCCGTCCAGGCCGCCCAATTCGCTGACGCCATCATCGACGGCCTTGCGCAACGCGACATCGTCGCGGACGTCGACGATATGACTTACGCACCGCCGGCCCAATCCCCTCACCAGCTGTACCGTTTCGGCGAGATCTTCCTTTGTGGCCAGCGGATATTCGATCTGCGGCAGGGATCGGCAGATGTCGACCAAGATCAGATCGGCGCCCTCTTGCGCAAGCCGCAGTGCGTGGCTGCGCCCCATGCCGCGGGCGGCGCCGGTGATCAGAATGCGTTTTCCTACAACGCGTCCCGAGGGCGATGTCGACATACCAGGGATCCGGCTACCGTTCGGTCCACATCAGCCCGCGCATCGTCGCGGACAGCGGGATGTCCTCGACACCGATGAGCCCCTGGGGCGCACGGCACACCCAGTCGATCGCGTTGACGACGCGGCCGGCCGTCGAAATGCAGCCGGCATCAGTGGAATCGAACACAGGGTGGGAAACGTGGGTGTTGATTTCGACCCGGGGTTCGCCTTCCACGACGACGCGATGCACACCGGTATGACCCTGGGGCGGAAATTCCCAGTCGGGCGCGGCGGCCTGGGTGAGCCTGGTGACGTGCTCGAGGGTGATGACCGGCTCGCCGTCGCGGACGCCTTCGGTGGCGAACCGGACGGCGGCCATCTGCCCCGGCTGCACCGTCATCATGGTGCACTCGATGCGCTCCCGGGTGTACCAAGGTTCGACACGCTGGCGCAGGTCGTCGAGCTTGATGTCGAGGTTGTCCGCCAGACTGCGGACCTGACCGCCCCACATCGACACGATCACCCCGGGCAAGAACATCATCGGCGAGTCGTCATCCGGGGTGGTGCCGAATCCCATTGCGGCGCCGGTGAATTCGGCATCGTCGTAATTGCCGTAGTCGAAGATCTCCTGCACGGTGATCGATGACACCCGGGTGGTCAGGCTGACCGCGGAGTGCACCAGCGTATCGCCGGAGAATCCGGGGTCGATGCCGTTGACATACAGCGAGGCGTTGCCGGCCGCGCAGGCACGCTCCAGGGGCTCGCGTAACCAATCGTCGCAGTGGCGGGGCGTGACCAGCCAGACCATCGATGTACCGACCACATTCGTGCCCGCCGCGAGGAACTTGGCCATCTGCTCGATGGCTTCCATCGGGCGCGTTTCGCCCTGCGAGGTGTAAACCACGCAGTCGGCGCCCAGGCCTACCAACGCGTCGATGTCGTCGGTGGCGACGATGCCGGTCGGTTCGTGCAGTCCGCACAACTGCGCCGCGTCCTGACCGACCTTCGCCGCGCTGGAGGCGTGCACTCCGACCAGTTCGAGGTCTGGTCTGCCGATGACGGCTCGCAACGAATGCCGGCCGACGTTTCCGGTGGAGAATTGAATGACTCTGCGCATTACCCTCGTCCTTCCGGCGGTGGGTGAAGACCCATCATGGCGCGTTCACTGAAAAGCGCAGATCAGTAGTCGGGTATCGGCAGCGGAGAATTGTTCGAGTCGATGCCGCCGTCGACGTGAAAAGTCGCGTTGGTCGCGTAGCAGTCGCGGGTGCACAGATATACCGCGAGCCGTCCGAGGTCCTCGACGTCGCCCAGCCGATGCAACGGTGTGGCCTCTTGCATCTTCTCCAGCGACCCCGGCATCAGGTCCAGGCTGCCCTTCAGACCGTCGGTGGCGAAAGAACCCAAAGCAATGGCGTTGACGCGGATTTTGGGCGCGAGTTCTTGCGCCATGGCGCGGGTGAGCGCCTCGAGGCCGCCCTTCGCGACGCAATAGGCGGCCAATGCCCGGATGCCGAACCGCGCCGATCCCGACGAGATGTTGATGATTGAGCCGTGCCCCGCACTGAGCATGTGCGGGGCCGCGAGCTGACTCATGATGAAGGCCGACGTCACGCACCAGTCGAACGTATGGCGGAAATCTTCGTCGGTGATATCCAGGAATCGCGCGTAGGTGGCACCACCGACATTGTTGACCAGGATGTCGATGCGGCCGAACCGATCCATGGCGCTGTTCACCACGCGCTCCGAATCCGGACGGCTCATCGCATCCGCTACGAGCGCCAGACCCTTGCCGCCCGCGGTCTCGATACCCTCAATCGTGCCAACGATATCCGCCTCGGTACGCGCGGTCCCGACGATCGTGGCGCCCGCCTCCGCCAACACGCGCGCGATGCCCGCTCCGACACCCTTGCCGGCGCCCGTGACGATCGCGACTTGCCCGTCGAGCCGGAATTGCTCCAATGCCATGCCGGGCTCCCTCGATCAGATGTGTGCGCCGTTCAATTTATGAAGCTTGCTGACTAAAGTCAATGACCAGCCTTTGCCAGACATCTGTTACCGTCACGACGGTCCGAGAATGCTCAAGTTGTGCAAGCCTTTCTGGCCGAGACACGGCATACTGGTCGAGTTAGCCTCAAAGCTCTTACATGAGCCAGGTCAACCGTGAGGAAAGAAATGGCTGTGACGGATCGGCTGTCGGCGCGGGAAGCTAAGCGCCTGCAGACCCGGGAGCGTTTGATGGGCGCCGCGATCGCGGAGTTCGCGCGCGCCGGCATGGCCGAAGCCGACGTGGCCGCGATCGTGGCCGCGGCGGGCGTCGCCCACGGAACCTTTTTCTTTCACTTCCCCACCAAGGAACATGTGCTGCTCGAGCTGGAGCGTCGCGAAGAGGACCGCATTGCCAAGCAGTTCGCACAATCCTTGAAGTCCAAGCACGATCTGGCTTCCGCGTTGAATGAGGCGGTCCGCCTGGTGGTCGGGTTGGAACGCAGACTGGGCGATCGGCTCTTCAATGACTTTCTCGCGCTGCATTTCTCCCAGACCCGACCGCAGACCGAAGACGGCCGGGATCACCCGCTGATCGTGCTGGTCGCGCAGGAGATCGCGCAGGCCCAGGAGCGCGGCGAGACGTATCCGGATGTGAACCCCATGAACAGTGCGGTGTTCTTTTTGTTGGGTCTCTACGCCCTGTTGATCACCACCAACCACTGGCCGACGGGCCACGCCCTGCTGGAAGACTACGTGGCGAGGACATTGCGCAGCTTGAAGCCCTGACCCGCAACGCCTTTCGTGTTTAGCGCACCACGCCGAGCAACGGCACGAGGCCGAGTTCCTTGTGGGTGAGAAAGCCCGGCGCGGCATCGCAGACGGCGGGAACCGTGTTCGCCGGACCCATCGCGGTCCACGTGTAGCCCGGCTTGGGGTAGTTGCCCTGTGGGTCGGCCGGCGCCTGCAGGATCAGCTCGGTGGGTTCGTCGCCGTCGATCACGATGCGGTAGTGGTAGTGCCCGCCCCAATCCGGCTGCGGTTCGATGGCGTCGTAAGAGTCCATGGTGTACATCTCGTGGAAGGTGATGAGGGGCTTGTTGTCGACCCACGTCGTCCACTGGTGATGTTGCGAGGCGACGGTGCCTTTCTTGATCGTGCCCTTGAAGCCCGGCATGTCGCTGGACGGCCCGCCCTCATACGGGATGTCGCGAATCGCCGTTCCCAGTTCGACGTCCGTCGTGTATTTGTCGACCGTCTTCCCTAGGCCGTCGACCACCATGGCCATCGATTGCGCGAAGAGCGGCCACGCGTTGCCCAACAGATTCGGTCCCGCCCTGAACTCTTCGGGAGTACTCCCCATCCCCATCTCGTGCAGATACTTCAGCGTGTCCTTGCCGAAGTTCACCACCTCGTAGATGTGGATGGAGTCGATTCGGCTCACGATGCGAGCCAGCGTCAGAACCAGTAGGTCACCGGCAAAACCCGGGTTGACGCCCCCTGCGTGGAAAGACGTCCCGCCCTCGTGGCACGCCGCATCGATCTTGTCGATGTCGGCCTGGCTGTGCTCGGTGCGAAACCACCAGGCGCCCCCGGACGCGACGACGTTTTTGCCCGAGCGCAGCAGGCGGCAGACCTCGTCGGGATCCGACCACAAGGGCGCGTAGAACACGCAATCGGCGTCGAGCGCTTCGATTTCCGCCTTGTCGGTGGTGGCGAGCACCCCGATGGGCGCGACACCGACCAGCTCGCCGGCGTCCTTGCCCACCTTCTCCGGGCGGTTGCAGAGGACCCCGACCACCTCGTAGGCGGGGTTGTGCGCAAAATGGCGCAGTGCGATCGTCCCGACATTGCCTACGCCCCACTGGATCACGCGATACTTCTTGTCAGCCGGCGATTCGAGCGTCATTGCTACTCCTTCGGGGACCGGAAGGGCTCAGCGCTCGCTGAGCGTAGGCATCGCCGGAACTCCATGTCAACGATCCAGAGCTGACTTTTGTCAGCAGAAGGCGCCCACAGCAGCGACCTTTACTGCACAGTTCGACAGTGCTGCCAATGTCGCATCAAGCAGCGGGCGCGGGCTTGCCCGCAGTCTTCTGCTGACTACAGTCAGCCTGTTATAGTGCACACGCCGATCCAATCACCGGAGGGTTCGTGAATCTGCCGAAGCTCGAGTCAACCCGCGCCGCGCAGACGGCCCCGACCATCGACGAGCACATGGAGCGCTCGCAACTCGCGCAGCGCCGGGCCGACAGATGGCTGATCTCCGGCAGTCTGCTGATCGGCACCGCGGCCCTCGGCATCTTCGGCCTACCGCTGTTCCTCTGGGGAGTGCGGTTGCTGCGCCGCGCCCAACGCGAAGGCCTCTCGGTGCGGCCCATGCTGGTCACGTTGCTCGGCTACCTCGTGATCATCGACGCAGCGATCAACACCGTCGGATGGGCGCTCGACCTGGTGGCGAATCACACCATCCTGGCCCGCGTGCTGCTCAACGGCTGGGGCAACATGTTCGATGCCGGCTACTTCTGGCACTACAACGAGCTGTGGGTCGGCGGTGCGGCCGGCCCGGGCGAGAAGGCCTTGGAAGTCGGCCTGATCCTGACCGTCTTCACGATGCGCATCGCCGCGGCCATCGGTTTCCTGCAGATGAAGCGCTGGGGGCACCAGTGGATGGTCATCACCTGCTGGATGGGCGTGGTCATCTGGATCACCTACGTCTTCAACATGACCATGTTCGCCGACGTGCGCTTCGCCGGCGTCGTGCTGCCGGTCGTCGGCTGGTGGCTCTACGACATCTTCTACATCACCCCCTTCCTCGCCATCCCCTACCTGCACACCGTCAACCGCGAGCTCTTCTCCGACTGAAATGCGCGAGCCGAAATCCACTACGTTACAGAGGAAGTCACATCATGGGTTATCTGTGGGAGATCCTTCGCTACGTCGCCGCGTGGGGTGGCACCGGCCTGATCATCTGGTTCTGGTACTGGCTGTTTTCCAACATCGGCACGTTCTGAGCGGGGGGCCGGCTAGGCGGGACGCACGGGATTCTTGCAATGGCTGACCAATCCGATGCGCACGCGATGGCGCTGGAACGCAGTTGCGCCGTAACGGCGGTCGCGCTGAGCGAGCAGCGTCGCGAAGGCGCACGGCTCGTCACGGGCCAGCGGCGCAGCTTCGGTTTGAACGCGGCGCTCACCTTCGTCCACGTCCCCTATCCCGTGCCGCCCGACTGGACACGCCGGGTGCTGACCTGCGGTGTGGCCCTGCAATGTTCACCATCGAAGGAACGCGTCACCGGCTACCGCCTCAACGAGCTGGCCGCCCGCGAGCTGTGTGCCCTCACGCTGATCGAGGCCGGCGTGGCGCTAGGCTGGATAGCGTCGCGATGGCCCGGCCTGCTCCCCGATATTCAACGGCTCCTCCCCGACCTGCACGCCGAGGCCGGCGACCTCGACGGCGCCGAGATGCTCAATCGCGCAATAGCATTGGCGGCCAGCGGCCAGGCATTGCCGATTCATCCGCTGCTGGGCTCGTTGCCCGTGGCATACACCGCCCCGCACGGGCTGGCAGACAAGCTGCGGCGCAGCTTCGGCAGGATGCCCTGGACCACAACACAGAAGCGAATTCCGCGGCCGTACTCGGTTCCCGTCGGCGGCGACGGCGGCGTCCCCAACCCGAACCTGCCGCCACCGAACCGCCCGCAGGACAACGATCTCGACATCACGCCGGAACACCGGCCCGGGATTCCCTATCCCGAATGGAACATGTGGACGCAGCGATTCATGCGCGACCACGTCGCCCTGATTGAGCGCGCCGAGCATGCTGACGGCCCGCGGACCCGCCGGGCCGTTCCGGTGGCCGTCGACGTACGCAAGTGGTTCGAAGAGCACACCCACCGCGCGATGACCAACCGCCTCGAGGACGGCTGCGACCTGGACGTCGACCAATACGTCAACCACTACATCGACCTGTCGGCCGGTGCGGCCAAGGAGCCGAGGGTATTCCGCGACCTGCTGCCCAGCAGCCGCGATGTGACCACCGCGCTGCTGCTCGACGGCAGCTCGTCGCTGGGGGTGCATGGCGGCCGCGTGTTCCAGCTCGAATTGGCCTGCGCTGACGCGCTTTCGCGGGCCATGACGCTGGCGCGCGAACGTCACGGCGTTTTTGTCTTCACCGGCAACACCCGTCATCGCGTCGAAGTGCGATGCCTGAAGGACTTCGAAGACCGCCGGTTCGTCCCGCCCAGCCGGCTGGGTCTCTCAACCCGGGGATACACCAGACTCGGTGCGCCACTACGTCATTTGACGAGCCGGCTGCTGGCCCAGGCCTCCGAGCGGCGGCTGCTGATCGTCATCGGCGACGGCCTGATCTCCGACGAAGGTTACGAGGGTCGTTACGCCTGGGCCGACGCCGCGCACGCCGTCGAGGAGGCCAACGATGCCGGGGTGTCGATCTACTACGTGGGGGTGGGTCCCACCCGCGTCGATCCCCTGCCGGAGGTGTTCGGTCCGCTTCGGTCGCAACGCATCCGGCGTATCGAGGAGCTGCCCCGGGTACTGGCCCATGTCCACCGTGAACTGGTCGCCGCGTGAGCGCCGGCCTGGTGAGGAAGAGATGACCACCGAGACGTATTTCGCAAACGGCAACGAAGTCCAGTTGTTCGAACAGGCCTTCCGTCAACGGATTCCGGTGATGCTCACGGGCCCGACCGGGTGTGGAAAAACGCGCTTCGTCGAACACATGGGCTCACTGCTGCAACGACCCGTGGTCACCATCAGCTGCCACGACGACCTCACCAGCTCCGATCTGGTCGGCCGTTTCATGGTGACCGGCGGCGACGTGGTGTGGACCGACGGCCCGCTGACCCGGGCCGTCAAGGCCGGCGCGATCTGCTACTTGGACGAGGTCGTCGAAGCCCGGCACGACTCACTGGCGATCCTGCATTCGCTCACCGATCACCGGCGCTCGCTCTACCTCGACCGAGCCGGCGAGGTGGTGCAGGCACCGGAGGAATTCATGCTGGTGTGCTCGTACAACCCGGCATACCGCAGCTCACTCAAAGAGCTCAAACCCTCGTTCCGCCAGCGGTTCGCCACGCTGGCGATGAACTATCTGCCGCCCGACCGCGAGGCCGAGGTGATCGTCGCCGAATCCGGAATCCCCCTGACGGCCGCGACGCGGCTGGTCGGATGCGCGGTCGCAATCCGCACCGCCGACGAGGCCTTTCACTTCGAACCGCCGTCGACCAGGGTGCTGGTCACGGCCGCACAGTTGATCGCCGCCGGCGCAACCGAATTGGACGCGGCCAACGCGTGCATACTCGCGCCGCTGAGTACCGACGGCGCGGTCACCGACGGTCTACGTGAAGTCGCGGCGGCCAGCCTGGCCCCCTCGAATGCCTCCGGCAGTCGTTAGAAAGGAGCAACCGGCATGGACCGACAGGAGCAGAAGCGCAAGAGGGCGCTCATCGTCTTTCAGATCTTCATCTACGGCTACCTGCTGGCGATGTTCGGCGTCCAGCTGTACATGTCGTTCGCCCGCGGGTGGTGGGATCTGTGACTCTTGATGCCGCGCAGGCGAGTTCGGTCGGCCTCGACGATCACCACGACGAATCCCGCCGCGCCCAGCGGCACGCCGACAAGTGGATGATCGTCGGCGCCGCGCTGATGGGCATGTGGGCGCCCGGCTTGATCGGATTCCCCATTTTCATGCGCGGAGTGTGGCTGCAGCGCCAGGCGCTGCGCGCGGGCCTGTCGGTCCGGCCCATGATCGTCACGCTGATCGGTTACCTGGTACTCATCGACGGCATGCTCAACAGCCTCGGCTGGGCCCTGGACCTGGTGGCCAACCACACGCTGATCAACCGCGTGCTGATGGTCGGGTGGGGCAACATGTTCGACGCCGGCTATTTCTGGCATTACAACGAATTGTGGGTCGGGGGCGCCGCGGGGCCGGGCGAGAAGGCCTATGTCGCCGGTCTGATCCTGACGGTCTTCTCGATGCGGGTAGCCGCGGCGATCGGCTTCTTACAGATGAAGCGCTGGGGTCACCAGTGGATGGTCGTCACGTGCTGGATGGGCGTGGTGATCTGGTCGGCCTACGTGTTCAACATGACCATGTTCGCCGACGTGCGATATGCCGGTGTCGTCTTCCCGGTCATCGGCTGGTGGCTCTACGACATCTTCTACATCACCCCGTTCCTCGCCATCCCCTACCTGCACACCGTCAATCGCGAAATCTTCTCCGACTAGCAAGGAGCCGTGCCATGACTAGCCCGTCTACCACCGACGACAAAGACCCGGCCGCCGGTCTCGAGCCCGGCACCACGCCGTACTACGCCCGCATGCACAAATGGATCAAGCGCGCCGTATTGGTGTGCCTGGTGGCCCTGGTGATCGAGGGCGCCTTCACGTTGCCGTTCATGGCCGTGTACTACGGATACCCAACGCTGAGCCTCACCCAGATTTGCAGCGAGCTGCTGAAGATCCGGTACTCCAACGACACACTGGAGTGCAAGTACCCCTACCCGCCGTTCGGTCCGCCCGAGGGAGCCGAGGGCAAGGCGACCGCGCAGGATGTGTGGGGCATCCAGCCGATACCGAAGTATCACCGGCTGGGATTCCGCGAACTCGTCAAGATCCACGACGAGCGACTGGCCCGCCAGCACGCGGCGTCGCACCCATGATCGGTTTGGCGCCTTGACGTATCGGGTCGTCCAGTGGACGACGGGTAACGTCGGCAAAAGCTCGGTGAAAGCGATCGTTGCGAACCCGACGCTGGAGCTGGTCGGATGCTATGCCTGGTCGCCGGAGAAGGCCGGGCGCGATGTCGGCGAGCTGCGCGCGATCGCACCGCTGAATGTGAAGGCCAGCAACGACGTTGACATGCTGCTCGCGCTGAAGGAGACCGGAAGGTCATCGAGATCCGCGGACGCTGGCGCAAGGGTCAAACGCTGGATCCGGACTGGCCGTTGGACATGGGTTACACCATCGAGGTGCAGGGGCAGCCGACGATCAAGAACACGCTGAGTTTCCTTCCGCCGCCGGACTTTGCGGGCCAGACGCTGGACGCCTACGTCATGCTGGGGCTCACCATCACCGCGATGCCGGCGATCACCGCGATACCCGCCGTCGTCGCTGCCCCTCCCGGCATCGTCACCCTACAACGACCTGCCGCTGCTGCTGCCGCGCGGCGTGCTGCGCGCCGATTCACGATAGGAAGACCCCGATGCCCGAAGAACCCTCGCTCCACCACGTAGTGTTCGCCGTCGCGCCGGAACGACATGCCGCCGCGGCGCAGATGTTCGGCGATCTCGGATTCGTCTTCGAGCCCTTGCAGCTGGCCGAGCTAGGCCTCGACATCCACCTGGACTGGACCCGGGGCATCGAGCTGATCAGCCCGATCCCGGGATCCACCGGCGAAGTCGCCGCTTCGGTGACCGAGTTCCTAGAGCGGCACGGCGACGGCGTGTTCACCGTGGTCATCGGAGTCCCGGACGCCGCCGCCGGCGACGCCGTCGCCGAACGTTACGGCGCGACAACACGATTCCGCCAACACATGGAGGGTGAGGGCACCTACCTCGACGAAAACGACGTGTCGATCCTGGGCCTGCCGCTGACTTTCCTCGCGACCAACATTCCGTGACCGGAGACGACATGACCGTAAACGCGGCGATGCCAAGCGTTTTCGACGCCGACCTCCCGACGCTGGATTACGACATCACCGACACCGTGCACGACGTCGCCCCACGGATTCACGAGGTGCGCAAGCGGTCGCCGATCGCCATCGGGCCACTGGGACCCGAGGTACTCGGCTACGAACTCGCCCGCGGGATACTTCGCGACCCCCGGTTCGTTTTCCCGCCCGGCATGCACATGACGGCCCGCGGGATAACGTCCGGCCCGCTGTATGACCGGGTGCTCGGCACCATCCTGGGCATGGAAGGCGAGGAACATCGAAGGCTGCGCGGTCTGGTGTCCAAGGCGTTCACGCCGCGGGCGTCCGCGCGCATGGAAGACACCATCGACGCGGTGATCAACGAGTTGATCGACCGGGTCGCCGGTGCCGGACGATGCGATTTCGTCGCCGACATCGCCCGGCCCTACCCGATCCCGATCATCTGCGCGCTGCTGGGCGCGCCTTCCCAGGACTGGGAGCAGTTCTCCCTCTGGGCCGAGGACATTTTCAAGATCGTGCGGCTCGACTCCGACCTGGCGAACGAGCAGCACATCGTGATGCGGGCGTGGGACGAGTTCGACGCCTACATCGACGACATGATCGCCGAACGGCGAACCCGGTTGACCGACGACTTGATCTCCGAACTGATTCGCGCCCAGGACGACGGTGACCGGCTGAGCAACGCGGAGATGCGCATGCTGGCGTTCAGCATCCTGTCCGCCGGCACCGACACCACCCGCAATCAACTGGCCGCGTGCATGCACGCCCTGTGTGATCACCCCGCTCAACTGACGATGCTCCGCGACAATCCCGGCCTCGCGATGTCGGCCGTCGAGGAATGCATGCGCCATTCGCCGGCGGTCTGCACCACCCTGCGCACCGTCCTCGACGACGTCACCTTCGCCGGCTACGGCTTTCCGGCGGGAACCTTCATCTCGGTGAATACCTTTGCCGCAAACTGTGATCCAGAGGTCTATGCGCACCCGGACCGGTTCGACATCACCCGCGAGGACCCGCCGCCCATCTTGACGTTCGGCGGTGGCGCGCACTATTGCCTGGGCGCGAACCTCGCCCGAACGGAGCTCGCCGGAGCCCTCAAGGTCCTCGCCCGGCGCATGACCAACCCGCGTCGCGTTGCGACGGCGCGGTGGAAGCCAATGCTGGGCTTGAGCGGGCCGGCCGCGCTGGAGATGGAGTTCGACTAACTCAGCGCGTCGTCCGCGGCGAGCTCGAGCACCCGGATCTCGCCGGTGGCACCGTCGACCTCCACCATCGCTCCCTGCTTCAGCGCCTTGGTCGCGCCCTGAACGTCGACGACACAAGGAAACCCGAATTCGCGGGCCACCACCGCGGCGTGCGACATCGGACCGCCGAGTTCGGTCACGACGGCGGCGGCGTAGCAGAACGCCGCGGTGTACCCGACGTCGGTGACCTCCGCGACAAGGATCTCGCCGGGTTGCAGGTCGTCGATCGTCTCGGGCCGCACGATCCGTACCCGGCCGCGCACCCGCCCCCCGCACACGCCGACTCCACGCAGGGTGTCCCCGCTGGCCAGCGCGTCCGACGAGCTGGCGGTGGGCTGCCAGCTTCCGCTGAAGACCGTCGGCGGCGCCACCGCGACCAGCCGGCGTTGTTCGGCCCGGCGCCGGGCCACCAGCGCGCCCACATCCGCAGGGAGCGCGTCGAGTTCATCGACAAGCAGATAGAAGACGTCATCGGCGGCGGCGAAGATCCCCGCCTCGACCGACCTGCGCCCATACTCGCGAAGTAGCGTGCGTAGCAACCAGTTAGCCCGCACCACCTTGTCGCGGCGGACCTCGCGGTCACGAAGTTGCTGGGTAGCCATGGCCGCGATGGGCTTGGCGTGCAACGGAATCCGGGGCCGCCGGGCCTGCGGCGCCGGTGGCGCGCTCATCGCTTTGGTCACCATCCGAACCAGCAACTCGGGATCGTCGGCATAGCTGGTGGAGCGCATCTCGAGCTCGGCCGGACCGCGGTGCCCGATGAGCGCCAGCTCGTCGCGCAGCGCGGCATGGAATTCCGGTGCCTCGACGGCGAGCTTGTCCAGCCGGTCCCCCGGTTCGGCCAGCAGCGCCGTCACCTTCGGATCGCGCTGGGCGGCAACCACCAACCGCTGCATCGCCTCGACCGACCGCGCGCTGACCAATTCCGGCCCACCGGGCGCGGCGATGTCTCGCCCGCACAACCCACGCAGCAACACGTTGAACGCCGCGCACAGCAGGAACGAGCCCGCCGCCAGCACCCACCCGTGCACCACCTGGTCGCGGGCCAGCGAGATCAGACTCAACAACCGACGATCGTCCAGCGCGGCGAGGTTGCCATCGGTCAAGCGTTCCAGGCGATCCACGTCGACGACGAACTCGCGGGTGTCCAACCGCGCGCCCGCCGACAGGCCGATCAGGTTGACGCCGAAGACCCCGATGTTGCGGACGGTCCGCAGCTGCTTGCGAATCCGGCCAGTGTCCGAATGCGGATGATCCTCACCGAAGATCGGCAGGGCCGCCATGCTGGGACCGAAGAAACCGCTGTTGCTCACCACCGTCGTGGGTTTCACGAACGGCACCGTCTCGGCCATGAAGTGCGCGGTCGTGATAGCGCCGTACAACCGGTGGGCGAACACCGCGACCATGCGCATCGCGATCTCGCGCTGGATCGTGCCGCCGGGCCGCAGCCGCTCGGCGACGCACACGGCGCTGGCCCGCAGCCCGCGAACCGTCGCCGATGCCGACGCCGGCGAAAAGGGACCGGGCAGCGCCTCGGACAGATTCGTGGCCAGGAAGGTGGGAAAACGCGGATCGATCGGCGTGTCGAATTCCCCGTTATCCCCCGCCGCGCCTGCCCAAATGGGCTTGACGCCATCGTCGCTCGGCGCGTCGACCGAAGGTAGATCTTGGATGTTGGCCAGCCGCCACGGCAGCGATACCACCCGTTTGCCCACGGTCACCCGGCCACGCACCGCCAGCGCGAAATCCTGGACACATTCGCCGGATTCCCACGCCGGCCGGAAAGCCCATTCTTCTTGCAGCCGCGAGGTGTCCATCAGCGCAGCCCCCCGCATCAGGCGCAGCTCCGCCGGCTCGGGGCCCAGGCGCACGAGTGGGCGGCGCAGCGCAGCGGCGATTTGCCGGAAGGTCAGCTCGCCCGGGGCGGCGAGATTCACCGGGCCGCCGGCGATTTCGGCCTCCACGATGGCGCGGTTGAACAGCCCAAGCGCGTCGTCGAGGTGGACGACTTGGATGTGGCCATCTCCCGACCCGCCGGGGAACACCGGCAATGCCAGTGCGCGGCGCACCCAATTATCGACGCTTCGTCCCAAAATCAGCGCCGAACGGATCGCTACCCATTCCGCACCCGATTCCGCAAGCAGCTGCTCGGCCCTGGCTTTGAGCCGGCCTTCGACACTGGCCGGAGTCGGTACCTCGTGTTCGGCCCCAGGCGCGTCCATCCCACCGTACACATGGGCCGACGACGCGAAAACGATTCTCCTGGAGCCGGTCTCGGCCATCGCGTCGAGCACGTTGCGGGTGCCGCCGATATTGACCTCGTCGTCGTACCCGGAACCATTCGCCCACGCGCAGTGCGCGACCACATCCGCGCCGGCCACGGCGCGTCGGACAGCGCCGGCGTCACGGATGTCGGCCGCGACGAAATTCGCTGCGCTCGGCCAGCTTTCGGGACGATGTCGGGCGATCCCGGCGACATCGTGGCCCTGGCTGAGCAGCCGCGTGGCGAGGCCGCGGCCGAGTACTCCGCTGGCCCCGGTGACCGCGATTCTCACAAAACGCCCTCACTCAATTGCGCCGCTCCTCCTCATCGCTGCGCTCTGCATCGTCGACGGCGCGGCTCATGGCTATTCGTCGTCGTCCAGCAGCGCGGCGTTGACCAGGTCGTCGAGGTCCATGTCGGCGATGTCCTTCTCCGTGGATACCGCGGACGGCGCGTTCTCGCTGGACGATTCGTTGGCCAAGGCCAGCAGCAGCTCCAGCACGCCGGCCTGGCGAAGGCGCTTGACGGGGATGGATCCGACGACGCGTTGTATCTCGGCTTCGCCCGGTGCGGCTGCCGCCGCGGGCTGGTCCGACGATCCGACCAATTCGCGATACATGTAGCCGGCCAGCGCGGCGGAGTTCGGGTAGTCGAAGATCAGCGTCGGCGAAAGGGCCAGCCCAGTCGCGGCTTTGAGCCGGTTGCGCATCTCGACGGCCGTCAGCGAGTCGAACCCGAGCTCCTGGAACGCCCGATCCGGATGGATCGCCTCCGGGCTGGAGCTGCCCAGCACGGTGGCGATGTTCGCTCGCACCAAGTCCAGCAAGACCGCCTGCTGCTCGTCCTCGGGCAGCCCTTCGAGGCGTTGCAGCAGAGCGGATTTCGACTTAGCAGCGGCCAGTGAGTCATCGACCTGACGCCGCGTCGGCGCATTGATCAGATCGACGAACATCGGCGGCAACGTGCCCGCGTCGAACTTCACCCGCAACGCGGCGAGGTCGATGTGGGCGGGCAGCATGAACGGCTCGTCGACGATCAGGGCGGTGTCCATCAGTTCCAGCGCCTGGTCCGAGGACATTGCGACGATCCCGTCCCGGCCGAACCGGGCACGGTCGGCGGCGCCCAATCCACCGGTCATGGCGCTGGCCTGATCCCACAGGCCCCAGCCCAGCGAAATCGCCGGCAGCCCATGCGCCCGTCGGTGCGCGGCCAACCCATCCAGGAACGAGTTGCCGGCCGCGTAGTTGGCTTGACCCGACGCACCCGCGAGCCCGGCGATCGACGAGAACATCACGAACGCCGACACGTCCAGATCGCGGGTCAATTCGTGCAGGTTCCACGCCGCGTCGACCTTGGACCGCAACACGGATTCGATCCGGTCGGGGGTCAAGGACGTCACCACCGCGTCGTGCAGGACCCCGGCGGCGTGAATCACCCCGGTCAGCGGGCGCTGCATAGGGATTTCGGCGATCACCTTGGCCAGGGCCTCGCGATCGGCGGCATCGCAGGCCACCGCTTCCACGGTTGCGCCGGCCGCGCTCAGCTCGGCGACCAGCTCGGCCGCGCCCGGTGCGTCCAGGCCGCGGCGGCTGACCAGCACCAGGTTGCGTGCGCCGTGGCGGGTCACCACGTGTCGGGCGACCGCCGAGCCCGCCATGCCGGTGGCGCCGGTGATCAGCACCGTGCCGGCCGTCCACGCGCCGGGCATGGTCATCACGATCTTGCCGACGTGGCGGGCCTGGCTCAGGTAGCGCAGCGCGGCGGGTGCGCGTCGCACGTCGAACCTGGTGACCGGCAACGGCCGCAACACGTCTTCGCCGAACATGCCGGCCAGCTCGTCGAGCATCTGCGCGATGCGGTCCGGACCGGCTTCGAAGAGATCGAAGGCGCGGTAGCGCACACCCGAGTGGTCCCGTGCGACCACCTCGGGGTCGCGGATGTCGGTCTTGCCCATCTCCAGGAAGACTCCCCCGGGTGTCATCAGGCGCAATGAAGCGTCGACGAAATCGCCGGACAGCGAGTCCAGGACGATGTCCACGCCGCGCCCGCCGGTGACCGCCCGGAACTTCTCCTCGAAGTCGAGGCTGCGCGAGTCGGCGATGTGATCGTCGTCAAAGCCCATGTCCCGCAGGGTGTCCCACTTGCCGCGGCTGGCGGTCGCGAACACTTCCAGGCCGATGTGGCGGGCCAACTGGACCGCGGCCATCCCGACCCCACCGGCCGCCGCGTGCACCAGCACGCGCTGACCGGGCTTGGCGCCGGCCAGGTCCACCAGCGCGTAGTTTGCCGTCGCGAACACGACCGACGCCGTCGCGGCTGCGGTATGTGACCAGCCGGCCGGCACCTTGACGAGCAGGCGCTCGTCGGTCTTGGCGACGGTTCCGGTGCCGTCCGGGAACAGCCCCATCACTCGGTCGCCGACCTCGAAACGCCCATCGCGCGAGGCGGTTTCGGGGCCAGTTTCGATGACCACGCCTGCGGCCTCGATGCCCATGATCGCCTCGGGGTCGGGATAGAGGCCCAACGCGATCATGACGTCCCGGAAATTGGCCGCGATGGCCGACAGCTCGACCCGCACCTGGCCGGGACCCAACGGCGCGTCGGCGTCGGGAATCCGCTCTATGCGCAGATTCTCGATCGTCCCGTAGCTGCTAATGCCGAGTCGCCATGGTCCCTCGTCGGGTGGCAGCAACAGAGAACCGACGGCGCGGCTACCGAGGACTCGCGCGGTGTAGACCGTTCCCTTGCGCACTATCGCCTGCGGCTCGCTGAGCGCCAGGACCGCAGCCACCGCCTCGGATTCCAGGGGCTCATCCGCGTCGACGAGCACGATTCGTCCGGGATGCTCGGTCTGCGCCGACCGCACCAGCCCCCAGACCGCCGCACCGGCCAAATCGGTGACGTCCTCGCCCGGCAGCGTCATCGCGCCCCGGGTCGCGACCACCAGGGTTCCGGCGCCGTCGCGGGACAACCAGGACTGCAGCACGGGCAGCACCGCCCGCGTCGCCGCATACACCTCGGTGATCACGTCGCCGGCCACCGGCTGCGATTCGAACAGCACCGCCGACCGGTCGGCCTCGGCGTCGTTCAATTCCGGTGCGCCCCAGGCGGATAGCGACACGGGCTGCACCGCCGCCGGCGGCTGCGCCGACCAGATGACCTCGAAGAGCCGGTCCGGTCCCGAATTCGACACCGCGGCCAGCAGCTGCTTGTCGGTCACCGGGCGCGCCACCATCGATGCCACCGAGAGCACCGGCAACCCCAGCCCGTCGGCCAATTCGATGGAGACCGCGGACGAGCCGACCGGCACGATCCGCGCGCGCACCGCGCCCGCCCCCGCGGCGTGCAACGACACCTGCTGCCAGGAGAACGGCACCAGCATCGAGCCTTCGGGCAGTTCCTCGCTGTCGGAGGACAGCATGACCGCGTGCAGTGCCGCGTCGAGCATCGCCGGGTGGACGCCGAATCCGGCCGGCGATACCCCGGCGTCGGTGGGCAGCGACACTTCGGCGAACACTTCGTCGCCGCGGCGCCACATCGACGTCAGGCCGCGGAACGCGGGGCCGTAGCCGTAACCGCGCTGCGCCAAATGCTCGTAACCGTCGCCCACGTCCACCGGGACGGCACCCACTGGCGGCCACGCCGACAGGTCCGCGCTCGGCTGCACCGATCCCGCCCGCAGCACACCTTCGGCATGCAACGACCACCCTGAGCCCGCTTCGGCACGCGAAAACACCGACACCGCGCGGGCACCCGCATCGTCGGGACCGCCGACCACGACCTGGACGGCGACGGAAGCACCGGCCGGCAACACCAGCGGCGCCGCCAGGTTCAGTTCGTCGACGACTCCGCAGCCCACCTCGTCGCCCGCGCGAATCGCCAACTCGACGAATCCCGCGCCGGGGAACAGCACCACACCCCCGACCGCATGATCGGCCAACCAACCCTGCGTTCCAGGCGACAGCCGGCCGGTCAGCACCACTCCGCCGGTGGCCGGCAGTTCGACCACCGCGCCCAACAGGGCGTGTTCGCTGGCGGCCAGGCCCAGGCCCGCGGCGTCGGCCGGGGCGCCGTCGGCGGCAAGCCAAAAGCGCCGCCGGTCAAAGGCATACGTCGGCAACTCGACCAGGCCGGCGTCGCCGAGGGCACCGCGCCAGTCCACTTCCATCCCGGCGACGTATCCCTGCGCGACGGCGCTGAGCAAGGCGAGCGGCTCGGGGCGGTCCTTGCGCAGCGCGGACATGGTGGTCACCGGGGCCGCCGTCGGCTCGGAAGCCAGTGTTTCTTCGATCGATGCGGTCAGGCCGCTGCCCGGGCCGACTTCGAGGAAGCGGTTGCCGCCGGCCGAGTGCACGAAACGCACGCTGTCGGCGAATCGCACCGCCTCTCGTACGTGTCGCTTCCAGTACGCCGCCGAGGCGAAGTCAGCTCCGGCCAGCTGTCCGGTCACGTTGGACACGATCGGAATGCTGGGCTTGCCGACGGCCAGTCCGGCGGCGACGGTGCCGAATTCGCCGATCATCGGATCCATCAACGGGGAGTGGAAGGCGTGCGACACGGAAAGCTGATGCACGCGGTGGCCGTCGGCGCGGAGCTGATCGGCCACCGCGGCCACTGCTTCTCGTGCACCCGAAATCACCACCGACGTCGGCGCATTGACCGCGGCGATGTCCACGCCGGCCTGCTCGGCGGGCGCCAGCAACGGCCGCACCTGTTCTTCGGTGGCCTGGACCGCGACCATCGCGCCGCCCTCGGGCAGCGCCTGCATGAATCGACCGCGGGCCGCCACCAGCACCGCGGCGTTCTCCAGGGACAGCACACCGGCGACGTGGGCGGCCGCCAACTCCCCGATCGAGTGGCCCATGACGAAGTCGGGCCGCACGCCCCAGGATTCGAGCAGCCGGAACAGCGCGACTTCCACCGCGAACAGCGCCGGTTGGGCGAATTCGGTGCTGTTCAACAGGTTTTCGTCGTGCCCCCACATCACCTCGCGCAGCGGACGAAGCAGGTGCCGGTCCAGTTCGGCGACGACGGTGTTGAACGCCTCGGCGAACACCGGGTAGCCGGCGTGCAATCCCATTCCCATGCCCAATATCTGGGAGCCCTGGCCCGGGAACACGAAGACCGTCTTGCCGGCGGTCACCGCGCCGCGAATGACCGAGCCGCCCAGGTCGTCACCGGCTAGCTCGTCCAACCCGGCCAACAGCCGGTCGCGGTCGCTGCCGACGACGACGGCCCGCTGTTCGAAGGCCGACCGGCCCGCCAGCGACCATCCCACGTCGGCGATGTCCAGGTCCGGGTGGTTGCGCAGGTGGGCCGCCAGCCGCGCGGCCTGAGAGTTCAACGCCGACAGCGATTTCGCCGAGACCGGCCACGGCACCACGGGGGCCTTCGGGCCGTCCACGATGCGCGGCGCCTCGGCCGGCACGGCCTCGACGATGACGTGTGCGTTGGTGCCGCTGATGCCGAACGACGACACGCCCGCCCGACGCGGACGGTCGCCGGGCCAGGCCCGCGCCTCGGTGAGCAACGACACCGAGCCCGCCGACCAGTCGACGTGCGGACTGGGCTCGTCGACATGCAGTGTCGCGGGCAACATCTCGTGGCGCATCGCCAGGACCATCTTGATCACGCCGGCCACCCCGGCGGCGGCCTGCGTGTGACCCATGTTCGACTTGATCGACCCCAACCACAGCGGCTCGCTGCGATCCTGCCCGTAGGTGGCCAGCAGGGCCTGCGCCTCGATGGGGTCGCCCAATGTCGTTCCGGTGCCGTGCCCCTCGACGACGTCCACCTCCGACGCCGTCAATCCGGCGCTGGCCAACGCGGCCCGCACCACCCGCTGCTGGGAGGGACCGTTGGGCGCGGTCAGCCCGTTGGAGGCGCCGTCCTGATTGACCGCCGAGCCGCGCACCACGGCCAGCACCGGATGCCCCAGCCGCTGCGCGTCGGACAGGCGCTCCACCACCAGCATGCCGCCGCCCTCGGAGAATCCGGTGCCATCGGCCGCGCCGGCGTATGCCTTGCACCGGCCGTCCTCGGACAATCCGCGCATGCGGCTGAACTCCACGAAGATGTCGGGCGTGGCGTTCACGGTGACGCCGCCGGCGAGCGCCAGGTCGCACTCCCCCGAGCGCAGCGACTGCACGGCCATGTGCAAGGCCACCAGCGACGACGAACACGCCGTGTCCACCGACACCGCCGGGCCCTCCAGCCCCAGCACGTAGGACACCCGGCCCGAGGCCACACTCGACGACTGTCCGGTCAGCCGGAAGCCCTCCGCGGTCGGCGCCGCGCCCATGCCGTAGCCCTGCGTGTACACCCCGGCGAACATGCCGGTGGCGCTGCCGCGCAACTTGCCGGGCTCAATTCCGGCCCGCTCCAACGCTTCCCAGGACAGCTCGAGGAACATGCGCTGCTGGGGGTCCATGGACAGCGCCTCGCTGGGCGCGATGCCGAAGAAGGCCGGGTCGAAATCTGCCACACCGTCCACGAAGCCGCCGGTGCGGGTGTAGCAGGTGCCCGGGACATCGGGGTCCGGGTTGTAGACACCGGCCAGGTCCCAGCCGCGATCGGTCGGGAACTCGGAGAGCACGTCGCGGCCCTCGGTCAGCATCTCCCACAGGTCGTCGGGGGAATTCACCCCGCCCGGATAGCGGCACGCCATGCCGACGATCACGATCGGATCGTCGTCGATGGCGCGAGCGACCGGAGCGTGCTTGATCTCTTGCGGGACTCCGGCGAGCTGGGTGCGAATGTAGCCGGCCAGGCCGTTGGGCGTCGGGTAGTCGAAGATCAGGGTGGGCGAAAGCGCCAGTCCGGTAGCGGTTTTGAGCCGGTTGCGCATCTCGACCGCGGTCAGCGAGTCGAAGCCCAACTCCTGGAACGCCTTGTCCGGGTCGATGGCCTCGGCGGTCGCGTTCCCCAACACCGTGGCGATGTGCGAACGCACCAGATCCAGGAGCACGGCGTGCTGCTCGGGTTCCGACAGCCCGTCCAGGCGATGCGCGAGCGCCGATTTCGATTTCGCCGCCGCCAGCGAATCGTCGACCCGGCGGCGTGTCGGGGCGTTGACCAGGTCGGTGAACATCGGTGGCACCGCGACCGCGTGCGCGCGCAGGGCGCCAAGATCGATGCGGGCGGGCGCCAGGAATGGTTGGTCGACGATCAGCGCGGTGTCGAAGAGTTCCATCGCCTCGCCGGAGGACAGCGCCAAGATCCCGTCGCGGCCCAGCCGGGCCAGGTCGGCGGCGTCCAGCCCGCCGGTCATGGCGCTGGCCTGGTCCCACAGCCCCCAGGCCAGGGAGATCGCCGGCAAACCGTGCGACCGTCGGTGCGCGGCCAGCCCGTCCAGGAACGCGTTCGCCGCCCCGTAGTTGCCCTGGCCCGACGAGCCGACCAGCCCGGCCATCGACGAAAACATCACGAAGGCGGACAGATTCATCTCGCGGGTCAACTCGTGCAGGTTCCACGCGGCGTCCACCTTGGCCCGCAACACGGCGTCGACACGCTCGGGCGTCAGCGAGGTGACCATCGCGTCGTCCAGCACGCCCGTCGCGTGGATCACGCCCGACAGCGGCCGCTGCGCCGCAATGTCGTCGATCACCTGCGCCAGTGCCGCCCGGTCGGCCGCGTCGCACGCCACCACGCGCGCCCGGGCACCCGCGGTTTGCAACTCGGCGATCAACTCGGCGGACCCGGGTGCGTCCGGACCGCGCCGGCTCAGCAACACCAAGTCCTCGACACCGTGGTGCGTCACCAGGTGACGGGCCAGCGTGGACCCCGCCATGCCCGTCCCACCGGTGATCAGCACCGTGCCCGAGGCCAGGGCGGAAGGCAAAGTCATGACGACCTTGCCGATGTGCTTCGCCTGGCTCAGATACCGCAGCGCGGTGCGCGCGCGTCGCACGTCAAAGGTGGTGACGGGCAACGGTTCCAGTACGCCGGCGTCGAACAGCCCGGCGAGCTCCTGCATCCACTGATGCATCCGCGGACGGCCCGGCTCGAACAGGTCGAAGGCGCGGTAGCGGACACCCGGGTACTCCTGGGCCACCACGCCCGGGTCGCGGATGTCGGTCTTACCCATCTCCAGGAACACGCCGCCGGGGGCGACGAGCCGCAGTGAGGCGTCGACGAATTCGCCGGCCAGCGAGTCCAGCACCACATCCATGCCCCGGCCGTCAGTGGCCGAGCGGAACTTCTCCTCGAACTCGAGGCTGCGTGAGTCCGAGATGTGATCGTCGTCGAAGCCCATGGCCCGCAACGTGTCCCACTTGCCACGGCTGGCCGTCGCGAACACCTCCAAGCCCAGGTGCCGGCCGAGCTGAACCGCGGCCATCCCGACACCGCCGGCGGCGGCGTGCACCAGCACCCGCTGCCCGGGCTTGACGTCGGCCAGGTGGATGAATGCCATGTAGGCGGTGGTGAAAACCGCCGAAATGCCGGCCGCTTCGGCATAAGACCAGTCGGCGGGCTTGCGCTGCAGCAGGCGGCCGTCGCCGGGCACCAGCGTGCCGCTGCCGTCGGGGAAGAAGCCGTACACCGAGTCGCCGACCGCGAACTCGGTGACCCCCGGCCCGACTTCGACCACCACGCCCGCGCCTTCACCACCGAGCAGGGCGTCGTGGGTGAACATGCCCAGGGTGATCATGACGTCGCGGAAGTTGGTGGCGATGGCGCGCAGCGCCACCCGAACCTGCCCCGGTTCCAGTGCGGCACCGGCGTTGGGAACGGGCTCCAGTTGCAAGTTTTCGAAGGTGCCCGCACTGCTGATGCCGAGCCGCCATGGACCGTCCGCCGGAGGCGTCATGATGCCGTCGACCGCGCGGCTGCCGTGCACCCGCGCGATGTAGGCCGTGCCGCCGCGCAGCAACACCGCGGGCTCGCCGACCGCCAGAACGGTCGAGATCGCGCTATCATCAAGCGCCGCATCGGAATCCACCAGGACGATGCGGCCGGGGTGCTCGGTCTGCGCCGACCGCACCAGCCCCCATACCGCCGCGCCGGCCAGGTCGGAGACATCCTCCCCTGCCAACCCCATCGCGCCCCGGGTCGCGACGATCAGCACCCCGGAGTCGTGCTCGGTCAGCCACGACTGCACGGCCGCCAGCGCACGATGCGTCCGCTCGTAGGTTCCAGACACCGGATCTTCGCCGGCCGCAATGGATTCGAAAACCTCGTGTACCGGCGGCTCGGCATCGCCGGCTGTCGCCGTGGCGGGCGACCAGACCACCTCGAACAGCCGGTCGGGACCCGAAGCCGACATCGCCGCCCGCAGCTGCCGCTCGCTCACCGGGCGCGCCACCATCGCGCGCACCGACAGCACCGGCAACCCGAGTCCGTCGGCCAGCTCGATCGAGACCGCCCTGGACGCCCCGGCGCCCTCCGACGCCGATGCCGGCGCGATGCGCACACGTACCGCCGATGCGCCCGCCGCGTGCAACGACACGCCCTGCCACGAGAACGGCAGCACGACCTCGTCGGTCTGGCCGGCGACGTGCTGGCTGACGATCAGTGCGTGCATGGCCGCATCCAGCAAGGCCGGGTGCACCCCGAAACCGTTGACGCCGCCGGCGGCGTCGGGCAGCCGCACCTCGGCGAACACCTCGTCGTCGCGCACCCACGCCGCGGTCAGGCCCTGGAACGCCGGGCCGTAGCCGTAGCCGCGTGCCGCCAACTGCTCGTAGCCGTCGGCCGCGTCGACCTTGACGGCGCCGGCCGGCGGCCATGCCGACAGATCCGCTCCCGGCTCGACCGAGCCGGGACTCAAGGTTCCTTCGGCGTGGCACACCCAGCCGGCACCGGTGTCGGGGCGCGAGAATATCGACACCGGGCGCTGGCCGGATTCCTCGGCGGAGCCGACCACCACTTGCACGGCAGCCGACGCCGACCCGGAATCCTTGGCCGGCAACATCAACGGCGCCTGCAGCGTCAGTTCGTCGACCGTCGAGCAACCGACTTCGTCGCCGGCACGGATCGCCAGCTCCACGAAGCCGGATCCGGGGAACACGGCCGTGCCGGACACGGCGTGATCGGTCAGCCAGCCTTGCAGGCTCGGCGACAGGCGGCCGGTCAGCACCACCCCGCCCGAAGCCGGGAGCTCGACGACCGCGCTCAGCAGCGGGTGCTCGCTGGTGCCCAGGCCCAGTCCCGAGGCGTCCGCCGCGATGCCCTCCCCGGACAGCCAAAACCGGCGCCGGTCAAAGGCATACGTCGGCAACTCGACGAAGCCGGCGCCGTCCAGCGCACCGCGCCAGCGCACGCTCACCCCGGCGACGAACGCGGTCGCGGCCGACGTCACGAATCTGTCGAGTCCGCCGTCGTCGCGGCCCAGGGTGGGGATGACTGTGACGTCTGCGGCCTCGGTGTCGCCCGGCAAACTGTCGTTGGCGGTGTCCTCGATGCCGGCGACCAGAGCCGGGTGCGGACTGGATTCGATGAAGGTCCGGTACCCGTGCTCGCAGGCGCTGCGCACCGCCTGGTCGAACTGCACGGTCTGCCGGATGTTGCGATACCAGTAGTCGGCGTCCAATCCGGCTGTGTCCAAACGGGTTCCGGTCACCGTGGAGAAGAACGCAATGCGCGAGGAGCGCGGCTCGATGCCGGAGAGCACCTCCGCGAGATCCGCGCGGATCGCCTCGACCTCGACCGAGTGCGAGGCGTAGTCCACGTCGATCCGCCGGGTCCGCAGCTCGAGGTCGGCGCAGAAGCCGACGAGCTCGTCGAGCGCGGCCACCTCGCCCGACACCACGACGGCCGAGCGGCCGTTGACCGCGGCGATGCCGGCTCGATTGCCGTAGGGCGCCAACAACTCCCGGGCCCGTTCGGTGCTGCACGCGATGGACAGCATTCCGCCGGGGCCGGCCAGCGCCGTCAGCAGCTTGCTGCGCAGTGTGACCACCCGCGCCGCGTCGGGTAACGACAGCGCGCCGGCGACGTAAGCGGCGGCGATTTCACCCTGCGAATGGCCGATCACCGCATCCGGGTTCACCCCGACCGACTTCCACAGCTCGGCCAGTGACACCATCACGGCGAAGAGCACCGGCTGCACGACATCGACCCGGTCCAGTCCCGGCGCATCGGGTGCGCCGCGCAACACATCGATCAGCGACCACTCGACGAACTCGGCGAAGGCGTCTTCGCAGTCCCGGATCTGTTGCGCGAATACCGGTGCGGTGTCCAGCAATTCGATGGCCATGCCCAGCCATTGGGAGCCCTGGCCGGGGAAGACGAACACGGTTTTGCCCGTTGGCGTCGCGATGCCCCGGATGACCGATCCGGTGGGATCGTCGTTGGCCAACTCGTCCAACCCGGCCAGGAGCCGGTCGCGGTCACGGCCGACGACGACCGCCCGGTGCTCAAACGTCGCGCGGCCCGCCAACGACCACCCGACATCGGCGATGTCGAGATCACTGTGCGCGCGAACGTATTCGGCCAACCGCGCCGCCTGCGCCGCCAACGCCGACGGCGATTTCGCCGACACCGCCCACGGAACCACCGCCCGCACCGGTCCGGCCGCACGCGCAGGCTCGGCGGGAGCGGCTTCGACGATGACGTGCGCGTTGGTGCCGCTGATGCCGAAGGACGACACGCCCGCCCGACGCGGACGGTCGCCGGGCCAGGCCTGCGCGTCGGTCAGCAACGACACCGAGCCCGCCGACCAGTCGACGTGCGGACTCGGAGCGTCCACGTGCAGCGTCGCCGGCAACGTCTCGTGGCGCATCGCCTGCACCATCTTGATGACGCCGGCCGCCCCGGCGGCGGCCTGCGTGTGACCCATGTTCGACTTGATCGAGCCCAGCCACAGCGGGTCGCTGCGATCCTGCCCGTAGGTGGCCAGCAGGGCCTGCGCCTCGATGGGGTCGCCCAAGGTGGTTCCGGTGCCGTGGCCCTCGACGACGTCCACGTCGGCAGGGGACAGCCCGGCGTTGGCCAGCGCCGCACGCACCACCCGCTGTTGCGAGGGACCGTTGGGCGCGGTCAGCCCGTTGGAGGCGCCGTCCTGATTGACCGCCGAGCCGCGCACCACGGCCAACACCGGATGCCCTAGCCGCTGCGCGTCCGACAAGCGCTCCACCACCAGCATGGCGCCGCCCTCGGACCAGCCGACGCCGTCGGCCGCGCCCGCGTAGGCCTTGCATCGTCCGTCCGGCGCCAATCCGCGGTGCCGGCTGAACTCGACGAAGACCGTCGGCGTGGCGTTCACCGTCGCGCCGCCGGCCAGGGCAAGGTCGCACTCCCCCGAGCGCAGCGACTGCACGGCCATGTGCAAGGCCACCAGCGACGACGAACAGGCCGTGTCCACCGAAACCGCCGGGCCCTCCAGCCCCAGCACGTAGGACACCCGCCCCGAGGCGACGCTGGAGGTCATCCCCGTCAGCCGGTAGCCCTCGATCTCCTCGGCGAGCATGCCGTAACCCTGAACGATGAGCCCGGCGAACACTCCGGTGGCGCTGCCGCGCAACCCGCTGGGGTCAATCCCGGCCCGCTCCAACGCTTCCCACGACAGCTCGAGCAGCATTCGATGCTGCGGATCCATCGCCAGCGCCTCGCTCGGCGCGATGCCGAAGAAGGCCGGGTCGAAGTCCGCCACGCCGTCGACGAAGCCCCCGGTGTTCACGTAGCACTTGTGCCGCGCGTCGGGGTCGGGGTCGTACAGGCTGGCGACGTCCCAGCCACGGTCGGTGGGAAACTCCGAGATCACATCGCGGCCGTCGGCCACCATCTGCCACAGCGCCTCCGGGCTGTCCACGCCACCCGGGAAGCGGCACGACATACCGACGATCGCGATCGGCTCGTTGGACCGCTCCAGCAGCGCACGGTTGGTGCGCTTCAGGCGCTCAACCTGGACCAGCGCTTTACGGAGCGCTTCGGTCGCGTGCTGGAGTTGATCAACCATCACAAACCTCGCCTAACCCTCACCTAACGACATGCGGCCGTCTTTCACCGCCGGATGCGGTTTTCGCCGAGTGACGGAAATTTGCTGCACGAGGCGACGCCGTTTCCCGTTCGACCAGCGCCGTGCTGCTCTCCGACCCAAGAATATTGCTGGTGAGTATGTCCAACTCCGACCGAATTTCAAAACGTCCGCTGCTCCCGGCTACTACGGGAGGACCGGCCTGGACAGGTGCGCCGCGCCGCGCAAAGAAAGTGTCACTCCGGGTGCCCGGTGTGTCCGCTGGACCGCGGTGCGCTGTAGACATGGCCCGACGTCCATGGCGCGACTGTACCCGGCTGACCATAGCCGATGGTCAGGCGCATGTCGCGCAGCCTCGGGGCCGCCGGCCAGAAGCGAACGACGCGGTCACACACCCGCTCGGCGCCATCCGTCGGCGGCCCGGGCGGCTTGGATCAGCGCGTCGCATAACTGGCGTAGCTCGGTGGCCCCGGCGCCTTCCTCGACCGCCGTGGCGACGTCCTCGGCCGCGCACCGCACCTGGTAGACGCGATCCGACAGGTCTGCGGCATCCTCGGCCGACAGCACCACCGCGTCGTCGGCCACCGCTGTCGCGCCGTGGCGGTTCAGCGAGGCCCGCTGTTCGTAAGCGCGTTGCCGGCACGACTGCCGGCAGTACTGGCGGCGGCGCCCCATCCCCGCATCGGTGACGTCTCGGCCGCACCAGCGACAGGGCTGGGGGTGGGTACGGCGGCTCACGCTTGCCGACTTTAGTCGGGTTTTCTCGATGATCCCGGTATCATTGATGGTCGCGTCGCGTACGCCGGCTCCGGCCGGGGAACTGCGCAGACGGCCGCAGCGTTTGCTCAATGAAGACTTATTCTCAATGAAGACTTAGGAGCCGCGGAGCTCCGAGAAGACCTGAAGGAGTAGCAGCCATGGCTGATCGTGTACTGAGAGGCAGTCGCCTCGGAGCCGTGAGCTACGAGACGGACCGCAACCACGACCTTGCGCCGCGCCAGCTCGCGAAGTACCGGACGGAGAACGGCGAGGAGTTCGAGGTCCCCTTCGCCGACGACGCCGAGATTCCTGGCACCTGGCTGTGCCGCAACGGCCTGGAAGGCACCCTGATCGAGGGCGACCTCCCCGAGCCGAAGAAGGTGAAGCCGCCGCGCACGCACTGGGACATGTTGCTGGAGCGCCGCTCGGTCGAGGAGCTCGAGGAGCTGCTCAAGGAGCGCCTCGAGATCATCAAGACCCGCCGGCGGGGCTGACCCGCGGACCGAGCCGGGGCGGCCGCACCTAGGTGCGGTTGTCGGCCCTGGTGGCCCTGGCACCCGACCGCCGGCCCTGGATACCCCAGCGGGTGACTTTGACCAGGGCCTCGCGGATGTTGGATCCGCTCATCTTGGACACGCCGAGTTCGCGCTCTGTGAAGGTGATGGGCACCTCGGCGATGGTGAACCCGTTGCAGATCGTGCGCCAGGTCAGATCGATTTGGAAGCAGTAGCCCTTGGAGTCCACCCCGGCGAGGTCGATCGCTTCGAGCACTTCGCGGCGATACGCGCGGTAGCCGGCGGTGATGTCGTGCACACCGATGCCCAGCGCCAGCCGGGCGTAGGTGTTGGCCGTCCAGGACAGGGCCCAGCGCCGCTTCGGCCAGTTGCGAACCGCGCCGCCCTCGACGTAGCGCGACCCGATGGCCAGATCGGCCCCGGCGTCCACGGCGTCCAGGAGGCGGTTCAGCTGTTCGGGCGCGTGGCTGCCGTCGGCGTCCATTTCGACCAGCACCGAGTAGTCACGGCTCAACCCCCACGCGAAACCGGCCAGGTACGCCGCGCCCAGGCCGTCCTTGGCGGTGCGGTGCATGACGTGCGTGCGGCCGGCGTCGGCCGCCGCCAGCTCGTCGGCGAGCCGGCCGGTGCCGTCGGGGCTGCTGTCGTCCACGACGAGCAGGTGCACGTGCGGGCAAGCGTCCTTGAGCCGCCGGTGGATGACCGGGAGGTTCTCCAGCTCGTTGTAGGTAGGGATGATCACCAAGACGCGCTGGCTGGGACGATTGCCGGGCGTTTGGGGCGCCGGCTGGCCGGTGGTCATGTAGCTCCTCTGTGTCGCCCGAAATCGATGCGGTGCCACCCCGTCCTGGTCGGACGGGGCGTGGTCAGTCGCCGTCGTCTGCCGGCGTGCGGTCCCGGGGGTCGGGCGCGGTGTCTTCAGTCGTGCTCGTCGGACGGGGCTTGCCGGGTGTTGCACCGGCCCCTTTCGATTGGCGTGTGGACGGCAGACGTATCGAACGCGGGAACCATCCATTGTGCCGTATCCCGGCCAGGATCACCGCTCCGGCCGCCAGGACCATGACCCATTGCAGCAGCGGCCCCCATCGCGTCGCAGGGGTCAGCCTGGTCTTGAGGCGCACCTGCATGTCCAGATAGGCGGGCTGGAAGAACTCGGTGCGGGCCAGCTCGCCGCCGTCGGGGGCCACCACCGCGCTGATCCCCGTGGTGCCGGCCACCACCACGTACCGGTCGTGCTCGACCGCCCGGACCTTGGCGAAGGCAAGCTGCTGCTCGCTCATCCTCTTGTTGAACGTCGCGTTGTTGGCCGGCACGGCCAGCAGCTGGGCGCCGCCGAGCACCGCTTTCCTCGGCACCCGGTCGAAGATCACTTCCCAGCAGGTGGCGACGCCGACGGGCACCCCCGCGATATGCACCACGTCGGAGCCCGGTCGGGGCACGAAGCTTCCGGCGCGGTCGGCGTACCCGGACAGGTGCTTGAACAACCACGGCATCGGCAGGTATTCGCCGAAGGGCTGCACGATCTCCTTGTCGTGGCGATCGGCGGGGCCGGTCGCCGGATTCCACACGATCATGGTGTTGGTGTAGTTCGGATCCTGCGGCGGGCGCCCCGGCACGTCGAGCACGCTGCCGATCAGGATCGGAGCGCCGATGGCCGCCGCGGCCTGCGAGATCTCCAGCGCCGCGTCATTGTTGACCAGCGGGTCGATGTCCGACGAGTCTTCCGGCCAGATCACGAATTGCGGTTGCGGGGCGGCGCCCGAACGCACGTCCTCCGCCAGCCGCAGGGTTTCCTGGACGTGATTGTCCAGCACCGCGCGCCGCTGTTCGTTGAACTCGAAGCCCAGCCTCGGCACATTGCCCTGGATGGCCGCCACGGTGACCGACGCCTCGCCACCCGATCCGGTGCCGGCGTGGCGCACCTGCGGCCAGACGATGAGCGACGCGAACAGCACCAGGCAGATGCACACGCCGGGCAGCACCACCGCGGGCGGCGCCTGATCGGGGTCGTCGGCGCGTCCGTCGTCGGCCGCCCGGGTCGCCGGATGACCCGAGTGCCACCACTTCACGATCTCGAGCGCGATGGCGGTCGCGCTGAAGCCCACCAGCATGATCGCCATCGACAGCAGCGCGACACCGCCGAGCTGAGCCAGGGGCAGGAACGGGCCCTGCGTCTGGCCGAATGCCGCCGATCCCCAGGGAAAGCCGCCGAACGGACCGATCGACTTGAGCCACTCCTGGGCCGCCCACAGCAACGCGAACCAGAGGGGCCAGCCGGGCAGCCGGCGCACGATCACGGCGCAGAGGCCGAACAGGGCGGGAAACAGCGCCGACACGGTGGCCAGCGCGATCCACGGGATGGGGCCGACCAGGAGCCCGACCCACGGCAGTAGTGGCAGGTAGAACGCCAGCCCGAAAAGGAAGCCGTAACCCAGGCCGCCCGCCGGCGTAGTCGCGGGATGCGTCAACACCCACGCCAGCAGCGCGGCGGCCACAACGGCGCCCCACCACCAGTTGAGGGACGGGAAACTGGCGCAGAACAGCAGACCGCCCACCACGGTGCAACTCAGCCGGGTCAGGCGGGGCAGCACCGCGGCCTGGGCGGCGGGCAGCCGCGCGGTCACCGCGGCGAGCAACCCCGTTACCGCGCCCCGCGCCGCGGTCCCCCGCCGACCGGCCGCCGGCGCGCGTTCCTCGGCCGGTGCGGCGTCCTCGTCCCGGTCGTGCGCGTCGGGCTCGGCGTGGACGTCGACGGGCTGATCGTCGCGGTCCGACTCGGCCGCATCGCTGATCGGGTCGGAATCCGGCGGCTGCGGCAGGTTCGCGTCCACCGCATCGGTTCGGTCCGCGGGTTGGTCGCCGCCCGACCGATCCCTAGCCATGGATCACAGCGCCCCGATGCACCGTTCGGCGGCACCGCGGTAGGGCGTCGCCCGGGCCTAATCGTGGCAGCGCGGGCACGCGGGAACGCGGGTCGGTCGACCAGCGCTGGACGGCGTCTTGCGGGGC
This sequence comes from Mycobacterium sp. NGS17, assembly GCF_059813205.1. Taxonomy (NCBI): domain Bacteria; kingdom Bacillati; phylum Actinomycetota; class Actinomycetes; order Mycobacteriales; family Mycobacteriaceae; genus Mycobacterium; species Mycobacterium sp. NGS17. The sequence goes on along the minus strand of NZ_JCALED010000007.1, from coordinate 126,116 downwards.
GTGCACCGCCAGGTCTCCGGCATCCCAGATGGCGTATGAGGCCGCCGCCCCCGGCACCAGGGTGCCCACGTTGCCGTCGCGGACGCCGGCCGCCCGCCAGCCGCCGCGGGTGGCGGCCGCGAACGCCGCCCGCGCCGAGATCCCGCTGCCCGGGGTGCGGTGGTTGACAGCTGCGCGCACGCTCACCCACGGGTCGAAATCGGTGACCGGAGCGTCGGAACCTAGCGCGAGGGGCACGCCTTGGGATGCTAACAGCGCAAAAGGGTTGAGCCGACTGGCTCGCTGGGCGCCGAGCCGCCGCGCGTACATGCCGTCGGCGCCGCCCCACAGCGCATCGAAATTGGGCTGCACGCTGGCGATGACACCCCACTGGCCCAGCTTGGCGGCCTGATCGGCGCTGACCATCTCGACATGCTCGAGGCGGTGTCCGCAGCGTGCGACCGCGACCGGCCCGAGGTCGGCGACGACGCGCTCGAGCGCACTCACCACCGTCTCGACCGCGGCGTCCCCGATGACGTGGAACCCCGCGGTGACTTCGGCCTGGGTGCATGCCCGCAGATGTTTCTCGACGGCATCGCAATCGAGATAGCAGGTTCCGGTGCGATGCGACGCATCCGCGTACGGCTCGCGCAGCCAGGCGGTGCGCGACCCCAATGCCCCGTCGACGAACAGGTCGCCGGCCAGCCCGCGGGCTCCGGTCGCCGCCATCAGCTCGAGCGCCTGGGCGGGGCTGCTCACCGGCTCACCCCAATAACCGATCACCTCAACGCCATGGTCGAGGGCCCGCAATCGCAGCCAGTCGTCGATCCCGCCGATCTCGGGCCCGGCGCATTCGTGCACCGCGACGATGCCCGCCGCGGCGGCGGCACGCAGGGCCGCGGCACGGGCTTCGGCGAGCTGGTCGGCGGTCAGCCGGTCCCGCGCAGCGGCCCGCACCAGGTGGTGCGCGTCGCCGACCAGCGGCCCCTCGGCGCTGAAACCCGCCGCCGCCGGAAGGTCGCCGACCAGCCGCCGCAGGCCCGTCGACGCGAGCGCGGAATGCACGTCCACGCGCGCCAGGTAGGCGGGCCGGTCACCGACAACGGCGTCCAGGTCGCCGGTGGCCGGCGGGGCGTTCTCCGGCCACGACGTTTCATCCCAGCCGTGCCCCCACACCGGCTGGCCGGGGTGCGCGGCGGCATAGTCGGCGACCATCTGCAGGCACTGGGCGAACGAGGCTGCCGACCGCAGGTCCAGCCCGCTGAGCGTGAGCCCGGTCGCGGTGAGGTGGATGTGGCTGTCCACGAATCCCGGCGCCACGAAACCGCCCTGAAGGTCTTCGACATCGGCGTCCGGAAACATGCGTCGGCCGACCGCGTCGGCGCCCAGCCATGCCACGAGGCCGTCGCGGACCGCCATCGCGGTCGCGTCGGGCTGGGCCGGGCTGTGCACGCGACCGTTGACCAGCAGGGTTACCGGGGCGGATCGAGCGGTCACAGCCCAAAACTACGTGCACCGGTCCGAATGGCGATAACGATGATCAGACGGTCACAGCGCCGTGTCAGCGGCCGTCGAATCGTTGCGGCCGCGCCGGCGCCTCGACGTCGCGGACATCGATGACCTCGCCGTCGATGTAGTCGCCGTGGCCGCCAGCGTCCGGGTAGGCCCCGCCGGCGTACGAGGCCGGGTACGGATCGCCGCCGAACGCGCCCGCGTAACTGAGTCCCCGCGTCCGCCGCTGCAACTTGCGCATCGCTACTGCGGTCAGCCCGGGGCCGACGGCCGATCGTACCGGCGGGATGAGCAGCAACAAGCCCACCGCCGTGCTGGCCAGGCCGGGCACGAGGACGAGCAGCACCGCCAGGCTGACCAGCGCGCCGTCACCGGCCGCGGCGCGTCGTGCGGCCAGGCCCGAGCGCAGCTGCCCGATACGGCGGATCAGGTGCGAACCCGCCAGCGGGGCCACGATCCCCCAGCCGAGCAGGAAGGTGGCCAACAGCGCCAGCAGGGTCCAGCCCCATCCGATCGTCGACACCAACGCGAAGATCACCGCGAGTTCGACGACGGCGTAGATCAGCAACAGCCGCGACACCATGCCAGACCAACGCCCGCGGACCACACCTGAGTTCCCGTGGTGCTCGCCGGCGTGGTTGCAGTTAGATGACGCTATGACGACGATTCACATCGATACCCCCGACGGACCGATCGATGCGTTACTGAGCACCCCGCCCGGACAGGGTCCGTGGCCGGGTGTGGTGGTGATCCACGATGCATTCGGTTACGGCCGGGACAAGCAGTCGATCAATGACCGCATCGCGGCGGCGGGCTATCTGGCGATAACCCCGAACATGTATGCCCGCGGCGGCCGCATCCGCTGCATCACCCGCGTCATGAAGGAGTTGCAAACGCAGCGTGGCCGCGCCCTCGACGACATCCTGGCTGCGCGCGATCACCTGAAGGCCATGCCGGAATGCAACGGTCAGGTCGGCATCGCGGGCTTCTGCATGGGCGGTCAGTTCGCTCTTGTCATGTCGCCCAAAGGCTTTGGCGCCTCCGCGCCTTTCTACGGCGCTCCCCTGCCCCGCAACCTCGACAAAACGCTCGACGGCGCGTGCCCGGTGGTGGCCAGCTTCGGCGCCCGCGACCCGCTGGGCCGTGGCGCGCCCGAGAAGCTGAACAAGACCATCGCGGCCAAGAACATCACCGCCGATGTGAAGACCTATCCGGGCGTCGGGCACAGCTTCGCCAACGAGCTGCCGGCCCAGCCGCTGCTTCGCATAGCGGGTTTCGGCTACGACGCGAACGCCACCGAGGATGCGTGGCGGCGGGTGTTCGCGTTCTTCGGCGAGCATCTGGGAACGGGCTCCGCGACGTAGCGGGTTAGTGCGCGGCGTTCAGCTTCTGCGACAACACCGTTGCGAAAGTGTGGGTGTCGCCGGGCCAGCGCGCCGACACGTAGCCGCCGTCGTCGACGACGAAGGCGGGCCTCGAGTCGGTCGGCGTATCGCGCGCCATTCCCGAGGTTTTCAGCCGCCAGTGCGGCGATCCGCGGGCGACGTCGCAAAAATCCGCTGGATCTTCAAGCGCGCGGGTGACTTCCGACTGCACCGACATGTACCCGCCGGGTTGACCCGGTTCCTCGGTATAGGTCCGGTAGTAGTCGCGATCCCAGAACTGGGTGAATCGGGTGAGGCGCCAGGCCAACCGCTCCATGGCCCACGTCAACGCCGTGGTCTTGCGGCCGTAGAGGATGGACCGGCCGGTCGTGGGATCGGTGCTGCGCGCGGCGAGCAGCACCCCGTGACAAATGGCGGCCACCACCAGATCCCGGGCGAAGGCCTCCACGACCAGCCGGTGCAGGATGTCGCTGTCGATGTAGCCGCGCATTCCCCGGGCGCGGTGCCCACCCGGCAACATCAGCCCGTCCACGCCGTCCAGGGTGGCGTTCTCCCAGCTGACCGGATGCTGAAATTCGTTGGAGCGCACCATGTCCCGATACGCACGACGCCCGGTCTTGTTCGCGCGCAGCGTCAGTCCGATCAGCGGGATGGCGCCGAGCAGCGGCAGCGCGGACCAGGCGTCCAGTCCGCGGCCCGTCAGCATGATGTCGTCGGCCGCCCCGGGCGTGCCGCTTTCGGTCGCGAAGACCACCCGGTGGCCGTTTCGCGTCAACACCGACCAGCTGACGGCGACCTCGGTCGGGTCGAAGTCGCGGTCCGGGATCGGGATGAGAACGGTGCCCACGGCGCCTCGGCGGTCAGGCCACTTTCAGTTCGAGGCCGACGTTGTTGTTCATGCCGCCGCGCAGCTTGCTGAAGAAGTTGAACACCTTGCCCATCACCCCGTAGCGCTCTCCGATGGCGTCGTAAACGGAGGCCGTCGCCGACTTGTCGAGAATGGCCGCCGTTCCCTCGACGGCCTCGCTGGTCGGGCGGCCGTTCATGGTGCAGGTGGCCAGCGTGACGCGCGGGGTATTGCGGATCCGCTTGACCTTCCACGACTTCTCCTGGGTGATGACCAGGAGCCGGTCCCCACGCTGTTTGTCCAGGGCGGCCCAGATGGGCGTCGGCTTGGGCTTGCCGTCCTTGGTGAACGTGGTCAGCAGGATGTATTGCGCCCTGGCGAGATCGGCGAAGGTCGGTGTCACCAGGACAACGTACCGCCGCGCGGTGGGGGCGTTGACATTCTCGGCGCCCGGCTGCGATAGTCATGACAGCTTAACTGAAAACGTTATTTTCAATTAAGGCCGCAGAGCACCGATCGAAACGGGCAATCATGAGCGATCCGAAGAAGCCGCTGGCGTGGTTGCCGTTCACGATCGCCGAGGCGGCCTTGGCATCCTCTGGCGAGACGAGCGATCCCGACCTGTTTGCGGCGTGGTCACAGCTCTTGAGCCGGCTCGACGAAGCCGCGCGTACGGTCGAATCCGAGCCGGCGAGCCGCAGTCGGACCGACGCCGCCGCCGGAATCCGGCACCTGCTGGTGCTGCTCGCCGCGGGTATCGACGAGGCGCTGCGGTTCGATCCGGATCCGGCATTGCGTGTCCAACGCACCAGCACCGATGACATCGTGACCTGGGGAATGGAGTGCCCGGACTGCCTCTACACCCGCGCCGCGCTGCGCGGCGGACAGAGCTATCGGCTGTACGGCAACCGCGGCACCGCCCGCTACGTCGGGCTGCAGACGATGAATGGCATCACCGCCACCGCCAACGAGCTGGTCGACGAGCTCGAAGCGGATCCCGACGGCAACTTCGAGGTGGTGCTGTCGTCCTCGAAACAGCCTGGGCAAGAGGGCAATTGGATGCGAATCGAAGGTGAGCATCCCACGTTGACGGTGCGGCACTTCTTCTACGACTGGGATGCCGAGGTGGCATCGTCGCTGCGCATCGAGCGGCTCGGCGACCCGGCCCGGGCTACCCCCGGTGCGGTCCACCCCCACTCGGCGGTGACCAGGCAATTGGCGGCGCTCGGCGACTTCGTCGCGGACAACCTGGCGTTCTTTTTGCAGTTCGGGTCCGCCGCACCACCCAACGGCTTCCTGCCCCCGATCGATCGCACCGACATAGGGGCCGCCGCGGAGAACCGGCCGGTGATCGGCCGGTGGGAACTGCGCCCGGGCGAGGCCCTCATCGTCGAAGTGGAGCCACCACAGGGCATTTATTGGAGCTTTTCGATCGGCAACCCCTGGTGGGAGACGATCCATTACGGCCGCCACCAGTCCAGCCTGAATGCCCATCAGGCCGCGAAGGATTCCGATGGATTGGTCCGCGTGGTGTTGTGCGATCGCGACCCCGGCATCGCCAACTGGCTCGACACCGCGGGCCACAGCAACGGGCCGATCATCCTGCGCTGCGTGCGCACCGAAACGGCGCCCACGCCGACGACACGGGTGGTGCCGTTCGACGATGTCCACACCGAGTTGCCTCCGGGTACAGCGCAAGTCACCCCCGAAGAGCGCGCAGGAATCCTCGCGGCCCGGCGCCGCGCGGTGCACGAAAGGTTCGGACGGTGACCTTCGATGCTGACGAGTTAGAGGATGGTGCCCGAACCGCAACCGGCCTCGACGATTTCGGATCGCCCTACTACCGCGAGGGACTCGAACGCATCGTCGACGCGCTGAACCACGAGGCGGACCTCAATGACATCGGGCGGGTCATCCAGCACGCCACCATCAGCAACGCCCTCATCCAACGCCTGAAGGTCGAGGACGCCTACCGGCAGCATCCCGAGATCGACGACCAGGCGGTCGGGGGCCCCGTCTTCGTCATCGGCCTGCCCCGCACCGGAACCACCGCGCTGAGCCAGCTGGTGGCCGCCGATCCCCAATTCCGATCGCTGCGCATGTGGGAATCGCAAGCGCCCACCCCGCCGCCGGAGGCCGCCACCGAACACAACGACCCGCGGATCGCGCAGGCCGAGGCCGGCCTGAAGATGCTCGACGAGATGTTCCCGCTGATGAAAACCTTGTACAACTCCGAGGCCACGGCGCCGACCGAATGCCAGGACCTGATGGGAATGAGCTTCCGCACCTTCCACTTTGACGGCGCCGTGCGCGCGCCCGGGTATCTCGCGTGGCTGATGGGTTGCGACATGCGCGAGACCTACGTCTTTCATCGGCGAGTTCTCCGGTTGTTGCAATGGCACTGCCCCCCGGTGCTGTGGCACCTCAAGACACCCGTGCACATGTTCGCCCTCGACGCGCTCGTCGAGGCATATCCCGGCGCCAAATTCCTGTGGAGTCACCGCGATCCGGCCAAAGTGATGGGTTCGGTCTGCAGCCTGATCCGGTATGTGCGCAGCTGGAGCAGCGATCGGGACGACGCCAGGGAACTCGGCGCCGAGCAGGTCGACAGCTGGGTCGAAGGCATCCGGCGGGCAATGGATTTCCGCGGCCGGATGGGCGACGACCGATTCGCCGACGTCTCGTTCGCGGACCTTCAGACGGATCCGGTCGGCACGCTGCAAGCCAGCTACGCCGCCTTGGGCTTGACCTTCACCGATGCCACCCTCGGCGCGGTCACGCGTTGGGCCGCGGATCACCGGCCCGGCTCCCGCGGCGCGCATGACTATGACCTGGCCGACTACGGCCTGACTCCCGAAGGCGTTCGCGAGCGGTTTGCGGACTATCTCGCCGCCTACGATGCGACGGCCTGAATCCGTGAGCACCCCCCGCACGCGGCGACGCGAAAAACTCGGCCCGGACGCGGCGGTGCGCCGCGAGATCCTCGCCGCCGCGTCAACCGTGTTGCGCGAGCAGGGCGTTGGCGGACTCAGCATCGCGGCGGTGCTGGAGCGGGCCGGACTGAGCACCCGCGCGTTCTATCGCCATTTCGGCTCCAAGGAAGAACTCGTCGCCGCGGTCTTTCTGGAGAGCGCGCGGGGAGAAACGCGACGGCTACGCCGCCGGATGGCCGCTGCCACAACGGACATCGAGTCGGTGATCGCGTGGATCGACGGCCGACTGGACCTGGCATTCGACGACGGCATTGGATCCGATCTGCGCCGCCTGTCGCTGGAAGCCCAATCGCAGTCCCCCGGCCTGGTGCAGCCCGCCTACGCCGAGATGCTCAAGCCGCTGCGCGATGCGCTCGCGCGTGGACAGCAGGCCGGGGTGTTCCGCGACATCGACCCAGTCAACGACGCCCAGTTCGTCCACGGCGTGGTGTGGGCGGGCATCAACGAGCAGTGGGCGACGGGTGACTGCGACCGCAACGTGTTGCGCGAACGCATATTGCGTTTTTGTCTGCGCGGGCTGAAAGGAGACTAGCGATGGATCTCGGTTTCGGTGGATCGACGGCCGTGGTCACGGGCGGCAGCAAGGGAATGGGGTTGGCCGTCGCCCAAGCCCTTGCCGCCGAAGGCGCCAGCGTGGCGGTGATGGCCCGTGGCCGTGCAGCCCTCGACGCCGCCGTGACGGCGTTGCGCGAGGCCGGCGCCCCGGACGCCGTCGGGATCAGCGTCGACATGACCGACGCACAGTCGATCGCCGACGGATTCGCCGCGGTGGCCGAGCGTTGGGGGCGGCTCAACGCGCTGGTCCACACGATCGGGCCGGGCGACGGCTATTTCGAGCAGCTCGACGACGCGGGGTGGGACGACACGTTCGCGCTCGGCACCATGTCAGGGGTGCGGGTGATCCGCGGGGCGTTACCGCTGCTGCGCGCGGCGGAATGGGCCCGCATCGTCACCTTTGCGGCACACTCGATCCAGCGGCAAAACCCGCGGATCGTCGCGTACACGGCGTCCAAGGCGGCGTTGGCCAGCGTCACCAAGAATTTATCGAAAAGCCTTGCCACCGATGGCATTCTGGTCAACTGCGTGTGCCCGGGAACCATCGTCACCGCCAGCTTCACCGAGAACCTCAAGGACATTCTCGCCGCCGACGGCCTGGACGCGACCAATCCCGTCGACGTCATGACCTGGATCGATAACAACTTTCACCAACCCTGCGACCTCGGCCGCGCCGGGCTGCCCGAAGAGGTCGCCTCCCTGACCGCCTACCTGGCGTCGCGGCGCAACGGCTATGTCACCGGGGCCACCGTCAACGTGGACGGCGGCTCCGATTTTGTGTAGCTGTGGTTCGGCAGAAAAAATTAGCCCTCGAGATCGCCTTCGGTTTCCAGCAGCGCCTGCCGCAGCCCGTCGAGCGTTTCCGGTTGCGGCTGCGCCCACATGCCACGCCCCGCGGCCTCCAGCAGCCGTTCGGCCATGCCGTGCAGCGCCCAGGGATTCGATTCCGACATGAACTTGCGGTTCTCCGGGTCCAGCACGTAGCGCTCGGTGAGCTGTTCGTACATCCAGTCGGCCATCACCCCGGCCGTCGCGTCGTAGCCGAACAGGTAGTCCACGGTCGCCGCCATCTCGAACGCGCCCTTGTATCCATGCCGCCGCATCGCCGACATCCAGCGCGGATTGACGACGCGCGCGCGGAACACCCGGGTGGTCTCCTCCGACAGCGTGCGGGTGCGGATCGCGTCGGGGCGGGTGTTGTCGCCGATGTAGGCGGCCGGGGCCTGCCCGGTGAGCGCGCGGACCGTGGCCACCATGCCGCCGTGGTACTGGAAATAGTCGTCGGAGTCGGCGATGTCGTGTTCGCGGGTGTCGGTGTTCTTGGCGGCCACCGCGATGCGCCGGTACTGCCGGTTCATGTCGTCGACGGCCTCGCGGCCGTCCAGGTCGCGGCCGTAGGCGAAGCCGCCCCAGGCGGTGTACACGGCGGCGAGGTCGGCGTCGTCACGCCAGTTGCGGCTGTCGATCAGCTGCAACAGGCCGGCGCCATAGGTGCCCGGCTTGGATCCGAAAATCCTTGTGGTGGAGCGGCGTTGATCGCCGTGCTGAGCCAGGTCGGCCTGGGCGTGCGCACGGACGTAGTTCTCCTCGGCGGGCTCGTCGAGGTCGGCGACCAGCCGCACCGCGTCGTCGAGCATCGTCACGACGTGCGGGAAGGCATCCCGGAAGAAACCGGAGATGCGGACCGTCACGTCGATGCGCGGACGGCCAAGCTCAGCGAGCGGGATCGGCGCCAGGTCGACGACCCGCCGCGAGGCGTCGTCCCACACCGGCCGGACACCGAGCAGCGCAAGGACTTCGGCGATGTCGTCACCGGCGGTGCGCATGGCCGAGGTGCCCCACACCGACAGCCCGACGGATTGCGGCCATCGCCCGTGGTCGTCGCGGTACCGGGTCAACAGTGAATCGGCAAGCGCGACACCGGCTTCCCAGGCCAGGCGAGATGGCACGGCCTTGGGGTCGACGGAGTAGAAGTTGCGACCGGTGGGCAGCACGTTGACCAGGCCGCGCAGCGGCGAGCCGGACGGGCCGGCCGGGATGAATCGGCCATCGAGGGCGCGCAGCACCTGCTCGATTTCGGCGGCGGTTCCGGCGAGCCGTGGCACCACTTCGGTGGCCGCGAATCGCAGTACGGCCGCGACGTCGGCGTTGTCGGTGATCCGTTCGGCCGCATCGGCATCCCAGCCCGTCGCCTGCAACGCCCCGACGAGCTCGCGGGCCGCCGCCTCGGTTCGATCGACCGTGGTCCGGTCGTCGGTGCCGTCCTCGGCCAGGCCCAGCGCCTGACGCAATCCGGGCAGGGTGTGCTCGCCGCCGAACAGTTGGCGTGCCCGCAGGATCGCCAGCACCAGGTCCAGTTCGGCGTCGCCCGTTGGCTTTTGCCCCAGGATGTGCAAGCCGTCGCGAATCTGGACATCCTTGATCTCGCACAGCCACCCGTCGACGTGCAGCAGCATGTCGTCGAATGAGTCTTCTTCGGGCCGCTCGGTCAGACCCAGGTCGTGGTCCATCTTCGCGGCCCGCATCAGGGTCCAGATCTGCTGGCGGATAGCGGGCAGCTTGCCCGGATCCAGGGCGGCGACGTTGGCGTGTTCGTCGAGCAACTGCTCCAAACGGGCGATGTCACCGTAGGTTTCGGCGCGCGCCATCGGCGGGATGAGGTGGTCGACCAGAACGGCGTGCGCGCGCCTTTTGGCCTGTGTGCCCTCGCCGGGGTCGTTGACCAGGAACGGGTAGATCATCGGCAGATCGCCCAGCGCGGCATCCGGGCCGCAGGCCGCCGACATGCCCAGCGTCTTGCCGGGCAACCATTCCAGGTTGCCGTGCTTGCCCAGATGCACCACCGCGTGCGACCCGAAGCCGGCGTCCAGCCAGTGATAGGCGGCCAGGTAGTGGTGGCTGGGCGGCAGATCCGGGTCGTGGTAGATCGCGACCGGGTTTTCGCCGAACCCGCGGGGCGGCTGCACCATCAGCACCAGGTTCTCGGATTGCATTGCGGCGATGACGATTTCGCCGTCGGGATCGCGGCTGCGGTCCACGAAGAGATTTCCGGGCGCCGGGCCCCAGTGCTCCGTCACCGCGTCGGTGAATTCGGGGGGCAGGGTGGCGAACCATTCGCGGTAATCCTTGGCGGACACCCGGATCGGGTTGCCGGCGAGCTGGCCTTCGGTGAGCCAGTCGGGGTCCTGGCCGCCCCGTTCGATCAGAGCGTGGATCAGGGCGTCACCGTCGTCGGCCTCGACGCCCGGCAGTTCACCCACCCGGTAGCCGTGAGCGCGCATCGCCTGCAGCAGCGCGATGGCGCTTGCCGGCGTGTCCAATCCGACCGCGTTGCCGATGCGGGCGTGCTTGGTGGGATAGGCCGAGAACACCAGGGCCACCCGCTTATCCGCCGGCGCGACGTGGCGCAGCCGCGCGTGGCGCACCGCCAGTCCGGCGACCCGGGCGCAGCGTTCCGGGTCGGCGACATAGGAGATCAGCCCGTCGGAGTCGATCTCTTTGAAGGAGAACGGGACCGTGATGATGCGGCCGTCGAACTCGGGCACCGCCACCTGGCTGGCCACGTCGAGCGGACTCAGGCCGTCGTCGTTCGCGCGCCATTGGGCCCGCGGGCTGGTCAGGCACAGCCCTTGCAGGATCGGGATATCCAGGGCGGCAAGATGTTCGACGTTCCAGCTGTCGTCGTCGCCGCCGGCGGAGACCCTGGCCGGCTTCAGTCCCCCGGCCGCCAGCACGGTCACCACCATGGCGTCGGCATCGCCCAGTCGTCGCAGCAGCTCGGGTTCGGCGGTGCGCAGCGACGCGCAGTAGACCGGCATCGGCCGCGCGCCGGCGTCCTCGATGGCCCGGCACAACGCCTCGACGTAGCCGGTGTTGCCGGCCAGGTGCTGCGCGCGGTAGTACAGCACCGCAATCGTCGGGCCGTCCTCATCGGCGACGTTCGGCGTCGGCAGCTCTCCCCACGTCGGCGTCACGACCGGCGGGGTGAACCCGAACCCGGTCATCAGCACGGTGTCCGAGAGGAAGGCGTGCAGCTGACGCAGGTTGTCCACGCCGCCGTGGGCCAGATAGATGTGCGCCTGCACCGCGATCCCGGCGGCCAGCGTGGACAGACCGGTCAGTTCGGCGTCGGCGGCCTGCTCGCCGCTGACCAAGACCGCCGGCACCCCGCTGGCAATCACCGTGTCGATGCCGCTTTGCCAGGCCCGATAGCCGCCGAGGATCCGCACCACCACGATGGCGGCGCCGGCCAGCAGGTCGGGCAATTCGTCTTCCGAGAGCCGCGACGGGTTGGCCCACCGAAAGTTCTTCCCGCTGGATCGGGCGCTGATCAGGTCCGTGTCGGATGTCGACAGCAGCAGGATGGTCGGCTCAGCCACCCATCATTCGTACCGCAGTGTCGCCGCGATCCGAGCGGCGACCTCCTCGGCGACCCGCAGCGCCTCCTTGCTCGTGCCCGGTTCGTAGCAGTCGGCGAGGGCGTCGTAGTCGGCGCCGGCGATCGAGCCGTGATCGGCGGCCAGTTCGACCACCTCCACCGGCCAGCCGACGCGTTCCAGGCGGGCGGCGAAGTCTCTGCTCGCGTGCACGGGGACGACGTCGTCGTCGAGGCCGTGCAGCAACGTGAACGGCGAACCGATATCGGCACCGCTGAGCCCGTCGGTCAGCGCCGCACCGAAGATGGGATCGGGCACCATGAAAGCTCCGGCCAGGCAGACCGTGTGTGCGGGAGCGAAGTCGAGCCGCCCCGTATGCAACGTCACGCCCGCCGCCGCGGCACCGCCCATCGACCATCCGACCAGCAGGATGCGCTCGGCGTCGGTGGCGAGGTTGCGGGCGAACGTCAGCGACGCCAGCAGATCCGCCCGCCCGCCGTCTTGGGCATGGGAGTTCCAGTCCGGGGCGACCACCGCGGCGCCACGCTCGGCCAGCATCCCGGCCAGTGGGCCGACGGCGGCGCGGGCATCGGTTTGCGCGCCATGCCACAGCAAGATCGTGAACGGCGCAGGCTCGCCGAAGACGTCGGCCATGCGGCCCGGGGCATATTCGACCGTTCTCACGGCCACGAGAATGCCCGCACCGGGGCCTTTTCAACCCCACCCGTTGATCAGCTGGCGAGGCCGGGCCGCAGCGCCTCATTGAATCGGCGGTCGACCCAGTTGGCGAACCTGGGTGACGATGCGAGCTGGCCGGCGGCCGCGAACAAGTCGGCCAGTTTCTGCTCGGACGCGACCACGTCTTCACCGAGTTCGGTCGGCAGCCGCAGGCTGCGCGTCGCCGCGACCGTCGCCACCTTTGGATCCAAACCCACTGCCGCGGAATAGCTTTGAGCCCATTCCTGCGGATGAGCCCTGGCCCACTGCACGGCCTTCTCGAAACGTACCAGCAGGTCGGACAGCGCGGTGTTGCGTCTGGGGTCGTCCAGCGCCTGGTCGGACGCGACACCGACCCAGTCGCCATTGGTGACGCCCTGCGCCTCGGCGATGCTGCGCACCGGGATCTGCTGCTCGGCCTGGGCCGTGTACGGATCCCAGATGGCCCACGCGTCGGCCTGGTGCTGACTGAACGCGGACAGCGCATCGGCGGGCTGCAGGAATACGAATTTCACCTCGGCGGGTGTGAGCCCGGCCTTGTCCAGCTGGGCCAGCAGGTTGGCGTGCGACGAGCTGCCCTTGGCGACGGCGACTGCCTTACCGCGCAACTCGGAGACCGACGTGATCGACGAATCCGCGTGCACCAGAACACGATTGCCCGCACCACCGCCACCGTATGCGGAGACCGCCTTGATCTTCGCGTTGCTGGCGGCCCCGAAGATCGGCGGCGTGTTACCGGTGATCGCGAAGTCGATCTTGCCCGCGGTGGCGGCCTCGACTTGTGGCGGCCCGGAGGTGAACGTCGAGAACGCGACCCGATAGGGCAGGTTTTCCAACTGCCCGGCGGCGCGCAGCAGCGCTTCGGTACCGCCCTTCTGATCCCCCACCTGCAGCGTGAGACCCGACAACTCCGAGGCGGGCACCGCGGCCGGCGGCGGCTTGGGCCCCAGACTGGCGCTGCGCGAAACGCATCCGGTCAACAGCAGTGCGAGCGCAAGCACCAGCGCGATGAATCCGCGCATCAAAGCCGCACGCCAAGACGATCCAGCAGCTCGACGCGATGCTGGTCGGTGTGGGCACCCGGGTCGCCGGGTGCGCGGCGAGGCTCGTCGATGGACAGCGTGTGGATGACGCGGCCTTCCTCGAGCACCAGCACGCGGTCGGCCAGCGCCACGGCTTCGTCGACATCATGGGTGATCAGCAACACCCCGAAGCGATGCCGGCGCCACAGATCCAGCAGCAGCGTGTGCATGGTCAGCCGGGTCAGCGCGTCCAGCGCGCCGAACGGCTCGTCGAGCAACAGCAGTTGCGGTTCGGCGACCAGCGCCCGGGCCAGCGAAACCCGTTGCGCCTGACCGCCGGACAGGGTCAGCGGCCACGCGCCGGCGTGGTCGGACAGCCCGACGTCGGCCAGCGCCCGGTCGGCGCGAGCCCGGACTTGCGCCCGCGGCAGGCGGCTGCGGGCCAGGCCGTATCCGACGTTCGTCCGCACGTCGCGCCATGGAAACAGGCGCGGCTCCTGGAATGCGAGGGCCGGGGCGCCGGTCACCACGCGATGCCCGCTGTGGTCATCGGACAGACCGGCGAGCACCCGCAGCACAGTCGATTTGCCCGAGCCGCTGCGCCCGATCAGCGCGACGATCTCACCGCGACGTACCCGCACCGAAACGTCGTTCAGCACTTGCCGATTGCCGTACCACTTGCCGACGTGGCACAGTTCCCCGGCGATGCCGGTCGCCCCGCGGGTGGCGGCGTCCGATTCCGCGATGAGTGTCAAAGCCCGGACCTTTCAGTGTCGGTAGCGCAGGGTGCGACGCTCGATGAGCCGGACGACCGCATCGGTGACGATGCCCAGCAGCGCATAGATGGTCAGCCCGAAGATGATGATGTCGATGCGCAAGAAATCTCGGGCGTTGTTGATCAGGAAGCCGATTCCCTTGTCGGCGTTGATCTGCTCGGCGACGATCAGCGTCAGCCACGCGATGGCCAGCGACTGCCGGAAACCCACCAGCACCTGCGGCGCCGTGCTGGGCACGATGATCCGGGTGAACCGCTGAAAAAACGAAAAACCCAGCACCTGAGCGGTTTCCAGCATCTTCGGGTCGACCTGCCGGATCGCCGAAAACGTGTTCAGGTACAGCGGGAAGACCACACCAAGGGCAACGAGCAACACCTTGGGCAGCTCGCCGATGCCGAACCAGAGGATGAACAGCGGGATCAGCCCGAGGTGGGGCAGCGCCCGGATCATCTGCATCGGTGGGTCCAAGGTCGATTCGACCCAGCGCGACAACCCGACCGCCGCGCCCGCCACAAGCCCGATGATCCCGCCCAGCAGGAGCCCCTCGACAACCCGGACGGTGGAGATGTGCAGCGCGGCGGCGAGCTGACCATTACGGGTCAACTCCACGCCGGCCTCGACGATCAAGGACGGGGCCGGAAGGACATCTGCGGGAATCACACCGAGCGCGCTGCCCAGCTGCCACAGCGCCAACAGCATCAGCGGCGACACGACGCGCACGACTTCCCATTTGCGACGCGCCCATACTCCGCTCGGCCCACCGGCTGGTGCGCTGCCCGGGTTGCTCGACCTCGACGCAGCGTCGAGTGCGGTGGCAATGCTCACCGTGCGGACGCTATGGCGCGACCAGGGGCTTGAGTAAGGGTTTACGTCTGGCTGAAGGCAATCCCGGCCGTCGCCCTCGGCGCGGGCCGTACCGTGGACGGGTGGCCAGGACGCGCGACACGGACGCATGCCCGGGTGCGCTGCAGGTGCACCAGGCGGCCGACGGCGCCCTGGCCCGGATCCGGCTGCCCGGCGGCATGATCACGGCCGCCCAGCTGGCCGCGTTGGCAACCGTAAGCAGCCAGTTGGGTTCGGGCACGCTCGAGCTGACCGCCCGGGGCAACGTGCAGTTGCGCGGGCTGACCGACGTGACCGCGGTCGCCGAGGCGCTGGCGGCCGCGGGCCTGTTGCCGTCGATGACGCATGAACGGGTCCGCAACATCGTGGCGTCACCGTTGTCGGGGCGCTGCGGCGGCGACCTCGACGTGCGGCCGTGGGTCAAAGAGCTGGACGCCGCGATCTGCGGCGAGCCCAGGCTCGCCGGGCTGGGTGGCCGGTTCTGGTTCGGCCTGGACGACGGGCGTGCCGACGTATCGGGGCTGCGCGCCGACATCGGCATCCACGCATTCGCCGACGAGTGTGCGTTGTTGCTTGCCGGACGCGACACCGGCGTCCGGCTGGCGGCCGGCGAAGTGGTCGAAACGTTGGCGACCCTGGCCCTACGGTTCGTCGACATCCGCGGAACGGCTTGGCGCGTCCAGGAATTGGATGACGTTCGGCAACTGCTACCCGACGCCGACCCGCGCGCCACGTCCTTTCTGGCCGTCACCACGGCGCCGGTGGGCTGGATCGGCCAGGACTGCCCCGGTCAGCAAGGTCGGGTGACGCTGGGCGCCGCGGTGCCGCTGGGGGTGCTGCCGGCACGCGTTGCGGAGTACCTGGCCGCGATCGAGGCGCCGTTGGTGATCACGCCGTGGCGCTCGGTGCTGGTGTGTGATCTGAGCGAAGAGGTGGCCGATACCGCCCTGCGGGTGCTGGCGCCCCTGGGCTTGGTGTTCGACGAGAACTCGCCCTGGTTGACCGTCAGCGCCTGCACCGGCAGCCCCGGCTGCGCGCGCTCGGCCGCCGACGTGCGGGCCGACGCCGCGCAATCCCTGGATGCCGCCTCGACGGTGCACCGGCACTTCGTCGGCTGCGACCGGGCCTGCGGCAGTCCGCTCGCCGGTGAGGTGCTGATGGCCACGCCAGACGGATACCGCAGGCTGTCACCGGGCGCAGCGGGTCGTCACTCCACCAAGCTTTAGGGTGGGCGAGTGCTCGACTACATTCGCGACGCGGCGGAGATCTATCGCCAGTCGTTCGCGACGATCCGCGCCGAAGCCGACCTGGCCCGCTTCCCCGCCGACGTGGCACAAGTGGTGGTCCGGTTGATCCACACCTGCGGCCAGGTCGACGTCGCCGAGCACGTCGCCTTCACGGACGACGTCGTCGAACGGGTCCGCACAGCCCTGCTCAGCGGCGCTCCGGTGCTGTGCGATTCGTCGATGGTGGCCGCCGGGATCACCGCCGCGCGACTGCCGGCCGGCAACCAGGTGGTGTCCCTGGTGGCCGATCCGCGGGCTGCCGAGCTGGCCGCACGCCGGCAGACCACTCGCTCGGCGGCCGGCGTGGAGCTGTGGGCGGACCGGCTGCCCGGAGCGGTGCTGGCGATCGGCAACGCCCCGACCGCGCTGTTTCGGCTGCTCGAGTTGATCGACGACGGAATCGCCCCGCCGGCCGGGGTGCTCGGCGGGCCGGTGGGTTTCGTGGGATCGGCGCAGTCCAAACAGGAGCTCATCGACAACCCGCGCGGAACGTCGTATCTGGTGGTGCGGGGACGTCGCGGGGGCAGCGCGATGGCCGCCGCCGCCGTCAACGCGATTGCCAGCGAGCGCGAATGAGCACCCACAGGGGCACGTTGTGGGGCGTCGGGCTGGGGCCCGGGGACCCGGAATTGGTGACGGTCAAGGCCGCGCGGGTGATCGGCGAGGCCGACGTGGTGGCTTATCACAGCGCCCGGCACGGCCGCAGCATCGCCCGCGGGATCGCCGAACCGTATCTGCGGCCGGGGCAGATCGAAGAGCACCTGGTGTACCCCGTCACTACCGAGACCACCGACCATCCCGGCGGCTATGCCGGTGCCATCGAGGACTTCTACATCGAGGCCACCGAGCGCATCGCGGCGCACCTCGACGCCGGTCGCAATGTGGCCCTGCTGGCCGAGGGCGATCCGCTGTTCTACAGCTCCTACATGCATCTGCACACCCGGCTGACCGCACGGTTCGACGCGGTCATCGTGCCCGGCGTGACCTCGGTGAGCGCGGCCTCGGCGGCCATCGCGACACCGTTGGTGGCCGGCGACGAGGTGCTGTCGGTGCTGCCGGGCACGCTGCCGGTCGAGGAGCTGACCCGTCGCCTCGCCGACGCCGACGCCGCCGTCGTGCTCAAACTCGGACGCTCGTATCACGCTGTGCGCGAAGCGCTTTCGGCATCCGGACAGCTCGAGGAGGCGTTCTACGTGGAGCGGGCCAGCACCGCCACGCAACGCATACTGCCCGCCGCCGAGGTCGACGAGGCCGGCGTTCCGTATTTTTCGCTGGCGATATTGCCGGGCGGGCAGCGTGGACGGCGCACGCCCGCCGCCGGCAGCGTCACGGTGGTGGGGCTGGGCCCCGGCGACATGGACTGGATGACGCCGCAGACCCGGCGAGAGCTTGCCGCGGCGACGGATTTGATCGGCTACGGCGGCTACTTGAACCGCGTGCCGGTCCGCGACGGCCAGCGGCGCCACCCCAGCGACAACCGCGACGAGCCCGAACGGGCCCGGTTGGCGTGCGCGCTGGCCGAGCGGGGCCGTGCCGTGGCGGTGGTGTCGTCGGGCGACCCGGGGGTGTTCGCCATGGCGACCGCGGTGCTCGAAGAGGCCAAAGAATGGCCGGGTGTGCAGGTCCGCGTCATCCCGGCGATGACCGCCGCCCAGGCGGTGGCCAGCCGGGTCGGCGCCCCGCTGGGGCACGATTACGCGGTGATCTCGCTGTCCGATCGCCTCAAGCCGTGGGAAGTGATCTGCGCGCGACTGCAGGCCGCCGCGGCCGCCGACCTGGTGCTGGCGATCTACAACCCGGCCTCCAAGACCCGAACGTGGCAGGTCGGCGCGATGCGTGACATCTTGCTGGCCCACCGCGAACCCGGCACTCCCGTGGTGATCGGCCGCAACGTGTCCGGCCCCGACGAGGACGTCCGCGTGGTCAGGCTGGCTGACCTGGACGCCGCCGAGATCGACATGCGCTGCCTGCTGATCGTCGGGTCGTCGCAAACCCAGTGGTACTCACACGATTCCACCGACCGCGTCTTCACCCCGCGGCGGTACCGGGCATGAGTCAGTCGCGGTCCCAGGTGCTCGGCATCATCGGCACGGTGGGTCCATCACTCAATCCGTCCCGCGTCAGCGTCGCCAAGCCGGCGGCTTGCGCGGCACCGAATTTGGTTGCGGCACCGGCGAATCCGAGCGGCCCGGCACCCGCCTCGGACGCCAGAAGGGATTCGTCAGAGTCGAGGTCCATGTACTCGTAGCGGTAGGCGTGATCTTTGGCTTCGGCCCCGCGACGTCGACGACTGCGCAACCGGGCCGGGGCCGACGCCGCGGCGGCGGCCGGTTCGTCGGCCTCGTCGAACCCGGGCTCCTGGGACTTCCTGCGCGCGCGACTGCTGGCGCTGCTGCTCGACGACAACCCCGCGAGGCCGACCGCGTACTGGATGTCGGTCATGCCGGTGCCGATGCCATCCGTGAGGCCCGGACCGAAGCCGACGCCCGGACCGCCGCCGACCGGTCCGCCGCCGGACGCCGTGGCCACACTCGGCGCCGGGCTGGAAGCCGTTGCGCTGCCGGCGTGTGCCGGGGTGCCGGCGGTCATGGTCGGCGCGGGAGCCGGCGTGGTAGCCATCGGCGCCGGCGGTGCCGTTGCCACCGGCACGCTCACCGCCGGGGCGGCAGCGGCGGCGGTGGCACCCACAGCGCCGGCGACTGCCGCGGCCACGCCTGCGGCGGCGGCGGCGGAAACAGCCGCGATCATGAATGGGGCAACCATGACCCCCAGCTGAGCCGCTTGCACCAGGGGCCAGACGAGCATCAACGAGTGAAAGATGAACCAACCCAATGCTGTGGCCAGCGCGGGGCTCATGCCGGGAATTTGCATGAAGAAGGAGGACACCGCGTTGGCGAACGGAACCGCGTCAATGGGCCAACCGTCGGGGTATATCTCCTTCCCGAGCGGCCAGAGGACGTTTTGGGTGAAGTCCGAGAGCGCCTTCGCTAGCTGGTCCTGCCATGAGGTGGCGGTAGGAGTCTCGGAAGCGGTATTCGTTGCCGCCGCCTGGACTTCGCCGCCCGGCGCGACTATCTGCGGAGCGGGCGTCGTCGCCGGAACCGCCGCCAGCGCTGATCCGCTGACCGCCTGGTAGGTGGTCATCGTCGTGGCCGCCTGCACCCACATGCGGGCGTAATCGGCCTCATTGACGGCGATGGGGATGGTGTTGATTCCGAAGAAGTTCGTCGCGACCAGCACCGCGTGTGTCGCGTGATTGGCGACGAGCTCGGGGATCGTCGGCATCGCGGCCAGCGCCGCCGTGTACGCGCCCGCTGCCGTCTCATGCAGCGCCGCGGCGGCCGTGCTCTTGGTGGAGCTCTCCAGTAACCAGCTCAGATAGGGGGCATGCGCCGCCACGTACTGCTCGGCGCTCGGCCCGTCCCACGCGCCACCCTGCGTGGCGCCCAACAGAGCGCTGAGCTCCTCCGCCGCCTCGGCGTACTGGGTGCCCAGCG
The DNA here is from genome assembly GCF_059813205.1 of Mycobacterium sp. NGS17. Classification (NCBI taxonomy): domain Bacteria; kingdom Bacillati; phylum Actinomycetota; class Actinomycetes; order Mycobacteriales; family Mycobacteriaceae; genus Mycobacterium; species Mycobacterium sp. NGS17. The sequence continues at coordinate 106,328 of NZ_JCALED010000007.1, read as the reverse complement.
AAGACCACGTCGCGGCGGCGGCGAGCAGCGGCCCAGGCCCCGGACCGCTGCTGAGCAACGCCGAGTGCACTTCGGGGGGAAACGCGATCCAGATCGGCGCGGTCATCGTCGGGGGCCTTCAGGCAAGGACACGAATACCTCTTCGGTGAATCATGCGGATGGGCTGGCGATGCTTACGAGCAGAGGTCGGTTGCCGGCGCCGGTTAGTTCCCCACGATTTCGTACTGACGCTAAATCTGTTGAGTCTTTGCGCGCGGCCGTGCCATGCGCAACGATGCAGGGATGCGGTGTGAGATTGCGCGCGAAGCGCTGTCGGCTCGATTGGACGGCGAGCGTCCCCAGGTGCTCGCGCAGCAAATCGACGCCCACCTCGAATCCTGCCGCGGCTGCCGCTCCTGGCTGATCGGTGCGGCGGTGCAGACGCGCCGGCTGGCCAAGGTGACCCCCGGCGACGGGCCGGACCTGGTCGACAAAATCATGGCCAGCATCGGCGACCAACCGACCGGCCACCAGGCGCGGATGCGGTGGCTTCGAACGCACTACCGGCGGTGGGGCCTGATCGCCGTCGGCCTTTTCCAGGTGGCGATCGCCGCCGCCCAGATCAGCGGCATCGATTTCGGCATGGTGTCCGGTCACATGCACGGCGCGATGTCCGGCGAGCACCTGATGCACGAGTCGACGGCATGGTTGCTGGCGTTGGGTCTGGCCATGGTCGCCGCCGGCGTCTGGCCCGCCTCCGCGTCGGGCGTCGCGGCGATCACCGGTGTCTATTCCCTTGCGCTGCTGAGTTACGTGATCGTCGACGCGTTCGACGGCGAGGTCACCGCCACTCGCATCGCCAGCCACATGCCCCTGCTGCTGGGCCTGGCGTTCGCATTGCTGGTGGCGCGGGAACGGGTGGGCTCGCACCGACGGCACGGCAACGACGCTTCAGACGACGCCGACGTCCCGGCGTGGGCGGCGGACGCACCCGGCGCTCGGCGGCGCGGGCACCTGAGGCCCATCAATCGCGCGGCCATGGCCCCGACGGCATCCTCTACGACAAGCCGTCGTAGAATCGGACAACCCGCACAACGAAGGTGGTTGGGCATGACCGCGCCGAGTGACGACGAGGCCGTAACCGAACTTGCGTTGTCAGCCGCACGCGGAAACTCGCGAGCGCTCGAGTCCTTCATCAAAGCCACCCAGCAAGACGTGTGGCGGTTCGTCGCCTATCTGTCAGATACCGGCAACGCCGACGATCTGACTCAAGAGACTTTTCTGCGCGCGATCGGCGCCATCGAGCGGTTCTCCGGACGATCCAGTGCGCGCACCTGGCTGCTCTCGATCGCACGCCGGGTGGTGGCCGACCACATTCGCCACCTTCAGTCGCGGCCGCGCGCCGCCCTGGGTGCCGATCCTGAACACGTGGCGCGCGCAAACCATCACGCCCGCGGATTCGAGGATCTGGTCGAGGTGACCGCGATGATCGCCACCCTCAACGCCGAACAGCGCGAAGCGCTTCTACTCACCCAGCTGCTCGGCCTGCCCTACGCTGACGCGGCCGCCGTCTGCGGCTGCCCGGTGGGCACCATCCGCTCCCGCGTCGCCCGCGCCCGCGATGCGCTGCTGGCCGACAGTGAGAGCAGCCACCTAACCGGCTAGCGCCCCAACCCATTCGGCGGCCTCATGCACGGTGCCGGCGGTCAACACCGCGGCGGGCAGCGGTGGCCGCGCCACCATCACCACCGGAACATTCAGCGCCGCAGCGGCATCCAGCTTGGCGCGGGTCATGTCACCGCCGCTGTTCTTGGTGACCAGTGCGTCGATGCGGTGGGCGCGCAACAGCGCCAACTCTTCGTCGTAGCGATACGGTCCGCGGGAGAGCACCACCCGGTGATGACGGGGCAGTGTAGTCGCGTCCGGGTCGGTGACCGCTCGGATGAGAAACCATGCGTCGCTGCCGACGAAGGCCTGCACGGCCGAGCGCCCGGTGGTGAGGAAGATCCGCGAATAGCCTTGCCGGGCAACGGTTTGCGCGGCGGCAGTGTCCGACTCGACGACGATGGCGCCGCCGGGATCCCAGGCCGGGCGGGCCAGGATCAGATGCGGGATCCGCAGTTCGCGGCATGCGGCGGCGGCATGCGCCGTCATGGTCGCCGCGAACGGGTGGGTGGCGTCCACGACGGCGCCGATGTGTTCGTCGCGCAGCCAGCGTCGTAACCCGTCGACGCCACCGAAGCCGCCGATGCGCACGGGGCCGACCGGCAGCGCGGGATCCAGAACGCGTCCGGCCAGGGAGCTGATGATCTCGATGTGCGGGTGCAAAGCCTTCGCCAGGGCGCGCGCTTCGCCGGTGCCGCCGAGCAGCAGGATGCGCATCAATGCCTGCTCCCCCGGGCGCGTCCGGTCGAGTACAGGTAGCTGTCGGTGAATCCGCCGGCGGTCAACGCGTCGCCGACGATGATGACGGCGGTCTTGGTGATGTCGGCCCGATGCATCTGCCCGGCGATGTCGGCGAGCGTGCCGCGCAACACCGCTTCTTGCGGCCAGCTCGCGAAAGCCACGACGGCGGCCGGTGTTTCGGGTCGATAGCCGCCGTCGAGAAGCTGCGGGACGATGGCGTCGATCTGGGCGGCGGCCAGGTGCAGGACCAGGGTCGCGCCGGACTGGGCCAGGGTCGTCAGGTCTTCCCCGGGCGGCATGGCCGTCGACAGGGTCGCCACCCGGGTCAGCGTCACCGTCTGCGCCACCCCCGGGACGGTGAGCTCGCGCTTCAGCGCGGCCGCCGCGGCGGCGAATGCCGGCACCCCGGGCACGATTTCGTAGTCGATGCCCAGGGCGTCGAGCCGCCGACACTGCTCGGCCAGCGCGCTGTACAGCGACGGATCACCGGAATGCAGCCGCGCCACATCCAGGCCGGCGGCGTGCGCCTCGCTGATCTCGGTGACGATCTGCTCCAACGTCAGGGGGCCGGTGTCAACGACTTTCGCGCCCGGCGGGCACAACGCCAACAGATCGTCGGGCATGATCGATCCGGCATACAGGCAAACCCGGCACGCTTGCAGGAGTCGCTGGCCGCGCACCGTGATGAGGTCGGCGGCGCCCGGGCCGGCCCCGATGAAATACACCGTCACTTGGTCACCGCCCATTGGGTGACCGGATACTGCGGGCGCCAGCCGGTGAATGCGCCCAGCGGTTCGCCGTGGTAGTGCTGGAAGCGGTGCAGCTGGCCACCCAGGCGCTGATGAGCTTGCGTCAGAACGGCTTCCGACTCGGTCGTGACCACGTTGACGACCAGTCGGCCGCCGGAGGGCAGGTTATCCCAGCAGGCGTCGAGCAGGCCGGGCTGGGTCAGTCCGCCGCCGATGAAGATCGCCGACGGTGGCTCGGCGCCGTCGAACGCCTCGGGGGCGTCGCCACGCACCTCGATGCCGACGCCGAAAGCCGCGGCGTTGGCTTCCAGGTTGCCCCGCCGCTCTTGGTTGCGTTCGAATACCACTGCGCTGCAACCGGGCCCGCTGAGGCACCATTGGACACTGATGCTGCCCGAGCCGGCGCCGACGTCCCACAACCGCTCCCCCGGCCGTGGCGCCAGGGCCGCCAGTGTCACCGCGCGGATGCCCTGCTTGGTGATCTGCCCGTCGTGGGTGAACGCGTCGTCGGGCAGGGGTGACACGCGGTCGTCGGGCAGGTAGCGCACGGCGATCACGTTGAGGTCGTCGAGGTCTCGGTCGCCGGCCCAGTCGCGGGCGGTGCCGTCGCTGCGGCGCTCGTCTGGGGCGCCGAGTCGTTCGAGAACGGTGAACTCGGAATCACCGCGGCCGTGCGTGGTGAGAAGCGTGGCGAGTTCGTGTGGGGTCGAACTGTTCTGCGACAGTACGATCGCTTGGCCGCCGCGGCGGACCGCCGCGTGCGGCCGCGCGGTGACCAGACTGATCACCTCGGTGTCGTGGACGTTCCAGCCCATCCGCGCGCACGCCAGCGTCACCGACGAGACGTGCGGGAGAACTCTGACGTTGTCACGGCCGTGCAGGCGGATCAGCGTGCCACCGATGCCGTGCAGCAGAGGATCGCCGCTGGCCACGACGTGCACGTCGCCCGTGTTCTCGTCGAGCAACGTCTCCAGCGCCGGCAACATCGGTGACGGCCACTGCCGCCGGGGCGCGCGCACCGTGTCGTCGAGCAGGTCGAGTTGTCGCTTGGAACCGTAAATGACGGCGGCCCTTCGGAGTTCGGCGCACGATACCTCACCGAGCCCGGCCATGCCGTCGGCGCCGATGCCGATCACGATGATCATGAGCGCCGCTCCTCCGCATCGCTTCGTCCCCCGCAAGCGGGAGGTGCCCCCACTGCAACGCTCGCGGTGCGGATCATCGCGGCATCCTGCGCCAGACGAACTGCGGCAGCAATCGCATCACCGCCGCCGCCGGGCCCAGCGCCCACGGAATCCACACGGTGCGGCGGCCCTTCGCGAGCGCCCGCGCGGTCGCGGCGGCCACCTGCTCGGGCGTGCTCGGCAGCGGCGCGGCCGTCATGCCCTCGGTCATACGACCGATGACGAATCCCGGCCGGGCGATCAGCAGCCGGATCCCGGTGCCGTGCAGCGCGTCGGCCAGGCCGCTGGCGAAGCCGTCCAGGCCGGCCTTGGCCGAGCCGTAGACGTAGTTCGCGCGGCGCACGCGTGCTCCGGCGATCGAGGAGAACACCACCAGCCGGCCTCGACCTGCCTCGCGCATGGCGGTGGCCAGATGGGTGAGCAGGCTGACCTGGGCGACGTAATCGGTGTGCACGACGGCGACCGCATGCGCAGCGTCGGTTTCGGCGCGGGCCTGGTCGCCCAGGATGCCGAATGCCAGTACCGCGGTGCCGATGGAACCGTGGTCGGCGACGATCGAGGCGACCAGCGGCCCGTGCGAGGTTAGGTCGTCGGCATCGAATTCCCGAGTGTCGACCGCCGCGGCACCCGCGGCTTTGAGCGCGTTGACCTGCTCGGCGAGTTGATCGGCCTGGCGGGCGGCCAGCACGACCGTCGCACCCGGCGCGAGGAGTCGCGCCAGCTCGATCCCGATCTCGCTGCGGCCGCCCAGGATCAGTACTGGACCAGCGCCCGTGTCATCCACGGCTGCGATTATCACCTGCGCTAGCGTGGGCGGTGATGGCGAATACCACTACCCGGCTCACCGACGACGCGCTGGCGTTTCTGTCGGAGCGCCACCTGGCCATGCTGACCACGCTGCGAGCCGACAATTCACCGCACGTGGTGGCGGTCGGTTTCACCTTCGACCCGAAGACGCATATTGCGCGGGTCATCACCACCGGGGGTTCGCAGAAGGCGGTCAATGCCGATCGCGGCGGGCTGGCCGTGCTCAGCCAGGTCGACGGCGCGCGATGGTTGTCACTGGAGGGCCGGTCCAAGGTCAACAACGACGTCGACGCGGTGCGCGACGCCGAGCTGCGGTACGCCCAGCGCTACCGCACGCCACGCCCCAATCCGCGACGCGTCGTGATCGAGGTTCAGATCGAGCGGGTGCTGGGGTCGTCTGATCTTCTGGACCGCGGCGAGTAAATACCGCCCCGTGATCGCTTCGCCAACCTAGGCCCGATCACCTAGCGCGACAACTCATTCACCGCCCCGCCCGCGGTCAACGTGATCCGGTGTCGCCCGGGCGACACCGTGACCGCCGGCCCGGCCGGTTCCCCATCGAGCCGCACGTCAACCGCGGCGGGCAAGCCACCGAGCGTGATCTGGGCGGGGCCATCGGTGGCTACCGTGATGGTCGACGCCGGCAATGCGGCCAGCCCCGCACGTTCGACATCGACCCGCAGACTGGCAACGCCGTTGAGGCGCAACGTCAGATACGGCAGTGGGCCGACGGGCCGTCCCGCTTGCCAGTCCAGCTCGCTGTACAGCCCGGGCGTCGGCTCGAAATGTGGGATGAATCCGCGGTGGTGCCGGACGGTATGGGTGGGGTCCGGCCGCGCGTAGGAGCGCGCGTCGACCTCCGCCACGGCCCCGCGCCGCGCGGTCACCTCGGGAGCCGCGGCCAGCTCCGACAGCCACCACGCCTGGTGCGGCCCGATGCCCAGATCGGCGCGCACCAATTGCGGATACCAGGCGAACGTGATGTGTCCCGGATCCGCTTGGCGCAGCGCGGTTCCCATGTGGGAAATCGGATCCTCGAACTTGTCCTGCAACACCCAGGCGAGGTGATCTTCGAGCGGGTAGACATCGAACCGGTGGCGGTAACCCAGCCGGTCGAGCTCCAGCACCTGCTCGGCGGCCGAGGCGAACGGCACCAGTTCGTCGAGCAGCCCATGGGCGATGACGTACGGCAGCCATCGGGCGTTCACCAGCAGCTTCCAGGTGTCGCCCTCACGGGCACAGGGCGAGTCCAGGTCGAGGTCCGCGGGAATGTCGACGTGGGGCAGCAGCCGCACCCCGCACGTCGGCGGCCCCGCCAGCACCACCGCTTGCGAGAACACCTGCGGATAACTCAGCCCCAGCTTGTAGGTCGCATACCCACCCATCGAATAGCCCGAGATCACAGTGCGATTGGGATCGGTGCCCAATTGTTCGGCAACTCGCGCCCACACCTCCCAGACATCGAGTTCGCCGCTGTCGAAGTACCAGGTGGACGGGCCCCGGGCCAGCGGCGTGACCACCACGGAGTCGCGGCCCTCGCACACGTGGTGCAGCAGTCGCGGGTCGATCGCGGCGAACTGGCTCTGTCCGAGTGAAAGGGAGTGCAGCAGCAGGGTCAGCGGCAACGCGCGACCTGGTGCGTAGCTCGATGGCAAACAGATCGAATACGGCTGCACCCGGCCGAGGAATTGCGGCTTGGTGCTCAAGATGTCGTTGGCGGCCCAACCTTGTTCCAGGCCTTGGCCGAGTTCGATCGACGACACGTACCAGCGGGTGGACGGGCCGGTGATCACCGGCTCGGGAGCGGTTTCGCGGGCCGCAAGCTGAGCCCACGGCACAGTCAGCGCGAACTCGGAGACGTCGCCATGCGTCAAGGCGGCGGCCTGCGCGGCATCCGACCAGAAATTCAGGTGCGGCGGCTCCTGCTCGTTGGTGCGGAATGCCACGTTGTAGACGTTGGCCTGGCCGGGCAGCGCACCGTGCAGGGCGGGCACGTCGGCGAACCCGTCCCCGGCCGCGTTGGCCAACCCGGCGGCCAGGCGGACCGTCCAGCTCCGCGTGGGTTCGGCCAGCGACCGCGGGATCTTTGCCACGAACGACCGCGACTGCATGTCGACGCTGTGCTCGACCGGCATCCTGCCCTGGGTCGTCAGGTCGATCAGCGCGGCGCCGCTCTTCGAGATCAGCAGCGCCGTGTCGATGCCCTTCGAACGGACGCCGGCTCCGGCGGGCCACTGCTCGTCGGCCGTTCGGGCGGGGTCGGTGTCGAAGGTGAACAGCGCGATGGGCACCGAGGCGTCCAGCAGGGTATTCCAGTCGACCCGCCACCAGGTGTGGGTGTCGGTGAGCCCGATGGCGACGCGGAAGATGTCGGCGCCGTTGCCGGCCGCCGGGCCGTCGGGATAGACGTAGGTTCCGCGCGGCGGTGCCTGAATCTTCAGGTCACCGATCGGGATGCCCGTCGCGCCATGGTCGTCGTAGAGAAAGTCGGTCCAGAACAGGGCACCGTCGGCCACTCGACCGGCGCCGCATGTGCGTGGAAACTGTTCGCCGAACGGCCATCCCGCAGGCGCGGGTAGCTGGGGCTCGGCTCGCCGCGCCGCCGGCGGCACCCCCTCGGGCATGCCGTCGACCACGATGAGCTCAGCAGGCGGCGCCGGTGCCGATGCCGGTGCTGACGCCGGTGCCGGTGCGTCGGAGCGCAACACCGCGTCGAGGACGTGGCGGGCGATGCGAATCGGAAGCAGCGGGAGATCCAGGATTGACATCACGCCCCAACCTACGCGGACCCGGTGACACGTCGGTCAGGCCACCGGAACCACGATCAGTTCGTGCGGCCGGTTGTTGACGGCCAGGGCCCCATCGGGCGTGACGACGACGATGTCCTCGATGCGCGCACCCCACCGGCCTGGGAAGTAGATGCCCGGCTCGATCGAAAAGGCCATGCCCTCGGCCAGCGGCAGATCGTTTCCGGCGACGATGTAGGGCTCTTCGTGCACCGACAGCCCGATGCCGTGTCCTGTGCGGTGCACAAAATTCTCGGCGAGCCCTTCGGCGGCCAGCACGTCGCGGGCGGCGGCGTCGACCTGTTCGGCCGTCACCCCCGGGCGTACCGCGTCATACGCCGCGCGCTGGGCGCGTTGTAGCACCGAATACTGTTCAGCCACTTCCGGATTCGGATCACCGATGCTGTAGGTGCGGGTGGAGTCGGAATTGTAGCCGGGTTCATAACAGCCGCCGATGTCGACGACGACGATGTCTCCGACCTGCAGTTCGCGATCCGAATATCCGTGATGCGGGTCGGCGCCATGTGGCCCGGATCCGACGATGATGAACGCCACCTCCGAATGCCCTTCGGCCACAATGGCATCCGCGATGTCGGCGGCGACGTCGGCCTCGGTGCGGCCCGGGACCAGGAACTGCGGCACCCGGGCGTGCACCCGATCGATGGCCGCCCCTGCTTTGCGCAGCGCGTCAACCTCGCATTCCTCCTTGACCATCCGCAGCGTGCGCAACACCTCGGTGGCCAGCACCGGCAACACCCCGAGCACTTCGGCCAGCGGCAGCAGGTGCAACGCCGGCATGGCATCGGTGACGGCGGTCGCGGCGGGGACGCCGCCCAGCGCGGAACCCACCAGATCGTAGGGATGGTCGCCGTCGACCCAATCCCGTACCGCCAGGCCCAGTTCGGCGATGGCCGACCCCTTCAGCGAGGCCAGCTCGAGGCGCGGCACCACCACCGTCGGCTCGCCCGAGGCGGGCAACACCAGCGCGGTGAACCGCTCCAGGGTCTGTGCGCGCGACCCGACGAGGTAGCGCAGGTCATATCCCGGGGTGATGACCAGCCCGGCCAGGCCTGCGTCACCGGCCGCCGCGGCGGCGGCTGCCAGCCGGCGTTCGTACACGGCTGCGTCGAAGCGGTGAGACTGCATGGCAGCCAGGCTAGTGCTCGATTGCGCATCGCCTCGCGGCGGCGTGAGACGATAACCGGCATGCGACCACTGGTCCTGCTCGACGGCGCCAGCATGTGGTTCCGCTCGTATTTCGGGGTGCCGTCCTCGATCACCGCTCCCGACGGCCGGCCCGTCAACGCCGTTCGGGGATTCATCGACGCCATGGCAGTGGTGATCACCCGGCAGCGGCCCAGCCGGCTGGCCGTCTGCCTGGACCTCGACTGGCGTCCCCAGTTCCGGGTGGACCTCGTCCCGTCCTACAAGGCCCACCGGGTGGCCGTGCTGGATCCGCAGGACGAGCCGGACGTCGAGGAAGTCCCGGACGACCTGACACCCCAGATCGACATGATCGCCGAACTCCTTGACGCATACGGGATTCCGACGGCCGGCGCCGTGGGCTACGAGGCCGACGACGTGCTGGGCACCCTGGCGGCCCGGGAACGCAAGGATCCGGTGGTGGTGGTCAGCGGCGACCGCGACCTGTTGCAGGTGGTGTCGGACGACCCCGTGCCGGTTCGGGTGCTCTACCTGGGCCGCGGGCTGAGCAAGGCCACGTTGTTCGGGCCCGCCGAGGTGGCCGAGCACTATGGCGTGCCGGTGGATAGGGCCGGCCCCGCCTATGCCGAACTCGCGCTGCTGCGTGGCGATCCGTCCGACGGCCTGCCCGGCGTCCCAGGCGTCGGCGAGAAGACCGCGGCGACGCTGCTGGCCCAGCACGGCTCGCTGCAGCGGATCCTGGCCGCCGCCCACGACCCGAAGTCCAAAATGGCCAAGGGTATCCGCACGAAGCTGCTGGGAGCGCTGGACTACATCGAGGCGGCCGGCAAGGTGGTACGGGTGGCCACCGACGCGCCCGTCACCTTGTCGACGGCCACCGACGAAATACCGTTGGTCGCCGCCCATCCGCGCCGCACCGCCGAACTGGCGACCGAGCTGGGTGTGGGCTCGTCGGTCGCCCGCCTGCAAAAGGCGCTGGACGGCCTGCCGAACTGACCGGGCCGCTGGCTACTGCGGCCGGCCGACCTCGTAGGTGCCCTTGTTGTCCTGGAACGTCACGGTCACGTGCTTGGGCGCGCCGTCGATGCTGACGTCGCAGTCGAATGTGGCGCCCTTCTTGACCGTTGGGTTCTGGCCGTGGTTGCACTTGACGTTCTGGACGTTCTTGGCGCCGTAGCCGTTGGTTTCGTCGCTGAGGACCTGCTGGACCCCGGCCTGCGCCTTATTGACGTCCAGCTTGGTGGTGACGAAGAATCCGGGCTGCCAGAAGCCCAGCACCAGCACGACCGCGATGAGCAGAAACGCGATCGCGCCGCCCACGCCTGCGATGAGCCCGACCGGCCGCTTCTTGCCCGGTTGCTCGTAACCCGGGTATTGCGGGTACTGGCCCGGCTGGCCGTACTGGCCGGGCTGGGGGTATTGCCCGGGCTGCGGGTACTGCCCCGGCTGGCCGTACTGCCCCGGCTGGGCGTACTGCCCCGGCTGGCCGTATTGGCCTGGCTGGCCGTACTGGCCGGGCTGCGCGTAGCCCGGCTGCTGCTGGGGGTACTGCTGCGGGTAGGCCTGCTCGGTCGGCTGTTGGTACTGCGGGTAGTCGGCGGGCGGCGTGTACGCCGGGGCCTGCCACGACGTCTCCTGATTCGATTGCTCCTGCCAGGTCGGTCCCACCTGGGTCGGGTCTGACGAGTGGTCGCTGCCTTGACCTTGGCCGGGCGGCTGCCACTGCTGGTCCGATCCCTGCGGTCCGCTCATCTCTCTCCCTCAGCCTGTGTTTTCTTGGCATGCTATCGGCGCTTAACGGTAGCTCCGGCCTAGCCTACCCGGCGTCAACTGCGACGACGCCGCGCCGAATGTCATTGATGGCGCGCTTGGCGGTGGCCCGTAATTCGGAATCAGGAGCGGCGTTGCGGACCTGGTCCAGCAGGTCGAGAACTTGGCGGCACCAGCGCACGAAATCTCCCGCGAGCAGGGGTGATCCGGTGCCGGCCGGGTCGGCGGCCGCCAGGGCCGCGGCCAAGTCTCCGTTCCTGGCCCAGCGGTAGATGACGTTGACGAAGCCGTCGTCGGGCTCGCGGCTCGGGGCGATCCGGTGCGTTTGCTCGTCGGCGCGCAACGCCGTCGACAGCCGCGACGTCTGCTGCAGCGCCTGCCGCACTTGCTGGGTGGGCGCGTCGGCCGCAAAGGCCGCGCCCGGCCCGTCGCCACCCCGGGTTTCGTACAGCACCGCCGAGACCACCGCGGCCAGCTCGGCCGGCTTCAACCCCGACCACGCGCCGGTGCGAAGACATTCAGCGACCAGCAGATCGCTTTCGCTGTAGATGCGCGCCAGCAACCGGCCGTCGTCGGTCACGCGGGGATCGCCGTCGCGTCCTTCGATGAAGCCGCGCTCGGTGAGCAGGCCGACGATTCGGTCGAAGGTCCGTGCCAGCGAATTGGTGGCGGCCGCAACCTTTTTCTCCAACTGCGCGTTGTCGCGCTCGATCCGCAAGTACCGCTCGGCCTGCCGGACCTGCTCTTCCAGGCCGGGCGTGTGGTGCGACGGGTGCCGGCGCAGCTGTTCGCGCAGCGACGCCAGCTCCGGGTCATGGAAAGCTTCGTAGGCGCCGTCGGAGTCACCGCGGCCGCCGCGATGCCGGGCCGGGACGGTCAGCCCGGCGGCAGCCGATCGCAGCGCCGACGCCAGATCGCGCCGGACCCGCGGCTGACGGTGTTCGACCCGTTTGGGCAGTGACATCGAACCGACGCGTGCGGAGGAACCCGAATAGTCGGCCGACGAAATCCTGCCCGCCCAACGGTTTTCGGTGAGCACCAGCGGTCGCGGGTCGGAGCTATCGCGCGCGGATTCCAGCACCACGGCCAGACCACCGCGCCGGCCGTGGGTGATGTTGATGATGTCGCCCCGGCGCAGCGCGGCCAGCGCGTCGCTGGCGGCCTGGCGTCGCTGCAGTCGGGACGCGCGGGACTGCGCGCGCTCCATCTCGGTGATGCGGGCGCGCATCCGGGCGTATTCGAGGATCCGGGCCTTGCGTCCGCCTATCTCGCCGGCGATCTCGTCGAGCAACCCGGCGCCCCGCTCGATGCCGCGGACCAGCCCGACCACGGAACGGTCGGCCTGATATTGCGCGAATGACTGCTCGAGCAACCGATGCGCCTGCTCGGGCCCCATCTGCTGGACCAGGTTGATCGTCATGTTGTACGACGGGGCGAACGAGCTGCGCAGCGGGAAGGTGCGGGTGGAGGCCAGCCCGGCCACCGCCGACGGCTCGGTGGTTTCCTCGGTGGGATTCCACAGCACCACCGCGTGGCCCTCGACGTCGATGCCGCGCCGCCCGGCGCGCCCGGTGAGCTGCGTGTACTCCCCCGGCGTCAGCGCGACGTGCTGCTCGCCGTTGAACTTGACCAGCCGCTCGAGAACCACCGTGCGTGCGGGCATGTTGATCCCGAGCGCCAGGGTCTCGGTGGCGAACACCGCTCGGACGAGTCCGGCGGTGAACAGCTCTTCGACCGTGTGGCGGAAGACGGGCAGCATGCCGGCGTGGTGGGCCGCCAAGCCGCGCAGCAATCCCTCGCGCCATTCGTAGTAGCCGAGCACGCTCAGGTCGGCGTCGGCGAGATCGCCGCACCGGTGCTCGATCACCTCGGCAATCTGTGCGCGCTCCTCCTGGGTGGTCAACTGCAGGGATGAGCGCAGGCATTGCTGGACGGCGGCGTCGCAGCCGGCCCGGGAGAACACGAACGTGATCGCGGGCAGCAGTCCCTCGGCGTCCAAACTGGCGATCACGTCCGGCCGCGACGGCGTCCGGTAGAAGCGGGGACGCGACGACCGCCCCGCGTTGCCCCGGCGCCGGGGCTGCCAGTCGGTCATGCGGTCCGCCTCGCGGCGGTGCGCGATGTGGCGCAGCAGTTCGGGATTGACGCGCGGCTGACGATCGGCGGCCGGCTGGTGGTTGTCGTAATCGAACAGGTCCAGCAGGCGCTTGCCCACCAACACGTGTTGCCACAGCGGAACCGGCCGGTGCTCGTCGACGACTACCGTCGTATCGCCGCGCACGGTCTGGATCCAGCCGCCGAATTCCTCGGCGTTGCTCACCGTCGCCGAGAGGCTGACCACCCGGACCTCGTCGGGCAGGTGCAGGATCACCTCCTCCCACACCGGACCCCGCATCCGGTCGGCGAGGAAATGCACCTCATCCATCACCACATACGAAAGTCCATGCAGCGCAGGTGAATCCGCGTAGAGCATGTTGCGCAGCACCTCGGTGGTCATGACCACCACGGGCGCGTCGGCGTTGACGGACATGTCGCCCGTGAGCAGGCCGATGCGGTCGCGGCCGTAACGCGCCGTGAGGTCGGTGTGCTTCTGGTTGCTCAGCGCTTTGAGCGGCGTGGTGTAGAAACACTTGCCGCCCGACGCCAGCGCCAGGTGCACCGCGAATTCGCCGACCACCGTCTTGCCCGCGCCGGTCGGCGCACACACCAGCACGCCGTGGCCCCGTTCGAGCGCCGCGCATGCCCGACGCTGGAAGCCGTCGAGCGCGAAGGGGAGTTCGGTGGTGAACCTGGTGAGCTCAACAAGCTCGGCGACGTCCTGAGGCGGCGACGGATCAGGTGACATCGTCGTGTTGCCCGGCGGTGAACGACGGCTCCGGTATCGCGGTAGGCGGTTCGATGACGGACGCTTCGTCGTCGGGAATCACGGCCTGGGCTTCATGCTTGGCCTTCCGTCGGTCGTGCAGCCGGGAGATCTGGATGGCGAACTCCAAGAGGACCGACAACGCCAACCCGAGCGCGGTCATCGAAAACGGGTCGGATCCGGGGGTGAAGATCGCCGCGAACGCGAACATCGCGAAGATCAGTCCGCGCCGCCACGCCTTGAGCCGCTCGTAGGGCAAGATGCCGATGGCGTTCAACATGACGATGAGCAGCGGAAATTCGAAGCTGACGCCGAAAACTATGAGCAGGTTGATCAGGAAGCCGAAATACCGGTCGCCGGACAGCGCAGTCACCTGTACGTCGCTGCCGACGGTCAGCAGGAAGCCCAGCGCCTTGGCCAGCACGAAGTAGGCCAGCACCGCGCCGACGACGAACAGCACCACGGCGGGGATCACGAACGCGACCGCGAAGCGGCGTTCCTTCCGATACAACCCGGGGGTGATGAACGCCCACAGCTGGTAGAACCACACCGGGCAGGCGAGCACCACTCCCGCCGTCAGCCCGACCTTGAGTCGCAGCATGAACTGGTCGAACGGCGCGGTGGCCAGCAGCCGGCACTGGCCGTTAGGGCTGATCTCGGCGCGCGCCGACCGGGGCAGCGAACAGTAGGGATGGCGCAGCCACTCGCCGAGGCTTTCCAGCCCGAAGATCGAATGCGAGTACCAGACGAACCCGAAGATCGTGGTCAGCAGGATGGCGGCCAGGGAGATCAGCAGCCGCGTGCGCAGCTCGGTCAGATGGTCGACCAGCGACATGGTCGCATCCGGGTTGGTTCGGCTGCGCCGGTTACGAGGGTTGAGGCGCCTCAGCAGGCCGGAAGTGCGCGCTGAAACCTTGAAGACTTTCACGATGCTCGGTCAGTGGCGCTCGGGCAGCGCGACGGTGATGGCGGCTACGCCGGACGTGCTTCGCTGTGCCCCTGCTCGCTGGGCGCCGGTGCGTCGACCCGCTGCGACTGCACGGGCGTGGGGTTCGCCGCGGGGGCCTCGCTTTGGGTTGCGGTGTTCGTTCCCAGGGCCGACGTTTCCGCTTTGTTCTCCGTCTGCATTTCGCGGATCTCGGACTTGAAGATCCGCATCGACTTGCCCAACGAACGCGCCGCATCGGGGAGCTTCTTGGCACCGAACAGCAAGATCACCACGACCGCGAGGATCGCCCAGTGCCACGGACTAAGACTGCCCACTTTGATTACCTCCAGACGTTCCCCCGATGCTACCGCAGTGGCGCCGTGCAGTGCCGGGCGCGCGCCGCCCCACGGCCCATTTCGCCTGGACTTTTATCAGCTCAGGGCTTCATACGCCGTCACGGCGGCCGTCGCGGCATCCCGTATCCGCTGCGCCAGGGACGCAGGTTGTAGCACCTGAACATCGAGCCCGAAGCCCAGCACCAGGCGCGTCATCCAATCTTCGGAGGCGTACGTCATCACCGCCTCGCAGGATCCGTCGGGCAATTCGCGCACGTCGCGCATCGGGTAGTACTCGAACATCCAGGACGCCGCGGGCGCCACCCGCAGCCTGGCCGACGGCAGCGACGGATCGCCGTCGAACAGCGACGTGTCCGGCGGCGCATGCAGCGCGGGCTCCGGCGGGGCGGCCGGCTCGTCGAGCTCGGTGGCGTCCACGATCCGGTCGAAGCGGAACAACCGCACGCCCTCGGCCTCGCGCGACCAGCCCTCCAGGTAGCTGTGGCCGCCGATCAGCAGGACCCGGATGGGGTCGACGACCCGGCTGGTCAGGATGTCGTGCGAGGCGGAGTAGTAGTCGATGGCCAGCGCGTGCCTGGACTGGACGGCCGCGCGCACCGCGGCAGCGGCCCGGTTCTCCACCGGTGCGGGCTCGTCGACGGCCGACGCCGCCGTTGAGGCGTCCTGCCCGACGGCCCCCGCGGCATCCTCGACCTTGGCGATGGCGCTGCGCGCGGCTTCCGGGTCGACGACCCCGGGGATGTCGGCCAGCGCCCGCAACGCCACCAGCAGGCCGGTGGCCTCGGGCGAGGTGAGCTTGAGCGGGCGGTCGATCCCCGCGGAGAACGTCACCTCGATGGTGTCTCCGGAGAACTCGAAATCGATGAGGTCGCCCGGAAAGTAACCGGGCAGACCGCACATCCACAGCTGGTTGAGGTCTTCTTCCAGCTGCTTGGCCGATACCCCGAGGTCGGCAGCGGCCTTGACTCGGGTCACCCGGGGATTGGCCTGGAAATACGGCACCATGTTCAGCAGCCGGATCAGGCGGGTGGAGATCGGTGTCATTGGCGCCACTCCTCTCCCCCGCAAGCGGGAGGTGCCCCCACATCCCTGCGCTCTGCATCGTCGCTGGCGCGCGTCATGCGGACACTCCGCCGCGGCCGGGCGGTTGCGCCGCAGCGACCGCGCCCGCGCCGGCATGCGCGCGCAGCCGGGCGAGCACGTCGTCGCGCAACGACTGTGGCTCGAGCACCAGAGCGTCGGCGCCGTACCCGGCGATGTCACGTGCCAGCTGGTCGGCGAAGGAGATGTCGAGTTCGATCACCTCGCCGTCGCGACCCCCGAGTTGGCGCGCGTCCACGCGCCTGCCGGCGCGCCGCAGTGCCGTGGCCCGACCGTCGGCCACCCATACTCTCGCCTGCCCGACGGTCGGCGTCGCCGAAACCTCGGTGACGGTCTGGGCCACGATCTTGCGCAGGTCAACGGCTTTCGGCACGGCGACGGCGCCCGGCGGGCCGATCGGCATGACCTCCGAACCGATCCGGGAGAGCCGGAAGGTGCGGGTGGCGTCGCGATCGCGGTCGTGGCCCACTAAATACCAGCGGCCCTTCTCGGTGACCACGCCCCAGGGCTCGACGGTGCGGATGGCGTACGGCTCGGCTCGTGACGGCCGGTGCGGAAACTGCACCGCCTGCCGGGAGTCGATGGCGGACAACAGGATTCCGAGGACGTCTTCCGAGCCGCGCAGGCCCGGAACTCCGGCAGGCGACGCGATGGCGACCGGAGCGTCCGGATCGACGTCGACCCCGGCCGCGCGCAGTTTGAGCAACGCGCCCTGGGTCGCGGTGATGAGTTCGGGCGACTCCCACAGCTGTGTCGCCACGGCTACCGCGGCGGCCTCGTCGGCGGTCAGGTCGACCGGTGCGAGCGAGTAGGCGTCGCGGTTGATCCGGTAGCCCTCGGTAGGGTCCCAGGCCGACGCGCGGCCGACCTCGAGCGGGATGCCGAGGTCGCGCAGCTCGTTCTTGTCCCGCTCGAACATGCGGGAGAACGCCTCGGCGCTGGGGCTGTCCGAATAACCCGCCACGCTCGACCTGATCTTCTCCGCCGAGATGTAGCCGCGGGTGGACAGCAGGGCGATGACCAGATTTACCAGCCGCTCGACTTTTGACGTCGCCATCGGCTCCAGATTATTCGATGCACCTCGCCTGGCGCTTCCACCGGCCCTCCGCGTCGCGCTAGTTGCTGCCGGCGCTTGGGCGTCGAGTCGAAGAAGACGAGCCGACGTGCGGCTACATGCTCGCGATCAGGCGTTTGACCCGCTCGTCGACGGCCCGGAAGGGGTCCTTGCACAACACGGTGCGCTGAGCCTGGTCGTTGAGCTTGAGGTGCACCCAGTCGACGGTGAAGTCGCGGCCCGCGGCCTGGGCCGCGCTGATGAACTCCCCACGCAGCCGCGCCCGGGTGGTCTGCGGCGGGTTGTCGACCGCCTCGGCGATGTCCTCGTCGGTGGTGACCCGCGCGGCCAGGCCTTTGCGCTGCAGCAGGTCGAAGACACCGCGCCCGCGCTTGATGTCGTGGTAGGCCAGGTCCAGCTGGGCGATCTTCGGGTCGGACAGCTCCATGCTGTAGCGGTCCTGGTAGCGCTGGAAGAGCTTGCGCTTGATCACCCAGTCGATCTCGGTGTCGACTTTGGCGAAGTCCTGGCTCTCGACCGCGTCGAGCTGGCGGCCCCACAGGTCGACGATCTGCTCGATCTGGGCGTTGGGTTCCCGGGTCTGCAGGTGCTCGACGGCGCGGCTGTAGTACTCGCGCTGGATGTCGAGCGCGCTGGCCTGACGTCCGCCCGCCAGCCGCACCGGCCGGCGCCCGGTGGTGTCGTGGCTGACCTCGCGAATGGCGCGAATGGGGTTGTCCAGCGAGAAGTCCCGGAACGGAACGCCGGCCTCGATCATCTCCAACACCAGCGCGGCGGTGCCGACCTTGAGCATGGTGGTGGTCTCGCACATGTTGGAGTCACCGACGATCACGTGCAGGCGCCGGTACTTCTCGGCGTCGGCGTGCGGCTCGTCGCGGGTGTTGATGATCGGCCGGCTGCGAGTCGTGGCCGAAGAAACGCCCTCCCAAATGTGCTCGGCGCGTTGGGAAAGGCAGAACGTCGCGGCCTTCGGGGTCTGCAGCACCTTGCCTGCGCCGCAGATCAACTGGCGGGTGACCAGGAAGGGGAGCAAAACGTCCGAGATCCGGGAGAACTCGCCGGCGCGCACGATCAGGTAGTTCTCGTGGCAGCCGTAGGAGTTGCCCGCCGAGTCGGTGTTGTTCTTGAACAGGTAGATGTCGCCGCCGATGCCCTCGTCGGCCAGGCGCTGTTCGGCGTCGACCAACAGGTCTTCCAGCACCCATTCCCCGGCGCGGTCGTGGGTGACCAGCTGCACCAGGCTGTCGCATTCGGCGGTGGCGTACTCCGGGTGGCTTCCGACGTCGAGGTACAGCCGGGCGCCGTTGCGCAGGAAGACGTTGGAGCTTCGGCCCCAAGACACGACGCGGCGGAACAGGTAGCGGGCCACCTCGTCCGGGCTGAGCCGACGATGGCCGTGGAATGTGCAGGTGACCCCGAACTCGGTCTCGATACCCATGATTCGCCTCTGCACGTAATCGAGGGTACTGGTTGTCCGACCTGGACGGTGAGCATGCCGCGCGGATCGCTTCGACGAACTGTTTCCTCGACCTGCCGGGTGGCCACGCGGGGCGGCCGTACCACTGGATCGACCCGTCCCGGCGCGGCGCGTCCTCGCTGGCTCACCAGCACCTTTCGGACCATAAGCCCTTAGGGAAAGCCGCGCCGCCGTCCGGGCTTAGTCGGAGGGCGCGCCGTTGGAATCGGACGGCTCACCGTCGCCGCCCGAGCCGTTGGAGTCGAGCTCGCGCAGCAAATTCTCCAACGTGGCGCGATTGATCCGCCGGAAGGCCCGTCGCGGCCGGTTGACATCCAAGATGGCAACCTCCAGGCTGCCCACCTCGAGCGTGGACTGGTCGCCATTCGAGGCCTCGCTACCGGCCCGCAGCGCTTTCACGGCGATGCGCGTGGCCTCACGCAGATCGGCGTTCTCGGCGTAGGACTCCTTGAGCGCCGTGGTGATCGGTTCGGTGGTCCCACCCATCACGACGAAATGCGGCTCGTCGGCGATCGATCCGTCATAGGTGATCCGGTACAGCTCAGGCGGTTTGGTCTCGCCGTAGTGCGCGACCTCGGCAACACACAATTCCACCTCGTAGGGCTTGGCCTGCTCGGTGAAGATGGTGCCCAGGGTCTGGGCATAAACGTTGGCCAGCTGGCGGCCCGTGACGTCGCGACGGTCATAGGCGTAGCCCCGGGTGTCGGCGAATTGAATTCCGCCCCGGCGCAGGTTGTCGAATTCGTTGAACTTACCGGCAGCCGCGAAGCCGACACGATCGTAGAGTTCGCTGATCTTCTGCAACGACCGTGACGGATTCTCCGCGACGAAGAGCACACCACCGGCGTAGACCAGGGCGACCACACTCTTGCCACGCGCGATGCCCTTACGCGCGAGCTCGCTGCGTTCGCGCATCGCCTGCTCGGGCGAGATGAAATACGGGAAGCTCACTTCTCACCACCGTCGGGGCCGAAAGTGTCAGCGCGCGAACGGCTTTGGATTACCTCGCGGGCCAATTCGGCGATGCGGCTCTCCGGCACTTCGAGCGCTCCGTCGGCACCGATGGTCACCGCGGTGGGGTAAATGCCTCGCACCAGATCCGGTCCGCCGGTGGCGGAGTCGTCATCGGCCGCGTCGTAGAGCGCCTCGATCGCGACACGCACCGCTGAATCGGCGTCGGTGACCTGCGAGTACAACTTCTTCATCGACGACTTGGCGAAGATCGAGCCCGACCCCACCGACTGGTAGCCCTCCTCTTCCAGGTTCCAGCCGCCGGCGGCATCGAACGACACGATGCGGCCGGCGCCCTCGGGGTCGGGCGCATCGATGTCGTAGCCCACCAACAGCGGCAAGGCGATCAGACCCTGCATCGCGGCCGCCAGATTGCCGCGGACCATGATCGCCAGCCGGTTCACCTTGCCGGCGAACGTGAGCGGCACGCCTTCGAGTTTCTCGTAGTGCTCGAGTTCCACCGCGTACAGACGGGCGAACTCCACGGCGATGGCGGCGGTACCGGCGATGCCGGTGGCGGTGTAGTCGTCGGTGATGTACACCTTCTTGACATCGCGCCCGGCGATCATGTTGCCCTGCGTTGAGCGCCGATCGCCGGCCAGCACCACGCCGCCGGGGTACTTCAGCGCGACGATCGTGGTGCCGTGCGGCAACTGGCCCGTGGCGGCATCCGATTGCGAGCCGGACAGGCTTGCCGGCAGCAATTCCGGCGCGTGTCGTCGCAACAGGTCAGCAAACGACGAGAGATCGATAGCGGTATTGCCCGGCAGTGCGGGGCCCGGAAGTGCGGAGTTGGTGGACAGGCGATTTGAGAAAGGCCAGGTCACTGTCCGCCCTTTTGGACATACGCGCGAACGAAGTCCTCGGCGTTTTCCTCGAGGACGTCATCGATCTCGTCGAGCAGATCGTCGGTGTCCTCGGCTAGCTTCTCCCGGCGTTCTTGGCCCGCGGCCGTGCTGCTGGCGATGTCGTCTTCGTCGCCGCCACCACCGCCACGCTTGGTCTGCTCCTGAGCCATCGCCGCCTCCTGCGTTGTGTGGGCCCTTTGAATGGCTTACTCACCGATCAAGCCACACTGCCCGTTCGTCCTGCCTAGCCTACCGGTCGACCCCGACGATCCTGCGGTTAACCGGCATCTAGCTGGTGAGTTGTTCGACCAGCTCGGCGGCGCTGTCCACGGAGTCCAGCAGCGCCCCGACGTGCGCCTTGCTACCGCGCAGCGGCTCCAGCGTCGGGATGCGGACCAGAGAATCGCCGCCCAGGTCGAAAATCACCGAGTCCCAGCTGGCCGCGGCGATGTCGGCGCCGAACCTGCGCAGGCATTCGCCGCGGAAGTACGCCCGGGTGTCCGTCGGAGGTTTGTCCACCGCCTCGAGCACCTGGTGCTCGGTCACCAAACGCTTCATCGAACCGCGCGCGACGAGCCGGTTGTACAGGCCCTTGTCCAGCCGGACGTCGGAATATTGCAGGTCCACCAGATGCAGCCGCGGCGCCGACCAGCTCAGGTTTTCGCGCTGCCGAAATCCTTCGAGCAGGCGCAGTTTGGCCGGCCAGTCGAGTATTTCGGCGCATTCCATTGGGTCGCGCTCGAGTTGGTCGAGCACGTGCGCCCAGGTCTCGACGACATCGGACGCGCGCGGGTCGGGGTCGCGGCTGTCGACCAGCTTGGCCACCCGATCGAGGTAAACCCGTTGCAGCGCAAGCCCGGTCAGCTCGCGGCCGTCGGCCAGCGCCACCGCGGCGCGCAGCGAAGGGTCGCGGCTGATCGCGTGGACCGCGTGCACCGGCCGCGCCAGCGCCAGGTCGCTCAGATCGATCCCGTGCGCCGGGCCATCTTCGATCAGGTCCAGCACCAGCGCCGTGGTGCCCAGCTTCAGATACGTCGACGTCTCGGCCAGGTTGGCGTCGCCGATGATCACGTGCAGCCGCCGGTACCGGTCGGCGTCGGCGTGTGGTTCGTCGCGCGTATTGATGATGCCGCGTTTGAGCGTGGTCTCCAGCCCGACCTCGACCTCGATGTAGTCCGAGCGCTGAGACAACTGAAAGCCGGGCTCGTCGCCGGAGGGCCCGATGCCGACCCGGCCGGAGCCGGTGACCACCTGCCGGGAGACCAGGAACGGGGTCAGCCCGGCGATGATCGCCGAGAACGGCGTCTGCCGCGACATCAGGTAGTTCTCGTGCGAGCCGTAGGACGCGCCCTTGCCGTCGACGTTGTTCTTGTAGAGCTGCAACTTTGCGGCGCCGGGCACGCTGGCGACGTGGCGTGCGGCGGCCTCCATCACCCGCTCACCGGCCTTGTCCCAGATCACCGCGTCGAGCGGGTCGGTGCACTCGGGCGCGGAGTATTCGGGGTGCGCGTGGTCGACGTAGAGCCGTGCGCCGTTGGTCAAAATCATGTTGGCGGCGCCGACCTCGTCGGCGTCGACCACCGGGGGCGGGCCGGCCGAGCGGCTCAGGTCGAAGCCGCGGGCATCCCGCAACGGCGATTCCACCTCGTAGTCCCATCGGGTGCGCTTGGCGCGCTGAATGCCCGCTGCGGCCGCGTACGCCAGAACCGCCTGCGTCGATGTGAGGATCGGATTGGCTGTCGGGTCCGATGGCGATGAGATGCCGTATTCGACCTCCGTCCCGATAATCCGTTGCATGGACTAAGCGTAGGCCGCGCGACGAAGCGGCCCGCGCGGCGGGGCGCGGGCGGGCCGGCCCAGCGCGTTCGCGGCCACGCGGAATACCGTCCACGTTCCGCGACCCGTTGATCGAGAAGCTGGACACGACTTGCTGGCGTTCATCGCTGTCACTGCGCCGCCGGGTGACCGTCCGCCGTGTTGACGGCACCGATGCCAGTGATTAATTTCACCCTGTGCCCGCCCCCGAATCCGGCCGCGCCGTCGGTAAGCACGCACTCGACCTGTTCGGAAAGCGATACGGCGAGGTGCTGCTCGTAACACCCGGCGAGGCGGGTCCGCAAGCGACGGTGTACAACAGCTTCCCGCTCAACGACTGTCCCCAGGAGCTGTGGTCGGCGCTGGACGCGCACGCCATCGCCACGGAACACGGGGCGGCCGCGGCCCTGCTCAACGGTCCCCGGTATTGGCTGATGAACGCCATCGAAAAAACCGCCCAGGGCCCGCAGATCACCAAATCCTTCGGCGGGATCGAAATGATCCAGCAGGCCACCGTCCTGTTGTCGTCGATGAATCCCGCGCCCTACATCCCCAACACGGTCAACCGCCGCACGGTATTCGTCTTCAACGCCGGCCAAGAGGTGTATGAACTCATCGATCCGCAGGGTCAGCACTGGATCATGCAAACCTGGAGCCAGGTCGCCGATGGCACCTTGTCGCGGGCCGACCTACCGGGCCTTGCCGATCGGCTCGACCTGCCGGCCGGATGGGCCTACCAACCGCGCGTGCTCACCGACGAACTGCGGGTGGATACGACGCAGCGCCCCGCCCAGGTGTTACAAGACAACCTGACCAACAGCTATTCGCTGGTGGCCGACTGACTTTCGGGCCAACTCTTGGGCCAACTTGCCCGCCAAGCCGCCACGAGACTTAAACCGTTGCGCCGCCACCCGGCGTGTCGTGTGCGTGGTTTAAGTGTCGCGGCGGCGCCTCAAAGCACCACGGCGCCTTCAGGCACCAAAGCACCAGGGCGCGGCGCCGGTACCTACAGGTACTGACCCAAATTGGATTCGGTGTCGATGGCCCGCGAGGCGCTCGAGCTCTTCCCGGTGACCAGGGTGCGGATGTAAACGATCCGCTCACCCTTCTTGCCCGAAATCCGTGCCCAGTCGTCGGGGTTGGTGGTGTTGGGCAGGTCCTCGTTCTCGGCGAACTCGTCGACGATCGAATCCAGCAGGTGCTGGATACGCAGACCGGGCTGCCCGGTCTCCAGCACGGACTTGATCGCGTTCTTCTTCGCGCGGTCGACGACGTTCTGAATCATCGCCCCGGAGTTGAAGTCTTTGAAGTACATGACTTCCTTGTCACCGTTGGCGTAGGTGACCTCCAAGAACCGGTTGTCGTCGATCTCGGCGTACATCCGCTCGACGACCTTTTCGATCATCGCCTTGATGCATGCCGAGCGGTCGCCGTCGAACTCGGCGAGGTCGTCCGCATGCAGCGGCAGCGACTCGATCAGGTACTTCGAGAAGATGTCTTGCGCCGCTTCGGCATCCGGCCGCTCGATCTTGATCTTCACGTCGAGACGTCCCGGCCGGAGGATGGCGGGATCGATCATGTCCTCGCGGTTGGAGGCGCCGATCACGATGACGTTCTCGAGCCCCTCCACACCGTCGATCTCGCTGAGCAGCTGCGGAACCACGGTCGTCTCGACGTCCGAGGACACCCCGGTGCCACGGGTGCGGAAGATCGAGTCCATTTCGTCGAAGAACACGATCACCGGCGTGCCTTCCGACGCCTTCTCACGGGCGCGCTGGAAGATCAGCCGGATGTGCCGCTCGGTCTCGCCGACGAACTTGTTGAGCAGCTCCGGCCCCTTGATGTTCAAGAAGTAGGACTTGGCCTCGCGGGCGTCGTCGCCTCGCACCTCGGCCATCTTCTTGGCCAGCGAGTTGGCAACGGCCTTGGCGATCAGCGTCTTACCGCAGCCGGGCGGACCGTAGAGCAGCACACCTTTGGGTGGGCGCAGCGCGTACTCGCGGTACAGCTCCTTGTGCAGGAACGGCAGCTCCACCGCGTCGCGAATCTGCTCGATCTGGCGAGTGAGTCCACCGATGTCCAGGTAGCTGACATCGGGCACCTCTTCCAGCACCAGGTCCTCGACCTCGGCCTTGGGAATGCGCTCGAAGGCGTACCCGGCCTTGGTGTCCACCAGCAACGAGTCGCCGGGGCGCAGCTTGCGCGGCCGGGTGTCGTCGTTGAGGGCGTCGGGGTGGCCGTCCGGCAGGTTCTCGGCGACCAGCGGCTCGGCGAGCCACACGATGCGTTCCTCGTCGGCGTGCCCGACGACCAGGGCCCGGTGCCCGTCGCCCAAGAGCTCACGCAGCGTGGAGATCTCGCCGACGGATTCGAACGTGCCGGCTTCCACGACCGTCAGGGCCTCGTTGAGGCGCACCGTCTGACCCTTGCGCAGCAACGGGACTTCAATGTTCGGCGAGCAGGTCAGCCGCATCTTGCGGCCGGAGGTGAACACGTCGACGGTGTCGTCCTCGTGGGTGGCGAGCAAAACGCCGTAGCCGCTGGGCGGCTGCCCCAGCCGATCGACTTCCTCACGCAGCGCCAGCAGTTGCTGGCGGGCCTCTTTGAGGGTCTCCATCAACTTCGAGTTCCGCGACGCAAGGGAGTCAATGCGCGCTTCCAGCTGATGGACATCGCGCGCGGAGCGGGCGCCGCCGTGCGAGCCGACCGTCTGCTCGAGCTGCTCGCGCAACATCGCGGCCTCGCGACGTAGCTGCTCCAACTCGGCCTCGTCGCCGCTGGACCCGTCTGATCCGTGGGGGGATCCAAAAGCTTCAGAACGCTCTGAGCTACCCATCTTGCGCTCCTTTCCCACACCGAAATGGCGCGGCGGATACTTCAAAGCTACCGGCCATTGCCGACTCATGTACGTAGTCAAATACCCACGAAAAGTTAAGATTTTCGTCACGCTGGTAATCTCGGCCACTAATCGTGATGATCGAAAGGGCCCGCGTGACCGGAAAAAGCCTCGCCACCGGCTCGGCCCGCATCGCCGCCGTAGCCCCCGCCGCCGGTGTGACTTCAGTTTTGCCCATCGGACCGACCTTAGCGATCTTCGTCCTCCACGAAGCGGCCAGAGCCGCCTAGCCGGCCGACCGAGTGGATGAACCGGCAACTGTGCGTAGCGCTGAGCGCCGCCACCGCCCTGGCGGCGGCCGGCATCGCGGCATGTTCGTCGCCTCACCCGAAGACTGAATCGCCGGCCACCTCGTCGTTGCCACCTGCCTCGTCGAGCCAGGTGGCCGCGCCGGTCACGGCTCCCCTGCCGCCGCCCGAAGCCCTGACCGACGTGCTCACCCGGCTCGCCGACCCGAACGTTCCGGGCGCGAGCAAGGTGAACCTGGTGGAAGGTGCGACGCCCGAAAGCGCGGCCACCCTGGACAAGTTCACCGGCGCGCTGCGCGACAACGGATATCTACCAATGACCTTCAACGCAAACGACATCGCGTGGTCGGACAAGAATCCGTCGAACGTGAAGGCCACCGTCGCCGTTCACACCGCTCAGGCCAACAACCCGAACTTCACCTTCCCAATGGAGTTCGCTCCGTTCCAGGGCGGTTGGCAGCTATCGCGGCACACCGCCGAAATGCTGTTGGCCTTGGGGAAGTCGGCGACGGCTCCGACTACGGCCACTCCCGCGCCCGCGCCTCCCCCCGGCCCGCCCCCCGCGCCGCCACCACCCGAGCCCGCGCCGGCACCAGCCCCGCCGGCACCACCGCCACCGCCACCCGCTCCGCCGCCGCCCGCTCCGCCGGCGCCGGCTCCCGCTCCGCCCCCCGCGCCGGCCCCGGCTCCCGAGCCCGCCCCCGCTCCGGAGCCCGCGCCCGATCAGCAAAACCCGCCGGGTTGACCCGCGGCATGTGGATCGGCTGGCTCGAGTTCGATGTCCTGCTCGGCGACGTTCGATCACTCAAACAAAAGCGGTCGGTCATCCGCCCCGTCGTCGCGGAGTTGCAGCGCAAGTTCAGCGTCTCGGCGGCCGAGACGGGTTCGCACGAGCTGTACCGGCGAGCGGGCATTGGCGTCGCCACGGTCTCCGGCGACCGAGGCCATGCCGTCGACGTCCTGGACGCGGCCGAACGATTGGTGGCCGCGCATCCCGAGTTCGAGCTGCTGTCGGTGCGACGCTCCCTGGTGCGCAGCGAGGATCTCGCCTAGCCGATGGCGACGACCCGCTGCGCCCGGCTACGCCGCGCTTGCGATCGCCGCTAGCTCCGATGGCGACGACCCGCTGCGCCCGGCCACGCCGCGCTTGCGATCGCCGCTAGCCGTCGCGGCCCTCCCGCTTGCGGCCCAACGGCACGGGAGCGACGACGCCGGGCGCGAGCCGTCGCGTGAAGATCAGGAAGGCCGTGTGTCCCCGCATCGAATGCTGGGGCCGGACCGCGAGACCCACGACGTTCCAACCGCGTTGCAGCGTCTCCCAGGACCGGGGCTCCGTCCAGCACTGCTGCGCCCGCAGCGCCTCGACCGCGCGCGACAGCTGGGTGACGGTGGCTACGTAGATGATCAGTACGCCGCCGGAGATCAACAGGCGGGCGACCGACTCCAGCACCTCCCACGGCGCGAGCATGTCGAGCACGGCCCGGTCGAAGGAGCCGTCCGGCAGTTCGGAGTCGGAGACGTCGCTGATGATCAATTCCCAGTTGTCGGGTGCCTGGCCGCCATGAAACACCGCCACGTTGCGCTCGGCGTGCTCGGCGTGATCGGCGCGCTGTTCATAGGAGGTCACCCGGCCTTCCGGCCCGACCGCGCGCAGCAGCGAACAAGTCAGCGCGCCGGAGCCGGCGCCGGCCTCCAACACCCGCGCGCCCGGGAAGATGTCGCCCTCGTGCACGATCTGTGCGGCGTCCTTGGGGTAGATCACCTGGGGTCCGCGCGGCATCGACATGACGTAGTCGATCAGCAGGGGCCGCATCACCAGGTACACGGCGTTGTTGCTGGACTTGATCACGCTGCCCTGCTCCAGCCCGATCAGCGCGTCGTGCGAAATCGACCCGCGATGCGTATGAAACTCCGCGCCCGCGGTGAGCACCACCGTGTAATGCCGACCCTTGGCGTCGGTGAGCTGGACACGCTCGCCCTCGGTGAACGGGCCGGTTACGGACACGCGGTCCAGCGTGCCAGCCGACTCGCCGCCGCAGGTGCTTGGGGGTTGTCGGCGCCCGGTCCTAGGCTTCCGACATGATGGTCAAGCCGGAGGCGCCCCAGCCGGAGATGCGCCCGGCGGGGCAGGTGTACCGCCCGGCCCTGTCGCCGTCGCGTGCGGCCGACTTCAAGCAGTGCCCGCTGCTGTACCGGTTCCGGGCCATCGACCGGTTGCCCGAGGCGCCGTCGACCGCGCAGCTGCGCGGGTCCCTGGTCCACGCCGCCCTGCAGCAGCTTTACGGCCTGCCGGCCGAGCACCGTGGCCCCGGCACCGCGATGTCACTGGTGGAGCCGGCGTGGGAGCAGATCGTCGCCGCTACACCCGGGGTGACCGCCGAGCTGGATCCGGCGCAGCGCTCCCAGCTGTTGGTCGAGGCGCAAGCGCTGCTCGCCGGGTATTACCGGCTCGAGGACCCCACCCGCTTCAACCCGCAGTGCTGCGAACAGCGAGTGGAGGTAGAGCTCGCGGACGGCACGCTGTTGCGTGGCTTCATCGACCGGATCGACGTCGCCGCCACCGGCGAGCTTCGTGTGGTCGACTACAAGACCGGCAAGGCGCCGCCGGAAGCACGAGCCCTGGCCGAGTTCAAGGCGATGTTCCAGATGAAGTTCTATGCGGTGGCGCTGTTGCGGTCGCGAGGTGTGCAGCCCACCCGGTTGCGGCTCATCTATCTGGCCGACGGCCAGGTGCTGGACTACACGCCGGACCACGACGAGCTGCTGCGGTTCGAGAAGACGCTGATGGCGATCTGGCGGGCGATCCAATCGGCCGGACAGACGGGCGATTTCCGTCCCACCCAGTCGCGGTTGTGCGACTGGTGTCCCCATCAGCAGCACTGCCCGCTGTTCGGCGGAACCCCACCGCCGTACCCGGGTTGGCCCGAATCTCTTGCCGCGCAGACGAATTCGCACGCTAGCGAGCCGGCGGCCTAAACGACCGGCTAGGCCGCAGTCCCGATCGCCCCTAATCGAGCGGCGAGAGGTCTTGCAGCATCGTGGGAATCAGCTCGCTGACCGTCGGGTGGATGTGCATCGTGCGCGACAGCGTGGTGTAGGGCGCTTTGGCCGACATCACGTCCAAAATGCCGTGGATGGCCTCGTCCCCGCCGACCCCGAGGATCGCGGCCCCCAGAATCTCGTGGGTGTCTGCGTCCACCACGACTTTCATGAAGCCTTGTGTCTCACCCTTTTCCACCGCCCGGCCGACTTTGGTCATCGGCCGCTTGCCGACCAACGCCTTGCGCCCCGATGAACGCACCTGATCGGCGGTCATGCCGGCGCGCCCCAGCGGCGGATCGATGTAGAGCGCGTAGGTGGTGATGCGGTCGCTAACCAGGCGGGGGTCGTCGTCCAGCAGATTGGCGGCGACGATCTCGAAGTCGTTGTAGGAGGTGTGGGTGAACGCGCCCTTCCCATTGCAGTCACCCATCGCCCAGATGTGATCGACGCTCGTCTTGAGGCGGTCGTCGACCACGATGAAGCCGCGGGCGTCGGTCTGCACGCCGGCGGCTTCCAGGCCCAGGTCATCGGTGTTCGGTCGCCGGCCCACCGCGAGCAGCAGGTGGCTTCCTTCGACGGGGGCGGCACCCGCGCGAGGAGTCAGCTCGAACCCGTTGCCGGTCTTGGTTATTCGCACGTCGTCGGCACCGACGATGATATCGATGCCTTCGGCACGCAGGATGTCTGCCACGGAGGCCGAGACATCCTCGTCCTCGCGCGACGCCAATCGCGGCCCCCGTTCGACGACGGTCACCCGGGCCCCGAACCGCCGGTACATCTGCGCAAACTCCAGCGCGATGTAACTACCGCCGAGTATGACGAGATGTGTTGGCACCGTGTCGAGTTCGAGGACCGATACGTTGGTCAGGAAGTCGACGTCGGACAAGCCCGGGACGTCGGGCACCACGGCACGCCCGCCGACATTGAGAAAGATGCGGTCGGCGCGCAGCACATCGTCACCGACCCGCAGCGTATGCGGATCCTGGAAAACGGCGTGACCGCGAAACACGGTGCAGCCGTTCATTCCCTCGAGCCAATCCTCGACGCCCTTGCGGTCGCCGAGCATGATCTCGTCCTTGCGGGCCTTGACCTTCGCCATGTCGACGCTGACCGGTCCGGTCCCTACGCCGTATTCGGCACCGCGGCGCGCCAGATGCGCGGCATGCGCGGAGGCGACCAGCGTTTTGGTGGGGATGCACCCGGTGTTGACGCAGGTGCCGCCGATCAGCTTGCGCTCCACCACCGCCACGCGCTGCCCGGCTGCGGTCAGCCGGCCTGCCAACGGCGGGCCGGCCTGGCCGGCGCCAACGATGATCGCATCGAAATGTTCCGTCACTTAACCGCCGTCAGCAGGTACTCGGTCAGCAGGTGACCCGTCGCCGCGAGGATGGCGAACCCGCCCACGATCGCGACAGCGTCCTCCAGCAGCGCGATCGGCAGGTCCCTGCCGCCCGTCGCGGCGACCAGCCGTTTGCGCGCGTGGTAGCCGCCGAGGGTGCCCAGCACCGCACCGATGACGCCGGCGCCGAGCGCGGTAAATGTCCAGTGCGGCCAGGCGCCAAGGGCCGCGCCCGCGAGTCCGCCCGTGACGATCCGCGCCGCGAAGATCGGCGGCGCGGTGCGCGCCGGCGTCTTGGGCAGCTTGTCGTTGATCAGTTCGCCCACGGCGAGAACGGTGAAGATGATCACCGCGATGAGGCTGGCCATCCAGCCAGCCCACGTGCCGTGCAAATCGACCCAGCCGATGAAGGCGGCCCAGGCGACGACGGCGGGCGCGGTCAGCGAGCGCAGCCCGGCCACGACGCCAATCAGCAAAGCCAGCAAGACAAGAAGTGCGTGTGTCACGGAAGACCTTCCTGGGAGACGAACACCGGCGACGAATGCGGGGACGGCCCACACGCCAACCCGGGCTGTCCCCCGAGGCGGACGCTAACACAACCGCGGCTTGTGCACCGCGCGCGCGATCAGAACCTGCAAAACCTGATGTCGGACGCCAGGATCGCCTTGGCGCCGATGGCGGCCAACTCGTCCATGATCTCGTTGATGCCCCGACGCGGCACCAGCGCGCGGATGGCGACCCAGTCCGGGTCGGCCAGGGGTGCGATGGTGGGCGACTCCAGCCCCGGCGTGATCGCGGTGGCCTTGTCCTGCACCGAGCGGGGACAGTCGTAGTCGAGCATCAAATATTGCTGACCGAACACCACGCCCTGGATCCGCGCCACCAATTGATCGCGCGCAGCCTGCGTCCCCTGCTTGCTGGCCTGCTCGCTCTCGATCAGCACCGCTTCGGAATCGCAGAGCGGGTCGCCGAAGGCCACGAGGTTGTGCAGGCTCAGCGTGCGCCCGGAACCCACCACGTCGGCGATCGCGTCGGCGACCCCGAGTTGTATCGAAATCTCTACCGCACCGTCGAGCCTGATGACGGTTGCCTCAATACCACGGCCCGCCAAGTCTTTTCGGACCAGATTCGGGTACGCTGTAGCGATCCGCCTGCCGGCCAGATCGGCGATTTTCCAGTCGCGCCCCGCCGGTCCGGCGTAGCGAAAGCTCGATGATCCGAACCCCAGCGCCAAGCGTTCGCGCACCGGTGCGTCGGAATCGCCTACCAGATCCCGGCCGGTGATGCCGAAATCCAGTTCCCCCGAACCCACATAGATGGCAATGTCTTTGGGCCGCAGGAAGAAGAATTCAACCTGGTTGGCCGGATCGATGACGGTGAGGTCTTTGGAGTCGGTGCGGCGCCGGTAGCCCGCCTCCGCGAGGATCTCGCTGGCCGGTTCGCTCAGCGTGCCCTTGTTGGGCACCGCAACCCGCAACATGGTCACAGCTTCCGATACACGTCGTCGAGGGTCAGGCCGCGGGCGACCATCAACACCTGCGTCCAGTAGAGCAACTGGCTGATCTCTCCGGCCAGCGCGTCGTCGGATTCGTGTTCGGCGGCCAGCCACACTTCACCGGCCTCCTCGAGGATTTTCTTGCCCAGCCCGTGGACGCCACCGTCAAGTGCGGCGACCGTCGCGCTGCCGGCCGGCCGACTACGGGCACGCTCACCCAGTTCGGCGAACAGATCCTCGAACGTCTTCACGGCCAGCGATTGTTTCACGCGGTGGCTGGCGAAGTCACGGCGGTTTAGCCCTGGCCGGCTTTCGAGCCGCTTTGTCCGTCGAATCCGGCGAGCGTGATTCGCAGCGCTTCCTCCAACTGCTCGTGAAAAGGCGGGTTCTCGGCGATGTCGGAAGTCAACCATCCGTCGAGGACGAATTGCACGGTGGCCAAACTGGTGTGGACCATCAGCGCGGGCCGAATATCAACCGCCGCATCGACGTTCATCCGCGCAGCGACCTGCTCGATCAGGGTGCCGTGATCGGTTTCGCTGACCAACATGGATTTGGTCAACAAATGGGGCGCCGTCGCGACAGCAAGACGCCAGGTCTCGAGGTTGTCAACGCCGCTGACATCCATCGCGCGCGTGACGAACAGTTGGATCAGCGCTTCAACCGGAGACTCGTGGGGCGGCCGCGCGCTGTAAGCGCCCACGATCTCAGAGGCCGCCTCCCGAACCGGATCGACCAACAAGCCTTCCTTGGTGGGCGCGTACCGGAAATACGTGCTGATCGAGATCCCGGCGGCCGAGGCGATGTCCTCGGTCGTCACCGCCTCGAATCCGCGCTCGGCGAACAGTTGGTGCGCGGTCTGTTGGATGTGGGAAAGCAGCTCAGCGCGGCGCCGGTCTCGCAACGATACGTTTGCTGAGGGCATGTCACCACCTTCCTCAATTCGACAGTCGAACAACAAGGCGTCGTCCAGCGACCAACTGAGGTGAGTGACTCTACACTATTGAAAGTCCCTATCAAGTAGGCTAGTGTGATGCGGCACACACTTATGAGCTGCGGAGTTCCGGCGCTTATTGACATTATTTTAATAAGGATAGCGCCGACGGTGAGCCTCGGCCTCCGTTCGGCACTCACGGCATAGGGGTTGGGGAAGAGCGCCGATGAAGGCGGTAGCCGGTACGCGATGGCCTGCGCAATGGGTTTGCTAGACGCACCGCGGGTCGCGCCGCTATGACGACGACACAACTCGACGGCGTTACCGCCATCCGGGACTGGTCCGTCGGATACGTCAGACGTCACCCGGTCGCCTCGCTGACGACGGTAGGCGAACAGTTCGTTCTCGGTGTGCGAACGGTTCAATATTTCTTCTACGACCTGCTGACCGGGCGATTTCAGTGGCAGGAGTTCGTCCGGCAGGGCGCGTTCATGGCGGGCACCGCCGTGTTGCCGACGATCCTGGTGTCGCTGCCGATCAGCGTCACACTCTCGATCCAGTTCGCGTTGCTGGCCGGCCAGGTCGGTGCCACGTCGCTGGCCGGGGCGGCCAGCGGGCTCGCGGTTATCCGGCAGGGGGCGTCACTGGTGGCCGCGGTCCTCATGGCGTCGGCGGTCGGGTCGGCGATCACCGCCGACCTGGGTTCGCGGACGATGCGCGAAGAGACCGACGCAATGGAGGTGATGGGCGTCTCGGTGATCCGTCGCTTGGTTGTCCCCCGCTTCGCCGCGGCGGTGATGATCGGGGTGGCCCTCACCGGCGTCGTGTGCTTCGCCGGATTCTTCGCGAGCTACATGTTCAACGTGTACTTCCAGAACGGGGCGCCGGGCAGCTTCGTGTCGACGTTCGCGTCGTTCGCCACGACCGGCGACATGATCTTGGCGCTGATCAAAGCCATCGTGTTCGGCGCGATCGTAGCCATCGTGTCGAGCCAGAAAGGCCTGTCCACCAAGGGCGGACCGACCGGTGTCGCGAACTCCGTGAATGCCGCTGTGGTCGAGGCGATCCTGTTGTTGATGATCGTCAACGTCGCCATCAGCCAGCTCTACATCATGTTGTCACCCAGGACGGGACTGTGACGTGACGGCCTCCGCTTATCAGCCCTTCGCACCGATCTCGATGCCGCTCGCCCGGCTCTACCGCCGGGGCAAGGTGCCGATCATCCGGCTCGGCCATCTGCTGGTCTTCTTCGTCCGGGCGCTGGTCGCCGTTCCCCTCGCTTTGCGCCAGTACAGCGCCGAATTCCTGCGGCTGCTGTCGAATATCACCTGGGGCAACGGCTCGATCGTGGTCGGCGGGGGCACCGCCGGTGTGGCCGTCGTGCTGGGCATGACCGTTGGCGCCCTCGTCGGCATCGAGGGCTACAACTTCCTGGACCTGCTCGGGCTCGGGCCCGCCACCGGGTTCGTCTCGTCGTTGGTCAACACCCGCGAGCTGGCTCCCCTGATGGCCTCGCTCGCGTTCGCCATGCAGGGTGGCTGCCGCTTCACCGCGCAGTTGGGATCCATGCGCATCGCCGAGGAGATCGACGCGATGGAATCGATCGCCATCCGCCCGATCCCCTACCTGGTCACCACCCGGCTGATCGCTTCGGTGGTGGCGATCGTCCCGCTGTACGCAGCATGCCTGGCGATCGGATACCTGAGCACACAGATCGTGGTGGAAATCGGCAGCGGCGGCTCGACCGGTTCCTACCTGCACTACTTCACGCTGATGTTGGCGGGCCAGGACATCGTCTATTCGTTGATCAAGGCCGTCGTCTTCGTGTGGATCGCGTCCACGATCCAGTGCTACTACGGGTACTACGCCAGCGGCGGGCCCGAGGGCGTCGGGGTCGCCGCGGGCCACGGTATGCGGGCCAGCATCACCGTGGTGATCATCGTGAACATGCTGCTCACCATGGCGCTGTGGGGCGTCGACTCCGGCGCAAGGTTCGGTGGCTAGGTCGGTGGAACATGCCCAATTCCTTTGAGCTGGACGGTCGCGGCCCCTCGGACCGGCAGCTGTTCGGCATCGGCATTGCGCTGATGGTGGTCAGCGCCCTGGTCACCACCGCGATGTTGGTCAAATCCACTGGCAGACTCAACGATTACGTCCGGGTGGTAGCCGATCTGGTCAACGTGGGCGATGGCCTCCCGCAGAAGTCCGACGTCAAGTACCACGGCGTGCTCGTCGGAATGGTCAACGGCGTCGTCCCAGCGGCGCACGGCAAGCCCAACTACGTCCACATCGACCTCAAAGAGGAGTACGCCAAGTCGATTCCGGCCAGCGTGACCGCACGCGTGGTGCCCAGCAACGTTTTCGCCGTATCGTCGGTCCAGTTGGTGGGCAACGGCCCCGGCGTGAAAATCCGCCCCGGCGACCACATCCCGGAGGACAAGCGGCTGCCGACCGTTCTGTTCCAGACGACCGTCAGCAAGCTGCGTGACCTGCTCGCCGCCGCGGGGCGCGGCCGCGACGACCGGTCGGTCGGGATCCTGGCCGCACTGGGTGCCGCCACCGACCACCGCCGCGTCACCCTGCTGAACGCCGGTGCGCAACTGAATCGCGCTCTCGACCAACTCAATTCGATTGTCAGCACCGACAACGGACCCTCGACGGTGTCGGCGCTGCTCGACGCGACGACCGGGCTCGCGCAGACCGCACCCGATCTCCTCGATGCGTTGCATCAGGCCGTCGAGCCGATGCGAACCTTCGCCGAAACCCGCGGGCAGTTGGCCTCGCTGCTGTCGGGCGCCGACTACACCGTCGGCACGACGCGCCAATCCTTCGACAACCACATCGATCAGCTGATCAAGATCACCGCCGATTTCACACCGGTGCTCGGCATCTTGGCGCAGAAGTCGAACAACTTCGTGCCCGCCGTCACCAAGCTGGACAATTTGGCCAACCAGTTCATGGAACAGGTGTGGAACCCGCGCACGAACCTGGGCAACATGCGCGCGATGCTGACCTTCACGCCCAGTTCCACCTACACGCGCGCCGACTGTCCCCACTACGGGGAGCTCAAGGGACCCAGCTGCTTTACCGCACCGCTGATTCCGGTGCGCCCCGATTTGCCCGAGGTGCTGCTGCCGCAGAACTATCACCCGCCCAAGGATCTGGCCCCGCCGCCCGGCACCGTGATCGGCCCGGACGGAAACCTGGTCGCGGTGGGACCGCCGTTGATCAACCCCACTCCCAACTTGACCGATCCCAATCCGCCGCTGGCCCCAGGGATTACGCCGTCGCCACCGGTGCCCGGCAGCGCGAATCCCGACAATCCCAAGCCCGGGGCGCCGGCGACACCACAAGAGCACCAGCCGTGGGTCGCGCCGGTGGCACCCAAGGCGCCCTGGATTCCGCAATCGTCTTTCAAGGCATCCTTCGGGGGCAACGTGGGACCCGTTGGGAGTCAGTACGAACGAAACATGCTCGGGGTCATCACCGGCGCCCCCGCGACCGAAGCCACCGAGCTGCTGCTGGGTCCGGTCGCCCGCGGAACGACGGTGTCGCTGACGCGTCCGCCTGGGGAGGGCAAATGAAATTTCGGGGCCCACTCATCGCGCTGACTCTGTTCATGATCGTCTCGTTGACGCTGACCTGGCTGGTGTATGTGAGTCTGCGGCGTGACGTGGCCGGAAACACCGCCAGCTATTCGGCGGTGTTCACCGACGTGTACGGGCTTCGCGAAGGCGACGACGTCCGCATGGCCGGCGTTCGGGTGGGCCGCGTCGAAAAGGTCGAGCTCGACGGAAAACTGGCGAAGGTCTCGTTCGTCGTCCAGTCCGAGCAGCGGCTGTTCGGAAACACGCTCGCGTCGGTGACCTATCAAAATATCGTCGGGCAGCGTTACCTCGGACTGTCCATCGGCAGGGAAGGCAGTCCGCTGCTCCTCCCCCCCGGCAGCACGATCCCGCTGGAACGCACCGAACCGTCTTTCGACGTGACCACCCTGCTCAACGGCTACGAACCGTTGTTCAGCCTGCTGAACCCGCATGACGCCGACAACCTCACCAAGGGCATCATTTCCTCGCTGCAGGGCGACACGTCATCGCTCACCACACTGGTCGGCCAGACCTCCACGCTCACAGAGACTTTCGCGGGCCGCGATCAGGCGCTCGGCAGCGTGATCACCAATCTCAATAAGGTGGTGGGCAACCTCGCTGAGCAGAACGACAATCTCGACGGAGTCATCACGCAGACCCGCAGCGTCGTCGGCGATCTCGACCGGCGGCGCCCGGACCTCGTCGCCTCGGTCGGTTCGCTGGCCCGGGTGACCGACCGGCTGTCCGCCTCGGCGACGGACGTCTATCCGGCGCTGCGTGAATTCATCGATCGTCAGCCCGGTGTCACCAAACACATCATGGACGTCGAGCCGCAGGTTGCGTTCTTCGGCGACAACATTCCGCTGCTGTTGAAAGGCCTTACCCGGGTGGGCAATCAGGGCGCCTACGGCAATGCATACGTGTGCGACGTGAACTTCATGGGGTTCTTCCCGGGACTCAACGATGTGGTGCCGATCATCATCAATGCCGCCACGCCGGGAAACCGGGCCTGGCACACCCCGAGGTGCAGGAGCACGGTCGATGGCTGACGCGTCGGTACGGCAACGGCTTTCGGGGATGAAGAAGCGTCCGCTGGAAAGCTACAACAAGACCTGGCTCGGGTTCATCGCCGTCGCGGTGGTCGCGGTGGTGATTGCGGTCATGCTGCTGGTGCATGCGATCGGCGCAGGCTATCGGCATTACACCGCGGAATTCCTGCAGGCGGCCTCGCTGCGGGTCGGTAATCCGATCGTGGTCGCCGGGATTCCGGTGGGCAACGTCACCAGCATGAAACTCGTCGGCGACCACGTCGAGGCGGGTCTGAAGGTCCGGGACGACATCAAGCTGGGCAAGGACTCCAGAGCGCAGATCAGGGTGACCACCATCCTGGGTTCGCGCTACCTCGCGCTGGACCCGAACGGCCCGGCACGCCTGCCCCACGACACCTTCGACCTGGCGCACACCGAGGTGCCCTACGACCTGCAGGCCGCGTTGCAGGACGCCACCACCACCTTCGAGCAGGTGGACTCCGACAGGTTCGCGCAGTCGCTGGCGGTGCTGGGCAAGCAGCTGGAGGGCTTGCCGGCCGTTGTGCCGCAAGCGATCACGAACATCAACACACTGTCATCGATCATCGCGGTACGACGCGACCAGCTGGGACAGCTGCTCCGCAGCACCGAGCAGGTGACCAACACGCTGCGGCGCCAGCAAGCCGGCATCGGCGCTCTGGTGGACCAGGGGCAAGACCTATTGGGCCAATTCGTCGCGCGGCGCGCCGTTTTCCACGCGATGATGCAGTCCTTGTCCAACCTGGTCGACACCATGAACGAGGTCGTGGTCAACGATCGCTCGGGGCTGGACGCGCTGATCAAGGACATGCGCGACTTCACCAACCTGATGTCCCAACACGACGACCTGCTGCACAGCATGCTGCAGACCAGCCCGATCTTCTTCCGCGAGGCGGCGAACCTCACCGGCGACGGCAACGCGATCAACTTCAACGCCCCCAACGTCCCGCTGATCGACTCCTGGATGTGCGCAATCAGCGGCCGCGCCAAGCAGTTCGGCATGATCCAATACTTCAAGGACTGCAAGTGAGGGGGCTTGGCGCCAGGGCGCTGGCAATCGTCGCCGCGGTCGCTGTCATCGCCGCAGCGGTCGGCATCGGCTGGTGGGCCCTGAGTTCCGACGCGGACACGATCACCCTGACCGCCCAATTCGACAGCGCCTCGGGCCTTTACGAGGGCAACGAGGTCGCGGTGTTGGGGATGCCGGTGGGGAAGATCACCAAGATCAACGCCAAGGGCGGCTACGTCGAAGTCGAGTTCACCGTCGACCGGCACGTCAAAGTGCCCGCCACCGCGCAGGCCGTCACGGTGTCGACCTCCATCCTCACCGACCGGCAGATCGAGCTCACGCCGCCCTATCACGGCGGACCGGCGCTGGAGAACCACGACACCATCGGCCTGCCCCGGACCAAGACGCCGGTCGAATTCAGCAGTGTCCTCAACGTTTTGGACAAGGTGACCAAGTCGCTCGAGGGTGACGGCCACGGTGGCGGACCGATCGCCGACGTGCTGGGCGGCGGCGCCCAGGTGGTCAACGGCAACGGCGAGAAGATCAAGGCGGCCCTCGGTGAGCTGTCCAAGGCGCTGCGGCTGTCCAGCGACGGTGGCGCGGCGACCCGCGAACAGATCACCACGATCGTCAAAAACATCAGCACGCTGTTCGACGCCGTCGCGGCCAATGACACGAAGTTGCGCGAATTCGCCTCCACCATCCACCAAGTCAGTCAGATCATGGCCGACGAGGACCTTGGCAGCGGCAGTACCGGACACAAACTCGACCAGCTGATCCAGCGGGCCGGCGACCTGCTCGACGAAAACCGGGACAGCGTCAAGCAGACCGTGCTGCACGGCAATGACGCGCTGAAGACGGTGACCGACCAGCGGCGCGGCCTGGCCGAGCTGCTGGATCTTGCTCCCCTGGTGGCGGACAACGCCTACAACATGATCGACCGGGCCAACGGCAGCGTGCGGGCCCGATTCCTCACGGATCGGTTGCTCTTCGACAGCCAGTACACCAAAGAGATCTGCAACCTGATGGGCCTTCGTCAACTGGGCTGCAGCACCGGGACCATCCAGGACTTCGGCCCCGATTTCGGGCTGACCTATGTGCTCGACGGCATGGCCGCCATGGGGCAGAAATGACGACGGGCGCGCGCGGCATATCGACTGCGGTGGCCGCGGCGATCGTCACAGCGGGTTGCGCCACGAACGGCCTTGCCAGCCTGCCCCTTCCGGCCCCGGGGCTGGGCTCGGGAGGCTATTCGCTGAACGCGGTCTTCTCCAACGCGCTGAACCTGCCGATGAACGCCAAGGTCAAGCTCGCCGGCGCAGACGTCGGGCAGCTCGAATCGATGGTCGCACGCAACTACACCGCGGTCACCCGGCTGCGCATCCGCGACGGCGTGCAACTGCCGCGGGGAAGCACCGCCGAATTACGCACCGCGACACCGCTTGGCGACGTGTTCGTCGCTCTCAAGCCACCGGCCGACGATCCCGCGGACACGCCGCCGCTGCGCGACGGCGACACCATCGGCCTGGATTCGACCGCGGCCGCCGCGACCGTCGAGTCGGTGCTGAGCTCGGCCGCGATTCTGGTGAACGGCGGGGCGGTTCGCAATTTCACCAACATCATCAACGGTTTCGGCAAGGCGACCGGCGACCAGGGCCAGGCGTTCGGAGACATGATCCGCAAGTCCAACGAGCTACTCGGAACGTTGGATGCCCGGTCCGACCAGCTCTCGCACGCACTGACCCAATTGTCAACGCTGGCAGACCAACTCGACAACAAGAATCGGGCCATCAGCGACCTGATGACGGCCGCTCAACCGGCCACTTCGGCCCTGGCCGACAACACCAGTCAGCTCTCGAATCTGGCCGTACAGGTCGGTGACACCTCCCGGTTGCTGGCCAGGTTCCCGTCGATCGGCGGTACCGATACCAGCGGCCGCAGCGTCATCCGCGACCTGAACACCATCGCCGGGGCCGCCAACGACGTCGCCATGAGCCCGGATACCAGCTGGCTGTCGATCAACCGGCTGATCCCCGCCTTGGTCAAATCGACTGCGGGGAACTCGATTTCGGTGAACGTCGGCGTGGACAAGATCATGCTCGGGTCGCTGCCCGATATCGGATTCCCCGGTGACATCGGGCTGCACGGACCGCACCACTACAACGTGAACCTGCTCGTCGGCACCCTCAAGTACACCCTGTGGCGCCTGCAGGAACGCGTGGTCGGCCGGGGGCCCAATTCGCCGCAGGTTCCGGTCATCCCCGACCCGAACATCCCGGGCCAGATCGACGTCGCCCCCGGGCCACCGCCGGCTCCGCCCTCAGCGCCGGCCGGACCGCAGCCAGGACCGCAGCCGTGATGCGCGCCGCCGCCAACTCCGCCAATGTCGTTGTCCGCGCGGTGCGCACGGGCCACCGGCAACAGGTTTGGCTCTCGGTGGCCGGCTTGGTGCTCATCCTGGTCGTGGCGACCGCCTATCTGCTGATCGGCGCGCTGCGCGTGAAGCCCTTCGCCTCTTCCTACCGGGTCACCGTGCAATTGACGGAGTCGGGCGGCCTGTTGCCCAATCAGGACGTCGCGCTGCGCGGCGTGCGCATCGGCCGCATCGAGTCGCTGCAGATCACCGACGACGGGGTGAACGCGGTCGCCAGTATCACGTCGAACGTGCGGATACCGGCGAACAGCGTCGCACGCGTGTCGGCGCTCTCGCCGGCAGGTGAGCAGTTCATCAACTTCGAAGCCGCAAACGATGCCGGGCCGTATCTGCACGACGGCAGCCGCATCGCCCTGGACCACACGACGGTGCCGGTCAGCCTGGCGCAGTTGCTCGGTGACGCCGACGGGATGCTGGCCCAGGTCGACCCGCACAAGATCGAGCTGATCAAGAAGGAATTGAGCCTGAGCAAGGAGGGCCCGGCGAAGCTGACCGCCATCGTCGACGGCGGAACGTTCCTGCTTTCGACGCTGGATTCGGTGCTGCCCCAGACCACCAGCATCATCAAGACCAGCCGCGTCGTTCTCACCCTGGCCAGCGACAAGAACACCGGATTGGGCGCCACCGCAACCGAACTCAACCAAACGCTGACCGGTGTGGCCCGGATGCAGGCCGGCTACCGCCGGTTGACTCAGCAGACGCCGCGCGCCCTTTCGGCGGTCGACAATCTGTTCTCGGACAACTCCGACACCATGGTGCAGTTGCTGGGCAGCATGGCGACCATGTCGCACCTGTTCTATCTGCGGGTGCCGGCGCTCAACGCGCTGTTCCCCGACTACCGCGGGTCGGTATTGGACGCGGTGACAAGCGCCTTTCACGACGGCGGCGTCTGGGCGACGGCCGACCTCTATCCCCGCTATGTCTGCGACTACGGGACGCCGTCGCACGCGCCGTCCGCCGCCGACTACTACGAGCCGTTCATGTACACCTACTGCCGCGATGATGACCCGGCGGTCTCGATCCGCGGCGCCAAAAACGCGCCACGCCCCGGGGGCGACGACACCGCCGGTCCCCCGCCGGGGGCGAACCTGGGCCAGCGAACCGATCCGACGCCGCGGGGCCGCTACACCATTCCCACCCCCTACGGCGGCCCACAGCTGCCGATCGAACCGCCGCACTGAGCATTGAACCCATCGACCTTTAGGAGATGATCATGGTCGTGACCACCAAGAGGAATCCGAAAGCCGAAACCGAATCGGGCGCCGATGCGCCCGAAGTCGCAGAAGTCGAGCAGGCGCGCGCCGACGAATCCGCCGGAACGCCCGAGGATTCGGCCGACGAGGCAACCACGGACGAGGCAACCACGGACGAGGCAACCACGGACGAGGGTGACGAGGAGGCCGAGGACGAGGAGGACGAAGAAGGCGGGCTCCTCAAGCGCAAGAGCCGCACGGCGGTGCGCGCCAAGCGACCCTGGCGCCGGTATCTGCGCCGCAGCGTGCTGCCGGTGTTACTCGTTGCCTCCCTTGCTGTTTCGGGCTATCTCGGGTGGCAGCAATGGCAGGACCACCAGGTGAAGGCGGCGGGTGAACAGGCCCGACAGGCGGCCATCGCCTACGCGCAGGTGCTGACGAGCATCGACTCGAACAAGGTCGACGAGAACTTCAAGCAGGTGCTCGACGGCGCGACCGGCGAATTCAAGGACATGTACACCCAGTCCAGCGTCAAACTCCGGCAGCTGTTGATCGACAACAAGGCGACCGCCCACGGAGTGGTGGTGGACTCGGCGATTCAGTCCGAATCCACCGACAGGGTCGTCGTGCTGCTCTTCATCGACCAGACCGTCACCAACACGGCCGCACCAGACCCGCGCATCGACCGCAGCAGGATCAAGATGACCATGGAGAAGGTCGACGGTCGTTGGCGGGCAAGCAAAGTCCAACTTCTCTGAGCCGAGCGGAGCCCTCTCATGCTCAAGCGACTGTCAGCGGCCGTCGTATTGGCCGCGGCCGCAACCATTCCCGGCACTGCCACCACGCACGCGTCCGCGCCGTCCTTCTGCGGCGAGCTCGGCGGCACTTGGGACGGCCAGTACTGCCACACCGCGGTGACCTCGGAACGCAACGCCGTGCGCGACATCAAGGTCGCCGTGCCCGACGATCTGGTCGACAATCCGACCACCGGCCCGGTGATCCGGGACTATCTGCGCACGCTGGTCAACAACTGG
This sequence comes from Mycobacterium sp. NGS17, assembly GCF_059813205.1. Taxonomy (NCBI): domain Bacteria; kingdom Bacillati; phylum Actinomycetota; class Actinomycetes; order Mycobacteriales; family Mycobacteriaceae; genus Mycobacterium; species Mycobacterium sp. NGS17. Next base: position 63,731 of record NZ_JCALED010000007.1, on the reverse strand, counting down.
AAGACCGCCAACGGCAGCATGGCCGCCGACAGCTACGGCGAGGAGAACTTCGAAGTCTTCCGGCACGGCAACCTGCTCAGCGCGGTGTTCCACGAGGACTACCACGCCGACGGACCCAAACCCAACAACGCCTATCGGACCTTCACCTTCGACATGGCGGCGGGCAGACGGGTGCAGCTCGCCGATCTGACGACGTCGAATCCGCTGACTGCCATCCCGCCGCTGGCTGCGCCATTCATCGACACCGCGCTCAATCAGGCTCCGCCACCGCACGATCCGGGCACCTACCCGTTCATCCTCGACCGTTGGACCCCCGACAAGGTGTACTCGGGCGCGTACAAGGCGTGGGCCCTGACGCCCGACGAGTTGATCATCTACATGCCCGACTATCCGGTCGGCCACGACGAGCCGATCAACTTCTCCCCCGGCCTGCCGCAGTGGTTCATGGACGGCGGCACCGTGCAGGCCCACATCCCGCTGTCGGCGCTGGGTTCGGTGATGCGCGTTTAGCACCGGGAAGGGGCCGGCGGACCTCGTAGCGCCCGAAACTCAGTCCTCCGGGTTGTAACCGAGGTTGGGGGCGAGCCAGCGCTCGGCTTCGGCCAGAGTCCAGCCCTTGCGCTTGGCGTAGTCCGCGACCTGGTCCTGGGCCATCCGGCCGACCACGAAGTATTGCGACTGCGGGTGGGAGAAGTACCAGCCGCTGACGGCGGCGCCGGGCCACATCGCCATCGACTCGGTCAGCTCTATGCCGGTCCGCTCCGTGACGTCCAGCAACTTCCAAAGCGTCACCTTCTCGGTGTGCTCCGGGCAGGCCGGGTAGCCGGGGGCAGGGCGGATTCCCCGGTACTTCTCGTCGATGAGCGCCTCGTTGTCCAGCTGCTCGTCCGGCTGGAATCCCCAGAACTCCTTGCGAACCCGTTGGTGCAGCCGTTCCGCGAACGCCTCCGCCAGCCGGTCGGCGACCGACTCCAACAGGATCGCGCTGTAGTCGTCGAGGGCGGCCTTGAACTCCGCGATCTTCTCCTGGCTGCCGAGCCCGGCGGTGACGGCGAAGGCGCCCACGTAGTCGGCCAGACCGGTGTCCTTGGGCGCGATGTAGTCGCCAAGCGACCGGTTCGGGATGCCCTCCCGGTGCTCGCCCTGCTGGCGCAGGTTGTGCAGTGTGGTCAGCACTTCGGTGCGGGTGTCGTCGGTGTACACCTCGATGTCTTCGACACCGGAGCCGACCGCGTTCGCCGGGAAGAATCCGATTACCCCGTTGGCGGTCAGCCACTTCTCCTTGATCAGGGTGTCGAGCATCTGCTGGGCGTCGTCGTACAGCTTGCGGGCGGCCTCACCCGAGGACGGGTTGTTGAGGATGTCCGGGAACCGGCCCTTCATCTCCCAGGCGTTGAAGAACGGCTGCCAGTCGATGTACTCGCGCAACTCGGCGAGGTCGTAGTCCTGGAATTCCCGTACTCCCGCGCCGATAACGGGCACCGGCGGCGTGTACCCGTCCCACTCGATCGGCGTCCGGTTCGCGCGCGCCTTCTCCAGTGTCAGCATCGGCCGCTCGTTCTTTTGCGAGTGCCTCATCCGCAGGGATGCGTAGTCCTTCTCGGTGGCCTCCAGCAGGGCCGGCCGCTGCTTGTCGTCCAGCAGCGCGGCGGCGACCGGCACCGAGCGGGACGCGTCCTTGACCCAGACCACCGGACCGCTGCGCCGCGGCGAGATCTTCACGGCCGTGTGGGCGCGCGAGGTGGTCGCGCCACCGATCAGCAGCGGGATCTCCAGGCCCTCGCGTTCCATCTCGACGGCGAAGTTGGCCATCTCGTCCAGGGACGGAGTGATCAGGCCCGACAGCCCGATGATGTCGGCGTCGTGCTCCTTCGCCGCGTCGAGGATCTTCTGGGCGGGCACCATCACGCCGAGGTCGATCACTTCGAAGTTGTTGCACTGCAACACGACTCCGACAATGTTCTTGCCGATGTCGTGGACGTCGCCCTTGACGGTCGCCATCACGATGGTGCCGTTGGTGTCCTTGGCGGCAGCGGTGCCGTTCTGCTCTTTCTCCGCCTCGATGAACGGCAGCAGGTACGCGACGGCTTTCTTCATCACCCGCGCCGACTTCACCACCTGGGGCAAGAACATCTTGCCGGAGCCGAACAGGTCGCCGACGACGTTCATGCCGTCCATCAGCGGGCCCTCGATCACCTCGATCGGGCGGCCACCCGCGGCGTCGATCTCGGCCCGCAACTCCTCGGTGTCGTCGTCGACGTGCGCGTCGATGCCCTTGACCAACGCGTGTGTGATCCGCTCCCGGACGGGCAGGCCGCGCCACTCGGCCGCCTTCGGGTCCTCACCCTTGTCCTTGCTGTTGAACCGCTCGGCGATCTCGAGCAGCCGCTCGGCCGCATCCTCGCGACGGTTCAGCACGACGTCCTCGATGCGGTCCCGCAATTCCGGATCGATCGAGTCGTAGGGCACCAGCGCGCCGGCGTTGACGATGCCCATGTCCAGGCCGGCCTTGATCGCATGGAACAGGAACACCGCGTGGATCGCCTCACGGACCGGGTTGTTGCCCCGGAACGAGAACGACACGTTCGAGATGCCGCCGGAGATGTGCACCCCCGGCAGGTTCTCCTTGATCCAGGCGCAGGCCTCGATGAAGTCGATCCCGTAGGTCGCGTGCTCCTCGATGCCGGTGGCCAGCGCGAAGCAGTTCGGGTCGAAGATGATGTCCTCGGGCGGGAAGCCCACCTCTTCGGTCAGGATCCGGTAGGCGCGCCCGCAGATCTGTTTGCGGCGCTCTAAGTTGTCGGCCTGCCCCTGCTCGTCGAAGGCCATCACGACGACGGCCGCGCCGTACTTGCGGCACAGCCGTGCCTCGCGGATGAACTTCTCCTCGCCCTCCTTCATGGAGATCGAGTTGACGATCGGCTTGCCCTGCACGTTCTTCAGGCCCGCCTCGATGACCTCCCACTTGGAGGAGTCGATCATCACCGGGACACGGCTGATGTCCGGCTCGGCCGCGATCAGCTTGGTGAACCGGTCCATCGCGGCGACGCCGTCGATCATGCCCTCGTCCATGTTGATGTCGATGACCTGCGCGCCGACCTCGACCTGCTGCAGGGCGACCGACAGCGCGGTGTCGTAGTCCTCGGCCTTGATCAGGTTGCGGAACCGGGCGGAGCCGGTGATGTTGGTGCGCTCACCGATGTTCACGAACAGCGACTCGTCGTTGATGTTGAGCGGCTCCAAACCCGACAGCCGGGTGGCCACCTCGATCTCCGGCACCTCGCGCGGGGGTGTGCCCTCGACGACCTTGGCGATCTCGGCGATGTGTGGCGGCGCCGTTCCGCAGCAGCCACCGACCAGGTTGACCAGGCCGGCCTCGGCGAAGTCGGCGATGTAGGAGGCCTGACGCTCCGGGGACTCGTCGTACTCGCCGAAGGCGTTGGGCAGGCCGGCGTTCGGGTAACAGGAGACAAAGGTGTCCGCGATCCGCGACACCTCGGCGATGTAGGGCCGCATCTCCGGCGCACCCAGGGCGCAGTTGAGGCCCACCGCGATCGGCTTGGCGTGCCTGATGGAGTTCCAGAACGCCTCGGTGACCTGACCGGACAACGTCCGCCCGGAGGCATCGGTGATGGTCCCCGAGATGATCAACGGCCAGCGGCGGCCGCGGTCCTCGAACAGCGTCTCGACGGCGAACACCGCCGCCTTGGCGTTCAGCGAGTCGAAGATCGTCTCGATGATGAGCAGGTCGGCGCCGCCGTCGACCAGGCCGTTGGCGGCTTCGAGGTAGGCGGCCACCAGCTGGTCATAGGAGACGTTGCGGGCCCCGGGGTCGTTGACGTCCGGCGAGATCGACGCGGTGCGCGTCGTCGGCCCGATGGCGCCCGCGACGTAGCGGGGCTTGTCCGGGGTGCTGAACTCGTCGGCGGCCTTGCGGGCCAGGGCGGCGCCGGCGTAGTTCAACTCGTAGGCCAGGTCGGCCATGTCGTAGTCGGAGAGCGAGATCGCGTTCGCGTTGAACGTGTTGGTCTCGAGGATGTCGGCGCCCGCGTCCAGGTACTCGCGGTGGATGCCCTCGATGATCTGCGGCTGCGTCAAGGTGAGCAGGTCGTTGTTGCCCTGCAGCGCCGTCGGCCACTCGGTGAACCGGTCGCCGCGGTAGCCGGCCTCGTCCGGCCGGTCCCGCTGGATCGCCGTGCCCATCGCGCCGTCGATCACCAGGATCCGCTGGCGCAGAGCTGCCGTCAGCTCGTTTGTGCAGTCGGGGCGGATTTGTGGCTCGAATGTCTTCGACGCCGAGCTGATCGACTCAGAGGCGTTCACGTACGTTCCTTCCGTAGCGGAAGGCGTCCTTCTCGTCAACGACGTCGACTCTGCCGAGCGTGGCGGCTACCGGCGGGAACCGGAACCGTTGCAACGCCTCTCGACCAGAGAAGTGTACGTCGTCACCCGATCGACGTCTGGACGCCCAACTCATCGCCGCGATCCACAGTTCGCGAATACCAGCGGCGAAGTACTTACCAAGGTTAACCAGTTCGCAGCCGAGCGTATTTCGCCCTGACCGCGCCGGCGCCGGTGGCGCAAGTCGTCGCGAGGCACGCCGGCAGTCACGCCATAAGAATAGTCGTCCTATGTAAAGTCCCCGGTTGACCGCGAATCGGCCGACAGTCCCACGGCCACCCCGCCCCGAACATCTGGCCGATTGCCCGACTGGCTTCCGCGACCGGGGGGGACCCACCCAACCGCGCGCGGTCCGCATCGTCACCGCCCGGAAGGCCGTACGCTAATTCTGTGACCCCGCCCGACGGCCCCCCCTTTGGCCTGCCTAGTGGCAAGGCCGCGTTGCCCGAACTGCACCAGACCGTCGTCGTGGCTGCGTTCGAGGGCTGGAATGACGCCGGCGACGCGGCCAGCGACGCCCTGGAACACCTCGAGGCCATCTGGGAAGCCGACCCGATCTTGGAGATCGACGACGAGGCGTACTACGACTACCAGGTGAATCGCCCGGTGATCCGGCAGGTGGACGGGGTGACCCGCGAGCTGGTGTGGCCGGCCATGCGGATCTCGCACTGCCGGCCGCCTGGCAGCGACCGCGATGTCGTGCTGATGCACGGGGTGGAACCCAACATGCGCTGGCGAACCTTCTGCTCGGAGCTGGTGGCCATCGCCGACAAGCTCAACGTGGACACCGTGGTGATCCTGGGCGCCCTGCTGGCCGACACCCCACACACCCGGCCGGTCCCGGTGTCGGGCGCCGCCTACTCCCCCGAGTCGGCGAAACGCTTCGGCCTCGAGGAAAGCCGTTACGAGGGCCCGACCGGCATCGCCGGGGTGTTTCAGGACTCCTGCGTGGCCGCCGGGATCCCTGCGGTGACGTTCTGGGCGGCGGTGCCGCACTACGTCTCGCAGCCGCCGAACCCCAAGGCGACCGTGGCCCTGCTGCGGCGCGTCGAGGACGTGCTCGACATCGAGGTGCCGCTCGCCGACCTGCCGACGGACGCCGAGGACTGGGAGCAGGCGGTCACGGAGATGACCGCCGAGGACGAGGACCTCGCCGAGTATGTGCTGTCGCTCGAGCAACGCGGCGACGCCGAGGTTGACATGAACGACGCCCTGGGCAAGATCGACGGCGACGCGCTGGCGGCCGAGTTCGAGCGCTACCTGCGCCGCCGTCGTCCCGGCTTCGGGCGCTAACCCGCCCACTCGTCGGCGAACTTGCCGTCGACCGATCGATTGCGGAAGCATCGCTTCGCGACCTACCGATTGGATGTCTCATGGCCGCGTTGCCTGGCGACGGCAACCCAAATCCTGTAGCCGGCGCAGATCCTGTGGCTGGCACGGGCGGCGAAGACGCCGGTTACCGCAAGGGACTCAAGGCCCGGCAAGTGCAGATGATCGGCATCGGCGGCGCGATCGGCTCCGGGCTGTTCCTGGGCGCGGGCGGTCGGCTGGCCAAGGGCGGACCCGGCATGTTTTTGGTCTACGCCGTGTGCGGCGTTTTCGTCTTCCTGATCCTGCGGGCGCTGGGCGAACTGGTCCTGCACCGCCCGTCGTCCGGCTCATTCGTGTCCTACTCCCGCGAATTCTTCGGCGAGAAGGCCGCCTACGCCATCGGCTGGATGTATTTCCTGGGCTGGTCGATGACGGCCATCGTCGACACCACCGCGATCGCCACCTATCTGCGTCGATGGACGACCTTCGAATCGATCCCCCAGTGGGTGCTGGCGCTGCTCGCCCTCGTCGTCGTGCTGTCGATGAACCTGATCTCGGTGGAGTGGTTCGGTGAGCTGGAATTCTGGGCGGCGCTGGTCAAGGTTCTCGCGCTCGTCGCCTTCCTGGTCGTCGGGATCGTCTTCCTCGCGGGGCGCTACCGGATCGACGGCCACAGCACCGGCCTGAGTCTGTGGACGGATCATGGCGGACTGTTCCCCTCCGGCGTGCTGGCGGTGCTGCTGACCACATCCGGCGTGGTGTTCGCTTATGCCGCAATCGAATTGGTGGGGACGGCCGCCGGGGAGACCGCCGAGCCGGAGAGGGTGATGCCGCGCGCCATCAATTCGGTGATCGCGCGCATCGCGATCTTCTATGTCGGGTCGGTGGGGCTGCTGGCGTTGCTGTTGCCGTACACGTCCTATAAGGCCACCGAAAGTCCTTTCGTCACCTTCTTTTCCAAGATCGGCTTCCACGGCGCCGGGGACTTGATGAACGTGGTGGTGCTCACCGCAGCCCTGTCCAGTCTGAATGCGGGACTGTATTCCACCGGACGGATCATGCATTCGATGGCGTTCAGCGGCAGCGGGCCCAGGTTCGCGGCCCGGATGTCCAAGAACGGGGTGCCCTACGTCGGCATCGCGATGGCAGCCGCCATCTGCCTGCTCGGCATCGCCCTGAACGCCGCCAACCCCGGCCAAGCATTCGAGATCGTCCTGAACATCGTCGCGCCAGGCATCATCGCGTGCTGGGCGACCATCGTGCTGTGTCAGCTGCGGTTCTACCGGCTGGCCAAGGCCGGGCTCATCCAACGGCCCCGATTCCGGATGCCGTGGGCCCCGTATTCGGGCTATCTCACCCTGGCGTTCCTGGCCGGCGTCCTGGTCATGATGGCCTTCGACAAGGAGACCGGCACGTGGACCATCGCGACGGTGGTCGTCGTGATCCCGGCGCTGAGCGCCGGATGGTTCCTGGTGCGCAACCGGGTGGCGGCCGTCGCGTCCGAGCGCGCGGCCCAGGCCCGCTAGGACGTGCCGAGGTCTCGGTTGTAGGCGCTGGTGGAGCGGCCCAGCGCGGCGACCTGGGCGTCCAATTGAGGCAGTAACTCGGCGGTGGATTTGTGCAGGGGCGCCTCTCCGACCGGACTGGACAGCACCGGCTTGAACCAACGGAACACTGCCACCCAGCGCGGGCAGTACACGCGGGTGCGACGGCGCGCGATGCCCTTGACGAAAGCGGCCGCGCACTTGTCGACCGTCGTGGTTTTGTTCAGCGGCCACGGGAAGCTGGCCAGCAACTGGTTGAACGCGGGAAGGTCGGACTGGGTGTCACGGACCAGGGCGGTGTCGATCCAGGACATGTGCGCCGAGCCGACCGTGACGCCCCGGTGGGCCACCTCCAGCCGCAGGGCGTTGGCCAGCAACTCGACGCCCGCCTTGGAGGCGTTGTACGGCGCCAGACCGGGGCAGGCGGTGTAGGCGGCCAGCGAAGACACGATGAGCACGTAGCCGCGGCGCTCGATCAGCGCCGGCAAGGTGGCGCGCACGGTGTGGAAGACGCCGAGCACGTTGATGTCGAGCACCCGTCTGAATGCGTCGGAGTCGACCTGCAGCACTGACCCATAGCTGGCGATGCCGGCGTTGGCCACCACCACGTCGATGCCGCCGAAACGCTCGACGGCGCGGGCGGCGGCGGCTTCCATCGCGGACAGGTCACGCACATCGGCGGCCGCCGTCAGGACCCGTTCTTCGCCGAGCTCGGCGGCGAGCGACTTCAGGTCCGTTTCGTTGAGATCGGTCAGCACGAGCTTGGCGCCCTTGGCGTGCAGCCGGCGAGCGGTCTCGGCCCCGATGCCCCGCGCGCCACCGGTGATGAAAACGACTTTGTCCTGCAGCGATTGCATGGTTGCCAACGTAGGCGTTGCGGGCGACTTCGGCTAGACGACCACTCCCAGTAGCGCATCGATGGCCGCTCTCACCAGGTTGGGCGCCTCGGCGTCGTGGCCGCCGTATTCCAGCGCGTCCGTGCTCCAACCATCAAGTGCGGCAAGCGCTTTGGGAGTGTTCAGGTCATCGGCCAGGTATCGGCGCACCCGCGCGATCACATCGCCGGCGTCCGGGCCGGCCGGCAGCGCGGTCGCGTCGCGCCAGCGCCTCAACCGGGCGATGGCCTCGTCGAGCACCTGATCGCTCCAGTACCGGTCCCCGCGGTAGTGGCCGGCCAGCAGCCCCAGCCGAATCGCCGCCGGCTCGACACCCCGGGCCCGCAGCTGTGACACCAGCACCAGGTTGCCGCGGCTCTTGGACATCTTGTGCCCGTCCCAACCGATCATTCCGGCGTGCACGTAGTGGCGCGCGAATCTCCGCTCGCCGCGGACACATTCGGCGTGGGCTGCGGTGAATTCGTGATGCGGGAAGATCAGGTCGCTGCCCCCGCCCTGGATGTCCAGACCGCTGCCGATGCGGCTGAGCGCGATCGCCGCGCATTCGACATGCCAGCCCGGGCGACCAAGACCGAACGGCGAGGGCCAGCTGGGCTCGCCGGGCCGGGCGGCCCGCCACAGCAGGGCGTCGAGCTCATCTGTCTTGCCGGGCCGTTGCGGGTCGCCGCCGCGCTCGGCGAACAGTCGCAGCATGGTGTCGCGGTCATAGCCGGATTCGTACCCGAACTGCGGCGTGGCGTCCGCGCGGTAGTAGACGTCCGGGTATTCGCCGTCGACGACGTAGGCAGCTCCCGACGCCAGCATCTTCTCGACGAGCTCGACGACCTCGGCGATCGCCTCGGTCGCGCCGACGTACTCGCGTGGCGCCAGGATGCGCAGCGCCGCCATGTCCTCGCGGTACAGCGACACCTCACGCTCGGCCAGGTCGCGCCAGTCGATGCCGTCGCGCTCGGCGCGCTCTAACAGCGGATCGTCGACGTCGGTCACGTTCTGGACATAGTGGACGTCGTGGCCGAGATCGAGCCATTGCCGGTGGATCAGGTCGAACGCCAAGTAGGTCGCGGCATGCCCCAGGTGGGTCGCGTCATACGGGGTGATGCCGCAGACATACATCGTGGCGGTCGAGCCGGCCGCCACGGGACGCACCTGCCGGTCAGACGTGTCATACAGTCGAAGCTCCGGACCGCGCCCCGTTAACACGGGAACCTGTGGGGAAGACCACGACTGCATGGCAATCAGCCTATGCGCGACGACGAGGCACGTCCGAGTCACCCGCCGCGGATGGCCCCCAGCAGGATCGGCGCCAGCTCGGCGCGACACATCACGAAGTCGGGCAGGTAAGGGTCGAGTTGGTTGTAGCGCATCGGCGATCCGTCGAGCCGCGACGCGTGCATGCCGGCGGCCATCACCACCCCGGCCGGGGCCGCCGAATCCCACTCCCACTGACCGCCCGCGTGCACATAGGCGTCGACATCCCCGTCGATGATGGCCATCGCCTTCGCGCCGGCCGAGCCGATCGCGACGGGCTGGATGGGCAGCGTCTGCCGCATCCGGTGCAGCACCGCGGGCGGACGGGTTGCGCTGACGGCGATGCGGATGGTGTCGGTGAAGCCGGCACGCGCGGCGTCGGCGGTCACGGTGTCGCTGCGGTAGACGATGTTTCCGCGGGCCGGCAACGACACCGCCGCGTCGGTGATTTCGCGCTGGCCGTTGCTGGAGCGCTGCCACAACGCGATGTGCACCGCCCAGTCGTCGCGGCCCGGGGTCGAGAACTCCCGGGTGCCGTCCAGCGGGTCGATGATCCACACGCGGTCGTGATTCAGCCGGGACAGGTCGTCGTACGCCTCTTCGCTGAGCACGGCATCGTCGGGTCGCTCCTCGCGCAGGCGCCGCAGGATCAGGGCGTTCGCCAGGCTGTCGCCCGCATCACCGAGTGCCCAGGGATATCCGAAGCCGACTTCGCCGCGGACTTTCAGCAGCAACTCCCCCGCGTCTGCGGCGAGATCGGCGGCCAACGCGGCATCGGTTATCCCGTCGGCGGTCGTCTCGTCGTCGGCGGGGCTCACCGCTTCAGTATCGCCGACGCCGAACGGCGGCCTGCACCGATAGCCGCGACCCAACTGCGATCACCGCTAGAAAGCCGGCCACGGGATGGGGCGATGCCGATTCGGTCCGGGCATCACCGGATTGTCCAGCAGCGCGTGCGCGCGACCGCGCAGCGCGGCAATCTCGGCCCGGTTGATCTGCTCGGCCAGTTCGTCGCCGAACTGGCCGTCGATCGCGTCGATGAGGCCGGCGACGGCCTTGCACGTGTGATCGTCGATCGGCTTTCCGGCCCATCCCCACAGCACCGTGCGCAGCTTGTCCTCGACATGCAGGCACACCCCGTGGTCGACCCCGAAGATGTGCCCGTCGAGGTCACGCAGCACGTGGCCGCCCTTGCGGTCGGCGTTGTTGATCAGCACGTCGAATACCGCCATCCGCCACAGGCGAATGTCGTCGGCGTGCATCAGGACGACCTCGTCGCCGGCGTAGTCGAGGGCGCGCAACACCGGCAGGTAGCCCGGCTGCCTGGTGCCGGCGGGAAACAGGTCGACCAGATCCGGCCCCGGCCGCGGCTCGGTGTCCACCGCGTCGCCGGGTTGCTGCACCCACCGCTGCAACATGCCCGGCCCCGCCGGCCCGTGCCGAATGATCGTGTAGGGCACGATATTCCAGCCCAGCTTCGCGGAGACCAGATAGGCGGCCCGTTCGCGGCCGGCCAACGTCCCGTCCGGGAAATCCCACAGCGGCGCCTCCCCGGCCACCGGCTTGTAGACGCAGTGCACGCTGGACTCGCCAAGCGTCGATTCGCACAGGAAGGTGCCGTTGCTAGCGGAGCGGATCCGTCCGATGACCGTCAGCTCGCCGTCGCGTAACACCTCACGGTCGTCAGACCTCGGGGTCATCGTCAGGCCCGAGCAGCGCACTGCGCCGATATCCGTTGGCGCGCGCGCAGATATGGCCCTCCGGGTCCAACGGTTCGTCGCACAGGGGACACGGCGGACGTCCCGCGGAGATGACGCGATTGGAGCGGGTGGCGAATTGGCGCGCCGACTCCGGCGTCAAGAACACCCGCACCGCGTCGGGCCCCTCGTCCGTGTCGTCGAGCACCACCGACGCGTCGAACTCGGCGTCGGTGACCGCCAGCAACTCGACCACCACCGTCTGGGCCTCCGAATCCCAACCCAGGCCCATGGTTCCGACCCGGAACTCGGCGTCCACCGGGGTGACCAACGGATCGAGGTCCTCGATCTCGGCGGGCTCCGGCGGAACGGGCGTGCCGAACCGGCGATTCACCTCGAGCAGCAGCGCACCGATCCGTTCGGAGAGCACCGCCACCTGCTGCTTCTCCAATATCACCGACACCACCCGGGCGTCGTGCACAGCCTGGATGTAGAACGTTCGATTCCCGGGCTGGCCGACGGTCCCGGCCACGAAGCGGTCGGGTGTGCGGAAGACATGAATTGCGCGGGCCATGGCACTTCCCAAAATACCGGCTGTTGCCACCGCCGTGCGATCCGATGGAGGTAGCCGCCGAATTAATCCGTGGAACCACCGACCACCGCGTCGCTCGACGGTACCGCGGCGGCCGATTCCTGCGCCTCTCCGTTGGAGGTGGGGTCGGCCTCGCCCTTGGCCTCGTCTTTCGCCTCTTCTTTCGCCTCTTCTTTCGCGGGGGGGCCGGCCCGCAGGGCGGCCGACAGGCGTGCACCGGTGTGGTTGACGTGCAACACAAACGGGCGCAGCTCGGTGTACCGGATCACACTCACCGACGCCGGGTCCGCGGTGACGCGCTGGAAGCCGTCCAAGTGAATGCCGTACGCATCCGCGATGACCGCCTTGATGACATCACCGTGAGTGCAAGCGACCCACAGCACATCGCCGCCGTGCTCGGTGGCCAGTCGGCGATCGTGCTCGCGCACGGCGAACACCGCGCGCGCCTGGACCTGAGCCAGGCCCTCACCGCCGGGGAATATCGCCGCGCTGGGGTGAGCCTGAACGACCTTCCACAACGGCTCGCTGACCAAGTCGCCGATCTTGCGACCCGTCCATTCCCCGTAGTCCACCTCGGCGAGCTGATCGTCGACGAGCGGTGTCAGGCAGAGCGCGTCGGCCAACGGCTCGAGCGTGCGGCGGCAGCGCAGCAGCGGCGAACTGACCAACGCCCGAATCGGCAGATCACCGATCCGATCGATCAGGCCGTCGGCTTGTTCGCGGCCCTTGTCGTCGAGGTCGACGCCCTCGGAGCGACCGGCGAGAACGCCCGCCGTGTTCGAACTCGAGCGGCCGTGCCGTAACAGGATGACGGTCATATCGACCACGACGGTACCCGGTGGACGGGTCCGTGATGACTAGTGCGAAACCGGTACCGCGTGCGCCACGGAGTCCCGCACCGCGGCGCTGAGACTGCGCTCGTCGGTGAGGTCGAGCTCGATCACGCTGCGGACCGCCCTCGCAACGACCTCGTCGGCCTGTGGAACGGGCCCGGACAGGCGCGGTCGGTAAATCTCGACGACTAGGGAGCGGTTCTCGATGTGGAACGAAAAACTCCGCCCATCACCGACTTGTCCATATCCGCTTGCGGCAATCCCTGTCGACATGTCCTCGACAGCAAACTCACTATGCGTCATATGACGGTCAGCGGTGACGGCCATGAGCTGACCATACCTCGCCGGTAGGGTCGGATGAAGGCGGCAGGCCCGGCGGACGCGAGAGGGTCTCCTAAAATTTGGGTTCCGCCGCCACACCCCGAGGGAAAAAGTTGCCGTCACGACAATCACGTCACAAGCTGGCAGCTCGCGGCGGTGCGTTGGGTCTGGCGGCTTTGCTGGGAGCTGCCGTCGGATGTTCATCGAATCCGCTCGACACCGCGCCGCGCACCATCGAACCGGCGCGCGCGGCGGTGTCGCCGCCCGCGTCGCAGCGGCCGGCCGGGGCGGTGCGGCCGCTGTCCGGTCACGCCGCGGCGGCGGCCTTCGATGGCGGCACTCATCAGCTGGTGGCCCTGACGCCGGGCGCCGACCCGGCCGCCCCCGCCAGCGTCACGGTCTTCGGTAACCCGCAGGTCACGCCCCGCGTCGTCGAGCTCCCGGGACCGGCGACCGCCTTGGCCGATGACGGCCACGGAACCGCCTACCTGTCCGCCCGCGGCGGCTACTACACGGTCGACCTGGCCACCGGTCGCGCGGCGCAGGTGGCCGTCGCCGACGCTCCCCAGACCGAATTCACCGCGGTGGCCCAGCGGGCCGACGGCAGGCTGGTGCTGGGCAGCGCCGACGGCGCGGTCTACACCCTTGCTTCTCCGGCGCCGGCCCCCTCGGCGCCCGACGCCGTGACCAGCGCGGCCGTCGCCAACAAGACCAAGATCTTCGCGCGCGTCGATTGGCTTGCCACACAAGGGAATACGACGGTGGTGCTGGACCGTGGGCAGACTTCGGTGACGACGATCGACGCCGACGGCCACGCCCAGCAGGCGCTGCGCGCGGGCCGGGGGGCCACCACCATGGCCGCCGATCAGGCGGGTCGGGTGCTGGTCGCCGATACCCGCGGTGGCCAGCTGCTGGTGTACGGCGTCGATCCCCTGATCCTGCGTCAGGCCTACCCGGTACCGCAGGCGCCATACGGCCTGGCCGGCTCGCGCGCGTTAGCCTGGGTTTCGCAGACCGTTTCCAATATCGTCATTGGTTACGATCTATCCACCGGAATTCCCGTCGAAAAGGTGCGTTACCCGACCGTGCAGCAACCGAACTCGCTGGCCTTCGACGAGGCGTCAGACACCCTGTACGTGGTGTCGGGTTCGGGTGCGGGCGTTCAGGTCATCGAGCACGCGGCGGGCAAGCGTTGACCGCGGCGCGGCGCAGCCGCTTGCCCGCGGGTTGGGACACCGAGATGTCCGATGAATACGAATGGGCGCCGCTGCGCCTGCCGCCGGACGTGACCCGGGTCAGCGCGTCCACCCGGTTGTCCATCGAGGCCGAATACCGCGGCTGGGAGTTGACCAGGGTGCGGCTCTACACCGACGGCAGCAGACGAGTTCTGTTGCGCCGCAAGAAGTCCCGTTTAGACGGCGCGGGCTCCGAGGGGCGACGGCCCGACCAGCCGGAACTGTGACACCCGCCCGGCCGCGCGAGGGCGAACACCGGATGTACGGCCTGCTGCGACGGCTGCTTTTCGTCATCCCGCCCGAACGAATTCACACGCTGGTGTTCGCCCTGCTGCGCGCCGTCACCGCGGTCGGGTGGACGCGGCGGGTGCTGCACCGGCTACTAGCCCCGACCGATCCGGCGCTGGACAGCACGGTGTTCGGAGTGCGCTTCCCCGCGCCGCTGGGGCTGGCGGCCGGCTTCGACAAGGACGGTTTGGGGTTGCTCACCTGGGGTGCGCTGGGTTTCGGACATGCCGAGGTCGGGACGGTCACCGCGAACCCGCAACCCGGGAATCCCGCCCCGCGGATGTTCCGGCTGCCGGCCGACCGGGCCCTGCTGAACCGGATGGGCTTCAACAATCTCGGTGCGGGCGCGCTGGCGATGCGGCTTTCGCGGCAGCGGCCCGAGGTGCCGATCGGGGTCAACATCGGCAAGACGAAGGCGACGCCGGCCGAGCAGGCCGTCGACGATTACCGGGCGAGCGCCCGGCTGGTCGGCCCGTTGGCGTCCTATCTCGTGGTCAATGTCAGCTCGCCGAACACGCCCGGGCTGCGTGATCTGCAGGCGGTCGAGTCGCTGCGGCCCATCCTGTCGGCCGTGCTGGCCGAGACGTCCACGCCGGTGCTGGTGAAGATCGCGCCGGACCTTTCCGATTCCGACGTGGACGACATCGCGGACCTGGCAGTCGAACTCGGCCTGGCCGGCATCGTCGCCACCAACACCACGGTGTCGCGGCGCGGGTTGACCACACCGGGCGTCGACGAGCTGGGCCCGGGCGGCATCTCCGGGCCGCCGGTGGCACGCCGCGCCGTCGAGGTGCTGCGCCGGCTGTACAGCCGTGTCGGCGACCGCCTGGTGCTGATCAGCGTCGGGGGCATCGAGACCGCGGACGATGCCTGGGAGCGGATCACCGCGGGAGCATCGCTGCTGCAGGGTTATACGGGCTTCATCTACGGAGGAGGCTTGTGGGCCAAGCGGATTCACGAGGGCATTGCGCTGCGACTGCACGACGGCGGCTTCGCCTCGCTCGGCGATGCCGTCGGCTCGGCGGCACGCACACCGGATTGAGTCAAGCCGAGCTTGACTCCTGGTTAGGCTGACAACAGTTCGGCATGAGGAGCGGCTGGTGATCACGTTGGACCGCCTGGTGAATGTGCTGGGTGGTTATGGAGTCCGGTTGCGTTGGTCGTCGGTGCCCAGGTCGGCTGAGCTGCGCAGCGTGGTGATCCACGAAGCCGCGCCGGATCGTGTGGTGGTGGGCGATGTACTGCTGGCCGTCGGTGCCGGCTCGTTTCGCGAAGCGGTGCAGTGGGCAGCTTCAGCGCGTGCTGTCGTGGTGTTGGTACGCGACGGTGAAGAGCCGATCGCGATCGACGGTGATGCCGACGCCGAGGTCGGCGCGGTGATGGTGGTCGACGAGACCGTCACCTGGAGCGAGGTGGCTACGGTCGTCTACGGACTGGTGCTGGAGGGTCGCGAGACTGAATCCGGTCGTGGCCCAACGGATCTCTTCGCACTGGCCGACAGCCTGGCGGACGCTATCGGCAGTTCAGTCGTCATTCACGATCGGCTGTTGCGCGTGCTGGCGTATTCGAAACTGCAGCAACATGCCGACCCGGCGCGGGTGCAGACGATCCTGGAGCGGCAGACACCGGAGCAGCTGCGCGCATTGTTCGATGCGCGGGGCGTATTCGGACACCTGCGGGTCTCCGACGAGCCGCTGTTTGTCCCCGAGGACGCCGAGCACGGCTTGATCGGGCGCATGGTGGTGGCCGTGCGCTCCGGGGGCGAGTTGATCGGATCGGTTTGGGTGGCGTGTTCGGCGCCGCTGGACGGGGCGGCACGCACCGCCTTGGCCGATGGGGCGCACACGGTGGCACTGCATCTTCTACGCTCGCGAGCCAGCGCGGATTTGGAGCGTCAAGTCGAATCGGAACTGGTGATTCGGTTGCTCGAGGGAACGGCCGATGCCGCCATGGTGGCGAGCAGGCTGGGTCTGCCGCACGAAGGGTTGAGGGTTATTGCGCTGCAGGCGTTTATCGGCGATGAACGCGATGCCGCTCTGTTGTTGGCGTTCGAGCGTGCCACGACGGGGTTTGGCTGGTCACGGCCGGGGCGCAGCGCCTTGGCGGGCAATATCGTCTACACGCTGCTTCCCGGCGCGCACGCGGCGACGGCGCGGCGCTGGGTAACCGGCCTACGGGCGGCCCTCCCCGAACAGGTGACGGTGCTGGCCGGCATCAGTGGCGCCGCTGAGGTGACCGAGCTCGCCGCCGCACGCCGGGAAGCCGAGGAATGTCTTGCGCTGCAAGAGAATTCCCCAGGGGTCATGCCTCCGGTCTATGACGAGTCATGGGCCGACATCCTGTTGCAGCGGTTGCGCACGGCGGCGCGCTCAGCCCGGTCACCGTCGCGTGGGCCGGTGGCCGAGCTAGGCCGTCATGACCGCGCCAACGGGACCGATTACGTGGCCACGCTGCGCGCATGGCTGGAGGCCCAGGGCGATCCGGCCGAAGCCGGTGACCGGCTGGGAGTGCACGAGAACACCGTGCGTTACCGGCTGCGCAAGATGGCCGAGATCACCAATCTGCCGTTGGACGATGCCAGAAAGCGGCTGGCGATGATGATAGAACTCGCGGCCACTGACATCTGACCGCTGTCGCAATTCGACAAAGCGGAGCAGCGTCGTTGTCTGGCTGTGGCAAAGCCTGCGGCGGCTATCCGCACCATCATGAAGGTTGCCGGCAGATTCCAGTGACGGCTGGTATCCCCCCGGCCGCGCGACACCTGTGAGCCATGCCGACTTCCGATAGGAATTGTTCGTTGTCGACCTCAGACCCGGATCATCAGCCGATCGCCGACCGGCGACCTGATGATGACGCCGCGATGGAGACCTTCACCGTGCCGCTGCCGCGGAGGCTGTTCGGCCGTAACCCGCTGATACGCACCACCGACCGGGTGGAGGCGCTGATTGTGGTGTTAGCCGTCGCGGTGTCGCTGATCGCCGTGCCCTTCAGTGCCGCGGTGGGCACTGCGGTCCATGATTCTCGTAGCCGTCTCTACGCCGAGCAGGCCCGAACTCGCCACCCGGTGACCGCGACTGTCACCGGGGACAGCCACCCTCGCCGCAGCCTCGAGAGCCCAACAGTGACGGTCACTGCCCGATGGTTTGCCGCCGGGGCCGAACGCACCGGTGACGTCACCGCGCCGCTGAAGGCCAAGATCGGCGACACTATTGAAATTTGGGTCGATGACGAGGGCCTGCCGGTGGCCCGACCGCTGAACACCGCCCGCGACGAGGCGGTCGCCTTTGCAGTGGCGACCTGGTGGGCGGTGAGCCTCTTGGCAGTGGCCCTAGTCGCGCGTGCACGCATCACCCTTGACCGCCTCCGCTACGACCGATGGCAGCGAAGCTTCGACCGCCTCGTCGAGCGGCGATAAGCGGCGCCAGCCCGTTGATTCCGGCAGCCTCGACAGCAGCGTTGTCGAGGTGTGACAACGCATCGAACCGCCTTTGTCGGTTTCCGGCAAACACGGTCGAGTCGCCGCAGGCCACCATGGAATTAACCACCTGGAATTAACGACTCCAGCGGAAAAACACTCAACCGCAACGGATTTTCGCCCGCCGTGGGCGTCCGAGTCGTCAGCGGCGGCTGCCTCCTTTGGCCCGCCTCTGACGACGCTCCCCCGAGAAAAGGAAGGACACGACTCAAAATTGACCGGTATCAAATCCATGGGCATGACCCGACACCAGTACACGCGCCTGCGGAACACACTCAACGCGTTGCGATCGGAGCTGATCGTTGAAGTCCCTGACGACATGATGGATCTCGACGCGAAACGCTCAGCGCTACAACGACGTATCCGCGAGATCGAGAACCTGTTGGCGCGGGCGGTCGTTAGCGATCCCACCGCGGGCCCCGTCGCCGAACCGGGCATGGTTTTGACCATCCGCTACGACGTCGCCGGTGAGACCGAAAGGTTCCTGCTGGGCAGACGCGGCAGCGAGGGCGCCGGCATCAAGGTGTACTCGATGGCGTCGCCGTTGGGCCGCGCAATAGCCGGCGCGCGGCCGGGCGACCAACGCATCTACTCGATTCCCGGTGAGTCGGGGCGACCGGTGACGCTGCTCGAGGCCGTGCCGTATGAAATGCATCTGGCGAAAGTCCCGCGGTCGCGGAAGGCCCACTGCGTCACAGCGGCGCAAGTACCTCAGCGAGTGTCCCGGAGACCAGCCACGATGGCTTGAGGAGAGCAATGAACATGCCCAGCACGCAACCGGTCTGGATTTCGCCGCGCGGCTACGAACGGCTACAGAGCGAATTGGCCATCGCCGTCCAACACGCGTGGCAGGCCCGTAGCTCGCATACGCCGGTGGCCACTCGGCCATTGTCGACGGCCCCGCTCGGTCACGGGTGATTACATGATCTTCGAAGTAATCGACCCGGTGACCATCATGTTTTTGTTGCTGGCGGGTTTGGGCCTAGTCATGGCCGTCGCGTATGGACGCATGTGAGTCGGCGCCTTAAGCTGCACCCATTGCATCGTCGGCTTCGCCGTCTTCCTTTTCGCGCAACAGATCCTCGGGATGATGGAAGGTGTTGGTTCGCGGTTGCCCGCGATCGAGATGCGGCGGCGGTATCCATTCGGTATCGCCATCAGCGCGTCTTCGGGTGGTCCAGCCCTTCTCGAGCAGCCGGTGGTGGGGCCCGCAGGCCATGGCGAGTTGGTCGATGTCGGTGCGGTACGTCCTGGCCCAATCTTCGACATGGTGAATCTCGCAGTTATAGCCGGAGACGTCGCAGCCGGGATGCGTACAGCCACGGTCCTTGGCGTACAGAACAATTCGTTGCCCCGGCGACGCGAGGCGCTTGGTGTGATACAGCGCTAACGCCTTGCCCTTGTCGAAGATCGCGAGGTAATGGTGCGCATGGCGAGCCAGGCGGATGACGTCGGACATCGGCAGGATGGTGCCACCACCCGTCAAACCCTTTCCGGCCGCGGCTTCGAGCTCGGCGAGGGTGGTGGTCACGATGATGCTGGCCGGTAAGCCGTTGTGCTGACCGAGGTTTCCGCTGGCGAGGACGGCGCGTAGGGCGGCGTTGAGGCCGTCGTGGTTGCGCTGCCCGGTGCTGCGGGTGTCGCCCTGCACCGCCGCCTCCGGCGGGGCCCCGTCCACTATCGGCGTCTCGTCGTCGGGGTTGCCCATGCCGGGCGCGGCCAGCTTGGCCAGCACCGCCTCCCAGCTGGCGCGTGCCTCCGGCGTCAGCCATCCACTCAGGCGCGACATACCGTCGGCCTGCTGATTGCCGAGCACCACACCCCGCATCCGGGCCCGGTCTTCGTCGGTGTAGCTGCCGTCGGGGTTGAGGCAATCCATCAGGCGCCGGGCGAGTTTGGCGAGCTGATCGGGGCGGAATTCGGTGGCCTTGGCCGCCAGCTGCTTTTCGGCGTGCACACAAGTCTCGAGGTCGACGGACTCGGGCAACTGGTGGAAGAACCGCCGGATCACCGACACGTGGTCGGCACCGATTGCCCCGTCGCGCTGGGCCGCCGCGGTCGCGGGCAACACCGGCGCCAACGGCTCGCCGGTCAACGCCCGGCGCGGACCCAGATCCGCCGCCTCGGCGATGCGCCGTCCGGCCTCGGCGCGAGTGATGTGCAGCCGGTCGGCCAGCGCCCAGGACAGCTTGCCGCCGAGCTCCGCTGAATCGCCTTGCTCACCAAGCTGATTGATGAGTTGATGGGTAGGCGCTTGAAGTTTGCGTGCCTCGCACTCGAGGGTCTCCAGCAGCTGCAACCGCTCCGGGTTGGTCAGCGCCTCATACGAATGCTCACGGAAGCGAGAGACGATGGCGCGCAAAGCGTCTACGTCGTCCTGGATGTCGTCACGGTCGGTCAAAGCCATGTGCGCCGCCCACTCGGCTGCGCGAACGGGCTCCACAGCTCATAGGTGAGTGCATCCAGCCGGCCGACCAGAAACACGTACTTTTCCAGCGCGTCAACGAACTCGGCGGGACTCAGCGACTCCCAGGAAAGCGCCTGGAAGCGGGAGAGGGCAGCGCTTAAGGCGTCAACGTCAGCTCGAATCGCTGTCCAATTTCTCGAACGCATGTTCGAATGATACGTTCGCCCGCCGACAGAATCCGCTCAGATGAGAACACCGGGACGAAAGTGGCGCAAGTGATTTCAGCGGAAGGCGGCCGGGGCGCCTCTTCGAGCGGGCACCCCCGCTTCGAGCGGGAGCGCCGGGCGGGAGCGCCGGGAACCCCGGGCCGCGGACCGAAGCCCCTGCCCTACTTCTGTTCGTAGGTGCCGTGGATGACCGCACGAGCGATCGCGTGCTGGAACAAGTTGAAGCCGAGAAAGGCGGGGCTCGCGTCCTCTGGCAGATCCAGCTTGTCGGTGTCCACGGCGTGCACGGCGATGTAGTACCGGTGCGGGCCGTGGCCCGCCGGCGGCGCGGCCCCGATGTAGCGGCGCTGCCCGGCGTCGTTCACCAGCGTCAGCGCATCGCCGGGCAGGTTGCTGCCATCGCCGGCGCCCGCGGGCAACTCGGTGACGTCGGCCGGCAGGTTGGCCACCGCCCAGTGCCAGAACCCAGAGGCCGTCGGGGCGTCGGGGTCATAGACGGTGACGGCGAAACTGCGGGTCTCGTCCGGGAATCCCGACCAGCTCAGCTGGGGGCTGACGTCTTCGCCGCCCGCACCCATGATTCCGCTGACTTGCGCTTTAGCCAGCGGCTGGCCGTCGCCAACGGATTGCGAGGTCAACGTGAAGGTCGGCAGCTCCGGCAACGATGCGTACGGGTCGGGAGCAGTGCTCATGGTGGTCCTCTCGTGTGATCGGCTTGGTGATCTAGCAGTGGGTCAGGAAGTGGGCCAGCACGTCGGTGCCGAACCGCAGCGCATCGATGGGTACCCGCTCATCGACACCGTGGAACAGCGCGGTGAAATCGAGATCCGGCGGCAACCGCAGCGGGCTGAACCCGAAACAGCGAATACCTAAGCGCGCGAACGATTTCGCATCGGTACCGCCGGAAAGCATATACGGCACGGTACGGGCGCCCGGGTCATGCGCCAGCACAGCCTCGTTCATGGCGTCGACCAGGTCGCCGTCGAAGCTGGTCTCATACGACGAGAAATCCTTGATCCACTCGCGCGTCACGTCGGGGCCCAGCAGCTCGTCGATCTCGGCCTCGAACGCCTCCTTGCGGCCCGGCAGGATGCGGCAGTCCACCACCGCCTCAGCGATCGCCGGAACGACGTTGGCCTTGTATCCGGCCTTGAGCATGGTCGGGTTCGCGGTGTCGTGCAGCACCGCCTTGAGCATGCGGGCCATCGGGCCCAGCTTTTCGATCATTCCGCGCAGGTCGCCCGATTCGGTGTCGAAGGTCAGCCCGGTCTCCTCGCTGACGGCGGCGAGGAACTGCGCAACGGTGTCGGTCACCACGAGCGGAAACTGGTGGCGGCCCAATCGGGCGACGGCCTCGGCGACGGCGGTCACCGCGTTCTGGTCGTGGACCATCGAGCCGTGTCCGGCCGGACCCCGGGCGGTGAGCTTCATCCAGGACAGCCCCTTCTCTGCTGTCTCGATCAGGTAGAGCCGGCGTTCTCCCCCGTCGCGGCGGGGCACGGTCAGCGAGAACCCGCCCACCTCGCCGATCGCCTCGGTGACGCCGGTGAACAGATCCGGCCGGTGATCGACGAGCCACTGTGCCCCGTAGGTGCCGCCGTGCTCTTCGTCGGCGATGAACGCGAAGACCAGGTCGCGGGGCGGCACGATGCCCGCCCGCTTCAAGTGGCGGGCCACCACGATCATCATGCCGACCATGTCCTTCATGTCGACCGCGCCGCGACCCCAGACGAAGCCGTCTTTGATCGCGCCGGAGAACGGGTGCACGCTCCATTCGGTGGGCTCGGCCGGGACCACGTCGAGATGCCCGTGGATCAGCAACGCGCCGCGCGAGCTGTCGGCGCCGGGCAGGCGGACGAATACATTGCCGCGGCCCGGCGCGCCGGACTCGGCATACTGCGGCGCGTAACCGACCTCGGCGAGCTGCTCGGCGATCCATTGCGCGCAATCGGCCTCGCCCTTGGTCGTTGCCGGTTCGCCGGTGTTGGTGGTGTCGAACCGGATCAACTTGCTGACAACCTCGACCACGTCGTCGCTCGGCTTGGTTGGCGCCTCGGTCGCCCCGCTCTGGATGGTCACAACCACCTTTCCTACCATTGCCGCGACTCGGCGGCGTGCTGCCCGATCATCGCGCCGTCTCGGGGAGCTGGGTTGGGCTCGCGGCGCGCGATCCGATAGCCTTAGCTGCCAACCCATGCTGGTTTGGCCTTGTCCGAGTGGCGGAATGGCAGACGCGCTAGCTTGAGGTGCTAGTGCCCTACTAATGGGCGTGGGGGTTCAAGTCCCCCCTCGGACACACGACTGAGCCGAATGGAATGAATGCTCGCATTCATTCCTAAGGCGATGGAGTGTGTTGAGCGGCGAAGCCGCGAGCACACACGACTGAGGCGAGGGAAATGAACGCTCGCATTCATTCCTAAGGCGATGGAGCGTGTTGAGCGGCGAAGCCGCGATCACACACGACTGAGGCGAGGGAAATGAACGCTCGCGTTCATTTCCGAGCCGATGGAGCGTGTTGAGCGGCGAAGCCGCGATTACACCCGGTAACTCACTGCCGAAGACGCCGCTTCGGTGGCGGGTAGACGCCCCTGGCGATGGTCGCGGACAGCCATCCGATGGCCCAGCCGCCGCACACCAGCAGGAACGTATGCCGGCTGGCGGCGTCGCCCGCCGTGGAAACCACCGCCAAAATGACCGCCCAGACGATCGCGCACGCGATGCTGTAGGCCGTGTAGGTGCCGTAACGCCGTCTCATCTCGCGGATCCTCTCGGTCGTGCCTGAGCCTGCGGCCAACCCGAACTCTGCCACCGCGCTCGGCCCGACGCACGTAGCCTGGAAAGAGGCTTAGCAGCCGGGAGCGTAAACGAATGAACCCATCGAGTCGTTTTGTCCGGCGGACATCACCGAAGACGTTCGTCGACCGACGCGAGGCCGGCCGCGAACTGGCGCGGTGGTTGGCCGCGTATCGCGGCCGGGGCGATGTGCAGGTATTCGGGCTGGCCCGTGGCGGTGTGCCGGTTGCATGGGAGATCGCGACCGCTCTGAAGGCGCCGCTCGACGTTTTCCTGGTCCGCAAGCTCGGGGTGCCGCAGTGGTCGGAACTGGCGATGGGCGCTTTGGCCAGCGGTGGTGGCGTGGTGATGAACCGGGACGTGGTGGCCAGCCTGCACGTCACCGACGAGCAGGTGCGCGAGGTGATCGACAGTGAGACGGCGGAGCTGCTCCGGCGCGAGCACGCCTACCGGGGTGGTCGCCCGATCGCCGACTTGCGCGACCGGATTGTCATCCTGGTCGACGACGGAATCGCAACGGGCGCAAGCATGCTCGCCGCCGTACGCGCCGTCCGAGCCGCCGGTCCGAAATCCATCGTGGTCGCCGTCCCGGTGGGACCGGAGTCGACCTGCCGCGAGCTCCTACGAGAGGCCGACGACGTGGTGTGCGCGACCACACCGCCGGGATTCGAAGCCGTCGGGCAGGTCTACGACGACTTTCATCAGATCAGCGACGTCGAGGTCCGCCAACTGCTCGCCACGCCGACTTGCTGAGCGCCGAACCGCGAAAGGACAGGAGCTACTTGGCGGGCTCGTCGCCGCGGCCCTCGGCCGCGACAGTGGACTCCTCGGTCTGCGCGGTTTCCGCGGTGGTCGCCGGTTCGCCCGCGGCCGGGGCTTCCTCGGGGTAGTCGACGTAGTCGTCCTCGTGGGCTTCGTCGGCAGCTGGGGTTTCGTCGCCTGCCACATCAGGCCGCTGGCGCTCGCGCAGGGCGTCGAGGATCAACAACACCACACCCACCACGCTCGCGGCGATGCACACCCACGCCACCAGCTCGTTGCTGGTGACGACCGCGAACACCAACGCGACGAGCCCGATAAGCGCCAATACCAGCGCAATGATGAGCATCAGTCATCCTCCAAGCGACGAGTGGGACCGCGGTTTCATGACCAAGTGTGCCAACCCCGAAGCTCGGCGAGTGACCGGCACGTCCGAAAGGCTAGTTGCTGCCCCGGTTGAACTGGTCGAAGCTGCCCGCATCCGCGCTGGAGTCCACGGGCGCGGCGGACCCACGCTGACCGAGCTCCTCCAGCTGAGACTCCAGGTAGGTCTTGAGCCGGGTGCGGTATTCGCGCTCGAAGGTACGGAGCTGCTCGAGGCGGCCTTCCAGCACGGTGCGCTGCTGGTTGATGGTGCCCATGATCTCGGAGTGCTTGCGTTCGGCGTCGGCCTGCAGGGCGTCGGCCTTCTCCTGGGCCTGGCGCAACTGGGTCTCGGAGCGGGTCTGCGCGTCGGCGAGCATGGCGTCGGCGCGCTGCCGGGCCTCGGCGACCGTGGTCTCGGCGGTGCTGCGCGCCTCGCTGAGGATCTGGTCGGCGTTGGCGCGGGCGTCGGACAGCATCTTCTCCGACTCGGTCCTGGCCGTGGTGGTCAAGCGGTCGGCGGTGTCCTGCGCCAGCGTCAACACCCGAGCGGCCTTCATGGCCTGCTCCTCGTTGTTGGCCGCGGCGGCCCCCGCGGCCGGCGTCGGCTTGACCGGCTCGGGCTCGGGCTCGCGGACGGGAATCGCCTGGGTGGGCGCGGCCGCGGCGGCCGGGGTGGCCGAGCCACCACCAGAGGACAGCTCGTGGTCCAGTTCTTCGATCCGCTGACGCAGATCGCTGTTCTCTTCGATGAGCCGCGTCAGCTCGGCTTCCACCAGATCGAGGAAGGCGTCTACCTCGTCTTCGTTATAGCCCCGCTTGCCGATCGGTGGCTTACTGAACGCCACATTGTGGACGTCGGCTGGTGTAAGCGGCATTGTTTCGTCCCCTCAAGTTCCTTCTCGAACGTTCTGGAAAGTGTAGAACGCAGTGGTAGCCGTAGTGCAACTGCCGTCCATCCTGTCACACCAGGCGCGACCGTTGCCGATTAGCCCAATAAATAAGGACCAATTTCAAACTTTGAAGGCAATAAAATCCGAAACCTTAGAATTTTTAAATCGCGGGTACCAAACCGACGCTAAAGCGTGGCCGAACCGTCTCCGGGACGGAATGGGTCACACCATCGGGCCCCATGGGGAGCTAAGCCGCCGCGCCGAACGCCAGCTGCATCCCGATGAACGCGACGAGTAACAGCACCATGATCGAGAGGTCGAAGCGGACCGCTCCGATGGTGAGTTGCGGGATCAGCCTGCGGAGCAGTTTCACCGGCGGATCCGTGATCGACAAGATGATCTCCAGCACCACGACGGTGATCCCCGTCGGATGCCAGTCCCGGCTGAACGAGCGGATGAACTCAACCACGACCCGAGCGATGAGCAGCAGCCAGAAAATGAATAGCGCAAACCCAAGGATCTGAAAGAACAACACCAACTGAAGTGCCCCGACCTTACCCGTGAGAAGCTAAGCGCCGCCGACCAGCGCGGCGCCTGCCAGCGTACCGACTCCGGGCGAGAGGCCTCATCTCACGTGGGCACTTCCGGCCGTCGAGGATCCGAGCTCCCGCTGTGCAGCGGGCGGCCGATGTGGCTATTGGTAAGCGTAGAAACCGGTTTCGGCGATTCGGCGGCGCTCCTCCGGGGACACGTCGACGTCGGCGGGCGACAACAGGAACACCTTCGTCGCGACCTTGTCGAAGGATCCGCGCAGCGCGAAGGCCAGGCCGGCCGCGAAGTCGACGAGGCGCTTTGCGTCGGCGTTGTCCATCGACACCAGGTCCATGATGACCGGGGTGCCGTCGCGGAAGCGCTCACCGATGGTGCGCGCCTCGCTGTAGTCCTTGGGCCGCAGCGTGGTGATCTTCGAGAGCGGATGGCCCTCTTCGAACATCATCGCCATCCGGCGGGGGTCCATCGCCAACGCGCCTCGGGTGGAGTTGCGCAACCACGACCCGAAGCGCGGGCCGCCCCGCTCGCCCCGGTCGAACTCGCGGGGGTGGACGGCGCCGTAGCGGGGCTCGTCCCCGTAGCCGCCGCGGTAACCGGCGGGCGGCGGGTAGTCGGCGGGCTCGCGGCGCGGATCGTCGTAGTCGTCTTGCTCGTAGCGACCGTATCCGTCGTCAAATCGCGGCCGGGGAAAACCACGGGACGGAGCGTGGTCGTCGTAATACTCGTCCTCGTAGTCGTCCATTGGGGCCATACCGAAATAGGCCTTGACTTTGTGCAGTGTGCTCATTGCGTTGACCCTTCTAGCCCCTGGGAGTACTGGTGTCAGTGATAAAGCTGTTACTACAGTGACTACTTACGGTGACGGTAACCGCCGCGGGCCCAATAGCGCGGTACCGACACGCACACACGTCGAACCGTGTTTCACGGCAATTTCGAAGTCGTTGGACATGCCCGCGGACAACCCGACCGCGTCGCGATGCGACTCGAGAACCCGGCGATGCTCCGATTGCAGCCGGTCAAAGGCCTCGTCGGGGTCCGAGTCCAGCGGCGGGATCCCCATCAGCCCGACCAGGTCCAGGTTCTTGGAGTCCTCGACCTGATCGCACACCTGATCGACGGCGCCCGGCCGCGATATGTCGACGCCGCCACGGGACTCGTCGCCGTCGAGGCTGACCTGGACGTAGATCCGCATCGGGGCGGTGCGGCGGCCCTCGGCCAGCGCCGCCGCCACGCCCTTGTCGAGCGCGGACACCAGGTGCGCGTTGTCGACCGAGTGCGCGGTGTGTGCCCAGCCCGCCACCGATTTGGCCTTGTTCCGCTGGATATGACCGACCATGTGCCAGCGCGGATTTCCCACGTCCCCGTGCGCCGATGCCGCCAGCAATCGGGTGACTTCGGCCACTTTTGCCCTCGCTTCCTGGTCGCGAGATTCGCCGACGACTCGGCAACCCAAGCGCGACAAAGTCACAACATCGGTTGCTGGGAAGTATTTGGTAACCGGTAGAACTTCGATTTCACCGACATTGCGACCCGCCGCCTCGGCCGCCGCCGCCAGGCGCGAGCGCACCGATGCCAAAGCGTGGGTCAATTCCGAGTCGCGGTCGCTGCGACTGTCACCGGCGTGCATTCCTACCGCCATCGCAGTCACTCCATCCAGACCAGTGAGGCCAGCCGGCCGGTCGGGGCATCCCGCCGATGACTGAACAACGCCGGGTCGTCCACCGTGCACCGAGGATCGATATCGATCGCCGTCACGCCCAGATCCCTTAGCTGGCAGGCGATTCCGGCCCGCAGATCGAGGCCGGGAGTTCCCGCGGCGGTGGTGGTACGACTGCCCGGCAACGCCGCCTCGACCTCGTCGGCCATGACCGCGGGCACTTCGTAATTGCGGCCGCTGACCGCCGGGCCCAGCAGCGCCGAGATGTCTTGCGGTTGCGCGCCGAGC
Source organism: Mycobacterium sp. NGS17 (assembly GCF_059813205.1). NCBI lineage: Bacteria > Bacillati > Actinomycetota > Actinomycetes > Mycobacteriales > Mycobacteriaceae > Mycobacterium > Mycobacterium sp. NGS17. The sequence goes on along the minus strand of NZ_JCALED010000007.1, from coordinate 35,951 downwards.
TTCTGCATCGCCTCCACCGTTCGGGTCACCACCCCGCGCTGGGCGCCGACCCGGCCGGCGTGCACTGCCGCGGCAACGCCGGCGCGCGCATCGGCCATCAAAACCGGAACGCAGTCGGCGGTGACCACCGCCAGGGCGAGTCGCGCGGTGCGAGTCACCAACGCGTCGGTGTCGTCGACCGCGGTGTCACGCGCTCCGTCGACCACCTCGACCCGGTCACCGTGGACCTGGTTCATCCACACCACGCGCCCCGCACGCAGGCCGACGGTGGCGGCCAGCCGGGCCCGGTTCTCGGCCACCGCCGCCGGGTCGTCGCCGACGTGGTCGCCGAGGTTGAAGGTGTCGAAGGGCGGCTTCGAGACCCCACCGGCCCTGGTGGTGGTGACCCGCCTGATGCGAACGCTCACGTGACCAGTATCCGGAGCGGTGTGCTTGCCAGGGGGCAGCGCCGTCCGGCCCGTATATTTCGAGGCCGGTTTGTCGCGCGCTGGCAAGCAAATTGAGACCCTCAGCGGCGCATGAACGGCGGCACGTCGACGTCATCGTCATCGCCGCCGATATTCAAAGTCGATCCGTTGGTGTGAACCGGCACGCTGACGGCGTCGACCGGTTCGAACAGCGTCGAGGTGAGCTTGCCCGCCTTCGCCGACTCGATCCGGTGCGCACCGCCCTTTTCTTCCTTGTCGGCACCGCCGCCGAGCACGGATTTGCGGCCGGTGCCGGCGGCGTCGAAGCCCGCGGCGATGACGGTGACGCGCACCTCGTCGCCCAGCGAATCGTCGATCACGGTGCCGAAGATGATGTTGGCGTCCTGATGCGCGGCGTCCTGCACCAGCGAGGCCGCCTCGTTGATCTCGAAAAGGCCCAGGTCGCTGCCGCCGGCGATCGACATCAGCACGCCGTGGGCGCCCTCCATCGAGGCTTCCAGCAGCGGGGAGTTGATGGCGATCTCGGCGGCCTTGAGCGAACGTCCCTCGCCGCGGGCGGAACCGATGCCCATCAGGGCGGTGCCCGCGCCGGACATGATGCCCTTGACGTCGGCGAAGTCCACGTTGATCAGGCCCGGGGTGGTGATCAGGTCCGTGATGCCCTGGACGCCGTTGAGCAACACCTCGTCGGCGCTGCGGAAGGCGTCCATCAGCGACACCGCGGCGTCGCCCATCTGCAGCAGCCGGTCGTTGGGGATCACGATCAGGGTGTCGCAGCTCTCGCGCAGCGCCGAGATGCCACTCTCGGCCTGGTTGCCGCGTCGCTTGCCCTCGAAGGAGAAGGGCCGGGTGACCACGCCGACGGTCAGCGCGCCCAGCTTGCGCGCGATGCTGGCGACGACGGGAGCGCCGCCGGTCCCGGTCCCGCCGCCCTCGCCGGCGGTGACGAACACCATGTCCGCGCCGCGGAGCAGCTCTTCGATCTCGTCCTTGGCGTCCTCGGCGGCCTTGCGGCCGACTTCCGGGTCCGCCCCGGCGCCCAGGCCACGGGTGGACTCGCGGCCGACGTCGAGTTTGACGTCGGCATCACTCATCAGCAGCGCCTGCGCGTCGGTGTTGATCGCGATGAACTCCACGCCTTTGAGGCCTTGTTCGATCATCCGGTTGACGGCGTTGACGCCGCCGCCACCGATACCCACGACCTTGATGACGGCCAGGTAGTTGTGCGGGGGGGTCATCATTCGTCTTCCTCCCTGATGGGCTTGGCTCAGCTCTCTCCCGGCGGCGGGCTCCTCCGGACGTTTCGCGGCTCTCGTGGCAAACCCTCAACCTCAACCATAGAGTTAGAGTTATGTCAAGTAGTTCCGCGCAACCAGAACGGTATGGGTATGGCGCGCCCTAACCACGCAGGCGCGCCGACACGCGCCCCGCAAATTTTGGGCAATTTCCGCCGCGCCCGGCGCGTGCGCTGGTCCCCACGGCGTCGAGCGCGCCGACGTGACGAAGATCGCTACTTGACCGTCGGCAGGTCGGGGCTGGACACGTCGTAGACCTTGCCGGGCTGGGTCAGCAGCGCGGCCAGTTTCTCGGCCTTCTCGTCGGTGCGGTCGGTGGTCCCCCAGATCACCACCCGGCCGTCGCCCAGCGTCAGCGTGATCGAGGCCACCGACTGCGCGGCGACATGGCCGACCTGGCTCTCGATTTCGGGCCGCAACGCGGTCAACACCTGCAGCGCCGCCTTGGTGGCCGGGTCGTTCGGCCCCGGGTCGGCGACGTCGAGGTACGGCAGCGCCGGCGGCGGCGGCCCGGTCGCGAAGTCCACCCCGTCCCGGTCGAAGAGATGCGGTCCGTCGGGAAAGTCCTTGACGGCCACCGGAACTCGCTCGACGATGGTGATCCGCAGCGCCGACGGATACTGGCGCTGCACCCGCGCGCTGGCCACTCGCCGGATCGCGGCCACCCGGTCGGCGACCTGGCTGGTGTTGATCTGCAGCAGCGGCGTTCCGATCCGCACCCGCGCCGCATCCAGGACCTCTTCCCGAGTCACCACCCCGGTGCCGACGACGACGATGTTGCGGGCCGCCATCGCGGGCGTGAAATACAGGATCAGCGCCAGCCCGACGCCGACGATCACCAGCGCAACGGTGGCCAGCAGCATCTTCAGGCCCCGAACAACGCCCCGCGCAACGGGTTTGGGCTCGTTGATCAGCCGCCCGCTGGCCCGGCGCTTCGCCTCGCGGCGCGCCTCTTCGATCGCGGTGGCGCGGGCCTGGGCGGCGCGGCGTTCGGCCCGCTCCCGGCGGGCGCGCCGGCGGGGCCCCTCGACCTCGTCGGCCTCGGGATCGTCACCGGCGTCGCTGTCGGGCCGGTCCGCGCCGGCGTTCGTGCCGAGCGGTTCGGTGAGCGCGCCGTCGCCGGCGGCCTGGGCTTCGGCCTGTTCGCCGACCGCGTTGGCGGGGACGGGGTTGGCAGGGACGGGGTCGTCCGGCCCCGTCATCGCAACGCCCCGGGGGCGCTGCGGTTGGCCCGCACCCGCAGCGCCGTGACGATCTCGGGTCCCAGCAGGGTCACATCGCCGGCCCCCATCGTGACGATGACGTCGCCCGGGCCGGCGGCGGCCGCCACCTGCTCGGCGGCGGCGGAGAAGTGCTGCAGATAGCGCACCGGCGCGCTGACGTGCTCGGCGACGCTGGCCCCGCTGACGCCGGTCAGCGGCTGTTCGCGGGCGCCGTACACGTCGAGGACGAAGACCTCGTCCGCCGCGTCCAGGGCTCGCCCGAACTCCTCGGCGAAAGCCTTTGTCCGCGAATACAAATGGGGCTGGAACACGGCGATGCTGCGGCCGTCGCCACTCTGCTCGAGCAGGGTGCGGACCGCCGCCAGCGTGGCGACGATCTCCGTGGGGTGGTGGGCGTAGTCGTCGAACACCCGCACCGAGGCCGCGCTACCGACCAGTTCGAATCGGCGGCGCACGCCCTCGAAGCCGGCCAGGCCGTCCAGCACGGCGTCGATCGGGGCGCCGATCTCGAGCGCCGCCAGCAGCGCGCCCATCGCGTTGAGCGCCATGTGGCGGCCGGGCACCGACAACCGCATCACCCGCGGGTGCTGCTCCGGGTCCAGTTCCGGGGCTAGCCGGATCTGCGCGACGGCTTCGGTGCCCTGTTGCTGCCACGACATCAACGTCGCGGCCAGTTCATCGTCGCCGGAGCCCGCGGATCCGTATCGCAACACCCGGATCCCCAGCTCGGCCGTGCGCCGTGCCAGCTCGGCCGCCCCGGGGTCATCGACGCACACCACCAGCGCCCCGCCGGGCGCCAGCCGCTCCACGAAGGCGTCGAACACCGCGACATAGGCGTCGGCGCTGCCGTAGAAGTCCAGGTGATCGGTCTCGATGTTGGTGACCACGGCGACGTTCGGCGTGTACTCCAGCAGCGAGCCGTCGCTCTCGTCGGCCTCTGCCACGAAGCAACCGCCGCTGCCGTGGTGGGCGTTGGTACCGGCCTCCCCCATCTCGCCCCCGACGGCGAAGGACGGGTCGCGCCCGCAGTGCTGCAGCGCCACGATCAGCATCGAGGTCGTCGTGGTCTTGCCATGGGTGCCGGTGACCATCAGCGTGGTGCGCCCGTTCATCAGCTTGGCCAGCACGGCGGGCCGCAGGATCACCGGGATGCCGCGCCGGCGGGCCTCGACCAGCTCGGGGTTGGTCTTCGGGATGGCGGCGTGCGTCGTGATGACCGCGGTGGCGCCACCGGGCAACAGGTCGAGCGAGGCCGCGTCGTGCCCGATGTTGATCAGCGCGCCCCGGGCGCGTAGCGCGTGAATGCCGCGCGACTCCTTGGCATCCGAGCCGGACACCAGGCCGCCACGGTCGAGCAGGATGCGGGCGATGCCCGACATGCCGGCTCCCCCGATGCCGACCATGTGCACCCGCTGCAGCTCGGGCGGCAGCTGGTCGGTGCTCACGGGGTTCCCCCGGTCCACCGGCCGCTCGAGCGGCCCAGCTGGGCCTTTCGGGCGATGTCGAGTGCCGCCTGGGCGACCCGGCGCGCCGCGTCGGGATGCCCCACTCGCGCGGCGGCGGCCGTCATGGCCGCCAACCGCGGCGGGTCGCCAACCAGCCCCGCCACCTCGCGGGCCACCAGCTCGGGCGTCAGGTCGGCGTCGGCGACGATCATGCCGCCGCCCGCGTTGACCACCGGCAGGGCGTTGAGCCGCTGCTCGCCGTTGCCGATCGGCAGCGGCACGTAGATGGCCGGCAATCCCACCGCCGAGACCTCGGCGACCGTCATCGCACCGGACCGGCAGATCACCAGGTCGGCGGCCGAATAGGCGAGGTCCATCCGGTCGAGGTAGGGAACCGCCACGTACGGCGGGTCGTCCGGCTGGGGCTCGCGCAGGTCGAGCGTGTTCTTGGGGCCGTGCGCGTGCAAGACGGCCACGCCGGCGGCGGCCAGCTCGGCGGCCGCTCCGGAGACCGCCCGGTTCAGCGAGGCCGCGCCCTGCGAGCCACCGAACACCAGCAACACCCGGGCGTCGTCGGCGAAACCGAAGTGGCGGCGCGCCTCGTCGCGCAGCGCCGCGCGGTCCAGTGCGGTGATGGCCTCGCGCACCGGCACCCCGACCACCTCGGCACGCGGCAACCCGCAATCGGCCACCGCGGACAGCACCCGCGCGGCGGTGCGGGCGCCGACCCGGTTGGCCAGCCCGGCGCTGGCGTTGGCCTCGTGGATCACCACCGGCACCCGCGGCTTGCGCGACGAGACTCCGCGCGCGGCGAGATAGGCCGGCAGCGCCACGTACCCACCGAAGCCGATCACCACGTCGGCGTCGACCGCGCGCAGCACGGCACGGGTTTCGCGGACGGCCCGCCACACCCGCGAGGGCAGCCGGGCCAGGTCGCCGCTGGGTTTGCGCGGCAGCGGCACCGGCGTGATCAGCTCGAGGGCATAGCCGCGCTCGGGCACCAGCCGGGTCTCCAGACCCCGGGCGGTGCCCAACGCGGTGATCCTGACCTGCGGGTCGAGGGCGCTCAGCGCATCGGCGACGGCCATCGCCGGCTCGACATGGCCGGCGGTTCCACCACCGGCGAGCACGACCGACAGTGGCTTGAGAGGCCTAAAAGAGGACAACGCGGCACCGGCGGGCAAAGGGTTTCCCCCCAGCCCGCCGGTCGGCTTGTTGACCGTGTCGTTCACCCGTAACGCTGACCTTCCAGTGCGCGAGCGCGTCGTGGCTGACGCTGGCCGGCCGCCTGACTGACGCGGCGTTGGCCAGATCCATGATGCCTCGCCCGTGATCGAGAGTTGCCCCCAGTCTGTCGAGCCGGCCGGCCGGCCGTCCGCGATGACGCCGGTCGCAGCGGCTCGTCGGCCGTGCGGGAGGCCTTGCGTGGAGCTTTGCGCCCGGGGGCGCCCGCGGCCTTGCGCGACGGCTCGGCCGACTTCGGGCGACCGCGCTTGCGATCGCGGACCGACTCCAGGCGCGTCGGCGAGTAGGGCTCGGGCAGCGGCAGCCGCAGTATCCGGGTCATCTTGTCGTCGCGCCCGGCGCGCAGCGCGGCCACCGCCTCGGGTTCGTGACGCGCCGCGTTGGCCATGATGCCGATCATGAAAAGCGTTGCGGCGGTGGAGGTTCCACCTGCGGAGATGAGTGGCAGCTGAATACCGGTGACCGGGAGGATGCCGATCACGTAGCCGATGTTGATGAACGCCTGGCCCAGCACCCACATGGTCGTGGTGGCGGTCAGCAGGCGCAGGAACGGGTCGGCCGAGCGACGGGCGATCCGCATTCCCGTGTACGCGAACAGCCCGAACAGCACCAGCAGCGCGAACGCGCCGATGAAACCGAGCTCCTCGCCGATGATCGCGAAGATGAAGTCGTTGTGGGCGTTGGGCAGGTAGTTCCATTTGGCCACGCCCTGACCCAGGCCATCGCCGAAGATGCCGCCGTGCGCCAGCGCGAATTTGGCCTGTCGGGCCTGGTAGCCGGTGTCCTGCGGGTCGTTCTCGGGGTTGATCCAGGACCGCACCCGTTCCGACCGGTACCCGGCCGACATGGCCAGCACCGCGCCGGCCACGAAAACGGCCATCAGCGAGGTGACGAAGACGCGCAGCGGCAGGCCCGCGTACCACAGCAGGGCCAGCAGGATGATGCCCAGCGACACCGTCTGCCCGAGGTCGGGCTGCGCCACGATCAGGGCCAGCGCGATCACGGCGGCCGGCACCAGCGGGATCAGCAGTTCGCGCAGGCTGGCCCGATCCAGGCGACGGGCGGCCAGCATGTGGGCACCCCAGATCGCGAAGGCGATCTTGGCCAGCTCGGATGGCTGCATCGAAAAGCCCGCGACCACGAACCACTTACGGGATCCGTTGGCCAGGTTGCCGATTCCGGGAACGAGCACCAGCACCAGCAGGATGACCGTGACGACGTAGCCGGTGAACGCGACCCGGCGGATGAACCGCACCGACATCCGCAACGAGGCGTAGCAGGCGATGAGGCCGATCACGGTCCACAGCACCTGCTTGCCGAAGATCACCCAGGCGGACCCGTCGGCGTCGTAGGACCGCACGCCCGACGCCGACAGCACCATGATCAGCCCCAGCGTCGTCAGCAACGCTGCCACCGCGATGATCAGGTGAAACGACGTCATGGGCCGGCCCAGCCAGGCGCCGAACCGGCTGTGCGAGCCGCCCTCCTTGGCCGCGGCCTTGTCGGGCTTCTGCTCGGCCTTCTGCGGCTTGTCGGCCTTCGTCTCGGCCTTGGCTTCCGTGGCGCCGTCCGTGGCGTCGTCGTCGGCTGGCTCGAGCGCGGCCGTGCCGGTGGTGTTTTTACCCCGGCGCCGTAGCCGGGTCAGTGCGTTGCTCACGCCCGTCCTACCGCAGCGCCGCGCGCACGGCGGACGCGAATGCGTCGCCACGGTGGGCGTAACCCGAGAATTGGTCGAACGACGCGCCCGCCGGTGCGAGCAGGACGGTGTCGCCGGGCTTCGCCAGGGTGCGCGCCGCGGCCACTGCCGCGTTCATCACCGCTGAGGCCCGATCGCCGCCTGATAGTTGCACTTCTGTCACATCTGCCCCAAGAACCACAGCAGTCGCATCCATACCAGCATCCTCGCCTGTCACAACCTGCAGGACGGGGACATCCGGCGCGTGTCGCGATAACGCCTCGGCAACCTCGCGCCGATCTCGGCCGATCAGCACCGCCCCGACCAGCCGGGACGCCATCCTGGCGACCTCGGCGTCGACCGTTGCGCCCTTGAGCAGGCCGCCGGCGATCCAGACGACCCGGGGGTAGGCCAGCACGGACGCCTCGGCGGCATGAGGGTTGGTGGCCTTGGAGTCGTCGACGTAGGTGATGCCGTCCGCGGCGGCCACGACTTCGGCCCGGTGCCGGCCCACCCGGAAGGAGGCGATCGCGTCCGCGATCGCCTCGGGCGGCACGCCGACGCAGCGCGCCAGCGCCGCGGCGGCCAGCGCGTCGAGCACCCCGACCGGGCCCGGAACCGGGATGGACTCGACCGGCAGCAGGGCCAGGTCGTCGGCGAAGGCGCGGTCAACCAGGCGGCCGTCGCGCACGCCGAGCTCCCCCGCCGCCGGTTCGCCCAGCCGGAAGCCGACCCGCACCGGCGCCCGGGCGGTGTCCAGCAGCGCCGCCGCCCGGGCATCGTCCAGGCCCACCACCGCCACCCGGCCATCGAGCACCCGCGCCTTCGCCGCGGCATAGGCGGCCATGCCGCCGTGCCAGTCCAGGTGGTCTTCGGCGATGTTGAGCACCACACCGGCCTCGGGCTTCAGCGAAGGCGCCCAATGCAATTGGAAGCTGGATAGCTCGACGGCCAGCAGCTCGGCGGGTTGCTCCAGGACGTCGAGGACCGGGTCGCCGATGTTGCCGCACAGCAGGCTGCGCCGGCCGCCGGCGATCAGCATGGCGTGCAGCATCGACGTGGTGGTCGTCTTGCCGTTCGTCCCGGTGACCACCAGCCAGCGCCGCGGCGGTCCGTACTGGCCCGCGGCATCGAGCCGCCAGGCCAGCTCCACGTCACCCCAGATCGGCACCCCGGCCGCCGCCGCGGCGACCAGCAGCGGCGTGGTCGGCGCGAAGCCGGGACTGGTGACCACCAGGGCGTAGCGGGAGATCTGCTCGATGGCCGTCGACGTGGACGCGGTCGCCGCTCCCGCGTCGGCGTAGTCCCGCAACCTGGCCGGGTCGTCGTCGCACAGCGTCGGTGCCGCCCCGAATCGGCTCAGCGCCGCCAGCACCGCCTTGCCCGTTACGCCGCCGCCGGCCACCAGCACCGGCACGCCGGGCGCCAGGGGTTCCAGCGGGGCCTCAAGACCGCTCATCAGGCACCGATCGCGCCCAGCCACTCACCGTAGAAAAGGGCGACGCCCAGGCCGCACGCGATCGCGGTGAGCAGCCAGAAGCGGATGATGACCGTGGTCTCGGCCCAGCCGGCCAACTCGAAATGATGGTGAAAGGGGGCCATCCGGAACACCCGGCGCCCGGTGGTGCGAAACGTCAGGATCTGCAACACAACCGAGCTGACCTCGGCCACGAACAGCGAGCCCAGCACCACGGCGAGGATCTCGGTGCGGCTGGTCACGGAGAGGCCCGCGATGATGCCGCCCAGCGCCAGGGATCCGGTGTCACCCATGAAGATCTTGGCGGGCGCCGCGTTCCACCACAGGAAGCCGATGCAGGCGCCGGCGGTGGCGGCGGCGACCAGCGCCAGGTCCAGCGGATCGCGCACGTTGTAGCAGCCCAGCCCGGGGGCGGTCACGCACGCGTTGCGGTACTGCCAGAACGTGATCAGCACGTAGGCGGCGGTGACCATCGCCATGCTCCCGGCGGCCAGGCCGTCCAGGCCGTCGGTGAAGTTGACCGCGTTGGACCAGGCGCTCACGACGATCACGCAGAACAACACGAACAGGCCCGGGGCCAGTGTGACGGTGGCGATCTCGCGCACGTAGGACAGATCCGCGCTGGCCGGTGTCAGGCCGGTGCTGTTGTGGAACTGCAGCGCCAGCACCCCGAACAGGACCGCGGCGGCGACCTGTCCGATGGTCTTGGTCGTCTTGTTCAAGCCGAGGTTGCGCGACCTGCGGATCTTGATCAGGTCGTCGAGGAATCCGACGCCGCCGAGCACGGTGGCCAGGCCCAGCACCAACAGGCCCGACACGGTGACGCCTTCCCCGTCGAAGGCCATCCCAGCCAGGTGCGTGCCCAGGTAGCCCGCCCAGATGCCGGCCAGGATGGCCACGCCGCCCATCGACGGCGTGCCCCGTTTGGCGTGGTGGGTCGGCGGGCCGTCCTCGCGAGTGTGGTGGCCGAATCCCTGCCGGGTGAACAGCCGGATCAGCGCCGGGGTCAGCAGGATCGACACCGTCAGCGCGACGGCGACGGCGATGAGGATCTGCCTCATGCGCGCGTCCCGCCCTCTTCTGATGGTGACGGCCCGCTTCGCCCGGCTTCGCCGCCGCCCTCGCGATCGTCACCGGCTGCCAGGGCGTCGGCCAGCGCACCGAGCCCCGCCGAGTTCGACGCCTTGACCAGGACGACGTCACCGGGTTGCACCTCGGCCCGCAGTAACGCCAGGGCGGCGTCGCTGTCAGCGACGTTGACGGCCCCTTGGTCACCCGCGCCCCAGGAACCCTCCATGACCGCTCCGTGGTGCATGGCGCTCATCGACCTCCCACTTCCCACGACAACGAGTCGAGACACATCTAAGCGCACGGCGAGCCGGCCGATGCGATCGTGCTCGACTATGGCGTCCTCACCGAGCTCGGCCATCTCGCCGAGCACCGCCCAGCTCCTGCGCTTTTCGGCGGGGTTCTGCCCGCCGCCTTCGCCGCCGCCGTGGGCGATCCAGGCCAGCGCCTGCAGCCCGGCCCGCATGGAGTCGGGGTTCGCGTTGTAGGCATCGTCGATCACGGTGACCCCGTCGGCGCGGGTGGTGACCTGCATGCGGTGCCGCGACACCGGACCAGTGCCGGCGAGTGCGGCGGCCACCTGCTGCAGGTCGGCGCCGCATTCCAGCGCCACCGCGGCCGCGCACAGCGCGTTGCCCACCTGGTGATCGCCGTAGACGCCGAGTTGCACCGGCACCTGAGTCACCCCGGACGCATCGCGCCGGTGCAGCGTGAACCGCGGCCGGGCCAGCTCGTCCAGGGAAACCGCACCGGCCCACAGGTCGCTGGGGCCCGCGCCGGTGCGCTCGTCGCGGCTGACCCGGACCACCCGGGCCGCGGTCACGTTCGCCATGGCCGCCACGGCCGGATCGTCGGCGTTCAGGATCACCACCCCGGAGGCCGGAACAGACTGCGGCAGTTCAGATTTCGTCCGGGCGATGGCTTCGCGCGAGCCGAACTCGCCGAGGTGCGCGGTGCCGACGTTGAGGACCACCCCGATGGACGGTGTGGCGATTTCGGCGAGCGCGGCGATGTTTCCGGGATGGCGGGCCGACATCTCCAGGACCAGGTAGTCGGTGTCGGCCGTCGCGCGCAGCACCGTCCACGGGTGCCCCAGCTCGTTGTTGAACGACCCGGGCGGGGCCACCACCTCACCGAGCGGCGCCAGGACGGCGGCGACCAGGTCCTTGGTCGAGGTCTTTCCCGATGATCCGGTGATGCCGACGATCGTTAGCCCGCCGGCCACTAGTTCGGCGGCGACCACCCGGGCCAGCCTGGCCAGCGCGCCCAGCACCGCCGCGCCGGACCCGTCGGCGTCGTGCTCGAGCACCCCGGCCGGCCCGCGATCCGGGTGCGCCTCCGGCGGTTGCGGGGGCACCACGATGGCCGGAACCCCGACCGGCCGCGCCGCCAGGACGGCCACCGCGCCGGCGGCGACAGCCGCGTCGGCGAAGTCATGCCCGTCGGACCGCGCTCCCGGCAGCGCCAGGAACAGCCCGCCCGGCTTGACAGCGCGCGAGTCGAATTCCACCGTCGCGGTGACGTGCCGCTGCGCGGCATCCTGCGGCGAGATGCCGGACAAAGTGCCCCCGACGATGTCGGCGATCTGGGCGACGGTCAGGTCGATCACCGCTGTACCCCGTCGAGGTCACGCAACGCCTCGGCCAGTTCCACCCGGTCGTCGAAGGGGCGGGTGTGTCCGCCGGCGCTTTGCCCGGTCTCGTGACCCTTGCCGGCGATCAGCACCACGTCGCCGGGACCCGCCCAGGCGACCGCGTGCCTGATCGCGTCGCGGCGGTCGGCGACCTCGACAACCTCTGCCGCACAACCACTTTCGCTCGCACCGGCCAGGATCTCGCGGCGGATCGAGGCCGGGTCTTCATTGCGCGGATTGTCATCGGTGACGACGACCAGGTCGGCCAGCTCGGCCGCCGTGGCGCCCATCGGCGCCCGTTTGCCCGGATCGCGTTCGCCGCCGGCGCCGAACACCACCGCCAGGCGGCGGCCCGGCCGCTTCAGCGTGGTCAGCACCGCACGCAGGGCGCCCGGCTTGTGGGCGTAGTCCACCAGCGCCAAGAAGTCCTGGCCGGCGTTGATCTGTTCCATCCGCCCCGGCACGCGGGTCTGCCGCAGCCCCGCGGCAGCCTCCTCCGGCGACACGCCAACCACGTCCAGAAGGGCCAGCGCCACAAGGCAATTGGCGACGTTGTAGTGGCCGGGTAGCGGGACTGCGACCCGATGCCGGGCGCCGGCGGGATCGACCACGGTGAACTGTTGTCCCCCGGCGCCCATCGGGGCCACGTCGAGGGCCCGCCAGTGCGCGGCTTGCCCCTCGGCGCTGACGGTGATCGCGTCGCCGGCCCGGGCCGCCATGACCCGCCCGGCCTCGTCGTCGACGCACACCACGACGCGACGCGCCCGTAGCGGCGAATCCGGTTCGAACAGCAGGGCTTTGGTGTTGAAGTAGTCCTCCATGGTCGGATGGAAGTCGAGGTGATCGCGGGACAGGTTGGTGAAACCGCCCGCCGCGAAACCTGTTCCGTCCACGCGGCCCAACGCCAGCGCATGGCTGGAGACCTCCATGACGACGGTGTCCACACCCCGTTCGGCCATGGCGGCCAGCATGGCCTGCAGCGCGGGGGCCTCCGGAGTGGTCAGCGCGCTGGGGACGTCGGCGCCGTCGATGCGGATCCCGATGGTCCCGATCAGCCCGACCGTGCGGCCGGCGGCACGCAGACCGGACTCGACCAGATAAGTGGTGGTGGTCTTGCCCGACGTGCCGGTGATGCCGATGACGGCCACCCGATCGGACGGATTCCCGTACACCGTGGAAGCCAGGCCGCCGAGCACGCCGCGGGGATCGGGGTGCACCAGCGTCGGGACGGCCGGCGCGGTCATCTCGGCGACTCCGGCGGGATCGGTGAGCACGGCGACGGCGCCGCGTTCGACCGCGTCGGCGGCATAGCGGGCCCCGTGGGTCGCCCGACCGGGCAGCGCGGCGAACAGGTCGCCGGGCAGCACGTCCTGGGCGCGCAGCGTCACCCCGGTGATGGTCACGTCGGGCATGGCGGCGCCCTGACCTGGGTGATCGGCCAGCACGGCGCCGACCTGGCCGGCGAGCGCGGGCAGCCGCACGCCTGCGGCGGCGCTGGGGCGTAACCCAGTGGGCATCGGCACCACTTGTGCTCACACCTCCCTCCGACGCCGCGTCGTCCTCATGATCGGCCATGACACCCTACCTAGCCGCAACCGGCCATGAGCCGATCCGCGCGCCGACGGAGCAGTCGGGGCGGCTGCGCGCGGGCGATCGCCGCGCGGCTGTCCGGCGCCGACCCGCTAGGTGGCCTGCAACGTCAACGGCGGGCCTGGATCGGGCGACAGCGGCACGTTCTCGCGCTGCATGAGCCAGCCGGCGATGTTGTGGAACAGCGGGGCCGCCGAGTGGCCCGGCGTGCCGTCGGCGTTGCGCTCCGGGTTGTCCATCATGATGCCGATGACATACCTGGGGTTGTCGACGGTGGCCATTCCGGCGAACGTGATCCAGTAGACGTTGTCGAAGTAGCAGCCGCAGGCCGGGTTGATCTGTTGCGCGGTGCCCGTCTTGCCGGCCATCTGATAGCCCGTCACCGCTCCCGCGGCCCCGGTGCCCTGCTGGTAACCCATCGGGTCCTTTTGCACGACGGCACGCAGCATGTTGCGCACGGTCTGCGCCGTCTGCGGCGACACCACTCGCACGCCTTCCGGGCGCGGCTCTTCGGTGCGCGTGCCGTCGGGGGCGATGGTGGCCTTGATGATCCGCGGTGGTATCCGCAGGCCGTCGTTCGCGATCGTCTGGTACATCCCGGTCATCTGCAACAGCGTCATCGAAAGACCTTGCCCGATGGGCAGGTTCGAGAAGGTGCTACCCGACCACTGGTCGATCGGGGGCACCAGTCCGGCGCTTTCACCCGGCAGGCCGACGTTGGTGCGTTGCCCCAGACCGAATTTGCGGACCATGTCGTAGAAGCGCTCCGGCCCGACGCGCTGCGCGAGCATCAAAGTGCCGACGTTGGAGGACTTTCCGAACACGCCGGTGGTGGTGTACGGCATCACTCCGTGCTCCCACGCGTCGTGGATGGACACCCCGCCCATCTGGATGGTGCCGGGAACCTGCAACACCTCGTCGGGATTGGTCAGCCCGTACTCGATGACCGACGACGCGGTGATCACCTTGTTCACCGAGCCGGGCTCGAACGGCGAGGACACCGCCAGGTTGCCCAGCTGTCTATCGCCCTGACGCCCGATGTCCTGGGAGGGGTCAAAGGTGTTGTCGTTGGCCATGGCCAGCACTTCACCGGTCTTGGCGTCGAGCACGACGGCCGAAACATTATGCGCGCCAGACACATTCTTGGCCTGCTGCACCTGCTGCTGCACGTAGAACTGGATGTCGTCGTCGAGGGTCAGCTGGACCATCGAGCCGTTGACCGCCCGGTGCCGATTGCGGTAGCTGCCCGGGATGACCACACCGTCGGAGCCGCGGTCGTAGGTGACCGAGCCGTCGGTGCCGGACAACACCGAATCCATCGCCTCTTCCAGACCCAGCAGGCCGTGACCGTCCCAGTCGATGCCGCCGACGATGTTGGCCGCCAGCGATCCGCCCGGATACTGGCGCAGATCCTGGCGTTCGGAACCGACCTCGGGATACTTGTCCGAGATCGCGCTGGCGACAGCGGGATCGACGGCGCGCGCCAGATAAACGAAGTTGTCGTCGGTTTGCAGCTTCTTCAAAACGGTCGCCGAGTCCGGTTTGTTGCCCAGCCGGCTGGACACCTCTTTGGCGATATCGCGCAACCGCTGCTGCGGATCCGGGGCCGTCGAGTTCTTGGCCCTGGCTTCCTCTAGTTGCTTGCGGATCCGTTTCGGCTGAAACGTCAGCGCCCGCGACTCGATGGTGAAAGCAAGCTGGTCCTTTTGGCGGTCGATGATGCTGCCGCGCACCGCTTTTTCCACGTCGGTGACCTTGAGCTGACCGGCGGCCTGGGCGCGCAGCGACGACGCGTTGGTCACCTGCAGGACGAACAATTGGGCGGCGGCCATCAGCATCAACACCAGGATGACCACGTTGCCCGCGCGATGCCGGAAGACGAACGACCCGCCGCGGCTGGTCAATTCCACGATCTGGCGGGTGCGGCGCTGCCGCGCCGAGTGCCCGGCCGCCGCCTCGGACCGTTGTGCCGCCCCGGCGGCTTTGGCTTGCTTGGCCTTCCGGAACCGCTTCGGCTCGCGAACGTCCGTTTTCTGCGGCTTCACGCGCCGCTTCGGTTGCCGTACGCCCTTGGCCTGCACGTCCTTACGGGGACCACGTGTCGGCCGTGCGGACTGCGACCGTCGTGCCCGCGGGGAGTCACCGCGGCTCACCTGGGCCCACCTGGCGGCGCGACGACCGCGGCACCGGGCAGGCCGTTAGCCGGCCCGGTCGGGGCCACCGGTTGGGCCGGCGCCGCCGGACGGCCCAGCTGCAACGGGACCGGGATCTCAGCGGGCAACGGCGCGGGCACCTGGCCCGGAGCCGGAATCGGCAGCCCGCCCAAGGGAATCGGTACCTCGGCCGGGGCTGGCGGAGTCGCGGGTCCGCCCGGCGTGGGCAACCCCGGAGTCGGCAATCCCGGAGTCGGCAACCCCGGCAGCGCGCCGGGAGCGCGTCCGGTGACCGGGCCGGTCGCCGGTGCAGCGGGCAGGCCGGGCAGTGCACCCGTCGCCGGTCCGCCTGGCATGCCGGGCAGCGTACCCGGCACCGGCAGCCCGGGGGCGGCAGGCGCGCCGGGCACTGGGGGCGCCACAGGCGGCAGGTGCTGCCCGCCCACCGTCGACGCGCCGTCGGGGGCGCGCAGCAGCGCTTCGGGCCCGGACCTGGCCGGGGCGGGGCCACCGGGGGCCGGCCCGACCAGAGTCGAGACCTCCGGGGGCGCGGCCGCCGGCTTGGGGGGTTGCGGCATTTCGTCGGGAAGCTTGCTGTTCAGCGGCGGCGGCGGAACGCCGTCGGCCGGCTTGGGTGTGCCGACCACCACCCAGTTCCCGGACGGGTCCTGGACCAGGTGTGCGGTGTCCCTGCTCGGGATCATGCCCTGCTTGCGGGCCGCCTCCGCCAGCGCCGGGGCGGCCTCCGCCTCGCGCACGTCGCGCTCGAGCGCTTCCTTCTGCTGCTGCAGCAACCGGGTCCGCTCCCGGGCGTGGCTCAACTTGTAGGAACGCTCGGCGGAGTCGGTGGACAGCCACAGCGTGAGCCCGAGGCCGATGCCCAGCGCACCGATGATCAGGACGACGAACGGAACCTTGCTGGCCAACGTCCGCGGCCGCAGGTCGATCGACGCCAGCCGGGCGGCCAACCGTTCGGTCAGGCGGGGACGAACCACCTTGGGCGCCTTGGCTTTCCG
Source organism: Mycobacterium sp. NGS17 (assembly GCF_059813205.1). Taxonomy (NCBI): domain Bacteria; kingdom Bacillati; phylum Actinomycetota; class Actinomycetes; order Mycobacteriales; family Mycobacteriaceae; genus Mycobacterium; species Mycobacterium sp. NGS17. Next base: position 19,703 of record NZ_JCALED010000007.1, on the reverse strand, counting down.
CGCCTTTGCCCGCGCCTTGGCCTGGCTGGTGCTCTTGGGGCGGGCCTGGCGGTCGACGGGCCTTGCCATCGGGCTGGTCTGCGGTCCGGACTTGGGCGCGCGCGTTTCGCGGGCGGGCGCCGAGCTCCGGCCGCTGCGGGTGCGCCGCGCCGATCCCGATTCGGCCGCGGGACGAGTGCTGCGCCGGGCAGAACCGTCGCGTGCGCCCCGACGGTCGCTGCCACCGCGCCGTTTCGACGTCTCGCGTTCCGCTCTCATGCCTCGCCTTTCCCGCTAACCTGCCCTGACTTCGTTCGGTGCAGAGCCCGCAACCGCACTGCGGCACTGCGTGGATTGCGTTCGACCTCGGCGGCGTCGGCGCGTTCGGCGCCGTGCGTCAAAGACCGGAAGCGCGGCTCATGGCCGGGAAGCTCGACCGGCAGGTCCACCGGGGTGCGCGACGCGACCGCCTGGGCGAAGAGCCGCTTGACGATCCGGTCCTCCAGCGATTGGTAGGCCAGCACCACGATGCGACCGCCGACGTCCAGCGCGTCCAGGGCGGCAGGGAGGGCGCGGCGCAGGGTGTCCAGTTCGTCGTTGACCGCGACCCGCAGCGCCTGGAAGGTGCGCTTGGCCGGATGTCCGCCGGTGCGCCGGGCGGCGGCCGGAATCGCTTCGTACAGCAGGGCCACCAGGTCCGACGTCGACGTGAACGGCTGACGGGAACGCCGGCGCACGATGTGCGCGGCGATGCGGCGTGCGAACCGCTCTTCGCCGTAGCGGTGCAGAATGTTCGCCAGCTCCGCCTCGTCGTAGGTGTTGACGATGTCGGCCGCGGTCAGCGGCGACGAGGGGTCCATCCGCATGTCCAGCGGCGCGTCCTGGGCGTAGGCGAAGCCCCGCTCCGCGCGATCCAGCTGCATGGACGACACCCCGAGGTCGAACAGCATTCCATCCACCGATTCGGTTGCCGCATAACCGGATTCGTCCAGCGCCGTGGCGATCCCGTCGTAGCGCGCGTGCACCGGCGTGACTCGGTCGGCGAAGCGCGCCAGCCGGGCCCGGGCGATGCCCAGCGCGCTGGGGTCGCGGTCGAGTCCGATCAGCCGCAGCCCCGGCAGGTCGGTGAGGAATCGTTCCGCATGCCCGCCGGCGCCGAGGGTGGCGTCGAGCAGCGTCGCCCCCGACCCGTCGGGGCGGTGACGGGTCAGCGCGGGGGTGAGCAGTTCGACGCAGCGATCCAGCAGGACGGGGACATGCCCGTGGTCGTCGGAACTCGAATTCTCTGCCACCGCAACGCCTCCACGGATCTGCCGGCACGGGTGCTCGGGAAGGCGGGCGGCCCCTGCATCGAGGTCTCTGACCGAAGACGCGAACCTGGCGTTGGGGAAGTACGCCAGGGTCGGTTCGGGCAGAGGCCACGTTGCACGGGCATGCGCCTCAGATGATGTCGCCGAGTGCTTCATCGCTGGCCGCGGAGAAGTTCTCTTCGTGGGTCTGCTGGTAGTCCTGCCAGGCCTGGGCATCCCAGATCTCGAGGTTGTCGATCGCGCCGATGACCACGCAGTCCTTCGAAAGGTTCGCGTAGCGCCGGTGATCGGCCGATAACGTGATCCGGCCCTGCGCGTCGGGATGCTGCTCGTCGGTGCCTGCCGCGAGGTTGCGGAGGAACGCCCGGGCCTCGGGGTTGCTCCGCGAGGCCTTGCTCGCGCGGCGGGCCAATTGCTCGAATTCCGCCCGCGGATAGACGGCGAGGCTGTGGTCCTGACTCTTGGTGACCATCAACCCCCCTGCCAGCGCGTCGCGAAACTTGGCGGGCAGCGTCAGCCGCCCCTTGTCGTCGAGTTTGGGCGTGTAGGTGCCGAGAAACACCAGCTCACCTCCCCTTTGGGGTCACCCAAACACTGCAGCCACCATACCCCACAATCCCCCACTCTGCCCCATTCTTGAGGCGTCGTCGTGGCGTTTCCGGGGTTATTCGACGTCAGGACGCCGTCAATGCGCCGCATGAGGTGTGTCGAGGGCATGCACGGGCTTGCTCGAGGGCATCGAATGAAGCGCGCTTACCAGGCCAAACACGCCAAGTGGGGCGTCATGGGGGACTCTAGTGGGGCGCGGTGGGGCACGACTGCCACGACGCGCCTCGGTTAGGGCTCGATTGGGCTGCGAAACGGCATCGACGGTTGATGGTCAAGCGGGGAAGGGTCGACGCCACCGAATACTGGAGAAACAAAACGGGGCAGCCGATGGCTACCCCGAGTGCGTGGCTGCGCCTAGTTGTCGAAGCGGCGGCGGAACCGGTCCTCCATGCGGCTGGTGAACGAACCGCCGCCCTTGTTGCGGCGCTGACGCAGTGCGGTGGGCGCCGGCCCGGAATGATCGGTCCTGCCGGACAACCGTGGACCGGTGATCGCGAAGATCACTCCGCCGAACATGACGATGAACCCGAAGACGCTGAGAATCGGGAAGTTTCCGATCATCGTTGCCTTGAACGCCACCCCGGAGACCAGCATCGCCAAACCGATGACGAACAGTGCCACGCCCTGCAGCCGCCGACGGGCGGTAGGTGCACGAAACCCTCCACCGCGAACACTTGACGCGAATTTGGGGTCCTCGGCGTAGAGCGCGCTCTCGATCTGATCGAGCATCCGCTGCTCATGATCGGAGAGTGGCATTCGTCCCTCCTTGCCGACGGTGTGGGCGTGGCTATCGGTGTAACACGCGGATGCCCGTTGGGAGGGCATTAATTCAATGATACGAGGTCGATCTGCCCCATACCACTGGTTCGCCGCCGATTCTATCCCGCCCGCCTGCCGGCGCTCGGCCGGACCGCAACGGCCGTGCGCTACAACCGGCTTCCCGAACCGGGACGGCGCACCGGTCCGGTGCCGCGACCGCCCGCCCGGCCGTCGCAGCCGGGTCCGATAATGGGCAAAGAGACACCGGCCACAGCGACCACATGATGCCGCCACCGCTTCCTAGGCCCGACGACCGATGAGGAGGACACCGCGAGTTGGCGATATTCCTCATCGATCTGCTTCCCAACGACATGGAGCGTCGCCTGGGTGATGCCCTGGCGGTGTACGTCGACGCGATGCGCTACCCGCGGGGCACCGAGAATCAGCGCGCCGCGATGTGGCTCGAGCACATCCGGCGGCGGGGCTGGCAGGGCGCCGGCGTCGTCGAAACCCGGGACGCCGAAGACGCAGGCGCACAACCGCCCTCGGCGGAGGACTTGGCCAGCGCCCCGCTGCTCGGCGTGGCCTACGGCTACCCCGGTGCGCCCGGGCAATGGTGGCAGCAGCAGGTCGTGCTGGGCATGCAGCGTGGCGGCTCGCCGCCCCAGGAGATCTCCCGGCTGATGGACAGCTACTTCGAGTTGACCGAGCTGCACATCCATCCCCGCGCTCAGGGCCGCGGCCTGGGCGAGGCGTTGGCCCGACGGCTGCTGGCAGGTCGCGCCGAACAGAATGTGCTGCTTTCCACGCCGGAAACCAATGGTGAGCCCAACCGCGCCTGGCGGCTGTACCGGCGCCTGGGCTTCACCGATGTCATCCGCGGCTACCACTTCGCCGGCGACCCGCGGGCGTTCGCGATCCTGGGCCGCAAGCTCCCTCTGTAACACCCCAACTCGGCACACATCGGAAGACTCCACTAACTGGCACATCGGATCTGGCACGATGACCTGGTGCGAGCCAGCTCTCCCCCGTCCAGCAGCCGAGGATCCCGAGCGTTTCGAGCTCGGCGGCGCCGCCTGACGGCCATCGCGATGTTGCTGCTGCTGGTGCCGCTGGCCACCGGGTGCCTGCGGGTCAGGGCCTCGCTCACCATCTCCCCCGACGACCTGGTGTCCGGCGAGATCGTCGCCGCCGCCAAGCCCAAGACCTCCAAGGACACCGGTCCACAACTCGACAGCAACAACCTGCCGTTCAGCCAGAAGGTGGCGGTGTCGAACTACGACAGCGACGGCTACGTCGGCTCGCAGGCGGTGTTCTCCGATCTGACGTTCGCGGAGTTGCCGCAGCTGGCCAACATGAACTCCGACGCCTCCGGGGTAAACCTGACGCTGCGCCGCAACGGCAACCTGGTGCTCCTGGAGGGCCGGGCGGACCTGACCTCGCTGACCGACCCCGAGGCCGACGTGGAGCTGACCGTGGCCTTCCCCGGCGTGGTGACCTCCACCAACGGCGATCGAGTCGAACCCGACGTGGTGGCGTGGAAGCTCAAACCGGGCGTGGTGAGCACCATGACCGCCCAGGCCCGCTACACCGACCCCAACACCCGGTCCTTCACCGGAGCGGTGGTGTGGCTGTGCATCGCGTCGTTCGCGGCCGCGGGCGTGGTGGGGCTGTTGGCCTGGGTCAGCCGGGATCGCTCACCGCGGTTGACCGCGCCGCGCGACCAACCGCCGCCGAGCTAGCTGTACTGCCCGGCCGGTGACCAGTAGGCGAGCATCTCAGCGAACGTCTGGAAGGCCGGCCCGGAATTCCCATAGGTCGCCTCGAGATGGATGCTCAGCGGGAAGCCGAGCCCGGCGACCCCGTCGATGACGCGTTTATAGAGGTCGACCATCTGCTGGCGCTTCTGCGCGGGTTCGCCCGCGGCCAGCTTCTTGACGAACTCCTGCTCGGCCGCCACCGCCGGATTGCCCGGGTCCTGAATGAGCCAATTGATCAGTCCGACCCGGCTCTCCATCTTCGGCACGAAGCCGAACGACAGCAGGATCTCCGGCCGGTGGTCGGTCGTTTTCGCGAACTCGGTCAAAAAGCCCACGATCGCGTCGGAGTACAGCAGCTGGGTCATGCCGTAGGTGGCGCCCTGGTCGCACTTGAAGTTGAACCTGCCCTGTTCGCCGTCCCGGGTGGGGATGAGGATGACACCGCGGTTGGTCACCAGCTCGCGGTAGATCGACAGGGCGTCCGTGGGGGCCACGCCGGAGCCCTCGCCGTCGTTCATGGTGCGCGGAACGCCGACGAAGACAACGCCTTCCATGCCGGCAGACGTCAGCTCGGACAGCCGCGCCCGCAGCGACGGCTCGTCCATGAAGGCGGTGACCTGCGTGCACAGGCCCTTGATGCCGGGCAGTTCCGGTTTGACGACCGACCAGAAGTCGAGCACGTCCAACTTGGGTTTGATCTGAATGGGCCGGTCGTCGTCCTCGGCGATGATCCCCGGAATCATCACGTGCCGGATCCGGCCGTCGAGGCCGGACCCGGCGGAATTCCGCACCACTTTCTGCGCCTCTTCGAGTGCCCGCTCCCGACCTTCGTCGGCGTTCGGCGGCACCAGCTCGAGCGCAATGGTGTTGAGGGTCACGCGGCTTCTCTCCATCTGACGACTCCCGGGGGGCGCCCTGCGGGACGCGCGGATTCCGCGCGAGCCCCAGCGCACCCGCCAGCATAGGGGCGGGTTAGTGAGGCAGGCGAAGCAACTGGGTCCGGTGGCCCGGGTCATGTGCGGGGTGACACGGGTGGGGCGGCGAATACACTGGTCGGGCCTGGAACACCCAGTCAGCCGAGCAGAAAGGGGTGCCGCGCTGAGCCTAGGAGCTTCAGAAGCAGCGGCAACCGTCGAGTTGACCGGGGCCATCACCGACCAATTGCGGCGGTACATGCATGACCGGCGCACCGAGACCGCGTACATCGGTGAGGATTACAGCGGTCTGATTGCCGCGCTGGAAGATTTCGTGCTCAACGGGGGCAAGCGGCTACGGCCCTTGTTCGCCTATTGGGGGTGGCGCGCCGTGACCACCGAAGCCCCCGATGAGCAAGTGCTGCTGCTGTTTTCCGCTCTCGAGCTGCTGCACGCCTGCGCGCTGGTGCACGACGACGTGATCGACGACTCCTCTACCCGCCGCGGCCGGCCGACCACGCACGTGCAGTTCGCGAAGCTCCACCGCGACCGGCACTGGCAGGGCTCCCCGGAGCAGTTCGGCATATCGGCCGCCATCCTGCTCGGCGATCTCGCGCTAGCGTGGGCCGATGACATCGTCTTCGGTGTCGACTTGACGCCCCAGGCCCAAAAGCGGGTGCGGCGGGTCTGGGCCAACATTCGCACCGAGGTGCTCGGCGGGCAGTACCTCGACATCGTCGCCGAGGCCAGCGCGGCCGCCTCGATCGCCTCGGCAATGAACGTCGACACCTTCAAAACGGCCTGCTACACGGTGTCTCGGCCGCTTCAGCTCGGGGCGGCCGCCGCGGCCGACCGGCCCGACGTCCACGACGCCTTCAGCCAATTCGGGACGGACCTGGGGGTGGCGTTTCAGCTGCGCGACGACGTCCTGGGGGTTTTCGGCGACCCCGCCGTCACCGGCAAACCGTCCGGGGACGATCTGAGATCGGGCAAGCGCACCGTGCTGCTGGCCGAGGCGGTGGAGCTGGCGGAGAAGTCAGACCCGTTGGCCGCCAACCTGTTACGGACCTCGGTTGGGGCCCGCTTGACCGACGCGCAGGTGGATCAGCTGCGCGACGTCATCGAGGCGGTGGGCGCTCTGGCCGCGGCCGAACAACGAATCGCCGCGCTGACCCAGCGGGCGCTGGCCACCCTGGCGGCCGCGCCCATCAACACCGCGGCCAAAGCGGGGCTGTCCGAATTGGCCAAGCTGGCCACGAACCGGTCGGCCTGAACCGGTGACGACGCCCACGGACACCCCTGCAGCGGATTCGCCGGCCGCCAAACCCGCTCGGGGAGAATGGTTTTCACAGCTGAAGGCATTCGTCGCCGCCGCCGACTCCGGACCGGCGAAGCTGGGCTTGCTGGGATCGGTGCTGATCACCCTGGGCGGATTGGGCGCCGGCAGCACCCGGCAGCACGATCCGCTGCTCGAGTCGATGCACATGTCCTGGTTGCGTTTTGGCCACGGCCTGGTGCTGTCGTCGATCGTGTTATGGACCGGCGTCGGCCTGATGCTGATCGCGTGGCTGAGCCTGGGCCGTCGGGTGCTGGGCGGCGAGGCGAGCGAGTTCGTCATGAAAGCCACGACCGGCTTCTGGCTGGCGCCGCTGCTGGTGTCGGTGCCCGTCTTCAGCCGGGACACCTACTCGTATCTGGCGCAGGGCGCACTGCTGCGCGACGGCCTGGATCCGTACGCGGTCGGTCCCGTCGCCAACCCGAACAGCTTGCTGGACAACGTCAGTCCCATCTGGTCGATCACGACCGCGCCCTATGGCCCGGTGTTCATCCTGGTGGCGAAGATCATCACCATCATCGTGGGCAACAACGTGGTGGCGGGCACCGCGTTGCTGCGGCTGTGCATGCTGCCCGGGCTGCTGTTGCTGGTCTGGGCGACGCCCCGCGTGGCGCGCCATCTGGGCGCCGACGGTCCGACGGCGCTGTGGATCTGTGTGCTCAACCCGCTGGTGCTCATCCATCTGATGGGCGGGGTGCACAACGAGATGTTGATGGTGGGCTTGATGGCCGCCGGTGTCGCGCTGACGTTCGGTGGCCGCCACGTTGCCGGCATCACGCTCATCACGGTCGCCATCGCGGTCAAAGCCACCGCGGGCATCGCGCTGCCGTTTTTGGTGTGGGTGTGGATGCGGCATCTGCGCGATCGGCGCGGATATCGGCCAATGCCAGCGTTTTTCGCCGCGACGGCGTTATCGCTGTTGATCTTCGCCGTCGTCTTCGCGATCGTGTCGGCAGTCGCCGCCGTCGGTCTGGGATGGCTGACCGCGCTGGCCGGATCGGTGAAGATCATCAACTGGCTGACGGTGCCGACCGCGGCCGCCAACCTGATCCACGCGATCGGCAGCGGGTTCTTCCCGGTGAGCTTCTATCCGATCCTTCGGGTCACCCGGCTGGTCGGCATCGCGGTCATAGCGGTTTCGCTGCCGCTGCTGTGGTGGCGCTTCCGCCGCGACGACCGGGCCGCGCTGACCGGCATCGCGTGGTCGATGCTGATCGTGGTGCTGTTCGTGCCGGCCGCCCTGCCCTGGTACTACTCGTGGCCGCTGGCGATCGTGGCCCCGCTCGCGCAGTCGCGACGGGCGGTGGCGATCATCGGCGGCTTGTCGACCTGGGTGATGGTGATCTTCAAACCCGATGGCTCGCACGGCATGTACTCGTGGCTGCACTTCTCGCTGGCCACCGCCTGCGCGGTGATCGCGTGGTACAGCCTGTACCGGGCTCCCGCACAACAGGACGAAGGAGCCGACGTCACGGTCGGATGAGCGATCGGGCTCAGTAGGCCATCGCCTGCGCCCGGCGCACGACCTCCCGCGCTTGGTGGGCGTGCAGGGCGTCGACGGGACGGGCGTTGTTGAGGGCATCCCGGCTGCCGTCGCGGGTGACCGTCAGCGAGGGGTCCCTGGTGAACAACCAGCGCACGATCTCCGTGTCGTGATAGCCGCCGTCGTGCAGGATCGTCAACAAACCCGGCAGGCTCTTGACCACCTCACCGGATTTGGTGAAGAACAGCTGCGGGACCACGAGGCCCTCGTCGCGCCGGACCGCAACCAGGTGCCCATCCCGAAGTTGCTGATGCACCTTGGTGACCGGCACCCCCATCAATTCGGCGACCCGCTTCAAATCGTAAATCGGCTCGTCGGGCTCCAGCACATCGTCGCCGGCAGGAATACTGCTCATCCGGGCAAGTGTATGCCTAGATGCCGGCCTTGAGCCCGTGTTCTGCCGGGCAATCCCGGGGGCGCACATACGATGGCCCCGTGGCCAAAGCTGAACCGCCCGGCCCGTCCCCGCGAGCGGGTCAGACCCCCGCCTCCGGCCGGGCGGGCCCGCACCGTCACCCGCGCGAAGGCGGGCCGGCCGACCCGTTGGACAGCGCTTTGCTGGACGGCCGCTACCGGGTTCAGTCCCGGATCGCCAGCGGCGGCACGTCCACGGTGTATCGCGGCCTGGACACCCGGCTCGACCGGCCCGTCGCGGTGAAGGTGATGGATTCCCGCTACGCCGGCGACGCGCAATTCCTGACCCGGTTTCAGCGCGAGGCCCAAACCGTGGCCAGGCTCAAGGATCCCGGGCTGGTGGCGGTCTACGACCAGGGCCTGGACGGCCGACACCCGTTTCTGGTGATGGAGCTCATCGAGGGTGGCACGCTGCGCGAGTTGCTGGGCGAACGCGGGCCCATGCCGCCGTACGCCGTGGCGGCGGTGCTTCGTCCGGTGCTCGGCGGGCTGGCCGCCGCGCACCGGGCCGGCCTGGTGCATCGCGACGTCAAGCCCGAGAACGTGCTGATCTCCGACGACGGCGAGGTCAAGATCGCCGACTTCGGGTTGGTCCGGGCCGTCGCGGCGGCCGGAATCACCTCTAGCAGCGTGATTTTGGGCACCGCGGCCTACCTGTCGCCCGAGCAGGTGCGCGACGGCGACGCCAGTCCGCGCAGCGACGTCTACTCCGCGGGGATCATGACCTATGAGCTGCTGACCGGACGCACGCCGTTCACCGGCGATTCGGCCTTGTCGCTTGCCTACCAGCGGCTGGACAGCGACGTGCCGGCGCCCAGCGCGGCCATCGACGGTGTGCCCGCGCAGTTCGACGAGTTCGTGGGGCGTGCGACGGCCCGCGAACCAGCCGAGCGCTATGCCGACGCGATCGAGATGCGGGCCGACCTCGAGGCGATCGCCGAAGAGCTTGCGCTGCCCGACTTCTCCGTGCCGGCGCCCCAAAACTCCGCACAACACCGGTCGGCGGCGCTGCAGCGCAGCCGGGCCGCCCAGCGCCCGGCCACTGCGCCGCAGCCCGGGCCGGCACCGGTGCGTCAACCCACTCGCCAGATGACGCGGGGTCCCGAGGATTGGTCGGAGCCGGAACTGCAGACCGGCGATGAGCCCGACGAAGACTACGAATACGAGCCTGTCACAGGCGAATTCGCGGGAATACCGATCAGCGAATTCGTGTGGGCGCGCCAGCACGGCCGGCGCATGGTGCTGGTCTGGGTGGCGCTGGTGCTGGCGATCACCGGGCTGGCCGCCGCCGCGGCGTGGACCATCGGGAGCAACCTCAACGGACTGGTGGCCGGGTAGGGCCCGGCCAACACCTCTGCAGGAAGTCAGTCGCGCAGCATCTCGGCGACGAGGAAGGCCAACTCCAGCGATTGCTGGGTGTTCAGCCTTGGGTCGCAAGCGGTTTCGTAACGTCCGACCAAGTCGTTGTCCGAAATGTCTTGCGCCCCACCAAGACACTCGGTGACGTTCTCGCCGGTGATCTCGACGTGGATGCCGCCCGGGTGGGTGCCCAGCGCGCGGTGCACCTCGAAGAAGCCCTGCACCTCGTCGACGATGCGGTCGAAGTGGCGGGTCTTGTAGCCGTTGGACGACTCGTGGGTGTTGCCGTGCATCGGGTCGCACTGCCAGATCACCTGGTGACCGGTGGCCTGGACCTTCTCCACGATCGGGGGCAGCAGGTCGCGAACCTTGTTGTTGCCCATCCGGCTCACCAAGGTCAGCCGGCCGGGCTTGTTGTGCGGGTCGAGCCGCTCGACGTATTCGACGGCCAGTTCCGGGGTGATCGTCGGGCCGATCTTGACGCCGATCGGGTTGGCGATCACTTCAGCGAAGGCGACGTGGGCTCCGTCGAGCTGGCGGGTGCGCTCGCCGATCCACACGGTGTGCGCCGACAGGTCGTACAGCTGCGCTTCGCCGCCGTCGCTCTCGGAAAGGCGCAGCATGGATCGCTCGTAGTCGAGCACCAAAGCCTCGTGGCTGGCGTAGATCTCGGCAGTCTGCAGGTTGCGGTCGGCCACCCCGCAGGCGCTCATGAAGCGCAGGCCGCGGTCGATCTCGGTGGCCAGCGCCTCGTACCGGGCGCCGGCCGGCGACGTCCGCACGAATTCCCGGTTCCAGTCGTGCACCGAATGCAGCGAGGCCAATCCCGAGGACGTCAGCGCCCGAACCAGGTTCATCGCCGCACTGGCGTTGGCGTAGGCGCGCACGAGTCGCGACGGGTCGTGCTCGCGCACGGCGGCGTCCGGGGCGAAGCCGTTGATCATGTCGCCCCGGTAAGACTTCAGACCCAGCGCGTCGATGTCGGCCGATCGCGGCTTGGCGTACTGCCCCGCGATGCGGGCCACCTTGACCACCGGCATGCTCGAGCCGTAGGTCAGGACCACCGCCATCTGCAGCAGGGTGCGCACGTTGGCGCGAATGTGGGGTTCGGTGTTCTCGGTGAACGTCTCCGCGCAGTCGCCGCCCTGCAGCAGGAACGCCTCGCCCCGCGCAACCTGGGCGAGCTGCTCCTGCAACCGGACGATCTCCGACGGCACCGTCACCGGCGGCACGCTTTCCAGGACAGTGCGCATCGCCGTCGCCTGCTCGGCAGGCCAGCTGGGCTGCTGGGCGGCCGGTTTGGCCAGCGCGGCGTCCAACCGGGCCCGCAGATCGGTCGGCAGCGGCGGCAAGGGCGGCAGCTGATCGATCGGTATGTCGACGGTCCAGTTCATCGGTCCATCTTAGCGGGGGTGCGGGCGCCCCCGGTCGGGGCTGATCTGCGCGAACGCGACTCGGCCCGCGGTCTTAGTCGCCGGCTGTGATGAGCCGGTACCTGCGCAGCTGGTCCCGCGCGTCGACCAGCGCGTCGTGCGCATCGGATGACCGTGGCGGCATCCGCGGGCTGCCCCGGTCTTCCCATAGCTGCCGCAGTTCGCGGGTGAAGCGGGGAATGGGCCGCGGCAACTCCGGCATGGTCCCCCACAACTGGCACAGGGCCACATGGTCGTAGGCCGCCACCCACGCCCACAGCTCGATCGGCTCGCGGGCCGCCCCCCCAGAATCGACGCCGAAGAAGGCCTCCAGGTCTTCCCGGATCTGCCGGCGGGAGCGCCACTGCTGCGAGGCCGGCGGCGGCAACTTGGGCAGCACGTTGGCACGCACCCACGGCCCGGCGCGCTCGGGGTCGAATTCCGTGGACACCGCGTAGTACTCCCGGCCGTCTTCGGCGGCCACGCCGATCGAGATCAGCTCGATGGTGCGGCCGTCCTCGATGAACTCGGTGTCGTAGAAATACCGCACCCGGGGAAGCCTAGCTGGACGTTGCCGACGGCGAGCGCCGCAACGGCGCGTGCAAGAGCCGGTCCGTCGGCTCAGGCCGCGAGCTACCGACTGATCAGGATGGGCCCGGTGGGCGCCGGCGCGGGGTGGACCTCGTGGTCGAGCCTCGCGTCGACGGTGCGTTCGTCGGGCAACCGCGGTGTGCCGGCGATCGCGCACTGCAAGTACAGCTTGGCCCGCACTACGGGGCGGCGCAGCGTCCGCTCGCGTTGCAGCGCGCGGCGCATCTTGTCCGGCCGCGTGGAGTACCGCCAGCGAGCCCACGGGGCGTGCGGGCGCGACAGCCGGATGGCGCCGATGACCAGCAGGACGACCAGGAACATGCCCAGCAGACCGGTCCACACCTTGCCCTTGAGCACCACCACGACCGCCATCGGCAGCGTCAACGCCATCGCGCTGCCCACCACGGCCCGCAGCACGGTCGAGTCGGCGCCGTGCCAGATCGGCAGGAAGAACATCAGCGGGTGCAGTCCCATGATCAACAGCCCGGCGACCGCCACCGCGGCGAACACCGCGTCCACCGAGGTCCGGCCGTCCTCGGACCAGTAGACGTCGGACAGATGCAGGATCAGCGCGTACTCGTCCAGGACCAGAGCGGCCCCGATCCCGAAAAGCGTTGCGGCAAGGATGAACTCGGGCTCATGCCCATCGATGGACAAGGTGACCAGCATCAAGCCGGAGAGCAGGGTCAGCACGACCCCGAAGGTCACGTGGTGGATGTGCACTCCCCCGACGTGGACGTTGCGCGGGTGCCACCACCGGGTGGGGCGTCCGGTAGCGGCGCGGTGGCGGATGAAACGCACGAAGGTGCGCGTGACGAAAAAGGTCAGGATGAAGGCGACCAGGCAGCACAGCAGGGGCAGGTGGCCACTGTCGTGAACATCATGGGCGAACCATCGGGTCACCTCGGTCACGAACGAATGGAGCACTATTGAAACCTACGCCTGTCTGCGTCCGAGTGGTGGGACCCGCCCTGCACCAGGCGGGTCGGGCCCCGCGCACCCATTACGCTGTTGTGCGACATGAGTACACGGCAGGCGCCCGGCGTGGGCAATCGACCCGGGTGGGTGCTGTGGCCCCTGGCGTGGCTGGCGGCCGCCGCGGGGCTGGGTTACGCCGCGTGGCAGCTGTTCGGGCACACGCCCTATCGCATCGACATCGACGTCTATCAGATGGGCGCCCGGGCCTGGATGGACGGCCACCCGTTGTACCGCGGCGAGGTGCTGTTCCACACGCCGATCGTGGATCTGCCGTTCACCTATCCGCCGCTGGCGGCCATCGCGTTCTGCCCGTTCGCCTGGATGCACATGCCCACCGCCAGCGTCGCGATCACCGCTTTGACGCTGGTGCTGCTCATCGTGTCGACCGTGCTGGTGCTGGCCCGCCTGGGCGTGTGGAGCGCGTCGACGGCGCTGCCCGGCCCGCCCTGGCTGCGCAGATTGTGGCTGGGCATCGTTGCCGCGGCGGCGGCGTCTATCTGGCTGGAACCGATCAGCTCGAACTTCGCCTACGGCCAGATCAACGTCGTGTTGATGACGCTGGTGATCGCCGATTGTTTCCCGCGGCGCACGCCGTGGCCGCGCGGTCTGCTGCTGGGCCTGGGCATGGCGTTGAAGCTGACCCCGGCCGTGTTCCTGCTGTATTTCCTGCTGCGGCGGGACAACCGCGCGGCGCTGACCGCGCTGGCGTCGTTTGTGGGGGCGACGCTGCTCGGCTTCGTCCTGGCCTGGAACGACTCCTGGGAGTACTGGACGCATACCGTGCATCACACCGACCGGATCGGTTCCGCGTCGCTGAACACCGACCAGAACATCGCCGGTGCCCTGGCCCGGCTGGGGCTGGGAGACCAGGAACGGTCCCTGCTCTGGATGGCCGCGTCGCTGCTGGTGCTCGCGATGACGGTCTGGGCGATGCGGCGGGCGCTGCGCGCCGATGAGCCCGCGCTTGCGGTGGTATGCGTCGCGCTGTTCGGGTTGGTGGTGTCGCCGGTGTCCTGGTCGCACCACTGGGTCTGGGTGCTGCCGGCGGTGCTGGTGACCGGCGTCGTGGGCTGGCGGCGCCGCAACGCGGCGCTGGTGGTGGTCAGCGCTGTCGGAGTGGCGCTGATGCGCTGGTCGCCGATCGACCTGATGCCCAAGCATCACGAGGCCAGCGCGGCGTGGTGGCGTCAGCTGGCCGGAATGTCGTACGTGTGGTGGGCGCTGGCCGTCATCGTCACGGTCGGAGTCACCGTCGCCGCCCGCGGGGGCGCGCGGGATGCGGCCCCGCAGGAGTTGACGCCGGTTACCGCGGCCGGCTAACCGGCGGCGGTCTCGGGAATCCGCACGGCCTCCCCGTCGGCCGCCTCGCCGCTACCGCCCTTTTTCAGGCTCGCCGCGTAGATGTCGACGTATTCCTGGCCGGACAAGCCCATCAGCTCGTAGATCACCTCGTCGGTCACGGCCCGCTCGATGAAGCGGTTGCCGGCCAGCCCGTCGAACCGGGAGAAGTCCATCGGCTTGCCGAAGCGGACGGTGACCCGGCCGAACCGCAGCATGTTCGTCCCCGGCGGGTTGACGACGTTGGTGCCGATCATCGCGACCGGGATCACCGGAACGCCGGTCTCCAGGGCCAGCCGCGCCAGCCCCGTCTTGCCCTTGTACAGCCGCCCGTCCGGCGAGCGCGTGCCCTCGGGATACATGCCCAGCAACTTGCCCTGGCTCAGCACCTGCTTGGCGGTGTTCAGCGCGGCCTGGGCGCTGTCGGCATCGGTGCGATCGATCGGCACCTGACCGACGGCGGTGAAGAACCAACGCTGGAACAAGCCCTTCAGACCGGTGCCGGTGAAATACTCCGACTTGGCCAGGAAGGTGATTCGGCGCCGCACCACCAGCGGAAGGTAGAAGCTGTCCATCACCGCCAAGTGGTTGCTGGCCAGTATCACCGGCCCCGAACTCGGAACGTGTTCTAACCCTTCAACTTTCGGCCGCCCCAGGAGTGACAGCAGCGGGCCGAGGAGCACGTACTTGAATAGCCAGTACCACATGGCGCTCCCTCTCGGCTGCAGGCGCTGATGTTCTGCGCCAACTGTACCCATCCCCATCGGCAGGGACCACCTGCGACGCAGCCCGCTCACTCCTCGAGCGTGACCGGGATGGGCTGATAACGGGTTCTCGGCATGGCGTCGTTGGCGTCCCCCGGCGGGGCGGGGCCGCCGCCGGGCGGACCGTTCGGCGGTTGCGGCGTCGGTTTGGCGGTCCGGTCGATGTCGTTGACGATGTCGCGGACCACCTCGAGCAGGGCGACGCTGTGGTCGGCGATCGCGGTGAGCAGCGGGTGCTGGTCGCCGGTCGCCAACGCGGCCAGCGCGCACACCGGGCACCAGATCTGCTGACACTTGCCGGTGCCGACGCCCGCGCCGGCCGTCAGCGCCGCCGCCGCGCGCACCGCGGGGTCGATGCCGTCCAGGATTGTCTGGGCGAGCCTGCGCAGTTCCGGACCGATGTCGGAATGAGCCCCACTCACTTAGGCCACACCTCCGGATCTGGTCGAAAACGCACCGTCAACTCGCTACCCCGCAGATGTGCGTCCAAGACGGTGCATCGCCGAAGTACTGATGCCAACTTAACCCTGCGCCGCAATCCCCCGGCGCTGATGATCAGATCATCGTCGACGCGGCCTAACGTCAGGGCTGACGGATCGAGTTGCGGCAACGCCAGCCGCATTCGGTAGACGGACCCTAGCCCCGTGCCGGACTCGAGGTCGACAGTGGGCCGCAGCGGACCCGGCGGCGCCGTGCCGCCCCGGCGCCGCGCGGCATCGAGCAGCCCACTCAGCGCCTTGGCACCGATCGGTTCACCGGACAGGTGCGGGGTCATCACCAGCGCCACCTCACCGATGGTGGCGTCGAGCTCGTCGAGCACGCCCTGCTGCTCGACGATGCGCTCGGTATACCAGTAGAAGGCCGGGTGTTCGGGCAGGTTGCGGTACTCGTACGAGTCGTCTTGCAACAGAACCTGGTTGACGATCAGCTCTTCGACGCGCACCCCCATCAGGGCCAGTGAGCCCAGGGTTCGGGCCGCTTCGGCCGCGACCACCCGCTCGGGGGTCAGCACCAGGTGCGCGCTGACCAGATCGCCATCGGTGAGCAACGTGCTGAGCGATTCCACATGAGAGCTGATCCGCTCCAGCAGTTCGACCACCGCGGCGGACCGGGTGTCGTCGGCGCCGACGGACAGCCGGCGATGTCGCGGCCACGCCCGCTCGACATACAGCCCGAAGGTGGCGGGCAGGGTCAACATTCGCAGGGCATCGGCGGTCGACGCGCAGTCGACCACCACGCGGTCCCATTCTCCCGAGCGGGCCAGCTCGCCGACGGCATGCAGACCGAGCACTTCCTGAACACCCGGTAACGCCGAAAGCTCCTCGGGCGCAATGGTATTGAGCTCCGAATCGGGAAGGCGCCGGTCCAGCGCGGCGACCACCTCGTGCCACCGGGCCTCGAGCAGCGCCAGCGTGTCCAACGCCAGTGCGTCGAGGAACCCGCCGCCGGCCTCCGCGTCATCGGCGAGCACCCGAACCGCTTCGCCCTGGCTCGGCGGGACGGGGATGCCCAGGACGTCACCCAGCGAGTGCGCCTGGTCGGTGGAGACCACAAGCACCCGCTGCCCGGTGCTCGCCGCACCGACGGCGGTGGCGCAAGCCAGGGTGGATTTCCCTACCCCGCCTTTGCCGACGAAAAGGCTGATCCGGGCCGGGGCGGGCGCTCCGAATTCAGTGGACTCACTCAGCCTCGACTCGTTTCTTCAGATCCTTCAGCGCGGTGTCGGTCAACCGGCGCTCGGCCTTGCGCTTGAGCAGGCCGATCATCGGCATGGCCAGGTCAACGGACAGTTCATAGGTGACTTCGGTACCAGATCCTTTGGCCGCCAACCGATATGAGCCTTCAAGGGAACGCAGCAGCGAGCTCGACACCAGCGTCCAGCTCACGGACTGGCGGTCTTTGGGCCACTTGTAGGACATCACCATCGTGTCCTTGATCACCGTGGCGTCCATGACGATCCGCGCGACTTTGGGGTAGCCGTCGGCGTCCTTCTCCTGAACCTCGGCTTCCTTGTACTCTGAGATCCACTGCGGATAGGAATCGATATCCGCGATCACCTGCATGACGGTGCCCGGGTCGGCTTCGATATAGATGGTTTGCGTCGTCTTCTCCGCCACCTGGTTGCTGCCCTCTCTCCCGCGAACGGATCGACCCCTCCGATGGTGGGGGACCCCTCGGGTCTCGGTCCGACACGGTACTCTCTGCGCGGACCCGACCCGGCTAAACTACCGGAGAAACTCCGACCGGACGTGACCGTTCCAGTGTCGCCTTGACCTCGAAGGCCATTTTCTTGCCCGCCACCCGACGGCGGTGCGTCATCTTCGCCAAGTTCATCTTGGCGAGCTGCCAGGCCGCCACCCCGGTGGGTTCGGCGTGCAAGAAGTAGTGCAGCACGACGCCGTCCAGCGACGGCTCCAGCCAGATCTCCATGGTCCCGGTCAGCGCGCCGGTGACCGCCCACCGGATGCCCTTTTCCCCGCGCTCCTCGACGACCTGCAGCCGCAGGTCCGGCCACCAGCGGCGCCAGTTCGACCGATGGGCGACCGCGGCCCCGACGCGCGCGCCGTCGGCGGCGACAAACGTCTCATCCGCGATCTGGATGCTGTTCATGACCACAGCTTCACACACCGGCCCGCCGTGCCCCGCCGAGGGCGCTCGGGACGTCATAGCGGGCAATGGCCGTGCTGGGTCAACGCGCGGATTAGGCTGGTCGGCAGCAACCCGGCTCCCGGGAATCTTCACGAGGTCAATCGAGGTCATAAGAGTGCGTGAGTACAGCGTCCCCGCCCGCTTTTCCGTCGGCGAACAGGACAACATCGCCGCGATGGTCTTCGAACACGGGCGCGACGACCCCAACTTCGTCATCTACCAGCGTCAAGTCGAGGGTGAGTGGACCGACGTCACCTGCGCCGAGGCGGCTGACCAGATCCGCTCCGCCGCACTTGGTTTGATCTCCCTGGGCGTGCAGGCCGGCGACCGGGTCTCCATCTTCTCGGCCACCCGCTACGAATGGGCGATCCTCGACCTGGCGATCCTGGCGGTGGGCGCGGTCACCGTGCCCATCTACGAGACGTCGTCGGCCGAGCAGGTCCGCTGGGTGCTGCAGGACTCCGAGGCGGTGCTGGCGTTCGCCGAGACCGACGAGCACGCCGCGATGGTCACGGAGCTGACCGCCGAACTGCCCGCGCTACGCCGGGTGCTGCACATCGACGGTTCGGGCCCCAGGGCGCTCGACCAGCTGGTGGAGGCCGGCGCATCGGTAAAACCGGCCGAGCTGACCGCGCGCCTCGAGGCACTGCGGGCCAAGGACCCGGCGACCCTCATCTACACGTCGGGCACCACCGGGCGGCCCAAGGGCTGCCAGCTGACGCACTCGAATCTGCTGTACGAAACCCGCGGCGCCAAGGAGAGCCTGCCGACCTTGCTCGACGAGGGACAGCGGCTGCTGGTCTTTTTGCCTCTCGCGCACGTGCTGGCGCGCTCGCTGACGTTGTCCGCGTTCGCCAACAAGGTCACCGTCGGCTTCACCAGCGACATCAAGAACCTGGTGCCGCTGTTCGCGGTATTCAAGCCGACGGTGGTGGTGTCGGTGCCGCGGGTGTTCGAGAAGGTCTACAACACCGCCGAGCAGAACGCCTCCAACGACGGCAAGGGCCGCATCTTCGCGACGGCCGTGCAGACCGCCGTCGACTGGAGCGAGGCGCAGGACCGCGGCCGCCGCGGACTCGCGCTGCGCGCGAAGCACGCCGTGTTCGACCGGCTGGTGTACAACAAATTGCGCGCCGCGCTGGGCGGCGACTGCCACGCGGCCGTCTCCGGCGGCGCGCCGCTGGGCTCGCGGCTGGGGCACTTCTATCGCGGCGTGGGCCTGACCATCCACGAGGGTTACGGCCTGACCGAGACCAGCTCGGCGATCACCGTCAACCAGGTCGGCAATGTCAAGATCGGCACCGTCGGAACGTTGGTGCCCGGCAACAGCATGCGCATCGCCGACGACGGCGAGCTCTTGGTGCGCGGCGGTGTGGTGTTCAGCGGCTACTGGCGCAACGAGCAGGCCACCGAAGACGCGTTCAGCGACGGCTGGTTCCGGACCGGCGATTTGGGCGTGCTCGACGAAGACGGCTTCTTGAAGATCACCGGGCGCAAGAAGGAGATCATCGTGACCGCCGGGGGCAAGAACGTCGCGCCGGCCGTTCTGGAGGACCGGCTGCGGGCGCATCCGTTGATCAGCCAGGCGATGGTCGTCGGGGACAACAAGCCGTTCGTCGGCGCGTTGATCACCATCGACCCGGAAGCGTTCGACGGCTGGAAGCAGCGCAACCAGAAGGGGGCCGGCGCGTCGGTGAGCGATCTGACCACCGATCCCGACCTGGTCGCCGAGGTGGACGCGGCGATCAAGGACGCCAATCAGGCGGTGTCGCACGCCGAGTCGATTCGCAAGTTCCGCATCCTGCCGGTCGACTTCACCGAGGACACCGGCGAACTCACGCCGACGATGAAGGTCAAGCGCAATGTGGTGGCCGAGAAGTTCGCCTCCGACATCGAGGCCATCTACGAGAAGGACTGAGGCCCTTTAGCGCTCGAGCTGGGGGCGCCTCCCGCTAGCCGCGAGCGTCACGCTGGCGTGCCGCCGTCGT
>NZ_JCALED010000069.1:0-212 GCF_059813205.1 Mycobacterium sp. NGS17 | reverse complement strand
GTTGATCGGCTCAATCCCACCCGCAGCCTGGCGCATCACCCGCTGGTGCAGGTGATGTTGGCCTGGCAGAACTGGCAGGCCGCCGACCCGGCAGCGATGGTGGCGTTGGGCGAGGTGCAGGCATCGCCGCTGCCGGTGCACACCCACACCGCGCGCATGGACCTATCGCTTTCCCTTGGGCAGCGCTGGGATGAATCAGGGGCGCCCGCCGG
>NZ_JCALED010000068.1:0-224 GCF_059813205.1 Mycobacterium sp. NGS17 | reverse complement strand
GGATGACCCTGCTGCCAGGCTGACTTTGGGTGATGTGCAGGCCACTTCGATTCCGGTGGGCACACTCACGGCTCGTACGGATTTGACCTTCTCCCTGGCCGAACGCTGGGGCGAAGGCGGTGAGCCAGCCGGGATCGGCGGAACGGTGGAGTTCCGCACCGATGTGTTCGATGCGGTCACCATCGAGACACTGATCGGCCGACTGCAGCGGGTGTTGGCGGCGC
>NZ_JCALED010000067.1:0-229 GCF_059813205.1 Mycobacterium sp. NGS17 | reverse complement strand
ACCAGTAGTACCCGACGTATAGATCACATACGCCACATCGTCGGCCGTCGGTTCAGATAAACCGTTGCGCGGCAAGCGGATTCCGGGACGATCGACATCGATGACCGGCAGCCCCAGCCCGTCCAGCCGCGAGCGGAGGTCGGCGCTGGCGATCGCGGCGATCGGGCCCGCATCGGCCAGCATGAATTCAATCCGGGCCGTCGGCACCCCGGGGTCGATCGGCAGATAC
>NZ_JCALED010000066.1:0-230 GCF_059813205.1 Mycobacterium sp. NGS17 | reverse complement strand
TTCCCGATCGCCGGGCGGCGCGATCCCGCCCTCGATGACCTGGTCGGGTTTTTCGTCAACACCTTGGTATTGCGGGTCGACCTGACCGCCAACCCCACCATGGCCCAACTGTTGGCCCAAGTCCGCACCCGCAGCCTGGCCGCCTACGAACACCAAGACGTCCCCTTCGAAGTCCTCGTCGACCGACTCAACCCCACCCGCAACCTGTCCCACCACCCCCTCATCCAAGT
>NZ_JCALED010000065.1:0-232 GCF_059813205.1 Mycobacterium sp. NGS17 | reverse complement strand
TCCACAGCTGGCTCAGTTCGCCCACGGCGGTGGCATCAAGGGTGGTGGGCGCCCAGATCCAGTTGGCGTGTAGGTGGGGGCCGGCCTCGGTGTCGAGGATGCCGGCGTTGAGTTCGAGGGCATGGCCTAGGGGCATGGGGATGGCGGCGGCGGCCCCAAGGATCGCGGCGCTGTGGGGGTCTAGGCGCCACAGCTCGCGGTGGTCGTCGCCGGTGGCCGCACCCAGCCGGCC
>NZ_JCALED010000064.1:0-232 GCF_059813205.1 Mycobacterium sp. NGS17 | reverse complement strand
CTATGTGCCGATCGACCCCGGGCATCCTGACGAGCGGATCAGCTTCATGATGGCCGACGCCGGCCCGATCGCCGCGATCGCCAGCGCCGACCTCCGCTCGCGGCTGGACGGGCGCGGGTTGCCCGTCATCGACCCGAACGACCCTGTTGTCGCAACTCAACCCCACACGGCGTTACCCGGGCCCACCGCCGACGATGTGGCGTATGTGATCTATACGTCGGGTACTACTGGG
>NZ_JCALED010000063.1:0-236 GCF_059813205.1 Mycobacterium sp. NGS17 | reverse complement strand
GGCAAGTATGTGTCGTTGACGACGCCGGCCAATCCGTCGCCGCAGAAGATTTCGCCGCGCACGGTGATCGATGCGCGTTCGGTGACCACCGAGATCAACACGTTGTTTGAGACGATCACCTCGATCGCGGAGAAGGTCGATCCGGTCAAGCTGAATTTGACGTTGAGTGCGGCGGCGCAGTCGTTGTCGGGGCTGGGGGAGAAGTTCGGCCAGTCGATCACCAACGCCAACGTTCT
>NZ_JCALED010000062.1:0-241 GCF_059813205.1 Mycobacterium sp. NGS17 | reverse complement strand
CCGGGGCCCGATAACGTTCGGCATCGCCGTAATCCGGCGCCGGCAGGGCCTGCTTGTCGAGCTTGCCGTTGACCGTCAACGGCAACGCCTCAAGCACCACCACCGCCGCGGGCACCATCCACGACGGCAACCGCTCCGCCAACACGGCACGAACATCGCGCGAATCGGCCGCCCCGGTGACATAACCCACCAGCCGCTTATCACCAGGACGGTCCTCGCGAGCAACCACCACCGCCTGCCC
>NZ_JCALED010000061.1:0-244 GCF_059813205.1 Mycobacterium sp. NGS17 | reverse complement strand
CGGTGGGGGCGTGCAGGATCAGGGTTTGGTTGAACTGGTCGGTCGGGCCGTCCAGGCTGGCCAGCCAGGCCATGATCGGGGTCGCGGGCAACACCCCGATGCCCTCATCGATGACCCCCGCCTCGGCGGCCACCACGACCCGGGCCAGCCGGGCCACGCTGTGTTCGACGAACACATCGCGGGGCCGACACACCAGCCCGGCCGCGCGCGCCTTGGCGACCACCTGCATCGAGGCGATGCTGTC
>NZ_JCALED010000060.1:0-247 GCF_059813205.1 Mycobacterium sp. NGS17 | reverse complement strand
CGCGGGCCACCTGTGCGGCCAACACCGCCGGGATCGACACCCCCGATGTCACCGGCGTGCTGAGCATCGCGCGGTTACCCCAGCCGTCCACGCGTGCTCGCTCGACATCGTCGAGCACATCCACCGACGACAACCGCCGCCCCGGATCAGCGGTCATCGCCTCGAGCACCCGCCGCAACCGCCCGATCAACGTTTCGATGGTGGGTGCGTCGAACACATCGGTGCGAAACTCCACCGTCCCGCCAAT
>NZ_JCALED010000006.1:0-357746 GCF_059813205.1 Mycobacterium sp. NGS17 | reverse complement strand
TCGCCGCCAACACCCGCTCCAACCGCTCGGCGAGATCTCGCACGTCACAATCAGAAAAGAATTGACCGTCACCCACCGTGGTGAGGAAAAGCTGATCGTCGTCTCGGAAAAAGACCAGACCGAAATGTAACGGGCCGGCATGGGTGAGGGTTCCCGTCGTCCGGCCGCCGGCGAAATGCCCCGTGTGTGTTGCCGGAATGATGTTGACGGCGACCCGGTTAGACGTCTGCCCAGAACCGCCGAGACGTGTCTTGTCATCAATAGCGTGCACAGGGAACCGCTGATGTTTCAGCGCTTCGCGCATTCGCGTGTCGACGACTTTACAAAAAGTAGCAACGTCCGATTCAGGAGATGTTGGCAATACCAGCGGCAGGAATCCGGAAACCATTCCGGGCACCGTCTGCGTCTTCGGATCAACGCGCCTGCTCACCGGAAAGTCGAGCACCACCTCCGGGCTTTCGGTGTCGAACGCGCGCACCAAGAGGGCACAGGCGGCCGTAATCACTGACGATCGTCGGATCTGCAAGGCGTGTGACAGCTCTTGAACCCCGGCAACGAACGACGGGTCCAACTGAACGGGCTCAGAAGCCCGTTGATCGCCCCCGCCCCGGTTCGAGTCCGCCAACCTGTACCTTGGTTCGATTTCCGGCGGAAGATTCCTCGTCCAATAGGTTCGATCAGCGGCATAATCGTCAGACTCTTCGTATGCTAATTCGCAATCAACCAGGTCACTCAACGGTCCGAAAAAAGCGGGTGGAATCGGCTCGCCTGCGGCCATTGCAGAATATACATTCGCGATGCGGTGACAAACAAAAGTAAGTCCGATTCCGTCTACTACTATATGGTGGCAGCACGCGAATAAATGAAATTCTTCGGGTTGCGTCTGGAATAGTGCAAATTTGAACAGCGGGCCATCCAGGGGCATCAGAGTCGATTGGATCGATGATGCAAGCCGATAGGTGTCCTGTGCAGGATCACGCGAGCCAATGAGGTTGTATTGGGCTAGCTCGACATCGGGGTAGTCAACCGGCTTTTGGAAAACCCTGCCATCCACTTCGAAAAAGGAAGCCCTAAGTGGTTCGGCTTCACGCAGAACGTGAACGATCGACTGCTGAAGCAAATCAGGGTCTATCGGGCCCTCTATTCGCAGCAGTTCACCCAGCTGCCATTTCGCGCCGAAGCGACCCGTTTTTTGCGCGAGCCAGATGTCTAGCTGTCCGCGCGTCAGCGGTAAGGCCCGGCCATCAAGTTGCACTCTTCTACCCCCGAAGATCAACTTCCCATTGCCTCGGCTCACCGCCGTCCGCCCCGCGCAGACCTGAGTCGATTTGAGAAACCAACCCTACTGCTGCCAAACGAGCTCGGTCCGGCGTTTCGGCAAAGTTCTGAAAAGACGCTGTGGCTTTTTTCTGACCGATGCCTTCGCCGCAGGATTGGGCCGGTTGCGCTTCCCTCACTGTGGATCTGGCGATTGACGACTTGCGGCGTGGGGCGGCCGGCGAGCCCCAAAGTCTTTCCAAAGTGCGAAACTGTTCGACGCTCCTGAGCGCTGTGTGCGCCGACCCCGGGCGGCGTACACGCCTCAGTGCGTGCATCACCTTCGCGGTGCTTTCAGCCCTGCGATCCGAATGAAGAAAACAGTTACCGCTTTATGGAGTCGTTGCCTGCGATGCTCGGCGACAGCCGCTTATTGGCGCAGCGTTAAATCAACGGCTCCCCTGCACTTCGCCGAGCGATTGGTCGTGCAACTAGTCGCTGTGGGCACACACTTCCGACATATTTGACGCACGCCTAATTAGCGGGGCCGACTGCGTACTTATTGGCGCAATCCTGCAGCGCTTGGTTCACGTACGGCGCCAGTCGACTCCGATGGTCAGCTTGCTGCCTAACTTGCCCCCGGATTGCCTGCCCACGCGCATTGAGCGTTATTCGGGGCTTACTCGGTGACCCAGCATGTTTATCTGGTCAGTTTCCCGGATAACAACTCTTCAGATTCCGTAGGGTGCCCGCTAAGCCGACTTTCGCTCTTGCGGAGTGGCAGTACATCACTGGACGACACAACGCACGAAACGAGTCCGATGCCCGTCAAACCGACCACCCCAGGCCGTACCAACAAAGACTTGCCGACAAAGCTCCCGCCTCGCTGGTTCGTCGCAGCAGTTATCGCGATCGGCGGGATGCAGCTGATGGCCACGATGGACGGGATGATCGCGGTCGTCGCTCTTCCCAGGATCCAGAATGACCTGGGTCTGTCTGATGCCGGACGGAGCTGGGTCATCACCGGGTACGTGCTGACCTTTGGCGGGCTGGTACTGCTGGGCGGTCGTCTCGGTGACACCATCGGGCGCAAGCGCGCCTTCATCGTCGGCGTCGCGCTGTTCACCGTCGTCTCGGCGATATGCGGCGTCGCCTGGAACGGGGGCGTTCTCGTTTTGGCGCGGCTGCTGCAGGGTGTGTCCGCCGCGATCATCGCACCGACCGGTATGGCGCTGGTGGCAACGACTTTCGCGAAGGGGCCGCTGCGCAATGCTGCGATGGCGGTATTGGGCGCGATCGGCGGCCTCAGCTCCGTGCTGGGCCTGGTGGTGGGCGGCTTGCTCACCGAGGTGTCGTGGCGGTTGGTGTTTTTGGTGAACGTGCCGATCGGAGTGGTGGTGCTGTATCTGGCCTACGCCTCGCTGCGGGAAACGCAGAAGGAGCGCACAAAGCTCGACGCGACTGGGGCAGGTTTGGCAACGTTGGTCTTCACCGCGGCGGTGCTCGGCTTTTCGATGGGGCCGGAGAAAGGGTGGCTGTCGCCGGTCACGATCGGTTCGGGCGTGGTGGCCCTGGGCGCTTTCCTGGCGTTCGTGGTGGTGGAGCGCAGGGCAGAGAACCCGGTCGTGCCGTTTGGCTTGTTCCTCGATCGCAACCGGCTGGCTATGTTCGCGGCCATGTTTCTGGCCGGTGGGGTCATGTTCACCCTCACCCTGCTGATCGGCGTGTACGTGCAGGACATCATGGGCTACAGCACGCTGCGCGCGGGCGTGGCGTTCATCCCGTTCGCCGTCGCCGTGGGCATCGGGGCCGGCGCGGCGTCGCGGTTGGTCATGTCGTTGCCGCCGCGGGTGGTGGTGATCATCGGCGGCCTGCTCGTGCTGGGGGCGGTGCTTTACGCCTCGACGCTGCACCGGGGCATACCGTACTTCCCGAACCTTGTGGTGCCGCTCGTCGTCTCCGGCATCGGTATCGGCGTGATCAATGTGCCGCTCGCGCTTTCGCTGATCGCCAGCGTCGGACTGGACCAGATTGGGCCTATATCCGCGATTTCGCTCATGCTCTCCCGCCTCGGCGGGCCGGTGGTGTTGGCCGTGATCCAGGGCGTGATCACCTGGCGCACGCTGCAACTCGGCGGCACCACCGGGCCGGCAAAGTCCATGAACGCCGCCCAGTTGCACGCGCTGGACCATGGCTACACCTACGGTCTGCAGTGGCTGGCCGGGGTGGCCGTGCTGGTGTGTGGGGTGGCGCTGCTCATCGGCTACAGTGCGCAGCAGGTGGCGCATGCGGCGGAAGTCAAGAAAGCCTACGACGCCGGCGAACTCTAGCTAAAGCCAACGGGCACAAGAGCATTGGCTGGGCCGCCGCTCCAAGGCCCCTTCGCGCAGTCAGGTTGCGCGAGGCCATCAGCAATCACAGCCTGAACCGGTGCGCGACCCGGCCAAATGCGCGGAGCCCCCTGTCAGGATTGAACTGACGACCGCTCGCTTACAAGGCGAGTGCTCTACCACTGAGCTAAGGAGGCGGGGTTAGAACCGGACCCAGCCTAATCGGTCACCGGTCGCTGTCGATCACGCCCGCGGAGCGCACCGCCCGCGACGACGGGCGCCGCCGCCCGGGCAGCGGAATCCGGTCGGCGATGTTGCTCAGCGGGTTGACCACCATGGTGAGCGCGATGACGGCGTCTTGCAGGGTGGCGATGGCGGGTTCGAGGGCCTCCATCCCGGGTGTCAGTCGAGCCAGGGTGTCGGCGACGTCGGCGAGCTGATCGAGCGGCCCGTTCTTCGCCGTCAGCTTGTCGATGAGCCCGCCCTCGCTCAGTAGCCGGTCGGCGAGGCCGTCCTCGGCCAGCAGTCGTTCGATCAGACCGTCTTCGGCGACGAGCTGATCGGCCAGCCCACCCGGCTGCAGGGTGCGCTGCAGGGCGCCGCCCTCGGCGGTCAGGCGGTCCAGCAGCCCGCCCTCCGACGTCAGCATGTCGACCACCCCGCCGGGGCGCAGCAGGCGATCGATCGGACCGTCCGGGGCGACGGCCCGGCCCAGCGGGGCGTCGTCGTCGAGCAGTCGGGCCAGCCGATTGGCCCGGACGATCGCGTCGTCGATCCCCAGCATCGACGTCATTGCGGTGGTGCCGGCGGCCCCGCTCTCACCCACAGCCCGCTTTGCCACGCCGACGGCCGCGCTCGCCACGCTCAGACCCGCATCCGCGGCGGCCAGACCCACCCGGGCGGGCGCGGTCGCAGCCGACACGATGCTTCTGGTGAGGTTCATTCCAAGAGTCTATTCACGACGCACACCGGGCAAGACCTTTATGTCCCAAGGCAATGCGATGATCCCTGGCAGACTACTATCAGTTTGTTGGCACGGAGCTTTCAGGAAGCGCACAACCTTCACATAGCAAACGTTCAAGTAAGGGACATGGACATGACATCGGCAACCCCCAACGACTCGAAATCCGAGGCTCGGGTCCTCGTGGTCGACGACGAAGCCAACATCGTCGAGCTGCTGTCGGTGAGTCTGAAATTCCAGGGGTTCGAGGTGTATACGGCCACCAACGGCGCCCAGGCGCTGGATCGGGCGCGCGAGGCGCGTCCCGACGCCGTGATCCTCGACGTGATGATGCCGGGCATGGACGGGTTCGGGGTGCTGCGGCGGCTGCGCGCCGACGGCATCGACGCCCCCGCCCTCTTTCTGACCGCCCGGGATTCACTGCAGGACAAGATCGCCGGCCTGACGCTGGGTGGCGACGACTATGTGACGAAGCCGTTCAGTCTCGAGGAGGTCGTCGCCCGCTTGCGGGTCATCCTTCGCCGTGCCGGCAAAGCGGGGGCCGAACCGCGCAGCGCGCGCCTCACTTTCGCCGACATCGAGCTCGACGAGGAGACCCACGAGGTGTGGAAGGCCGGTCAGCCGGTATCGCTGTCGCCTACCGAATTCACGCTGCTGCGTTACTTTGTGATCAATGCCGGCACGGTGTTGAGCAAACCGAAGATCCTCGACCACGTGTGGCGCTACGACTTCGGAGGTGACGTCAATGTCGTCGAGTCCTACGTGTCGTATCTGCGTCGCAAGATCGATACGGGCGAGAAGCGGCTGTTGCACACGCTGCGCGGAGTGGGTTATGTGCTGCGAGAACCGCGGTGAGCAGCGGTAGCGAAGAAGTAGGTAGATGGTCACCAAGCCTCGACGTGGACTGCCCCTGCGGATAGGGCTCGTCGCCGCCACCCTGGCCCTGGTCGCCTGCGGCCTCGCCGTTTCCGGTGTCGCGGTGACGTCCATCCTGCGGCACAGCCTGGTCAGCCGCATCGACTCCACGCTGCTCGACGCGTCCCGCGGCTGGGCGCAGGCCCCGCGGCGGCAATCGCCGCCGCCCTTCAATGGTCCCGACCCGGGCCGGCCGCCGTCGAAGTTCTACGTGCGCGGCGTCAGCACCGACGGCACCCCGTTCACCGCCATCAACGACCGCAACGCCGAACCGGCGCTACCGCCCGACAACGACGTGGGTCCCAACCCGACGACGCTGCCCTCGGTGAACGGCTCGGACATTCAGTGGCGGGCGGTCTCGGTGCACGGTCCGCACGGGCTTACCACGGTCGCGATCGACTTGTCGGACGTCCAGCACACGCTCACTTCGTTGGTCTGGTTGCAGATGGGCATCGGGGTGGCGGTGCTTGCCGTCGTCGGAATCGCCAGCTTCGCGGTGGTGCAGCGCAGCCTGCGGCCGCTCGTCGAGGTCGAGCAGACGGCCGCGGCAATCGCCTCAGGCCAGCTGGATCGCCGTGTGCCAGAACGAGATCCGCGGACCGAGGTGGGCCGGCTGTCCCAGGCGCTCAACGGGATGCTCGCGCAGATTCAGCAAGCGCTGGCGTCCTCGGAGTCCTCCGCGGACAAGGCTCGCGGCTCCGAGGACCGGATGCGGCGGTTCATCACCGACGCCAGCCACGAACTGCGCACCCCGCTGACCACCATCCGCGGTTTCGCCGAGCTTTATCGCCAGGGCGCCGCGCGCGACGTGGCGATGCTGATGTCGCGAATCGAAAGCGAGGCGTCGCGGATGGGCCTGCTGGTCGACGACTTGCTGCTGCTGGCCCGCCTCGATGTGCAGCGCCCCCTGGAAAACCATCGGGTGGACCTGCTGGCGCTGGCCAGCGATGCCGTGCACGACGGGCAGGCGATGGACCCCGGGCGCACCATCACCATGGAGGTTCTCGACGGCCCCGGCACCCCGGAGGTCCTGGGTGACGAAGCGCGGATCCGCCAGGTGCTGAGCAACCTCGTCGCCAACGCCTTGCAGCACACGCCGGAAAGCGCCGACGTCACCGTGCGGGTGGGCACCGACGGCGACAACGCGGTGCTCGAAGTGGCCGACCAGGGTCCCGGCATGAACCAGGAGGACGCGTCGCGCGTGTTCGAGCGGTTCTATCGGACCGACTCGTCGCGGGCTAGGGCCAGCGGGGGCACCGGTCTGGGCCTATCCATCGTCGAGTCGTTGGTGCGCGCGCACGGCGGTGTCGTCAGCGTGACCACGGCGCCCGGCGAGGGCTGCCGGTTCCGGGTGACGCTGCCTCGCATCAGTGACGTGACGGCGCACGAGCCGGTTCACGCCAACTGAGCCAGCGCCGCCTTGATCCTGGCCTGGGCGTCGTCCAGCGATTCCGCTGACGGGTTGCGGTCGACTCCTGCGAAGCCGAAGTCGCTCAGGCTGCGGGTGGGGAAGACGTGCACGTGCAGGTGCGGCACTTCTAGCCCGGCGATGATCAGGCCGGAACGCTCGGTGCGAAAGGCCTTGCACACGGCCTTGCCGATCAACTGGCTCACGGACATGACCCGGGCGAAGGCCGACCCGTCGACGTCCTGCCAGTTGTCGATCTCGGCGCGCGGCACGACGAGCGTGTGCCCCTGCGTCATCGGCTCGATCGTCAGGAACGCGACGACGTCGTCGTCCTCGTAGACGAAACGGCCGGGGAGTTCACGGTTGATGATCTTGGTGAAGATCGACGCCATGGGCCCCAGCATAGGGGTGTCGACATTGCGGCAGCGGTCCTGGTCGAGCTCGCGCCCCGAGCCGCCAAGGCAATCTCGGCGACGCACCGATGAGTTCGGCCGCGTTCGCGGGTCAATCCTGCGACGCCTTACAACGCGGATGGATTCAGGAGACCTCACCATGTCACGAGTGCGCGTGCACAACTTCTCGGTGTCCCTCGACGGCTTCGGCGCCGGTGTCGGCCAAAGCATGGACGCGCCGTTCGGGCACGCCGGCGGACGGCTCCACGAGTGGTTCTTCGCGACGCGGACGTTCCGCGCCATGCACGGCGAGTCGGGCGGGGCCACCGGCATCGATGACGCCTTGGCCAGCCAATGGGCGCCGGGCATCGGCGCCGAAATCATGGGACGCAACAAGTTCGGTCCGCAGCGCGGACCATGGGCCGGCCAAGACGGCGGCGAGGAATGGCAGGGCTGGTGGGGCGCCGAGCCGCCGTTTCACACACCGGTCTTCGTGCTCACGCACCACCCACGACCCCCGATCGAGATGGACGGTGGCACCACTTTCCACTTCATCGACGCAAGCCCTGTCGAAGCCCTGCAGATAGCCCGAAAAGCCGCCGGCGACAGCGACATTCGCCTGGGCGGGGGACCGTCGAGCGTCCGCCAGTTCCTCGAAGCCGATCTCGTCGACCACCTGCATATCGCGGTGGTGCCGATCGTCTTGGGGCGCGGCGAGTCGTTGTGGGCGGGGCTCGAAGGCCTCGAACAGCGATTCGACGTGGAGTCGGTGAGCAGCCCCAGCGGCGTCGTGCATCTGATCTTCACGCGCCGCTAAGAAGATCGTCGTCGGTCGAAGGGCCGGCTCAGTCCTGTTTGCCGAACTGCATCATGTCGAGGTTCCAGTACCCGCGCATGTTGGTGATCAGGCCCGCGTCATTGACCTTGTAGGTGAAAACGCCGCGCACCGAGCTGGTGAAGCCGCCCTCGAACTTGCTGTTGAGCACCAGGATGTGGGCGATCTCGTCGGGCGAACTCGACGCGAAGGTCTCCTCGCAGGTGATGGAGAGTTGGTTGGCCGCGATGTTGGTGTCGAAGAACGCGCCGACGGCCTCCTTGCCCCGGACCCCCGTTCCGTCCGGGTTGGTGACGGACTTGCCGATCGGATCCTCGATGACGACGTCGTCGGACATCAGCGCCAGCCAGCCCTCCCGGTCGTGCGCCTGAACGCAGCGCCACGACGACTGCGACGCGGCGAGGGCCGGGGATGCCTGGGCCTCAGCGGTTTCGGTCATTTTCTTCGCCGCCGGCCTACCGGTCGGCGTCGGTGAACCGGATGACGCCGCGAATGTTCTTGCCGTCCAGCATGTCCTGGTAGCCGTCGTTGATCTGTTCAAGCTTGTACTGGCGGGTGATCATGTCGTCCAGGTTCAGCTTGCCGGCCTTGTACATCGACAGCAGCTGCGGGATGTCGTACTGCGGGTTGCCACCACCGAAGATGGTGCCCTGCAGGTTCTTCTGCATCAGCGTCAGCATCGCCAGGTTCAAGGTGACATTGGTGTCCAGCAGGCTGCCGATGGCCGTCAGCACGCAGGTGCCGCCCTTTTGGGTGATGTTCAGGTAGTTGTCGATGTCGGCGCCCTGCAGCTCGCCCACGGTGACCACGACCTTGTGGGCCATCAGGCCGTAGGTGACCTCGGCCATGCCCGCCATCGCGGCCATGATGTCGGGGTAGACGTGGGTGGCGCCGAACTTGAGCGCCTGGTCGCGCTTCCACTCGACGGGGTCGATCGCGAAGATGTAGCGGGCGCCGGCGTTGACGGCGCCCTGCAGCGCGGCCATGCCGACCCCGCCGACGCCGACGATGGCGACGTCCTGTCCCGGGCGGATGTCGGCGGTGCGGACCGACGAGCCGTAGCCGGTGGTGACGCCGCAACCGACCAGCGCGGCAACCTCGAACGGCACGGACGGGTCGATCTTCACCACCGAGCTGCGGTGCACAACCATGTAGGGGGAGAACGTGCCCAGCAGCGTCATGGGGTAGACGTTTTGGCCGCGGGCCTGGATGCGGAAGGTGCCGTCGGACACGGCGGCGCCGCCCAGCAGGCCGGCGCCCAGGTCGCACAGGTTACGCATGCCCGCCTGACAGGTCGGACACTGACCACACGACGGGATGAACGACAGCACCACGTGGTCACCCGGGGCGATGTCTTCCACGCCCGGACCGACCTCGGTGACGATGCCCGCGCCCTCGTGGCCGCCCAGCACCGGGAAACCGGCCATCGGGATGCCCCCGGTGACCAGGTGGTGGTCGGAGTGGCACATGCCCGCCGCTTCCATCTGGATCTTGACCTCATGCGCTTGCGGGTCGCCGATCTCGATTTCCTCGATAGACCAGGGTTGGTTGAACTCCCAGATCAGTGCGCCTTTTGTCTTCACGATGGTCCTGACCCCATTTCGCCTTTGAATCGATCAGAGCTGACCGGCCCCTTCATGCCGGCCAGCTGGGTGACGAGTGCCACAGGCACCCTTGTCGCGTCAGCATAGCGCGTGCAACAAATCAAATGCTTGGTTGGCTCCCGCGGGCGCCGCCGTGAGCTCAGCGGTCACCAAATCGGGACGGGCGCCTCGCCAAGCGGGTAGTAGCCGGGCAGCTTTTCGCCGGCGAGGCTGCGCTCGATGCGCCTCTGCATGCCGTCGCTCAGGTCCCCGGACTCGATGAGTTTGCCGAACATGTACGCGACGTGACCGAAGTCGAAGAAGTCGCGCTGCCACTCGATGAGCTGGTCGCCGTTGAGGCGAAACCAGCTGCCGCCGATGCCGTAGATCTCGTCCTGGGTGCCATCGGCCTTGTTGACGATCTGTTTCCAGAAGCCGACGATCTCGCCCTGCTTTTCGTCGATGAGCACCTTCTGGTACTCGTACACCCAGTTCTCCAGGCCCTCCATCTCCAGGCCCAGGGCGACGTCGCGGATCTCGTCGACGCCCACGCACATCACGTCTTCCTTGGGGCCGATGTTCCAGCCGTAGGTGGCGTCTTGGGTGTAGAAGTCCGCCAACGGTCGCCAGTCACCGGCCTTCTCGCAGTCCTTGTTGGCCTGCAGCCAGCGGTCGACCCATGCCTCGAGATCTTCGCGCGAGTGTGACGCCATTGTCCTAATCTTCCTTCTCTTTGATGAATAGTGCTTGCGTTGGGCACATTTCGACCGCGCGCTCGACTTCGTCGCGGGCGTCCTCGGGCGGTTCGGGGTCGACGATTTCGACCTTGCCCCGCTTGGGCACCCGGAAGTAGTCCGGCGCCTCCAATTCGCACATGGCGTGGCCCTGACACAAATCCAGATCCGCTTCGATCCTGAATCCGCCCATCGGACTTACTCCTTACGCGCTGCGCTTGCGGTAGCGCACCTTCGCCGGCCGGGCGAGCTGCACCACCATCTTGGAGTGGTCGTTGTGATAGCTGTCCGCCGGCTGCGCCATCTCGAAGTCGTACTCGCGCAACAGGACCGAGAAGATCGCCTTGATCTGCATCTGGGCGAACGCGGCGCCGACGCAGCGGTGCCGGCCCGCCCCGAACGGAATCCAAGTCCACCGGTTCACGATGTCGGCCTGCTCGGGCTTGTTGTAGCGGTCCGGCTTGAACGCGTCGGGGTCGGGGAAGTCCGCCGGGATCCGGTTCGAGATCGCCGGGGATGCCGCTACGTAGTCGCCGTCGTGGATCGGAAAACCCTCGACCTCGAACTCGCCCTTGGCGACCCGCATCAGGATGATCAGCGGCGGATGCAGCCGCAGGGTCTCCTTGACAACGTTGTCCAGCTTCGGAATCGACCGCAGCGCATGGAAACTCACCTCCTGGCCATCGGCGTAGAGCTCCTCGAGCTCGGCCAGCACCTCGGCGTACACCTCGGGATGGCGGATCAGCTCGATCAAAGTCCACGCCGAGGTCCCCGAACTGGTGTGGTGCCCGGCGAACATCAGCGAGATGAACATGCCGGTGACCTCGTCGGCGGAGAACCGCGGGTTTCCGTCCTCGTCGTTGATCGACACGAGCACGTCGAGCATGTCACGGTCGCTTTTATCCTGGGGCGGGTTGGATAGCCGCTCGTTCATGATTTCCTGCACCAGCGCAACGAGTTTCACGCGCGCCTCGTCGCGACGCCGAAAACTCTCGATCGGCAGGTAGGGATCGACGTAACACAACGGGTCGGTGCCGCGCTCGAGCTCGTGGTAGTACTCGGCGAATCGGTGGTCGAGCTGGTTGCGGAATTTCACGCCGATCAGGCAGGCCGTCGACGTGTAGATGGTCAGCTCGGAGAAGAAGTCGAGCAACTCGATCTCGCCCTGGTCGCCCCAGTCGGCGATCATGCCCTTCACTTGAGCTTCGATGGTCGCGGCGTGGCCCTTCATCTGCTCGCCGCGCAGCGCCGAGTTGTGCAGCATCTCCTTGCGCCGCTCCGGGCTGGCGTCGAACACCACGCCCTTGCCGAAGATCGGCGCCATGAACGGGTACGCCGCTGCTTGGTCCAGGTCTTCGTCGGCGGACCGGAAGAAGAACTCGTTGGCACCCGCGCCGGAGAGCAGGATGACGTGCTTGTCGACCAGCTGGAACCACCCGACGTCGCCACACTCGTCGCGGACGCGCTGCATCAAACCGATTGGGTCGGTGCGGAATTCCTCGAGGTGACCGTGTTCTTCCTCGCCGCCGGAAACCCGGGGCACCACAGTTGTGGTCGTCATGACGGCATCCCCTCTTCGCCCAGCGCGAGTTTCTGGCGATCTTTGTTGTCGGCCAACGGGGCTTCGGGCTGAAGCTCCATGTTGGCGATGAAGCCGCCGCGCGGTGTCTCCGCGACGAACGTGATCGCTCGCGCCAAGTCCGCCGCCCTTAGGAAGTAGTCGTGGCGCGCCTGGCCCCACTTGGCCCAGTCCTCCAGCGCGGGGCCGATCTTCTCGGCAGGCAGGCTCCAGCCCATCGAGGTCTTCGTCGGGCCGGGGTGCACGATCGAGGCCCGCACGCCGGTGCCCTCGAGCTCCATCTGGAAGTTGGTGACCATCGCGACCAGCGCGGCCTTGGCCGCGCCGTAGGCGCCCATGTGTGGGCGCTGCCGCAGGGCGACGTCGGAACCGACGAAGATCAGGTCGCCGCGTTGGCGGTCGAGCATGCCCGGAAGGACGGCTGAGGCCAGGCGGAAGGCGCCGACGAGGTGGATCTGCAGCTGCGACTCGAACTCGTCGCCTGCGATTTCGGCGAGCTTGCCGAAGTAGGTGTCGCCGGCCCCGGCCACCAGCACCTCGATGTCGCCGAGGGCATCGGTCGACTGTGCGACAAAGGATTTCACCGAGTTCGGATCGGTCACATCCAGGTGGAAGCCGACCGCTTCGCCGCCGTTGGCGTTGATCTTGCCGACGATGTCGTCGAGCTTTTCGACGCGGCGCGCACCCAGGGCGACGGGGAAGCCGTGCGCCGCGAGCTCGATGGCGGTGGCCTCTCCGATGCCGGAGGAAGCACCGGCCACGATGGCGGGCCGGCGTTCGGGCAAGGGTTCAAACCGGGGCATTCAGCGGACCTCCACGCTCATCGGTAGGTGAGCGAATCCGCGGACATTGCTCGAGTGGACGCGGACGGCGTTGGCCTCGTCCACCTCGTATCCGCGGATTCGCTTGAACAACTCGGTGAGCGCGACCCGGGCTTCCATCCGCGCCAGATGCGCGCCCAGGCAGAAGTGTGCGCCACTACCGAAACTCAATAGTTTGGGCCCGATTTCGCGCCCGATCAGGTAGTCGTCAGGGTGGTCGAAGACCCGCTCGTCCCGATGGCCGGAACCGGGCAACAGCAGCAGTACGTCGCCCTCGGGGATGGTGGTGTCGTAGAGGGTGAGCTCACCGGACACGGTACGAGCCAGGATCTGGCTGGAGGTGTCGTAGCGCAGGGTCTCCTCGACCCACAGCGGCACCCGCGACAGATCCTCGTAGACCGGCGTCAGTTGGTCCGGGCTCTTGTGGCCCCAAAATGCGGCGTTGGCAAGCAGTTTGGTGGTGGTCTCGTTGCCGGCGATCACCATCAGGAACATGAAGCCGAGCACCTCGTCGTCGGTGAGCCGGTCACCGTCGATCTCGGCCTCCAGCAGCGCCGAGGTCAGGTCGTCGGTCAGCTTCTCGCGCCGCTCGGCCACCATCTGCTGGTAGTAGACGATCAGGTTGAGCGAGGCCTCCACCGCCTCGGGCGGCACGTCGGTGACACCTTCCTCGCGGTGCATCACCCCGTCGGCCCAGGCCCGAACCTGATCGCGATCCGGCTCGGGGACTCCCATCAACTCGGAGATGACGTCCATGGGCAGCTTGCCGGCGAACTCGTCGACGTAGTCGACCGCACCGTCTTCGGCCTTGGCCAGCATCGTGTCGAGATGCCGGGTCGCGATCTCGGTGACCCGGGGTTCGAGTTCGCGAATCCGGCGCGGGGTGAAGCCTTTTGAGACCAGCGTCCGCAGCCGCAGGTGGGCGGGGTCGTCCATCGCCAAGAACGACATCGTCTTGCTGGCGTGCGGGCCTCGGGACGCCGGGTCCAGCGAGACGCCGTACTTGTTGGAAAGCGTTGTGCTGTTGCGGAATCCCTGTAGCACGTCCTGGTGCCGCGACAGCGCCCAGAACTTCAGCTCGTCATTGCGATACAGCGGGGCCTCGTCGCGCAGCCGCCGGTAATACGGGTACGGATCTTCGTGGAAGTCGTAGTCGTAGGGATCGAGGACCAGCTCGTGGTCGCCCACATGGACGGTCATTTACGTTCGTGTCTCCTGGCTTGTCGTCCCGGGCAGGATCAGGCTCACTACATAGGCCAATCGGTCGGCGATCTGGTGATAGGTGAACTGGCCGCTGGCGGCCTGTACCAATGCGCCGAAGAACGCCATCTCGAGCGCGGCCACCGTGTTGGGGTCGGCCCCGGGTCCGATCGCCGTTGCGATGCGGCGGTGGATCTCCGCGCCGATGCGATCGCGCACCGCGCCAACGGCCGGATCCGTGCCGCCGCCGAGCAGCGCCGTCGTGCACGCCGCGCCGACCTCGGGCTCGTCGGCGACCACCAGCGCCAGGTGCCGCAGCACCTTGTCCACCCGGACCGGCATCGGGTCGTTGACGTCGGTGAAGAACGGAACCCGCCGCACCAGGTCGAGATAGACCTCAGCGATCAGGTGGTTCTTCGATGAGAAGTAGGTGTACGCGGTGGCCGGGGCGACCTTGGCGCGGGCGGCTACGGCGCGGACCGTCAGGTCGGCGTACGACTTTTCCCGCAGGGTTTCGATGCCGGCTGCCAGCACCTTGCGGAAGGTCTCTTCCTGACGACGGTTGCGCGGCGACTGACCGGTCTGGCGGTCGCCGTCGGATGTGATAGTCACCAGTGCGTCGCTGGACACATGTCCAAGCTAGTGGACCAAAACGGGGAGAAGCAAGCCCGCTCGGCAAAATCGCTGCTTATCGGCGTTCTGCGCCGCGTGGCGGGCAACATCCCAGATAGGCTCTTGCACCTTCGGCTGGCCGACGACTATGGTTCGATCGGACAATATCGGACAGCTGTCCACTAGATGGCGTGGCGGTTGCCGCGCGCAGACGGGAGCGGGACATGGCCTTGTTGGCCGACGGCGTGAGTGAACTGTTCATCGACGGCAGGCTGTCGGCCGGTAGCGCCGGCAACTTCCCCACGGTGAACCCGGCGACCGAGGAGGTGCTGGGCGTCGCCGCCAACGCCGATGCCACCGACATGGACCGCGCCATCGACGCCGCGCGGCGCGCCTTCGACGACACGGACTGGTCCCGTGACACCGAGTTGCGGGTGCGTTGCATACGGCAGCTGCGCGACGCGATGCGCGACCACATCGAGGAACTGCGCGACATCACGATCGCCGAGGTTGGCGCCCCGCGGATGCTCACCTCGGCCGCGCAATTGGAGGGACCGGTCGGCGACCTGAGCTTCGCCGCCGACACCGCCGAGGCCTACGAGTGGAATCGGGACCTCGGCCAGGCTTCGCCGATGGGCATCCCGACCCGGCGCACGATCGCGCGTGAAGCCGTCGGCGTCGTCGGTGCGATCACCCCGTGGAACTTCCCGCACCAGATCAACCTTGCCAAGCTGGGGCCCGCGCTGGCCGCCGGCAACACGGTGGTGTTGAAGCCCGCACCGGACACGCCCTGGTGCGCCGCCGTGCTCGGCGAAATCATCGCCGAGCACACCGACTTCCCGCCCGGTGTCGTCAACATCATCACGTCGAACGACCACCGGATGGGGGCGCTGCTCTCCAAAGACCCTCGGGTGGACATGGTTTCGTTCACCGGGTCGACCGCGACGGGGCGCAGCGT
Organism: Mycobacterium sp. NGS17; assembly: GCF_059813205.1. Lineage (NCBI taxonomy): Bacteria > Bacillati > Actinomycetota > Actinomycetes > Mycobacteriales > Mycobacteriaceae > Mycobacterium > Mycobacterium sp. NGS17. Next base: position 342,161 of record NZ_JCALED010000006.1, on the reverse strand, counting down.
CATGGCTGACGCCGCCGCGACCATCAAGCGAGTGTTCCTGGAACTGGGCGGCAAGTCGGCGTTCGTCGTTCTCGACGACGCGGACCTGGGCGGGGCGTGTTCGATGTCGGCATTCACCGCGGCCATGCACGCTGGGCAGGGCTGCGCCATCACGACCCGGCTGGTGGTGCCGCGGGCCCGCTACGACGAGGCCGTCGCCATCGCGGCGGGAACCATGGGCTCGATCAAGCCCGGCGACCCCGACGACTCCGGAACCGTGTGCGGCCCGGTGATTTCCGCGCGGCAACGGGACCGCGTGCAGAGCTACCTCGACCTGGCGATCGCCGAGGGCGGAACGTTCGCCTGCGGCGGCGGCCGGCCGGCGGACAAGGACCGCGGGTTCTTCATCGAGCCCACCGTGATCGCGGGCCTGACCAACGACGCGCGTCCCGCCCGGGAGGAGATCTTCGGGCCGGTGCTCACCGTGATCGCCTACGACGGCGAAGACGACGCACTGCGCATCGCCAACGACTCGCCATATGGCTTGTCGGGCACCGTGTTCGGTGCCGACCCCGAACGTGCGGCCAACTTCGCAGCGCGGATGCGGGTGGGAACCGTCAATGTCAACGGCGGCGTCTGGTATTCCGCCGACGCGCCGTTCGGCGGATACAAACAGTCCGGGAACGGGCGAGAAATGGGCCTGGCCGGCTTCGAGGAGTACCTGGAAGTCAAAACCATTGCCACAGCCGTGCAGTGACCGCGCCAATCAGGCGACCGAGAGGAAACCATGCGATTCGAGAATAAAGTCGGCATCGTCACCGGATCCGGTGGCGGCATCGGGCAGGCGTACGCCGAGGCGCTGGCCCGCGAGGGCGCGGCGGTGGTGGTCGCCGACATCAACGTCGAGGCCGCGGACGCGGTCGCCAAGCAAATCGTCGCCGACGGCGGAACCGCCATCAGCATTCCGGTCGATGTATCCGACCCCGCGTCGGCCAAGGAAATGGCCGACCGCACGCTGGCCGAATTCGGCGGCATCGACTACCTGGTCAACAACGCCGCGATCTTCGGCGGCATGAAGCTGGACTTCCTGCTCACCATCGACCCGGAGTACTACCGCAGGTTCATGAGCGTGAACCTCGACGGGGCGCTGTGGTGCACCCGCGCGGTGTACAAGAAGATGGCCAAGCGTGGCGGCGGGGCGATCGTCAACCAATCATCCACCGCCGCCTGGCTTTACGCGAACTACTACGGCCTGGCCAAGGTCGGACTCAACGGCCTGACTCAGCAGCTCTCCCGCGAACTGGGTGGCCAGAAGATCCGGATCAACGCAATCGCTCCGGGCCCCATCGACACCGAGGCCAACCGGACCACCACGCCCAAGGAGATGGTCGACGACATCGTCAAGGGCCTGCCGCTGTCGCGCATGGGCACGCCCGCGGACCTGGTCGGCATGTGCCTGTTCCTGCTCTCCGACGAGGCATCGTGGATCACCGGACAGATCTTCAATGTTGACGGCGGACAGATAATCCGATCATGAGCGATCACGCGAAGCTCGGCTATATCGGCCTGGGCAACATGGGCGCGCCGATGGCCACAAAGATGACCGAATGGCCTGGCGGGATCACGGTTTACGATATCAGGACCGAGGCGATGACCCCGCTGGCCGAAAGGGGCGCCAGCCTGGCCGACAGCGTCGCCGATGTCGCCGCCGCCGACATCATCCACATCACCGTCCTCAACGACGCCCAGGTGCGTGAGGTGGTCGGCGAGCTGGCGGCCCACGCGAAACCCGGCACCGTCATCGCGATCCACTCGACCATCAGCGACACCACCGCGGTCGACCTCGCGGCCGAGCACAAGCCTCATGGCATCCATATCGTCGACGCGCCGGTGAGCGGTGGGGCCGCCGCGGCAGCGAAGGGTGAGCTCGCCACGATGGTGGGCGCCGAGCGCGACGTGTACGAGCGGATCAAGCCGGCCTTCAAGCACTGGGCCGCGATGGTCATCCACGCCGGCGATCCGGGTGCCGGGACGCGAATGAAGCTGGCCCGCAACATGTTGACGTTCACCTCGTACGCCGTTGCGTGCGAGGCCATGAAACTCGCCGAGGCGGCCGGACTCGACCTGCAGGCATTGGGTCGGGTGGTCCGTCACACCGACGCCCTCACCGGGGGCCCGGGGGCGATCATGGTCCGTGACAACATGAAAGACATTGAGCCGGAGAACTTCCTGTACCAGTCTTTTGTGCATGCCCGCGGCCTGGGAGAGAAGGACCTGAGCCTGGCGTTGGCTCTCGGCGAGGCGGTCTCGGTCGATCTGCCGTTTGCCCAGCTGGCCTTTCAGCGGCTGGCCGCAGGCCTCGGAGTACCGCACACAGAGAAAGAGGCGTAATGGACGAGTTGCGCAGCAAGGGCCTCGCGAAGATGAACGAGGTGTACGGCTGGGAGATGCCCAACATCGAAGGCGACGCGTACTTCGACCTGACCGTCGACCACCTGTTCGGCAGCATCTGGACGCGACCGGGATTGTCGATGCGCGACAAGCGCATCATGACGCTGACGGCGGTGACCGCGATCGGAAACCGTGACCTGGCCGAAATCCAAATCAACGCAGCCCTTCTCAACGGTGAACTCACCGAGACCGAACTGAAGGAAATGGCCGTCTTCCTCACCCACTACCTGGGCTTCCCGCTGGGTTCGGCGCTCAACGGCGCCGTCGACGCCGTCGTGGCCAAACGCAAGAAGGCCGCGGAGAAGGGATCTGGAGAGGACAAGAAGGCCAATGTGGACGCCGCGGTGAAGATGCACAGGGGTGAGTGAGAGCGACCCGCCGTATCAGTACGGCTGAATGCCGTCGGGCATCACGTATTCGGAGATCGGCGCGGAAGTCCCGTTGACCGTCGTTCCGCCGTTGATGATGCCCGGTGCCATCTCCAACATGTTGTGGGGAAAGCCGAACCTCGGTTTGGTCAGCGTGTCGAGCCGCTCCAGCTCATCGGCGCCGAGGTTCACGTCGACGGCCCGGACGTTGTCCTCGAGCTGGGAGAGCCGGCGTGCCCCGATGATGACCGATGAGACGGCGCGCTGCGCGCGCACCCAGGCCAGCGCCACGCTGGCGACGTTCGTCTCGTGTGCCTTCGCGATGGCCGCGAGCTCGTCGATGACGGCGTAGGTGTTTTCGTTGAGAAAGGCGTCGACCATGGCGCCGCGGTCCGCGTTGCGCTGGCCGCCGTTGGCCCGGGTGTACTTGCCGCTCAGCACGCCACCTTTCAACGGCGACCACGGCGTGATGCCGAGGCCGAATTCGGACGCCATCGGCACCAAATCCTGTTCGATGGCGCGCTCCAGCAGCGAATATTCGACCTGAAGCCCGACGAACGCCGACCACCCGCGGAAACCGGCGATCAGGTTGGCCTGGGCGATCTTCCACGCCGGGGTGTCCGAGACGCCGATGTAGCGCACCTTGCCGGCGCGCACCAGGTCCTCGAGCGCCGCCATGGTCTCCTCGATGGGGGTGTTGGAGTCCCAGATGTGCAGCCAGTACAGGTCGATGTAGTCGGTTTGCAAGCGCCGCAACGAGTTTTCGCAGGCGTTGATCAACGACTTGCGGCCCGAGCCGCCGCCGTTGGGATCACCCGGATACAGGTTGCCGCTGAACTTGGTCGCGATCGCCAGCCGATCGCGGCGCGCGGGGTGGCGCCCGATGTGGTCGCCGATGATCTTCTCGGAGTGGCTTCGGGTGTAGAAGTTGGCGGTGTCGATGAAATTGCCGCCGAGCTCGAGGTAGCGGTCGATGATTTGTTGCGACTCTTCCACGCTGGTGCCCCAGCCGAGGTCTTCGCCGAACGTCATGGCGCCCAGGCACAGGGGGCTAACGCGCAGACCGGATCGCCCGAGTGTCACGTATTGATCCAGCGGCATGAGGCCCACTCCCTGGTAGATTGTTCGGTTATGAGGTTGTTCATAACAAAACTAGTTCATAGCTGAACGATCTGGCAAGTCGAATGTCTGCAGTCGATGCGGCCAGGATCTGGTCACTGAACTACCGGGTGCTGCTGTCGGTCATCTCGTGCGCCGAGGCCGATATCTGCGCGCTGGGCCTCGAGTCCAAGGAACTGTTTCTGCTGGCCGAGATCGACGATCATCCCTATCCGGCCGAACTGGCCGCGACGCTGAGCATGCCCAAGGCGACGGTGACGCTGTACCTGAAGCGGCTCGAGGCCGCGGGGTTCGTGCGCCGCGAGATCGACCCGTGCGATCTGCGTCGCCACAAGCTGCTGCTCACCCCGGCCGGACGCCAGGCCGCCAGGAAGGGCATGAGCCTGCTGTCCGACGAGTTCGACAAGCGCCTCGGACGCCTCACCGCCGCTCAGCGCAACGACCTCAGGGCGCTGCTGGAGAAAATCGTCTGAATCCACCGGGGACGGTGGGCGTGGGTCGTCTGACCGGGCTAGTCTGACGTGTCGTGCGCGTCCTGGTGATTGGTTCCGGAGCCCGTGAGCATGCGTTGCTGCTGGCGCTCCGCAAAGACCCCGAGGTAACGGGGCTGGCGATCGCTCCCGGCAACGCCGGCACGGCGCGGCTGGCCGACCAGCACGAGGTCGACATCACCTCGGCCGACGACGTCGTCGCCCTGGCGCGCGAGGTCCGTGCCGACCTGGTGGTCATCGGACCCGAGGTGCCGCTGGTCCTCGGGGTCGCCGATGCGGTACGGGCCGCGGGCATCGTCTGCTTCGGTCCCGGCAAGGACGCCGCCCGCATCGAAGGCTCCAAGGCGTTCGCCAAAGAGGTCATGGCCGCGGCGGGGGTGCGCACCGCGACCAGTGAAATCGTCGACACCCCGGCGCATTTGGACGCCGCCCTGGACCGGTTCGGCCCCCCGGCGGGGGACGCGGCCTGGGTGGTGAAGGACGACCGCCTGGCCGCCGGTAAGGGCGTCGTGGTGACCGCGGATCGCGGTCTCGCACGCGCGCACGCCGCGGGGCTCCTCGAGGCGGGGCACCCGGTTCTGTTGGAGTCCTTCCTGGACGGCCCGGAGGTGTCGCTGTTCTGCGTGGTCGACGGCGAAACCGTGGTGCCTTTGCTGCCCGCACAGGATTTCAAGCGGGTCGGCGACGGCGACAGCGGGCCCAATACCGGCGGGATGGGGGCCTACGCACCGGTGCCGTGGCTTCCCGACGAGATGTATCGCGACGTAATCAGCAACATCGTCGAACCCGTTGCGGCCGAGATGGTTGCGCGGGGCAGCTCGTTCAGCGGACTGCTGTATGCCGGCCTCGCCATCACGGCGAACGGACCGGCGGTGATCGAATTCAATTGCCGCTTCGGCGATCCCGAGACGCAGGCGGTGCTGGCGTTACTGGAATCGCCGCTCGGGCAGCTGTTGTTCTCAGCTGGCAGCGGCACACTGGCCGACTTCGGGGAGTTGCGCTGGCAGGACGGTGCCGCCGTGACGGTGGTGGTGGCGGCGGAGAGCTACCCCGGACGCCCCCGGGTAGGTGACGTCATCGTCGGCTCGGAAGCCGACGGGGTGCTGCACGCCGGAACGGCGCGGCGCGACGACGGCGAGGTCGTCTCATCGGGCGGGCGGGTGTTGTCGGTGGTGGGCACGGGTGCAGACCTGACGGCCGCGCGGACGAAGGCCTACGAGGTGGTGCGTTCAATTCGACTGCCGGGCAGTCATTTCCGCAGCGACATCGCCCTGTTGGCGGCCGACGGCAGGATCCGCGTCTAGAACGCGGCGGCCTGGCCGTCCCGGCGCGGATCGCTGGCCGCGAAGTAGCCGCCCTCGAGACGCCAGATCGCCTGACAGCTGCCGAATTGGTTGTAGTCGTCGACGGCGACCAGATCGTGTCCGCGCCGGCGCAACTCATTCAACGTCGAATCCGGGAAACCCTTTTCGGAGCTGACCTGCGTGCCCTCGACCCAGCGGAACCGCGGGCCGTCGCACGCCGCCTGCGGGTTCTGCCCGTGGTCGGCGATGCGCACCATCACTTGCACGTGGCCCTGTGGCTGCATCATTCCGCCCATCACCCCGAAGCTCATCACCGCGGCACCGTCTTTGGTCACAAATGCCGGGATGATGGTGTGGTACGGGCGTTTGTTCGGGCCCACGGTGTTCGGGTGTCCCGGAGCCGCAACGAAATTCGCACCGCGATTTTGCAGCGAGATTCCGGTGCGCGGCACCACCACGCCCGAACCGAACCCCATGTAGTTCGACTGGATCATCGACACCATCATCCCTGCGGCGTCGGCGGCGGTCAGGTAGACGGTTCCGCCCGGCGGGGTTCCGGCGGACGCCGGCCTGGCTCGTCCGCGGTCGATCAGTGCCGCGCGCTGCTTGAGATATTCCTTGTCCAACAGACGTTCGGGCGCCACCGGCATGTGCTCGATGTCGGAGACGTACGCTTGGGCGTCGGCGAATGCCAGCTTCATCGCTTCGATCTGCAGGTGCACGCTGTCGGCGGAATCCACTGGCAGCGAGGCCATGTCGAAATGTTCGAGGATGCCCAGTGCGATCAGCGCGACGATCCCCTGCCCGTTGGGCGGGATCTCGTGCAACGTGTACCCGCGGTAGCCGGCGTCGACCGTGCCGACCCAGTCGGCACGGTGAGCAGCCAGGTCAGTTGCCCGCATGGCGCCCCCGTTGTTCAGCGCGTGCGCCTCGAGTTCGGCGGCCAGTTCGCCACGGTAGAACGCCTCGCCGTTGGTCGCGGCGATCGACTCGAGCGTGGCAGCATGATCCGGCCAGCTGAATCGCTCGCCGGGTCTGGGCGCTCGCCCGCCGGGCAGGAGCGCCTGGGCAAAGCCGGGCTGTTTCTCAAACAGCGGTACCTGCGCGGCCCACTGTTCTGCGACCGTCGGTGAGACCAGAAACCCGTTGCGGCCGTACGCAATTGCTGGCTCGAACAGCCGCTCAAACGCCAGCTTGCCGAACTTCGCATGCAGTTCGGTCCACGCCGACACCGCGCCCGGCACGGTCACCGAATTCCAGCCGAGAATCGGAACTCCCTTGCCGCCGAAGTATTCCGGTGTCCACGCCGCGGGGGAGCGACCCGAAGCGTTCAGCCCGTGCAGTTGCTTGCCGTCCCATACGATCGCGAAGGCGTCCGAACCGATGCCATTCGATACCGGCTCCACAATTGTCAGGGCGATGGCGGTGGCGATGGCCGCATCCACCGCGCTACCGCCCTGCGCGAGCATCCGCAGGCCCGCCTGGGCGGCAAGCGGTTGCGATGTGCACACAACGTTTTCCGCCAGGATGGGCTTGCGCGGCCAGGCGTACGGGAAGGTCCAGTCGAAAGGTGCCGTCACCTCCGCGAGCGTAACTCGTTACGCCGTCAGCAGCGGTGCCATCCAGGTCAGCTCGGCGGGCAACTGCGAGCTCCAGAATGCCCCGTCGTGCCCACCGGGCGAGAAACCACCGGCGGGCGGATTGGGCAGTTGCGCAATGAACTGCTTTGTCGCGCTGTAAAACGGGTCGCTGTCACCGCAGTCGATCCGGATGGGGATCGAGGCCAGCGCCGGCATGCCGAAGACCGAGTTCGCCGCGAAGTCCTCCGGGCCGTCGAAGGCTCCCGGTGCGGCCGCGCCCGAGGACATCCACAGCGCCGGGCTCACGGCGCAGATCGCGGCGGTGCGGGCGGGTCCCAACCGGCCGCCCAGCAGCAATGCGCCGTAGCCGCCCATCGACCAACCCAGGAACGCCAACCGTGAGGTGTCCAGGTTCTGGTTTCCCAGCATCGGGATCAGCTCGTCGAGCACCATGGCGCCGCTGTCCTCACCGGAAGACCGTTTGTGCCAATAGCCGCCGCCGCCGTCCACGGCGACCACCGCGAAGGGCGGTAGTCCGGCGTCGACGGCCTGTGCGAGACCGTGTTCGACACCGCCCGCCATCACCGTGGACGCGTCACTGCCCTTGCCGTGCAACGCGATCACCGGTCGCAGCGGCTTGGTCTGGCCCGGCGGACGCGCGATCGCCCAATTCGTGTTCACGCCGCCACGGGCGGCGGAGACGAAGGAACCGGTCACCATGGTGGGTGCGGCGGCCGCCGGGGGAGCCGGATCGCGAGGCGGGCTCGGCGGCGGCGCCAACGGCGCCTGGGTGCCGGTCTCCGACACCGGCATGGCGCGAGATGTGCGGGGCTCTAACAGGATGTCGAGCGCGTAGGCGCCCGCCGCCCCCACGGCCGCGCTGGCGCCGAGGCCGAGCAGGGCGCGTCGGCTCAAGTCGGGCATGCGGGCCATTATGCCTTGGCCGTTTGGCCGAAATGGCATCGCAGTACCACTTTGGCTGGCACGATGGCTACTCGTGACAGCAGCGGTTACTCCAAAAGGAGAACGCCGGCGGTATGCGCTCGTCAGTGCCGCCGCCGAGCTGCTGGCCGAGGGCGGGTTCGAAGCGGTGCGGCACCGGGCGGTCGCGCGGCGGGCCGGATTGCCGTTGGCATCCACCACGTATTACTTCTCCTCCCTCGACGATCTGATCGCACGCGCCGTCGAACACATCGCCATGATCGAGGTGGCGCAGTTGCGTTCGCGCGTTGGCGCCTTGTCGCGCCGGCGCCGGGGACCGGAGACCATCGCCGAGGTGCTGGCCGACCTGCTCGTGGGCGACGTGTCCGGCCCGGGCCTTACCGAACAGCTGATCTCGCGCTACGAGCGCCACGTCGCGTGCATCCGTCTGCCCGCACTGCGCGAGACCATGCGTCGCAGCCTGCGCCAGCGCGCGGAGGCGGTGGCCGAGGCCATCGAGCGCTCGGGTCGCTCGGTGCACATCGAGCTGGTGTGCACGCTGATTTGCGCGGTCGACGGCTCGGTGGTGTCGGCCCTGGTGGAGGGCCGGGATCCGCGCGCGGCGGCGCAGGGTGCGGTGGTCGACCTCATCGAGGTGCTCGCCCCTATCGATCAGCGGCCCGTGCAGATCTGACCGAGCCCTCCGCGCGCACCGGATCCACCGGCAGCGACGGCGTCACGATGTATCCGGTTTCGGGGTCGCCGTAGATCGTCACGTCTTTCGGCTTGCGCTGCGCATACAGCGCCACGTAGGCGCAAACGACCGCGTCGACGGGATCTTCGGCGCGCCGCAGCTCGCTTTTGCGCTGCGCGGCCGCGACGGCCCGGCGCAGCGCGATCCACCCGTCGTGCCCGTTCACGTGGAGCGCCACCGGAGCGTGCGCCAGCCGCTCGACGCCGTCCATCAGCAGCAACAGCTCGGATTTGAGTCGCTCGACGGTGCGCCCGGGCTTTGCCTTGTACTTCAGCGTGCGCTCCAGGCGGAACAAGGCGACGGTGGCCGCATGCGGGTAGACCTCGATGGCGCGCCGGGCGGCCGGCGACCGCGGATCGAGATCGAGCCCCAGCGTCGCGGCCAGACGGCCCGCGCGGGGACCGTCGGCGAACTCGGGCTTTCCGGTGTTGCAGGGGTGGGCACCGGCCTCGTATCTGCGGAAATCGCGGTTGAGCGCGGTCTCGGCCGGGCGCTGGCCGGTCGGATTGTTCACCACCAGCGGCGCATCGAAGGCCACTACGCAATCGCCCCAGACATAGGGGTGCAACGCCGCCAGGATCTCGTCGTCGTCGCGCACCGCGCACACGCTCACCAGCACACCGCCGGAGTCCACGACCGCGACGCCGGTCGGGTTACGACCCGCCCACGCAAGGTCGACGCCGGCGAAGTACATCCGCATAGGCTACGAGCGCGACCGTAAGCTGTGTGTTCGTGAGGACCAAGTGAACATTCCGAATGTGCTGGCCACCCGGTACGCCAGTGCCGAGATGGTCGCGATCTGGTCGCCGCAGGCCAAGGTCGTCGCTGAGCGGCGGCTGTGGCTCGCGGTGCTGCGCGCGCAGGCGGAACTGGGCGTTGCGGTGCCTGCCGACGCCATTTCCGACTACGAGCGGGTGCTCGAGGACGTGGACCTGGCCTCCATCGCGGACCGGGAACGGGTGCTGCGCCACGACGTCAAGGCGCGGATCGAGGAGTTCAATGCGCTGGCCGGTCACGAGCACGTGCACAAGGGCATGACCAGTCGCGACCTGACCGAGAACGTGGAGCAACTTCAGATTCGGCGCTCGCTGGAGCTGGTCTTCAGTCACGGCGTGGCCGTTGCCGCGCGGCTCGCCGAGCGGGCCGTGGCCTACCGCGACCTGGTGATGGCCGGACGCAGCCACAACGTCGCCGCGCAGGCGACCACGCTGGGCAAGAGGTTCGCCTCGGCGGCCCAGGAAACGCTGATCGCGTTGACCAGGCTGCGCGAACTGATCGACCGCTATCCGCTGCGCGGCATCAAGGGCCCGATGGGCACCGCGCAGGACATGCTCGACCTGCTGGACGGTGACGCGGCCAAGCTGGCCGAGCTCGAGCGGCGCATAGCCGAATTCTTGGGTTTCGCAACGGTATTGACCAGCGTCGGGCAGGTGTATCCGCGTTCGCTGGACCACGACGTGGTTTCGGCGCTGGTGCAGCTGGGCGCGGGACCGTCGTCGATGGCCCACACCATCCGGCTGATGGCCGGGCATGAACTGGTGACCGAGGGATTCGCGCCCGGACAGGTCGGCTCCTCGGCCATGCCGCACAAGATGAACACGCGTAGCTGCGAGCGGGTCAACGGCCTGCAGGTGGTGCTGCGCGGCTACGCCTCGATGGCAGCCGAACTGGCGGGGGCGCAGTGGAACGAGGGCGACGTGTTCTGCTCGGTAGTGCGCCGAGTAGCGTTGCCGGACAGCTTCTTTGCCATCGATGGGCAGATCGAGACCTTCCTGACGGTGCTCGACGAGTTCGGCGCCTATCCCGCGGTGATCGGCCGCGAGCTGGATCGCTACCTGCCGTTCCTGGCCACCACCAAGGTGTTGATCGCCGCGGTACGCGCCGGCGTGGGGCGCGAGACCGCGCATCACGTGATCCGCGAACACGCGGTGGCCACGGCGCTGGCGATGCGCGAGCGCGGCGCCGAGCCCGACCTGCTGGACCGGCTGGCCGCCGACGAGCGCTTGCCGCTGGACCGGGCCGCGCTGGACGCCGCGCTGGCCGACAAGAAGGCATTCACCGGCGCCGCCGGTGACCAGGTGGACGAGGTGGCGGCGCAGGTGGACGCGCTGGTGAACCGCTACCCGGACGCGGCCAAGTACGCCCCGGGTGCGATCCTGTGACGCTGGCGGGCGCACTCGCCGAGATCGACTTCACCGATCTGGACAACTTCGCCAACGGATTTCCCCACGATCTGTTCGCGATCCATCGTCGTCAGGCGCCGGTGTACTGGCACTCACCGACCGACAACACCCCGGACGGTGAAGGCTTCTGGTCGGTGGCCACCTACGCGGAAACGCTTGAGGTGCTGAAGGATCCGGTGACGTACTCGTCGGTCACGGGCGGCCCGCGGCCGTACGGCGGCACGCTGTTGCAGGACCTGGCGATTGCGGGTCAGGTGCTCAACATGATGGACGATCCGCGGCATTCGCAGATTCGGCGGCTGGTCAGCTCGGGGCTGACGCCGCGGATGATCCGGCTGGTCGAGGACGACCTGCGGACCAGGGCGCGCCGGCTGCTCGACGCGGTGGTGCCGGGCGAGCCGTTCGATTTCCTGGTCGACATCGCCGCCGAATTGCCGATGCAGATGATCTGCATCCTGTTGGGAGTGCCTGAATCCGAACGGCATTGGCTCTTCGAGGCGATCGAACCGCAGTTCGACTTCGGTGGTTCGCGCAAGGCCGCGCTATCGCAGCTCTCCGTCGAGGAGGCCGGGTCGCGGATGTATCAGTACGGTCAGCAGCTGATCGCGTCCAAGCGCGAGCACCCGACCGATGACATGTTGTCGGCCGTGGCGAACGCGATGCTGGATGACGCTGATGGCCACGGCGGATCGGCCCTGTCCGACATGGAGCTCTACCTGTTCTTCAGTCTGTTGTTCAGCGCCGGCGCGGAGACCACCCGCAACGCGGTCGCCGGCGGCCTGCTGGCGTTGGCCCACCATCCGGACCAATTGCAGTCGCTGCGCGGCGATCTCGATGCGCTGCCCACGGCCGTCGAGGAGATGGTGCGGTGGACGTCGCCGTCGCCCTCCAAGCGCCGCACCGCCACCCGCGACGTCACGCTGGCCGGGCAGTCGATCGAGGCGGGGCAGAAGATACAGATCTGGGAAGGCTCGGCAAACCGCGACGCCGGGGTGTTCGCGAACGCCGACGAATTCGATATCTGCCGAAAACCGAATCCGCACCTGGGCTTCGGTCAGGGAGTGCACTATTGCCTGGGTGCGAATCTGGCCCGGCTGGAGCTGCGGGTGTTGTTCGAAGAGCTGCTGTCCCGGTTCGGGGCGGTGCAAGTTGTCCGGCCGGTCGAATGGACGCGCAGCAATCGGCATACCGGCATCCGGCATCTCGTCGTGGAGCTCCGCGAGCAACCGTGACGATCCGGTTCGCTGATGTCGAGCCCTCACCCGATGTGTTCGCCGCGGTGATGGCAACGGGAATCTTGTCGATCGGCGCACGCAATCACGGCTACCGATTGATCAGCGACACGATGGGTGTCATCGCCACCCTCGGCCTGGTGCTGCTGCTCGCCCTGGTCGTCGCGAAGGCCTGTGTGCCCGGCCAGAGGTTGTGCTGGGACCTCACCGATCCCGACGTCACCCTGCGACTCATCACTTTCGTGGCAGCGTGTGCGGTGATCGACACTCGCTTGTCGTCGAACGTATGGGTGGCGCGGATACTTGGCGGGGTCGGCCTGGCGTCCTGGCTGATACTGATCCTGTTCAGCGCGCGAAACATGTTGGCGCACCGGTGGACAGAGCTGCGCGACCGCGCACACGGGGCCTGGCAGTTGGGCAGCGTGGGAACCTCCGGTTTGGCGATCGTGATCGCCCGCGCGGCTCGTCACACCGGTCATCACTGGTGGCTCGCGGTGGCCGTGGCCGGATGGGTCGCGGCGCTGTGCATCTACGGCCTGATGACGTGGCTGACCATGTGGCGCGTCGTGAACGAACGGCAGGACCGGGACGGCTTCGAACCCGATACCTGGATCCTGATGGGAGGCATGGCGATTGCGACGCTGGCCGGTGACAACATCCACGCCGTGGCTCCCGCCTGGCTGGCCGGACCCGTGCGTGCGGTCACCATCGTCACCTGGGTGACGGCCACGTTGTGGATACCGCCGCTGATCTATTTCGCGTTGCACCGCATCAGGCGTCACCCCAACATGCTGCGCTTCGCCGGTGTGTGGTGGGCGTTTGTGTTCCCGCTGGGCATGTATTCGGCGGCCAGCTTCGCGATGGCCCTCGAGATCAATCAGCCGTCGCTGTTCACCGTTTCGCTGGTCTTCTTCTGGGATGCGCTGGCCGCGTGGCTCACTGTGGTCGTCGCCGGGCTGCTGCTGTTATCGCGGCGGTTGCTGCTCACTCCCGCGAATCGCGATACCGGCCGACCGTAGTTCGAGCGCGGCGAGGGCCCCGATGGTGGCCGGGTCTTCACGTCGCCATCCGCCGACCGGATCCGCGCTGACGGCGATCAACTTCCGCGGCGGACGGTTGGTCAGCGCGCGCAGCGCAAGCAGTTGCGCGCCGGCCGGGGTTGCGGCCAGAGCGGTCACCGTCAACTTGCGCCGAAAGAATCGCAGCCGCAGAAACAACCACGGCAGCACCGCGACGAGGATTGGCACCGCGACAACCGCCATCGCCAGCAGCACTGCGAGCCAACTCGCCGCGATGTCCAGGTCGTGGCCCGCGCCCGCGATGTCCAGCGCGGCTTGGCTGGCCGAGTTGAGCGGCTTGCTGACCGTGTCGCCCACGACCGGAATGTGCTGGGCGCCGTGGCCGGCTGACGCGAGGTTGCCGGCGATGCCGTGCGCGCCGCTCTCGACCTGCCGGCCGGCGTCGGCGATCGTCGCGATGGCGTCGTAGACCGCCAGCCCGACGAGTAGCCACAGGACCGTCCACAGGACGACGGCGAGGTCGCTGAACAGCTGAGCCGCCAGCCGGCCGGGCCTGGTGGAGTAGGGCAGAAACCGCGATGTCATAGCCCCGATCCCAGCACAAAGCCCGTTTGCGGGTGCCCGATAGGCTGACCGGATGCCTGCACTGTCCGACTACCAGCATCTGGCCAGCGGCAAGGTCCGCGAGCTGTATCGCGTCGACGACGAGCACCTGCTGCTCGTCGCCACCGACCGGATCTCGGCGTACGACTTCGTCCTGGACAGCACCATTCCGGACAAGGGCCGCATCCTCACCGCGATGAGCGTCTTCTTCTTCGGACTCGTCTCGGAGCTTGCCCAAGCCCCCAACCACTTGGCCGGGCCGCCGGATGATCCACGCATTCCCGACGAGGTCCTGGGCCGCGCGCTGGTGGTGCGCCAGCTGGAAATGCTTCCGGTCGAATGCGTGGCGCGCGGCTACCTGACCGGCTCCGGATTGCTGGACTACCAGGCGACCGGAAAGGTCTGCGGCATCCCCCTGCCGCCGGGACTGGTTGAAGCCAGCAGATTCGCCCAACCCCTGTTCACCCCCGCGACGAAAGCCGCACTGGGCGACCACGACGAGAACATTCCGTTCGCACGGGTGATCGAGATGGTCGGTCCCGTGCCCGCCAATCAACTCCGCGACCGCACACTGCAAATCTATGTTCAGGCCGCCGATCACGCGCTGAGGAAGGGAATCATCATCGCCGACACCAAGTTCGAGTTCGGCGCCGACCGAGACGGCAACCTGCTGCTGGCCGATGAAATCTTCACCCCGGATTCGTCCCGCTACTGGCCGGCCGACGAGTACCAGGAGGGCGTCGTCCAGAACAGCTTCGACAAACAGTTCGTCCGCAACTGGCTGACCGGCCCCGAGTCGGGCTGGGACCGCCACGGCTCACAACCGCCGCCACCGCTGCCCGAGCACATCATCGATGCCACCCGGGATCGGTACATCGAAGCCTACGAACGCATTTCCGGCCTGAGCTTCGACGACTGGATCGGTCCCACCGCATGACCGACGTGCACCTGGACGGGTCGCTGCCCCCTGTCGCCAAGCGAGTGGAGAGTCGGCGCGAACATCACGGCGACGTCTTCATCGACCCGTATGAGTGGCTGCGCGAAAAAACCGACCCCGAAGTCATCGCCCACCTCGAGGCGGAGAACGCCTACGTCGATCGGATGACCGAGCACCTGGGGCCGCTGCGGCAGCAGATTTTCGACGAGATCAAGGCGCGCACCAAGGAGACGGATCTGTCGGTGCCGACCCGCAAGGGCGAGTGGTGGTACTACGCGCGCACCTATGAGGGAAAGCAATACCGCGTCCAATGCCGTTGTCCGATCAGGGGATCCGGCGATTGGGATCCGCCGACCCTGGACGAGAACACCGAGATCCCGGGCGAGCAGATCCTGCTCGATTCCAATGCCGAAGCCGAGGGTCACGAGTTCTTCTCCCTGGGCGCCGCAACGGTGAGCTTGGACGGGAACCTGCTGGCGTACTCGGTCGATACTCTCGGTGATGAGCGATACACGTTGCGGTTCAAAGACTTACGAACCGGAGAACTGTTTTCCGACGAGATCGCCGACATCGGGGCCGGTGCGACGTGGGCCGCCGACAACCACACCGTGTATTACCTGACCCTCGACGACGCCCATCGCCCCGACAAGGTGTGGCGGTATCGGGTGGGCGCCGGTGCCGAACCCGAGCTGGTGTATCACGAAGCGGACGAAAAGTATTGGCTTGGCGTGGGGCTCACCCGCAGCGAGGCCTACGTCTTCATCGCCTCGGGATCCTCGATCACCTCGGAGTATCGCTACGCCGACGCCGCCGATCCGCACGGCCAGTTCACCGTCGTGCTACCGCGTCGCGAAGGCGTCGAGTACTCGGTCGAGCACGCGGTCGTCGGCGGACAGGACCGGTTCTTGATCCTGCACAACGACGGCGCGGTCAACTTCACCCTCACCGAGGCGCCGGTCAGCGATCCGGCACGGCAGCGCACCCTGATCCCGCACCGCGACGACGTCCGGCTCGACGGGGTCGACGCTTTCGCCGGTCTCCTGGTCGTCAGCTATCGGCGCGAGGCACTGCCCCGGATGCAGCTGTGGCCCATCAATGCCGACGGCACATACGCACAGCCCGAGGAGATTTCGTTCGATTCCGAGCTGATGACGGCAGGTCCGGCCGGCAATCCCAATTGGGCGGCGCCCAAGCTGCGGATCAGGGCGGGTTCGCTGGTGGTTCCGGCTCGGGTCTACGACATCGACCTCGCGACCGGTGAACGCACCTTGCTGCGCGAGCAGCCCGTGCTCGGCGACTACCGGACCGGCGACTATGTGGAACGGCGTGACTGGGCGGTCGCCGATGACGGCACCCGCATCCCGGTGTCCATCGTGCACCGCGCGGACGTCGAGTTCCCGGCACCGGCTTTGCTTTACGGCTACGGCGCTTATGAGCTGTGCACCGACCCCAGCTTTTCCATCGCCCGGCTGTCGCTGCTGGACCGCGGCATGGTGTTCGCCATCGCCCACGTGCGTGGCGGCGGTGAGATGGGCCGGCTGTGGTACGAGCACGGCAAGCTTTTGGAGAAGAAGAACACTTTCACCGACTTCGTTGCGGTCGCAGAGCATTTGGTGCAGGGCGGCGTCACCCGGGCGCGTCAGCTGGTGGCGCTGGGGGGCAGCGCCGGCGGTTTGTTGATGGGGGCGGTGGCCAATCTGGCCCCGGAGCTTTTCGCCGGCATTCTCGCGCAGGTCCCGTTCGTCGACCCGCTGACCACCATCCTGGATCCTTCGTTGCCGCTGACCGTCACCGAATGGGACGAATGGGGAAACCCCTTGGCGGACAAGGACGTCTACGCCTACATGAAGTCCTATTCGCCGTATGAGAATGTCGAGACCAAACGGTATCCCGCGATTCTTGCGATGACGTCGCTGAACGATACGAGGGTCTACTACGTGGAGCCGGCCAAGTGGGTTGCGGCGCTGCGCCACGCCAACGGTGACGGTAATCCGGTCCTGTTGAAGACTCAGATGAACGCCGGGCACGGTGGCGTCAGCGGCCGCTACAAGGGCTGGGAGGAAACCGCCTTCCAGTACGCGTGGCTATTGGCCGCCGCCCAGGCCGTGTCCTGGTGAGGCACCCAACCAGGCCGGGCGGTTGCGCTAGGCGCCGACGGTTTCGCTCGCCGGCTTCTTAGGCAAGAACCACGCCGGGATGAGGGTGCACACCACCAGCGCAACGGCGATCACGAATACCGCGGTATACGCGTGGGAAAGATCGTGCACCACGTTGGTCGAAAATCCGGGGTCGAGCGACCGCGGCGGTATCGCGGATCGATCGACCGGCACCCCGTCGACCGCAGCCCGCTGATGCAGGGCGGCCAGCTTGTTCGCCGCGACGATGTCGGGGCTTCGATTGAACTGGTTCGTCAGGATCATCGACATCAGCGCGGTCCCGATCGAGCCGCCCACCTGGTGACTGACGCTCATCAGCGTCGTTCCCCGGGCGATCTGATGGGGCGCCAGCGCCTGCACCGAGGCCACCGAGAGCGGCATCATCGTGCAGCCCATGCCCAGGCCCATGATCGCCAGCCCCACCAGCAGCGTGGGCAGATAGTGGGCCTGGGTCGCGGCCCCGACGGCGAAGGCGCTCAGGCCGGCGGTGATCAGCGCGATCCCGACCAGCACGATCTTGCCCGGCCCCTGCCTGTCCACCAGCGGTCCGGTCAGCCGCATGGTCAGCATGGCGCCCAGCCCCTGAGGGATCATGTGCACGCCCGCCTGCATCGGCGTTTGGTGCACCACCTGCTGAAAATAGCTCGGCAGCAGCAGGCCGGCGCCGAAGAATGCGCCGGCGAAGACCAGCATCGTCACGTTGGCGTGGGTGAGCACCGGATTGCGGAATAGCCGCAGATCGATCAGGGGATGGTCGGCGTGATGCCACGCGTGCACGACGAACCCCGCGATCAACGCCAGTCCAATCATCGCCGGTATCACCACGTGGCGGTCGGCCACGGTGCCGCGGCCCGGGATGGAGGACACCGCGAACAAAAACGTCGCCACGCCCGGCGAGAGCAGCAGCACGCCGACGGCGTCGAAGGTCTCGGCCCGCGCCGGGTGATCCCGCGGGAAGATGACGGCGGCCAGCGCGATGGTGAGAAAGCCGATCGGCACGTTGATCAGAAAGATCCACCGCCAACTCGAGGTGTCGATCAGCCAGCCGCCCAGGATCGGCCCGCCGATCGGGGCGAGCAGCATCGGGATGCTCAATATCGACATCAGGCGTCCGAGCCGCCGCGGACCCGCCTCGCGAGTCATGATCATGAAGCCCAATGGCAGCAGCATGCCGCCGCCGATTCCCTGCACCACGCGAAAGGCGATGAGCTGCAAGATGTTTGCGGCGATCGCACACAGCAGCGAACCCAGCATGAAGGCCACCACGGAGCCCATGAAGAGCCGTTTGGTGCCGAACCGGTCGGCCGCCCAACCGGTTATCGGGATCACGGTCGCCAACGCGAGCGTGTAGCCGGTCATCGTCCAGGCGACGACGGCCTGCGAAGACGCGAACAGGTCGATGAAGGTGCGCTGCGCGACGCTGACGACGGTGACGTCCAAGATCGCCATCACGGTGGCCAAGATGCACACACCGGAGATCCGCAACAGCGGGGCATCGAGCTTGTCGGGATATTCCCGTTCCTCGACGCCCGGCTGTCCGGTGGGGGCGTGCGGCAGCGGCGTTTTGGCCGCTGCGTACGAGGCCTCGTCCATGGCGTTGCTTAGCATATCGAACTGATCTCGTCGGTTGACGCTCGCGGCGGTGGTGGGCTGGGCAGGTCCGGCCGCCGCCGAAATCTTTGTGCTCAGGCGGGTGCGTATACGCCTGCTGTCTGCGTGTCCTTCACCGTTCCGACACTTGGGATCGGCAAACTGCTGGTGTGTCTGGAAAATTGATCGTCTCGGTCTCGGGGATCGGGGAACGCACCCTGCCCGACGTCGAGGCGTTCTGCGCGCAAATGGATGCCCGCAACGTACCGGTGTCGTTACTCGTGGCTCCCCGCCTGTCCGGTGACTACCGGCTCGACCGCGACCCGCACACCGTCGGGTGGCTGAACAACCGTCGCGCCGGCGGTGACGCCATCGTGCTGCACGGCTATGACGACGCGGCCACCAAGAAGCGTCGCGGCGAATTCGCGATCCTGCGGGCGCATGAGGCCAACCTGCGATTGATGGCCGCCGACCGGGTGCTCGAGCACCTCGGGTTGCGTACCCGACTGTTCGCGGCGCCCGGCTGGGTGGTGTCGCCGGGTGTCGTCAAAGCGTTGCCGGACAACGGATTCCGGTTGCTGGCGGATCTGCACGGGATCACCGACCTGGTTCGTCACACCACCGTCCGCGCGCGGGTGCTCGGCATCGGCGAGGGCTTCCTCACCGAGCCGTGGTGGTGCCGGATGGTGGTGCTGTCCGCCGAGCGGATCGCCCGGCGCGGGGGCGTCGTGCGGGTAGCGGTCGCGGCTCGCCACCTGCGCAAACCGGGGCCGCTGCAGGCGATGGTGGACGCCGTCGACCTGGCGTTGATGCACGGCTGCACGCCCACCGTGTACCGCTGGCAGCAGGCCAAGGCCGTGCTCGACGCGGCCTGACGCAGCGACTGCCTGACCTGCTCGTCGGGGCACTACCCTGGTCCGACATGAGCGATTCTTCGGTTGCGGGGTTCGGCGCTGATGCCATCGTCGTCGGGGCGGGCCTGGCCGGTTTGGTCGCCGCGTGCGAACTGGTGGATCGCGGCTTGCGGGTGCTCATCGTCGACCAGGAGAACAGCGCCAACCTGGGCGGGCAGGCGTTCTGGTCCTTCGGCGGCCTGTTCTTCGTCGACAGCCCCGAGCAGCGCCGGCTGGGTATCCGCGACAGCCATGAACTTGCGTTGCAGGACTGGCTCGGCACGGCGGCCTTCGATCGTCCCGAGGACTACTGGCCACGCCAATGGGCACACGCCTATGTCGATTTCGCCGCCGGGGAGAAGCGCAGTTGGTTGCGGTCGCGCGGGCTCAAGCTTTTCCCCTTGGTGGGCTGGGCCGAGCGCGGCGGGTATGACGCCCAGGGGCACGGCAATTCGGTTCCCCGCTTCCACATCACCTGGGGTACCGGGCCCGCGCTGGTCGAGATCTTCGCTCGGCAACTGCGCGACCGGTCAGCGGTGCGCTTCGCGCACCGCCACCAGGTCGACGAGTTGATCGTCGAGGGTGAGGCGGTGACGGGCGTCCGCGGCACGGTGCTCGAGCCCACGGCCACGCCGAGGGGGGTCGCTTCATCACGGAAGTCGATAGGGCAGTTCGAAATTCGTGCCGACGCGGTGATTGTGACGAGCGGCGGCATCGGCGCCAACCACGAACTGGTGCGAAAGAACTGGCCCAAGCGCATGGGTCGCGTCCCCGAGCAACTTTTGAGCGGCGTTCCGGCTCATGTCGACGGCCGGATGATCGCCATCACGCAGCAGGCCGGCGCGCGCGTGATCAACCCCGACCGGATGTGGCACTACACCGAGGGCATCACCAACTACGACCCGATCTGGCCGTTGCATGGGATCCGGATCATTCCCGGCCCGTCGTCGCTGTGGCTGGATGCCAGTGGCAGGCGGTTGCCGGTCCCGCTCTACCCCGGCTTCGACACGCTGGGCACGCTGGAATACATCACCAAGTCAGGGTTCGACTACACCTGGTTTGTGTTGAACGCCAAGATCATTGAGAAGGAGTTCGCGCTCTCCGGGCAGGAGCAGAATCCCGATCTGACCGGGCAGAGTATCCGCGAGCTGGTGCGAAATCGGGCGCGTTCCGGGCCGCCGGGCCCGGTGCAGGCGTTCGTCGACCGGGGTGTGGACTTCGTCAGCGCGAACTCGTTGCGCGACTTGGTGACCGCGATGAACAAGCTGCCCGATGTGCAGCCGCTGGACTACGCCACCGTGGAGGCCGAGGTCACGGCCCGGGATCGCGAGGTGGCCAACAAGTTCAGCAAGGACGGGCAGATCACGGCGATCCATGCCGCCCGCAATTATCTGGGCGATCGGCTGGGCCGGGTGGTGGCGCCGCACCGGCTGACCGACCCGAAGGCGGGGCCGATGATCGCGGTCAAGCTGCACATCCTGACCAGAAAAACGTTGGGCGGCATCGAAACCGACCTCGCCTCACGGGTGTTGAAGGCCGACGGCACTCCGCTGACCGGTCTGTACGCCGCGGGCGAGGTGGCCGGGTTCGGTGGCGGCGGCGTGCACGGCTACCGCGCCCTAGAAGGCACGTTCTTGGGCGGCTGCATCTTCTCCGGCCGCGCCGCCGGCCGCGGCGCCGCCGACGACCTCACGTAGCCGCAGGGCAGACAGCCCCGCTTGCGTTCGTGCGTCACGCCAGCGTGACCGCCGGACGCCTGCGTCACGCCAGCGTGACCGCGGGACGCGTGTGTCACGCCAGCGTGACCGCAGCTAGAACGTGACGGCGTCCTCCTCGGGCAGCACCTGGAAGTCGGTGCTGGTCATCTCGGTCAGCCGTCCGTAGTAGATCCCCCGCGCATCCGGCGCGATGATCCCCTGGTGAATGGGAACGGCGCGCTGCGGGGCCACCGCACGCAGGTAGTCGACCGCCTCGGACACCTTCATCCAGGGCGCGGCCGCCGGCGTGGCCAAGACGTCCACCGGCTCGTCGGGCACGAAGAGCGCGTCACCGGGATGCATCAACCGGGCGCGGTGGTCGGCGTCGCCCATCAGGAACGAAATGTTCTCTATCACAGGGATTTCCGGGTGAATGACCGCGTGTTTTCCGCCGACGGCGCGAACGGTCAGTTCGCCGATGGGCAACTCGTCACCGACATGGACCTCGCGGCAGGGGGCACCCAGCTGCGCGGTGGTTTGCGGGTCCGCGTACAGCGCCGCCTCCGGGTTACCCTCGAGCAAGGCGGGCAGCCGTTTGACGTCGACATGGTCGGGGTGCTGATGGGTGATCAAGATGGCGGTCAAGCCGGTGATTCCCTCGAAGCCGTGCGCGAAAGTTCCGGGGTCAAAGAGCACGCGGGTGTGGTCAAACTCGGCAAGTAGGCACGAATGGCCGAAATGCGTCAGTTGCATATCTACGATTGTGCCTTGATGGACAAGCTGCCGACGCGCGTGATTTTGGCCATGATGCTGGTCGCCGGCAGTTTCGCCTTCGCTTTGATCGTCGTCATCCCTGCGCACGCAGAGCCGGAGACGTGCCCGGCCGTGTGCGACCGGATCCCGAACACCGCGTGGATCGATCAGCATGCCCTGCCGCTGGACGGCGTGTACCACTGGCCCGCGCTCGCCGGTCAGGCCGTGCAGACGACCGGTTCGGCGCCCGGTCCCCGGTTCAGATTCGAGGAGTTGTGCGCCGCGCCGCCGGTAACCCAGGATCCCCGCGACTCGGCCGTCGCGGCGCGCTCGACGGTTCAGCATCCCGACGGACAGTGGCAGCTGCAGGCCCAGGTCCTGCACTGGCGGGGTGACACCGCTCGCGGTGGGGCCAGCGCGGCCGCGGCCTTCAGCGCTGCCGTCGCCGCCCTGCGGGCCTGCCAGCAGCGCGCACCGCAGGAGTCACCGTCGCTGACCACCGACGAAGCCAATCGGATGGCCGCCGTGATCAGCGGCCCGGTGGTGATGCACACCTATCTGTTCGCCCACCCGGCCAGCAGCACGATCAGCGAGGTCACGCTGTGGTCGACGGCACCGCCGCAGACGGCGTGGCCGGCGATGGCGGACGATCCGGTGCTCAATGCCATGAACGCGCCCCTCTGCGAGGCCTACATTGCCTCGTGCCCGTGACGCCGAGCTGCGCTTTCGCCGGTAGAGTGGCGCCCGAAACGCCAACTTCCCAGGAGGAGCGCCGGTGGCCCGGGTGATCGTAAGCGTGATGCCCAAAGCGGAGATTCTCGACCCGCAGGGTCAGGCGATTGTGGGTGCCCTGGGTCGCCTCGGACATCCGGGAATCTCAGAAGTGCGGCAAGGCAAGCGGTTTGAGCTAGAGGTGGACGACAGCGTCGACGATTCCGCGCTCGCCGAGATCGCGGAATCGCTGTTGGCGAACACCGTGATCGAAGACTGGACGATCAGCCGGGACAACCAGTGACGGCACGCATCGGGATCATCACGTTTCCCGGCACGCTCGATGACGTGGACGCCGCGCGCGCGGCGCGGCGGGTCGGTGCCGAGGCGGTCAACCTGTGGCATGCCGACGCCGATCTGAAAAGCGTGGACGCCGTGGTGGTGCCCGGCGGGTTCTCGTACGGCGATTACCTGCGGGCCGGTGCGATCGCCCGGTTCGCCCCGGTGATGACCGAGGTGGTGGAGGCCGCACGGCGCGGCATGCCAGTGTTGGGCATTTGCAACGGTTTTCAGGTGCTCTGCGAGGCCGGCCTGTTGCCCGGGGCGCTGACCCGCAACGTGGGCCTGCACTTCATCTGCCGCGACGTGTGGCTGCGGGTGGCCTCGACGTCGACCGCCTGGACGTCGCGCTTCGAGCTCGGCGCCGACCTGCTGGTCCCGCTGAAATCGGGAGAGGGACGCTACGTGGCGCCGGCCGAGGTGATCGAGGAGCTCGAGGGCGAGGGGCGGGTGGTGTTCCGCTACCACGAGAACGCCAACGGGTCGCTGCACGACATCGCCGGGGTGAGTTCCGCCGACGGCCGCGTGGTGGGTCTGATGCCCCACCCCGAGCACGCCATCGAGGCGCTGACCGGGCCGTCCGATGACGGCCTCGGCCTGTTCTACTCGGTGCTGGACGGCGTGCTCGCCGGCTGAGCGGAAACGCCTGCAGCATCCCGTAATTCGGCGAAGGACGCGCCGATGGCGTCCGTCGCCTCGTGCGGGTCGTTGAAGGTTTGGTCGTCGGTGAGCACTGCGACGCCGAGCCGGTCCACGTAACTCCACACGGTGATGTTGACCGGGGCGCCGGGCGACAGCACGCCGGTGGAATAGATCTCGCTCACGGCCGCACCGCCGAAGTGGCCCCGCTCGCGCGGCCCCATCACGCTGGACACCGCGACGTTCATCAGCTTGTTCGGCGCGTCGCGCCGACCCAGCCACCGGAATGCGGCAGGGGCGAATGCGGTCGGAAGGTAGGCCATCATCTTCCCGTAGAGCTCCGGGCCGAGGACTTCGTGGTCTTCCTTGGCGATCTTGGTGGCCAGGGCGACCAGCCGGGCCCTCTCCACGGGGTCGCCGACGTGGACCGGGAGCGAGACCATCAGCCCGCTGATCTCATTGCCGGTGATGCGGTCCGACTTGTCGGTGGCCGTCGGCACCGAGGCGATGATCGGGCGGTCGGCCGCACCGTCATAAGCCAGCAACAGCGTTCGCAATCCGCCGGTCGCCATGGCGAGCACCACGTCGTTCACCGTGATTCCCAACGCCTTTGCCGTCGCCTTCACCTCCGGCAGCGACAGCGACGTGCTGGCGAACCAGCGCCGCGGCGACACGACATGGTTGAGGAACGTCGGCGGTGCGTCGAACGCGTCGGCCAGGTCGGGGTGGCCCCCGCGCTCCCGGGACCGGCGCCGCACCCGCGTCATTCCGACGGCCGCGTCCTTGAGCAGCCCGGGCAGGGCGCCGATCTGCCGGACGTGGTCGCGGGCCGCCGCGCGCAGCAGGTCGGCGCTGGAGGTGGTGACGCCTGCTTCGTCGTTGTCGCGCTCGTCGGTGAGCCCGTCGCGCAGATCCATCGCGCGCGCCAGCAGGTTGACCGACGCGACCCCGTCGGCGAGCGCATGGTGCACCTTGCCGATCATGGCGAATCGGCCACCGGCCAGCCCTTCGGCGAAATGAAACTCCCACAGCGGACGACTGCGGTCCAGAGGAGTGGACGCCACCTCGCCGATCACCCGATCGAGCTCGCGCCGACCGCCGGGCGCGGGCACCCGCACTTGCCGCAGGTGATAGTCGAGGTCGACGTCGCAGTTCTCCAGCCACATGGGGTGATGCAAATGCCAGGGAATGTCAACGAGCTTGTAGCGCAACGGTTCTAGCAGATGAAGCCGACGTCGCACGTGCCGGCGGAAGACCTCGAAACCGAATTCTCCGTCGCAGTCGGCCGGGTCGATCACGGCCACCTTGAGCGTGTGCGTGTGTAAGTTGGGCGTCTCGCTGTAGAGCAGCATCGCGTCCATGCCGTTGAGTCTCTTCACCACGCCACCTCCAGCGGCCCCGGACACCGTCAGCCCAGGATCGGGAACCGGCGCTCGCCGGCGAGCCGCTTGAGCGCATCTTCCATGACGGCGCGTACGTGGGCGTCGACCTCGTCGACGTCGGGGTCGCTGCCGAACTGGGCGGTGATGTCGATCGGTTCGAGAACCTCGGTGACGATCTTTGCCGGCAGGGGCACGTTGGGCGGGAAGATGACGCTCAAACCGAAGGGGAATCCGACGCTGATGGGCAGAATGTCCATTCGCGCTTTGGTCAGCCCCAGCTTGCGGGCCAGCCAGTTGCCCCGGGTCAAAAACAGCTGTGTCTCCTGGGCGCCGATGGATACGGCCGGCACAATCGGCACCCCGGCTTCGATAGCGGTCCGCACGTACCCGGTGCGTCCATTGAAGTCGATGGTGTTCGCAGTGAAAGTCGGCCGGTAGGAGTCGTAGTCGCCGCCGGGGAACACCAGCACCACCGCACCGGAATGCAGGGCGGTGGCGGCGTTTTCGCGGCTGGCCTCGATCACCCCGAGGCGGCGCAACCAGCCGTCCAACGGTCCCATGAACAGCCCGTAATGGCCCAGCGTGTAGACGGGGCGGTCGTAGCCGAACCTGTCGTAGAAGGCCGGGGAGAAGATCAGCACGTCCGGGGTCAGCATGCCGCCCGAGTGGTTGGAGACCACCAGAGCCCCGCCCGAGGACGGGACGTTGTCGATGTTTCGCACCTCGGCCCGGTAGTACCGCTTGATGACCGGTCCCAGTACCTTTGCCACCTGTTCGGTGAAAGCCGGATCCCACTTGGCGGTTTCGTGGTTGTCCGCCGCGTCAACACCGTCGCCCGTCATGGCTCCCCGCTGTCTGTTTCTGCTCTTCGCTACTTGTTGCCGGTGTGACGCCAGTCTCAAACCTGAGCCGCCGATCGGCATATGCTACTCTCCGTTTAGGAGAATGTCATATCCGTTTGCTGGAAAGCGAACGGCCGATGGGGGAGGCATGTCCGAGAAGGTCCTGGTAACCGGAGGTTTCGGGCTGGTCGGCTCGCAAACGGTGCGCCGGCTGGTGGCCGACGGCCACCGCGTGGTCGCGACCGACCTGGGCACCGCCGCCCAGCGCAAAGCCGCGGGAGCGCTGCCGGCCGGCGCCGAGCCGCGCTGGGCGGACCTGACCGACCCGGGTCAGGTCGACCGGCTACTCGCCGACACGTCGCCCACCGCCATCGTGCACCTGGCCGCGGTGATCCCACCGATGATCTATCGTCAGCCCGCGCTGGGGCGCCGCGTCAACGTCGACGCGACCGTCACCTTGCTGCGGGCGGCCCAATCAATGCATCAGCCGGTGCGCTTCATCCTGGCCTCGAGCAACGCCGTGTACGGCGCGCGCAACCCGCACCGCTCTCGCGAGCTGCTGCGCCCGGACTCCCCGACGAACCCGGCCGACCTCTACGGCGCTCACAAGGCCGAAGCGGAACAGCACCTCCGCGCGTCGAATCTCGAATGGGTCATCCTGCGCCTGGCCGGAGTGATCAGCGTCGAACCGGACGCCATGCCGTTCAGCGGCGATGCGTTGTTCTTCGAAAGCGCCCTGCCGGCCGACGGCCGCATCCACACCGTCGACGTCCGCGACGTCGCGCGGGCATTCGCCGCAGCGGTCACCGCCGACGTCGCCGGTGAGACGCTGCTGATCGCCGGCGACGCATCGCACCTGCTGCGGGAGGGCGACGTCGGCAAGGCACTGGCCGCCGCCCGCGGCCTGGTCGATGTGTTGCCCGTCGGCCGGCCGGGCGATCCGGACAGCGATGACGACTGGTTTGTCACGGACTGGATGGATACGGTTCGTTCCCAGGAGGTTCTGCGATTCCAGCGCCACTCGTGGCCGGACATGCTCACCGAGATGCGGGCCGCGGCCGGGTGGCGGCGGTACCCGATGCGGCTGATCTCGCCTGTGGCGCGACGGTTCCTCAGAAGCCGTGCGGCCTACCGGGATACCCCTGGACGCTACGCCGACCCGTGGGGCGCGATCCGGGCCAGGCTGGGTGATCCGCGCCCGGATGCTCCGGCCGGCGGGTAGCCCGCCCGTAGTTCAGCCGGCGTCGCGCAGCAACGGCCGTTCGGTGGGCGGCAATTCGACCGGCGGGTTCAATTCCTCGAACAACTCGGTGGCGTCCGCGATGGTGTTGTCGAGGAAGGCGGCGAACTCGTTGAAGCAGACGTCGTTTCGGATCCATTGCGACTTGCGGGCCATCACACCGATGCGCTGCGGATCCGACGAACCGTGCACGACCGCGGTGACCTGGCGGTCGAGACGGTTCCACCGGTCGCAGAAGTACGTCACCCAGGGGCGGTCGGTTGCCGGGAAATAGCATCCGGGATTGACGCGGATGATCAGCACGTCGTCGTGCGCGGGAGAGATCTCGAAGTGAACATGCAAGCGCCGCGGGGCGTTGCTGACGAAGAAGTATTCGCCGTCGTGGTGGCCGCGAAAGTATCGCCGCCCGCGGGTGCGCAGGTAACGTTCGACCCGGTCCGCGCACAGCTGCTCGTTCGTCATGCGTTCGATGGTGCGGCCTGTGACTTTGGGAATGCTTGGAGGCAAGCCAAGCGGCACCGAAGAATCGGTTGAGAATTCGCTGAGTGGGCGCCGGATTTCGTCTGGCGCTCAGGTCGGCTCGCGCCGTTCCACGATGCCGGCGCCGGGGCTGGGCACGGTGCGCGGCAGCGTGACCGAAAACCTGTACCGCTCGGGGCGATAGTGGAATTCCACGACCTCGATCGGCTTTCCGTCTTGGTCGTAGCTGGTGCGTTCGAGCACCAGCACCGGAGAGCCCAGCGGCAGATTCAGCGCGCCGGCCACTTCCAGGGAGGCACCGGCCGCATGAATCTCATAATTGGCGCGGGAGATGGGAACGTCCAGTCGCCGCTCCCACATGGTGTAGGTGCTTTCCATCGCAAGCGCGGTCTGCTCGTCGGTCGCGCTCTTCAGCAGTGGTTCCGTGGCTTTGCCTAAATCCGTTGGCAGGTAGGCGATCATCAGGGCCAGGGGTTGGTCGCCGTCACGAAAACGCCTGTGCACGCACAAAACTTTGGATAGCCCCAATGTTTCGGCGATGCGTTGTGGCGCGTCTTCGACGCGATGCGACAGGACGTCGACGTTCGGCGTGATCCCGGAGTCGGCCAGCACCTCGGTGATGGTGCGCACGCCGGGCCCGAGTTCTTGCTTCACCGGGTTGGCCACGAACGTGCCCAGGCCCTGCTTGCGCACCAGCCATCCCTGTCGTTCGAGAAGTCCGACAGCCGCGCGCACGGTGACCCGGCTCACGAGGGTGCGATCGATGAGTTCTCGCTCGGTCGGCAATCGCGCTCCGCGCGGCAGGCGCTGTTTGACGATGGCCGCCTTGAGGGCTTCGGCGAGTTGGGTGCTGGCCGGGACGCTGCCGCGGGAGATCCGGAGGTCGGCAACGTCGAGGTCCAGCTGGTCGGGGCCCATGAGATGTATTAAAACGTCCTATCCACTGGGCGTAAAGCGGCGCTACCAGGCGCGGGCGACACTCGTTGGACGGATTACTCTGGTAGCGAACGGTTTTCGCGCGTGAGCAGCCGATGGACGGGTTTGCGCGGGTCAGGAGGGTCAAGGGTGGCGATCGCGGTGGAACGGTTCGACCACATTGTCCTGAATTGCCGCGACGTTGAGGCCACCGCCGCATGGTACGAGCGCGTGCTCGGGATGCGGCGCGAGACGTTCGGGCCCTCGCGTCGGACGGCGCTGTGTTTTGGGGATCAGAAGATCAATCTGCGGCAAGTCGGCGCATTGGCCGACGATCCCGACTGGTTCACCGGGTCCGTTGAGGCCGCCGGTTCCGAAGACCTGTGCTTCGTCACCCGTTCCGGCCCGGATGACGTGCGCGCCCACCTGGCCGCGTGCGGAGTGAAGGTGATCTCCGGACCGGTGACCAAGGTGGGGGCGCTGGGCGAGATGACTTCGCACTACTGCCGTGACCCCGACGGCAACCTGATCGAGATCGCCGTCTACTGAGGGTCGGCCAGCGGATACAGGGCCGGGAGATTGATCACGATGGCTTCCTGGCTGCTGCGCGCGATCACCACCTCGGCGGTGGTGTTGGGGTCGGGGTTTTCCTCCCGGTGCGGCAGGTACGGCGGGATGAAAACGTAGTCGCCGGGAGCGGCGGCGATGCGGACCTCTCCGGTGCCGTCATGAAAGACGAACTCCGGGTTGCCCTTTCGGACATAGATGGCGGTCTCGGAGTCGCCGTGATGGTGGTTGTCCGAAGCCGATTGCGGCGCCGCGTGCGTCTCGCCCATCCAGAGCTTCTCCGCGCCGACCGAGCCGCCCGACAGGGCGGCGAAGCGCCGCAGCCCCTCCGATTGCGCTGTGTCGGAGCTGATCTCCGACGCCTTGACGTGACGCACCCGGTTGCGCGCGGGCGGCGTCGCCGTGCTGTCGAAGTCTGGATGGAATCCGTCCGAAGTGGCCACGGGTCAATTATCGTCCGGGGCGTCTCGATACGCCTCGAGCAGTCGCAGCCATAGCTCGCTGATGGTGGGGAAGCACGGCACCGCATGCCACAACCGGTCGACCGGCACCTGGCCTGCGACGGCGATGGTGGCCGAGTGCAGGAGCTCCGTCACGCCCGGGCCGACCACGGTGACGCCGAGCAGGTGGCCGCGATCCGCGTCTACCACCATCCGCGCGCGGCCCGTGTAGCCGTCCGCGTAAAGTTTGGCTCCCGTTACCACATCGCCGATTTCGATGTCGACCGTGCGAATTCGGTGTCCGGCTTGGCCGGCCTGCTCAGCCGTCAGTCCCACGGCAGCCGCTTCGGGGTCGGTGAAAAAGGCCTGCGGCACCGCGTGATGGTCGGCGGTCGTGGCATGCGCACCCCACGGTTTGGTGTCCAACGGCTTTCCCGCGGCACGGGCGCCGATGGCCGCACCGGCAATGCGGCCCTGGTACTTGCCCTGATGGGTGAGCAGCGCCCGGCGATTGACGTCGCCAGCCGCGTAGAGCCAGCCGTCGTCGACGGCGCCGCGCACCAGACAGGTGTCGTCCACCTCGAGCCAGCTGCCCGGCCTCAATCCCACTGTCTCCAAACCGATGTCGTCGGTCAGCGGGGCGCGGCCCGTGGCGAAGAGCACCTCGTTGACGGGCAACTCGGTGCCGTCATCCAAATCGAGGACGACATGGGAATCGTCCGGGCGGCGCAACGCGCGGACCGATATCCCCATGCGCAAGTCGACGCCCGCCTCGGCGAGGCCGCGCCCGATCAGCTCGCCCACGAAGGGCTCCATCCTGGGCAGCAGTCCCGAACCTCGCACCAACAGGGTCACCTCGGAACCCAATCCCCGCCACGCCGTGGCCATTTCGACACCTACGCCGCCGGCGCCGACGACCGCCAGCCGCTCCGGGACGGCGCTGCTATCGGTGGCCCGCCGGTTGGTCCATGGTCTCGCCTCGGCGAGGCCGGGCAGGTCGGGCAACGCGGTGCGGCTTCCGGTGCAGATGACCACCGCGTGCCGTGCGGCGACCGCCACCTGGTCGCCGGTGGCGTCGGTGACGACGACGCGGCGCGGCCCGTCTAATCGCCCGTGCCCGCGTATCAGGGCCGCGCCGATCCCGCTCACCCAGTGGGCCTGGCTGCTGTCGTCCCAGTCGGTGACGTAGCGGTTGCGGCGGCCGAATACGCCGTCGGTGCTCAGCGAGCCAGTGACCGCCTCCCGCGCGCCATCGATCCTGCGGGTGTCGGAAAGCGCAATCACGGGGCGCAGCAGTGCTTTACTGGGCACACACGCCCAATACGAGCACTCGCCGCCAACGAGTTCGCGCTCGATCAGAGCAACGCGCAGTCCTGCGGCTCGGGCCCGTTCGGCGGCGTTTTGGCCGACCGGGCCGGCGCCGAGCACCACGACGTCGAACTCTTCTGCCTCAGCTGCTGCCATGGTCGACGATCCTCTCGCGTGGTGGCCGCGGCGCCGACGCCCCGCTCCCGGTATTCATCGGAGATTAATCAGTTGCTCGGCGAGCTGACGCACATCACTGGCGACGATGTTCGGCTGCGGCAGGCCGTCGATCGGCAGCGGTGCGTTGCCGCGCCGGGTAATGAGGGCCCCGCCGAATCCGACATGCTGCGCACCGATGGTGTCCCACACGTGCGCGGCCACCATCATGCAATCGGGCGGAGCCACCCCGATCGTCTCGCATGCGTACCGATACACGGCGGGCGAAGGCTTGAAGACGCTGCGGGCATCGACGCTCAGTTGATGTTCGAAATAGCCAGCCAGCCCGGAATTCTGCAGTGCGGTCGGGCCATCCGGATTGGGCGGGGAGTTGCTCAAAGTCACCAGCCGAAAGCCGTTGTCACGCAGCGCCGCTAGCCCCTCGGCGGCATCGGGGTGCGCCGGCATCGTGAGCAGCCCGGCCTTCAGCCGCTGCGCGTCGCTTTCGGAAACGTTCACCCGGTAGATGTCGCCCAGCATGGGCAGCACCCCCTCGGCGAGCACCGGAAACGTCACGTAGTTGCCGGCCAGCGTGATCGACATCGAGTACATGACGAGTTGAGCGAACCATTCGCGCAACATGCGCTCATCGCCGAACAGCTCACCGAAAAGCGGTGCGACGGACTCGATGTCGAGCAGCGTCTCGTTGACGTCGAAGACGAGGACGGACGGTGTTGTCATGCTAGTGCTCGACATTCTTTCGTTGGGGAATATCCGGTCGTAGGTAACCCACCAGGCACAGCACAATCAGCAACATCGCGGCCACCGGCCACCACAAGGCGATCAGCGCCGCCGTCACAAACACGCTCAGCGTGATGAACGACCTCATCCGCAGCATGCGTCGCATCCGCGCCGAAACATTCTGGTGCAAAGGCCGATCGACCGCCTCCCAGCACAGCGCCAGGTAGGTGATGTTGACCAGGACGAAGACCGCGGCGTATGAGGACACCGGTGCCGCGGCCAGCCTGCTGTCGGCGATCCACTCGGTGGTGAAAGGGATCAGCGATACCGAAAACAGGTGGGCGAAGTTCGACCACACCAAGCGCGGTGTCGCGACCTGCGCGTAGTTCAACACGTGGTGGTGGTTAACCCAGACGATGGCGATGAACAGGTAGCTGACCACATAGCTGAGTCCGGTGGGCCATAGCGGCAGGAGGGCGCCGAAGCCATGTGCGCTCGGCGGCCTGAGTGCCAACACCAAGATCGTGATGAGCACGGCGAAGACGCCGTCGGAGAACCCGCGCACCCGCTCGGGAGTGGTGCCTTGTTCCGTCACCGTTACCTTCCGATCTGCCGCATTGCACCGAAGCCGTTTTCAGGCCGGCTGATGGTCCCGCTCTTGGACCACCCAAGCATTGCCGTCAGGATCGCGGAAATCGACGAAGCTCGCATAGTTGCCGCGATCTGGATCGGCACCCGCGAGAAAGGTGCCGCTCCAGCCGCCGTCGGTGTCCTTATGCCGTATCTCGCTGACTGTTACGCCGCGATCAGTGAGCTCGGCGCGGCAGGCTTCGATGTCGGAGACGACAAGATACAAGCCCCGCACGGAGCCAACCGGCGCATCCGTCAGCCCCACGCCGAATTGTATTGAGGTGCCCGATCCCTCAGGCGTCAACTGGATGACCCGGAACTCGGGCGTGGGGGCGTAATCGACCTCGAGGTTGAAGCCAACCTGGTCACGGTAGAACCGCAACGACCGGTCCGGATCCGCGACGGGCAGGATCACGACTTCCAAGGACATCCTCATGGTGCGCTCCCGGCCGGGTTCTTTCCCAAGATCTCCTCTGTGTCGAGCCCGCGATCCACGCCGTGTGGAATGACGGTCTGGCCCGGTTCGAGTTGAAGTTGCTTGCCGTCGAGGTGCACATCGACCTTGTCCGGCTCGAAGGACACCAGATTGCGAACCCGCGCGACCTCCGTCCAAGCGCCGACGTAAGACCATGCCGCGCGCCGGTGGTCGCCGATGTCATAGTACGAACAAATCCCTTTGTATGGGCAAAAAGTCTGAATATCAATAGGTTTGAGGGTTGACTCATCGATATCCTGGCGCGGGACGTACCATCGGGGCGCAAAGCCGGACTCATACAGTGCCAGCGGGCGATGGGTATCGGCGATCACTCGGTCGCCATCCCGGACGACCAGATGCCGCGCCGTGGAACGGATGTCGATGCGATGATAGGCGTCAGCGGCGTGCCCGACGATCCGCTCCTCTTCTTCGTAGAACCCGTCCATGGCACGCCAGGCAAAGGCCACCCGGCCCTCGAGTACCGCTGCATGGGCCGGCAGCCCGGTGTGCTCCCAGGCGCTGTGGTTGGTCTCGCGTCCCGATGCGTTGACGGTGAACCACTGGGTGGCCCCGAGGTCACGGTGCTGCGTCACCCGGTCTTCGGCAAGCAGCGTTCCCTCTTCGATGTCGCCGCGGGGAAAGTAGGCGACCGGGTAGCGACCCGGCTCGTGCAACAGCATCACATCCTCGCTGTCGGCGATCCATCGATCGGCGAAGCGCACTCGCAGTCGGCGACGCAACGGCTCGGCGAACAGCAGCCGCGGCGGCATCGGCTGCTCGGTCAAAAAGTGTCCGAGCGATCCCGTCGCCAGCGGCCCTTGTTGCCATGCCAGACCCATGGGAAGCCCGTCCTTTCCTGAAATTCGTTCGCGCAGTAGTGTTTCTCGTCCGCATCACTCCAGCACGACGACGAGCTTGCCTGCGGCTTCACCCGCCTCGGCGACGCGGTGCGCTTCGCGGATGTCGTCGAACGAGAAGACCCGCGCCGGTGCCGCGTCGAGCTTGCCGTCGGCTATCTGCTGAGCGATCTGACCGAACGGCACATCCGAAACCGGGAACCCGGGGTTCCCGAATACGGGGCTCGCGAAGAAACTGAAGCTCACGCCGCTGGCCATTCGCGCGAGGGGATTGAAATCGCGGATGGGTGCCAGACCACCCAGCCACCCGGCGAGGCAGGCGGTGCCGCCGCGGCGCAACATGTCCAGGGAGTCGAGGATGGTGCTGTTGCCGACGAGGTCGAGTACGGCGTCGATACGCTTGGCTTCCGCGATGTGGGCGGCAAGGTCACCGCGCTCCACCTCCACCCGGGTCGCGCCCAGCTCTTCGAGCATGCCGAAGCGTTGCCGGCTGCGCGTCGTGGCAATGACTTCGGCGCCGGTGATCACCGCCATCTTTAGAGCGGCCTGACCCAAAGCCGAAGTCGCCCCACGGATCACCAAGGTTTGTTCCGCGGCAAGACTCAGGTTGCGGTACAGGCAGGTCCACGCCGTCGCATAGGTTTCCGGCAGAGCCGCCAGCTGTGACCACGGCAGGTCGGATTCGATGGGCGCAACATTGGCTGCGCGGACGCGGGTGTACTCTGCATAGCTGCCGTTGATGGTGCGCCCCAGGCCACCCATCAGCGCCGCGACCTTGGCCCCGACCGGGAATTCGCCGCCCGGGCACGAGTCGACGATGCCGACGCATTCGATGCCGCTGACCTCGGCCGCTTCGGCCCATTCGCCGCGACGCATGTGGATCTCGGCATGGTTGATGCCGAAACCCTTTATCGCAATGACGACTTCGCCATCTTTCGGCAGCGGCTTGGGAATTTCGGTGTAGACCAGGCTGTCCAGACCGCCGAACTTTTCCAAGATGATCGCCCGCATGGCTTGTCCACCGGCTTGCTCGCGTACGACCGCCGGAGCGGTTGGCAGCTGAGGTGACTCGAGCATGGACATCGGCTGCCTCTTTCACCATCGTCGGCGGCGACGGCACCAGGTGGCGCGACGCATAATAATGGGCCAACTGACCCATTATTATGGGTGACCATATCCCCCATGTCCAGCGAAACGTCAACACTCAGACGCTGCGCTGCGCGCGCGACGACGCGGGTTGACTCTTACGCCGCGGGGGTTGCACCGCGAAGGAGCACACATAGTCGACCGCGGCATCGACGGCGGCCCGCAGCGGTTGCGGATCACCGGTGACGTGGGTGAGCATCGCGCCGCCCTGGTGCGCGGCGACCATGGATACGGCCAGATGCCGCGCGTCGGCCTCCGGGCGCAGGTCGCCGCGCTCACGCATCGACTCCAGGCCGGCCCGAAACAGGTCGATCCACTGGTCGTATCCCGCGGCCAACTCATCGTGTATCTCGCGGTCGGCCTCGATCAGCTCACCGGCCAGGGACCCATAGACGCAACCGCCGACGCGGTACACGGCGTCGATGTCGGCCACGCAGCCATCGGCCCAGGCCCGCAGGGCAGCGAGGCTGTCGAGCCCGGCGAACTGCGGCCGAGTGTGGAAGGCCCGCACGTCATTACGGCGCGCATCGATGACATGGCGGGTCAGGTCGCGCTTATCGCCGAAGTAGTGGGAGATCTGGGATCCACCCACCGCGGCGGCGCGACGAACCTGGTCGACGCTCGTGTTGGCGACGCCCCGTTCGAACATCAACCGGGCGGCGACCTCGATGATTCGCGCGCGCGTCGCCAGTCCCTTGCGGGTGAAGCGCGATGGGTTGCGTTCGGTCACTTCGCCGCCTTCGGGACCAATCGCTCACCCGGCCCGTCGCGCCGGGCGGCGCGCGCGGGACCGGCGCGGCGGACGGGGTGCTCGCTCGGCGGGGTCGGTGGCGAACAGACGTAAATAGTTGATTGCGAAGCGAATGGCGTCGGCGTGCGGCCACTCCTCTTGGTAGGTGAAGGTCAGCACGCCACCGCCCTGGTGCGCGGTGACGATCACCAACGCCAGTTGGTTTGGATCGGCATCGCGAACCAGCAACCCGTCGTCTTTCATCCGCGCAATTGCCCGTTCCAGCAATTCAATCCACTGCCGGTACCCGGCGGCCAGCGCCTCGCGGGTGGCGTCGTCTGACTTCGCCAACTGGGCGGTCAAGGCGTGGTAGGTAGGGGTGCCGAAATAGCCGATGCGCCGCAGGTAGCGCATGTTCAGATCGATCCAGCGCTCGAAGTCGTCAAACGAACCTAGGCCGCGAAGGGTGGGCTGGCGATGAAAATCCAAGACGACGCCGATCTGGCGCCTGATCACCGCGCGAATGAGCGCCGCCTTGTCGGTGAAATAGTGGGCAAGCTGCGAGCCGCTGACCGAAGCCGCCCGGCGCACGCTGTCCATGTTCGACGCGGACAGGCCCTCGGTAACGATCAGCTGAGCGGCGGCCTGCACGATTCGGTCGCGGGTGGCTCGCCCCTTGGCGGTCAACCGTTGTTCGTCGTGAACATCGGGATGGGCCATCGCGCCAGGCTAACCCGGGAGCGCCCCCATTCATGGGATCTCCAGCCCAAACATCGGCTCAGGCTTGGGCTTGGGTCGCGAGGAAGTTCCGGATCAGCCGGGCGACGTCGTCGCACGCGGATTCCAGCAGAAAGTGTCCGCCGTCGAGCAGATGGATCTCGGCGTCGGGCAGGTCGTCGGCGAACGCCTCGGCGCCGGCCGGGCCGAAGATCTCGTCGCCGCGGCCCCAGACCGCCAGCAGCGGCACCCGGGCGGCCCGGAAGTAGTCGTGCAGGCGCGGATACAGGGCCGCATTGGTGGCGTAGTCGCGAAACAACTTGAGTTGCACCAGATCGTTGCCGGGACGGGAGATCAGGGCGTAGTCATGTTGCCAGGATTCGGGATCGACCAGCGTCTCCTCGGCCACGCCGGTCACGTACTGCCAACGGGTGGCATCCAGGGTGAGGAACTGGCGCACCGCCGCCTCGGTATCCGCCGTCTGCTCCTGTTGGTACGCCTGCACGACCTTCCAGAAGCTCTCGACGAATCCCGCGTCATAGCCATTGCCGTTCTGGCTGATGATCGCGGTGATCGCGGCCGGGTCGCGCAACGCGAGCCGCCAGCCGATCGGCGCGCCGTAGTCCTGAACGTACATGGCGTACCGGTTGACGCCCAGGGTTCCCAGCAGACCGGCCGTGAGGTCGGTCAGCCCGTCGAAGGTGTAGTCGAACTCGTCGACCGGTGGGGCGTCGGACAGCCCGAAGCCGAGGTGATCCGGTGCGATGACGTGGTATTCGTCGGCGAGGGCGGGGATCAGGTGGCGGAACATGTACGAGCTGGTGGGAAAACCGTGCAGGAGAACCACCGCGGGGGCGGCGTCATCGCCGGCCTCCCGGTAGAAGATCTGATGACCGTCGACGTTGGCGTAGCGATGATGAACCGCAGGCATGGCATTCCTCCTGAGTCAATGCATTTCAGCATCGTGCGCCTCGGCGGCGTCCGATGGAGGTGCGCGGAACCCAGACTCTAGATTATGGGTTGTATGACCCAGTATGCACCAAACGGGCGGCTCGCGACAGCCCGTGAAGCCGAGGTGTTGCCGCACGAACCGGCCTGCCATATTCTGGGCGAACCATCCCAGTTGGGGTCGTAGGAATACGAGCCGGTTCGAGGTGACACAGTGGGCAGGCTTGTCTCGGTGAACGTGGGCATGCCCAAGAACGTCCAATGGCGAGACAAAGCGGTCTACACCGGGATCTGGAAGGCTCCGATCGAGGGGCCAGTCATGGTGCGCCGGCTGAACGTCGATGGCGACGGCCAGGGGGACCTGGCCGGGCATGGTGGGGAGCAACGCGCCGTCATGGTGTACCAGACCGAAGCATACGACTTCTGGAAGGCATATCTGGGTCGTGACGACCTGCAACCCGGACACTTCGGCGAGAACTTCACCGTCACCGGACTCGCCGACGACGACGTCTGCATCGGAGACCGCTATCGCATCGGCGATGCCGAGTTCGAGGTCACCCAGCCGCGGGTCACTTGTTTTCGGATCGGCATCCGACTCGACGAGCCGAACATGCCCAACCTGCTTGTCTCTCAACATCGCCCGGGCTTCTACTTCCGGGTAATCACCGAGGGTCACGTGCGGGCCGGCGACGACATCGTGCGGACCCGCCGAGGCCGCCACGAACTCAGCGTCGCCGACGTGGACGCGTTGCTCTATCTGCCCGACCGCGACGACGAAATGTTGCGTAAGGCCATCGACGTTCCGGCGCTCAGCCCCGGCTGGCAACAGTCGTTTCACGAGCTGCTGGCCGCACACGACGGCGCGGCACCCGCGCTAGCGCCGCCCATCGGAGCCGAACCGGGATGGACAGGCTTCCGCAACTTGCGTGTGACCCAAACACGCCGGGAGAGTCCACAAGTACTTTCGTTCCGACTGGAAGCCGACGACCACAGTCCGCTGCCACCGGCGCTTCCCGGCCAGTACCTGACGGTCAAGATCGCTGGCGCCGGTGAGCCCGCACCGATGCGCAGCTACTCGCTGTCCGACGGATCCGGCGCCGGCTATTACCGCATCAGCGTCAAGCGCGAGGACCACGGTGTGGTCAGCCGGTGGTTGCACACCCGCATTCACCCTGGGTCGGTGATCGCGGCGGCCGCGCCCCGCGGCGACTTCTTCCTCACCGACGACTCCAGCCCGGTCATCCTGTTCTCCGCCGGTATCGGGGCGACGCCGGTGCTGGCGATGCTGCATGCGCTGTCCGCGGCCGCGAGCCGTCGCGACATCTGGTGGTTGCACACCACTCACAGTCGCGAAACCCAGGCCTTCGCAGACGAAGTCACGACGCTCATCGAGTCATTGCCGCACGCCAGGCAGCAAATCTTCTACACCGAAACACAAGGCCGCCTGCGGCGCGAATCCATCGCGGCGTTGGGCCTGCCCACCGATGCCACCGTATATCTTTGCGGACCAACGCAATTCATGTCGAATATGCGCGAGGCCCTGATCGGCATTGGATTCGACTCCACGCGCATTCACAGCGAGCTGTTCGGCGCGCTGCCCGCGATCAGCCCGGGCATTGTCGAGACCGGTGATCACAAGCCACCGCATCAACCTGTAGGACCGCGGGGCACGGGGCCCGCGATCACCTTTGCGCGCAGCGGATTAACGGTAAGCTGGTCCCCCCAGTACCACAGCATCCTCGACCTGGCCGAAGATTGCGACGTGCCAACCCGTTTTTCCTGCCGCAGCGGGGTGTGCCACCTGTGTGTAACCGGGATCATCGCCGGGACGACCGCCTACGTGCAACGGCCATTGGAGCCGCCCGGCCAGGGGTCGGTGCTGATCTGCTCGGCGGCCCCGGATACCGATGTGGTTCTCGACCTCTAGCGTTTACGCGGCAATCGCTCGTTGACCTCCGGTCGCGTGCAGAATGGCGCCGTTGACATAGCTGGCGTCCGGAGATGCGAGGAAGACCACGGCACTGGCGATTTCGCCCGCGTCGGCCACGCGTTTCACCGTGGTGATCGCCGCGATGGTATCCAGGACACCCGGAAGGGCCGCGGCCCCAGGCGTTTCGGTCGGTCCGGCGGCTACAGCATTCACCCGCACGCCCGACTCGCCGAACTCATCGGCCCACACGCGGGTCAGCTGCTCCAAGCCGGCCTTTGTGGCCCCGTAGACACCCGCGCCGCGGGTTGCCACGGAAGCGGCCAGGGTACTCACGTTCACCACGGCGCCGTTACCCCGAGCGGCCATGGCCGGCACCAACTGCTGCACCAAAATGTACGGCGCGCGCAGATTGACGTTGACGTGTTCGTCGAAGGTCGCGTCGTCGGTGTCCGCGGTGGGACCGAATTCGTAGATTCCGGCATTGTTGATCAGGATGTCGACCGGTCCCGCCTCGGCGGCCAATCGCCGCACATCGTCGGCGTCGTTGAGGTCTGCTGCGACGAAACGTGCCGTGCCGCCGGCATTTTCAATATCGCGGACGGTCTTGGCGCCGCGTTCGGCATTGCGGCCCTGCACCACGACCTCGGCGCCGCGAGCCGCAAGCTGCAGTGCGATTTCCCGGCCGATACCCGATGTCGCGCCGGTGACCAATGCGGTCGAGCCGGCCAAAGTTGTTGCCATCGAAACCCTGCCTCCAAGAGAGAAGTTCAGTTGCTCTCCCGGTAAGCAAGGGCTTGCCGCCAATTATTCCTACGGGTTGAGGGGAACCGAGGCCTCGGCGGTGTAGCACAAAAAGGTCAGCGTCTCCTGGAGATACAGCTGCACGGTGTCCGCGTCATGGCTGGTGTACCCGATCGACACATCGTGTCCGAGCTGCAGGTCGAAGTCGCCGCCGCGGGTGGTCAGCACGAAGGCGCCGTCGATCGCCGGCGCCCAGATGATGTCGCCGGGAACCAATCGGTCGATGTGTTCGAGGATCGGGTAGCCGTGTTCGGTCGTCTCGCTGACCCGCGTGTAGACGTCGGCGGAGAGCAGCACCGAGTACGGACCGTCGACACCGGCCAGCCGGAGTTCGGAGATCGCCTGAGTGATGACGTCGGGAATCTCCCGCGGGTCCGCCGGCAGGGTCAGTGACTTGTTCGAGCTGGCGGAGCGGATGCCCTCGATCGATGCCGCGGCGTAGCCCTCGAAAATGGCCCGGTCTTCCACGAATGCCAGCTTCTTGGCGGCTTCCTTGACCGGGTCCCAGTCGGAATCGTTGGCGCCGCGCTCGACGTTGTCGATCTCGTAGCGTGACAGGGTGAACGGAACCCGCAGTCGGACAAGGGGTTTGCTCTCGCGCAGGTGAGCCTCCACGCCTTCCGTGGGTGCTGCGACGTTGGCGAGCCGGCCGGTGCTCACCGCGGCGGTAACCGGTCCGCCGGGCTCGCTGACGTCGACCACTCGACGCCCGGCGATGTGGCGTTTGAAGGTGCGGGTCGCCTCCAATTCGATTTCTTCCCAGGCGGCTTCGGTGACCGGTGCCAGGTCGCGGTAGAGGTTGTTCATGAACTCGTTCCTTTCAGGCTGCCGATCGAGAGTGAGCCGTTCTGTGCAGCAGGCGTTTCCGCCAACGGCGCTGCGGGAAGTGGTGGTGGATCATCGAGAAAGTCGAGGGTGGGGGAGAAGAACAATCCGCCGGTGATGGCCGTGGAAAAGTCGAGGATGCGGTCGGTGTTTCCGGGCGGGTCGCCGAGGAACATGTTGCGCAGCATCCGTTCGGTGACTTGGGGCGTGCGCGAATAGCCGATGAAGTACGTGCCGTATTCGCTTTTGCCCAGCTCGCCGAACGGCATGTTGTGGCGCACGATTTTCAGTTCGGTGCCGTCGTCGTCGGTGATCACATTGAGGGCGATGTGGGCGTTGCCCGGCTTGACGTCGTCGTCGAGCTCGATGTCGTCGAGCTTGGTGCGGCCGATCACGCGCTCCTGCTCGGTAACCGAGATCGAATGCCACGCCGACATATCGTGCACGTACTTCTGCACGTGCACGTAGCACGAGCCGGCGAAGTCGGGATCCTCGTCACCGATCGCGGTGGCACTCGTGGCCAGCGCGCCGTCCGGGTTCTCGGTGCCATCGACGAATCCGAGCAGGTCGCGGTTGTCGAAGTAGCGGAAGCCATGCACCTCGTCGACCACGGAGACCGCACCGGCCATGGATTTGAGGATCCGGTCGGCCAGTTCGAAGCAGACATCCAAACATTCGGCCCTGATGTGGAACAACAGATCCCCGGGCGTGGCGGGAGCGGTGTGTCGCGGTCCGTGCAGTTCGGGGAACCGATGAAGTTCGGCGGGCCGGGGTCCGGAGAACAGGCGATCCCAGGCGTCCGAGCCGATCGAGGCGATCGCCGACAACCGTTTCTGCGGTTCGCGAAAACCGATCGCGCGCACCAGTCCGGGAATGTCAGGCAGTGCGTCGTGCACCGCCGCCTCCCCGCCGTCGTCGATGGTCACCACCAGGAAGATCGCCGCGGGCGTCAACGGCGCGAGGATGGGTTGCGGCTGGACGGGGGGCACGTGGATGACCCTAACGTGAACCGCACAACGGCGGACAGCCATGATGTTCAACATGTCCGGCGGGCCTCGAAACCAGGCGAAGTCCTCAGCGAGCGCGCAAGGACTCTGCGATTTCATCGACGCCTCTCCGTCGCCATTTCACGTGTGCGCCACGTTGGCCGCCCGGCTGATCGCTGCCGGATACACCGAACTGAGCGAGGCTAAACGCTGGCCGTCCGAGCCCGGGCGTTACTTCACGGTGCGGGCCGGCTCGCTGGTCGCCTGGAATTCGGAAGGCGCCGACGGACCGTTCCGAATCGTCGGGGCGCACACCGACAGTCCCAACCTCAGGGTCAAGCAGCATCCCGATCGGGTGGTCACCGGCTGGCGGGTGGTGGCGCTGGAACCGTATGGGGGCGCATGGCTCAACTCGTGGCTGGACCGCGATCTGGGTATCAGTGGGCGCCTTTCGGTGCGCGCGGACGGCGAAGACGGCGGCGTCGCACACCACCTGGTGCGCATCGACGAGCCGATCCTTCGGGTGCCGCAGCTGGCCATCCATCTGGCCGAGGACCGCAAGTCGGTGACGCTGGATCCGCAGCGACACGTCAACGCGGTGTGGGGTGTCGGGGATACGACGCGGTCTTTCGTCGATTACGTCGCGGAGCGCGCCGGAGTCGCGCCGACCGCCGTGCTGGCCGCCGATCTGATGACCCACGACCTGACTCCCGCGACTGTTGTCGGCGCCGACGCCGGCCTGCTGAGTGCGCCCCGGCTGGACAACCAGGCCAGTTGCTACGCGGGGATGGAGGCATTGCTGGCCGTGGAACGGGCCGGGGCCTATCTGCCCGTGTTGGCGGTCTTCGATCACGAGGAGGTGGGATCGACGTCGGATCACGGCGCGCAATCCGATCTGCTGGGCACCGTGCTCGAGCGAATCGTGCTGGCGGCCGGCGGTAGCCGCGAGGACTACCTGCGCCGGCTGCCGGCCTCACTGCTCGCCTCCGCCGACATGGCGCACGCCACCCACCCCAACTACCCGGAGCGGCACGAGCCCGGCCACCCGATCGCGGTGAACGCCGGGCCGGTGCTCAAGGTGCATCCGAACCTGCGCTACGCCACCGACGGTCGCACCGCCGCGGCGTTCGCGCTAGCCTGCCGGCAGGCCGGAGTGCCGTTGCAGCGCTACGAACATCGCGCCGACCTGCCGTGCGGATCGACGATCGGACCGTTGGCGTCGGCGCGGACGGGCATCCCCACCGTCGACGTCGGCGCAGCCCAACTGGCTATGCACTCCGCGCGCGAGTTGATGGGCGCACACGACGTCGCCGCTTATTCGGCGGCGATGCAAGCTTTTCTGTCGCCCCGCTGACCTACGATCCGGCCATGGCGCTAAACGTAGAAATGGTCACGTTCGACTGCGGCGATCCGGACGGGCTGGCCGGCTGGTGGGCGCAACACTTCGGCGGCAAGACGCACGTCATCCTCGCCGACGAATTCACGGCGGTGACCTTCCCGGAAGGGCTGCGGCTCGGGTTCCAGAAGGTGCCCGACCCGACGCCAGGCAAGAACCGCGTGCACCTCGATTTGAGCGCGGCCGACGTCGACGCCGAGGTGTCGCGGCTGACGGCGGCCGGAGCCACCGAGGTCGGCCGGCACCAGTTTGGCGACAGCTTCCGCTGGGTCGTCCTCGCCGACCCCGAGGGCAATGTGTTCTGCGTGGTGCGGCAGTAGCCGCGGGTCGCAGCTCAGCCATGCTCGGCCAGCTCGGCGTCCAGGGTGCGTCCAGCCCTAGACTGTCTGGCGTGACAGTCTCCGGGACGAGCGCGCGCACCCAGGCCATCGACACCGTCGAGCACGCCGCCTCCACTCCCGACGAGCCGCAACCGTTCGCCGAGCTGGGCCTCAAAGACGACGAATATCAGCGGATCCGCGCCATCCTGGGACGCCGGCCGACCGATGCCGAGCTGGCGATGTACTCGGTGATGTGGAGCGAGCATTGCTCCTACAAGTCGTCCAAGGTGCACCTGCGGTACTTCGGCGAGACCACCACCGACGAGATGCGGGCCGGCATGCTGGCCGGCATCGGCGAAAACGCCGGCGTCGTCGACATCGGCGACGGCTGGGCGGTCACCTTC
Organism: Mycobacterium sp. NGS17; assembly: GCF_059813205.1. Classification (NCBI taxonomy): domain Bacteria; kingdom Bacillati; phylum Actinomycetota; class Actinomycetes; order Mycobacteriales; family Mycobacteriaceae; genus Mycobacterium; species Mycobacterium sp. NGS17. The sequence continues at coordinate 298,209 of NZ_JCALED010000006.1, read as the reverse complement.
AAAGTCGAGTCGCACAACCACCCGTCCTACGTCGAGCCCTACCAGGGCGCGGCCACCGGGGTCGGCGGGATTGTCCGCGACATCATGGCGATGGGCGCGCGGCCGGTCGCGGTGATGGACCAGCTGAGGTTCGGCGCGGCCGACGCGCCGGACACCCGCCGCGTGGTCGACGGCGTGGTGCGCGGCATCGGCGGCTACGGCAATTCGTTGGGCTTGCCCAACATCGGCGGCGAAACGGTGTTCGATGCCTGCTACGCCGGCAACCCGCTCGTCAACGCCATGTGCGTCGGCGTCTTGCGCCAGGAGGACCTGCACCTGGCCTTCGCCTCGGGCGCCGGCAACAAGATCATCCTGTTCGGTGCCCGTACCGGCCTGGACGGCATCGGCGGGGTTTCGGTGCTGGCTTCGGACACGTTTGACAGCGAGGGATCCCGCAAGAAGCTGCCCTCGGTTCAGGTCGGCGACCCGTTCATGGAGAAGGTGCTCATCGAGTGCTGCCTCGAGCTGTACGCCGGGCACCTGGTGGTCGGCATCCAGGACCTGGGCGGTGCCGGATTATCTTGCGCCACTTCGGAATTGGCCTCAGCCGGCGACGGCGGGATGGCGATCCAGCTCGAAGCCGTGCCGCTGCGCACCACGCAGATGACGCCCGCGGAGATCCTGTGCAGCGAGTCGCAGGAGCGGATGTGCGCCGTGGTGACCCCGGAAAACGTCGACGCCTTCCTGGCGGTGTGCCGCAAGTGGGACGTGCTGGCCACGGTGATCGGCGAGGTCACCGACGGCGACCGGTTGCAGATCACCTGGCACGGCCAGACAGTCGTCGATGTGCCGCCGCGCACCGTCGCCCACGAAGGCCCGGTCTACCACCGGCCGGTCGCCCGGCCCGATACCCAGGACGCCTTGAACGCCGACAGCGCCGCGCGGTTGCCACGACCGGCCACCGGTGACGAACTGCGCGCCACTTTGCTTGCGCTGCTAGGTAGTCCGCACCTGTGCAGCCGTGCATACATCACCGAGCAGTACGACCGGTACGTGCGCGGCAACACAGTGCTGGCCGAGCACGCCGACGGTGGTGTGCTGCGCGTCGACGAATCCACCGGCCGCGGCATCGCCGTATCCACCGACGCATCCGGCCGATATACGAAGCTCGATCCGTACGCCGGTGCTCAGCTCGCCCTGGCCGAGGCTTACCGCAACGTCGCCGTCACCGGGGCGGTACCGGTCGCGGTGACCAATTGCCTGAACTTCGGTTCGCCAGAAGACCCCGGAGTGATGTGGCAGTTCTCGCAAGCCGTCAAGGGCCTCGCGGATGGCTGTGTGGCCCTCGGGATTCCGGTGACGGGCGGCAATGTCAGCTTCTACAACCAGACGGGCTCGGCGGCGATCCTGCCCACCCCGGTGGTAGGCGTGCTGGGCGTCATCGATGACGTCGCCCGGCGCATCCCCACCGGCCTGGGCACCGAGCCAGGGGAGACCCTGATGCTGCTCGGCGATACTCGCGACGAGTTCGACGGTTCCACCTGGGCCCAAGTGACCGCCGATCATCTGGGTGGGTTGCCGCCCAGAGTCGACCTGGCCCGCGAGAAGCTGCTGGGGGCGGTGCTGCATTCGGCGTCGCGCGACGGCCTGGTGTCCGCGGCCCACGACCTGTCCGAGGGCGGCCTCGCGCAGGCCGTCGTCGAGGCCGCCCTGGCCGGCGAAACCGGTTGTCGCATCGTGCTTCCCGAGGACGCCGACCCGTTCGTGACGTTGTTCTCCGAGTCGGCGGGTCGCGTGTTGGTGGCGGTGCCGCGTACGGAGGAGAGCCGGTTCCGGTCGATGTGCGAGGCGCGAGGACTGCCGGCGGTGCGCATCGGCGTGGTCGACCAGGCCTCCGACGCGGTCGAGTTCCAGGGGCTGTTCACGGTCCCACTGACCGAACTGCGCGAGACTTCCGAGGCGGTGCTGCCGCGGCTCTTCGGATGAGTGACCGCAGCGAATCCTGATGTCTGCGCGGCATTTTCGTCGAACTGGCGCGTTGTCGTTGGCCGCCGCGCTGATCGGCTGGAGCTTCGTCAGTCCGCGGCTGCCGGCCTCGTGGCGGACGGTGGTGCAGGCCGGCGTGGGTGGCGCGCTGGTGTGGGTGACGCGTGCACCTCTGGGCCTGGGTCCGCCCCGGCTATGGGCCGGCTTGCGATGGGGGTCGCTGGCCGCATTCTTTGTGACGGCTACGGTCGCCGCGACGACCGCGCTGGCGCCCGTCCGCCGATCGATGGCCGACCGCCAGCCACCGGCGACGGCGCCGGAGTGGCTGCTGCTGCGGATACCGGTGGGCACCGTGTGGTCGGAGGAGTCCGCGTTTCGGGGCGCGCTGATGGCCGCGGGCTCCGCTGCTTTCGGTGCGCGTGGTGGACGGCTGTTGCAGGCCTGCGCTTTTGGCCTCTCGCACATCGCCGACGCGCGCGCGACGGGTGAGCCGGTCGCCGGCACGGTGTTGGTCACCGGAACCGCGGGCTGGCTCTTCGGTTGGCTGGCCGAGCGTTCCGGAAGCCTGGCGACACCCATGCTGGCGCATTTGGCCGTCAACGAAGCCGGTGCCATCGCCGTGCTGGCCGTCCGGTCGTCGGGCCGCGGGATTTTGAGACCCTGAGGTCATGGCCCCGCGCGACAGAGCCGACCCGGTGAAGACCCGCCAGGCGTTACTGGCGATCGCGGACTGGCTTGGCGACGAATCACGTCCGGCGCCTGACCGACAGGAATTGGCGACGGCCGTGCGGCTGACCGCCCGCACGCTCGCCGCGGTGGCACCCGGGCGGAGCGTGGAGTTGCGCATCCCCCCGTTCGTCGCGGTGCAGTGCATCGCCGGGCCCACGCACACCCGGGGCACGCCGCCCAACGTGGTGGAAACCGACCCCCGCACCTGGCTGCTGCTGGCCACCGGAAAGTTGTCGTTCGCCGAGGCGCAGCCCACCGGTGCGCTGCGCCTTTCCGGTTCGCGAGCCGGTGAGATTGGACACTGCCTGCCCCTGTTCGATATGGGCTGAACATAACCCTGAACTGCAGCTTTAGGTATTTGAAGTGGGAATTCGTCGCTCAACACGCCCGGCGGATTCGTCGGCGCGGCGACGCTGCCCGTAGACTCCGTTACGTCACCAACCGTTCCCCGGGGAGCTGCCCAATCGTGACCGTCCAAGAACCCGAAGAGGACTTCAACGCACCCCGTGAAGAATGCGGTGTATTCGGGGTATGGGCCCCGGGCGAGGACGTCGCCAAACTCACCTATTACGGCTTGTACGCGCTGCAGCATCGCGGCCAGGAAGCCGCCGGCATCGCCGTGGCAGATGGATCCCAGGTGCTGGTCTTCAAGGACCTCGGCCTGGTCAGCCAGGTGTTCGACGAGCAGACGCTTGGTGCCATGCAGGGCCACGTCGCCATCGGCCACTGCCGCTACTCGACCACTGGCGACACGACGTGGGAAAACGCACAGCCGGTTTTCCGCAACACCGCTGCCGGCACCGGCGTCGCATTGGGGCACAACGGCAACCTGGTCAACACCGCCGAGCTCGCCGCCCGCGCCCGCGACGAGGGGTTGATCGCCAAGCGCGCCCCGGCGCCGGCGACGACGGACTCCGACATCTTGGGCGCGCTGCTGGCCCACGGCGCGGCGGACGCCACCCTGGAGCAGGCGGCGCTGGATCTGCTGCCGACCGTGCGCGGCGCGTTCTGCCTCACCTTCATGGACGAGAACACCCTGTACGCGTGCCGCGATCCGCATGGGGTGCGGCCGCTTTCGCTCGGACGGCTGGATCGCGGCTGGGTGGTGGCCTCTGAAACGGCGGCCCTCGACATCGTCGGCGCGTCGTTCGTGCGCGACATCGAACCCGGTGAATTGCTGGCGATCGACGCCGACGGCGTCCGCTCCACGCGGTTCGCCAATCCCACCCCCAAGGGCTGCGTCTTCGAGTACGTCTACCTGGCACGACCGGACAGCACGATCGCCGGCCGGTCGGTCCACGCAACCCGGGTGGAGATCGGCCGCCGGCTGGCCCGTGAGCGCCCAGTCGAAGCCGACCTGGTCATCGGCGTGCCCGAGTCGGGCACGCCGGCCGCCGTCGGTTACGCGCAGGAGTCGGGCATTCCCTACGGCCAGGGGCTGATGAAGAACGCCTACGTCGGGCGCACTTTCATCCAGCCGTCGCAGACCATCCGTCAGCTCGGTATCCGGCTGAAGCTCAACCCACTTCGCGAGGTGATCCGGGGCAAACGACTCATCGTCGTCGACGACTCGATCGTGCGCGGGAACACCCAGCGCGCACTGCTGCGGATGCTGCGCGAGGCCGGCGCCGTCGAAGTGCACGTGCGGATCGCCTCACCCCCGGTCAAATGGCCCTGCTTCTACGGCATCGACTTCCCGTCACCGGCGGAACTGATCGCCAACGCGGTCGAGGACAAGAAGGAGATGCTCGAGGCGGTGCGGCATGCCATCGGCGCCGACTCGCTGGGCTACATCTCCCTGCGCGGTCTGATCGCGGCCTCCGAGCAGCCGGCCTCGCGGCTGTGCACCGCCTGCTTCGACGGCCAGTATCCGATCGAGCTGCCCGGCGAAACCGCGTTGGGCAAGAACGTCATCGAGCACATGCTCGCCAATGCCGCGCGCGGCGCCGGCCTCGACGATCTCGCGGCCGACGAAGTGCCAATCGTGCACTGAGGGAACTCGGTTGCGCCCCATCGCCGACGTTTGATCCCGGCCGTGAACGCCGCCCGGTAGCCTTTATCGCGATGACGGATCCCGGAAAGAGCCCCGGACGCCACCAAGGCAGTCAGGGCATCACCTACGCTTCGGCCGGGGTGGACATTGAAGCCGGCGATCGCGCCGTCGAATTGTTCAAGCCGCTGGCGACAAAAGCTACGCGACCCGAGGTTCTGGGCGGCCTGGGCGGATTCGCCGGCTTGTTCGCGCTGCGTGGTGACTACCGCGAGCCACTGCTCGCGGCGTCCACCGATGGCGTCGGCACCAAGCTGGCGGTTGCCCAGGCGATGGACAAACACGACACCGTCGGGCTGGACCTGGTCGCGATGGTGGTCGACGACCTGGTGGTGTGTGGCGCCGAGCCGCTGTTCCTGCAGGACTACATCGCGGTGGGCCGCACGGTGCCGGAACGCTTGAGCGCCATCGTCAGTGGGATCGCCGAGGGGTGTGTGCGGGCCGGCTGCGCGCTGCTGGGCGGCGAGACCGCCGAACACCCCGGTCTGATGGAACCGGACCACTACGACATCTCGGCCACCGGAATCGGTGTCGTCGAGGCCGACGACGTGCTGGGCCCCGACCGGGTCAAACCCGGCGACGTCATCATCGCGATGGGTTCGTCCGGCCTGCATTCCAACGGATATTCGCTGGCGCGCACGGTGCTCCTCGAGATCGACCGGATGAACCTCGAGGGCTACGTCGAGGAGTTCGGCCGCACCCTGGGTGAAGAGCTGCTCGAACCCACCCGTATCTACGCCAAGGACTGCCTGGCGCTCGCGGCCGAAACCCACGTGCGCACCTTCTGCCACGTCACCGGCGGCGGGCTGGCCGGCAATCTGCAACGCGTCATCCCCCATGGCCTGGTCGCCGAGATGGACCGCGGCACCTGGACACCCGCGCCGGTGTTCGCCATGATCGCCCAGCGCGGCCGCGTGACGCGCGAGGAGATGGAGAAGACGTTCAACATGGGCGTCGGGATGATCGCCATCGTGGCCCCCGAAGACACCGACCGCGCATTGGCCATCCTGACCGCACGACACCTGGACTGCTGGGTGCTGGGCACCGTTGGCAAAGGCGGAAAAGAGGGCCCGCGGGCCAAGATGGTGGGTCAGCACCCGAGGTTCTAGGACGCGTGGATTCCGGTAGATCTAACGCGGCGCCGGTGCACTACGCATCGGCGCCGGGGCGTTGGCTTTAGCGACGCCAGCTGTCCTGGTCGTCCCAGGATTCGTCGGATCCGTCGCCGTCCAGTTCGCTGGACTCGTCCGAACCCGTCCCTGACAGCTCTTGCTGAAGCCGCTGGAAGTCGGTCTGCGGAGAACTGTATTTGAGTTCTCGAGCAACCTTGGTCTGCTTTGCCTTAGCCCGGCCGCGGCCCATGGGGGAACCCCCTCGCGCAATAACGGAGCGGCCTAACGAGTAGGCGGCTCCGATCTCCTGGTGTCATATTGTCCTGCCAACCACTTTACCGTGCCCCGCCACCGGGCGTTGGCGCGCCCTGCTCGCTGTGGCGGACGTTACCGTTCATTATCCCGCACCGCCCCGCAACCGTTCAACAGCTAACCGCCCGGCGCCGATCTGTTCCGTTGCGGGCAGGGAATCGGCGTCGATCACCGCAGCCACCGAGGCCTCTGGTCCGGTCGCCAATTCCGTGTCGGCGGGCAGCCCGCGCTTGAGCAGCGCCAGCGCTATGGGCCCGAGATCCATGTGGTCCACGACGGTGCCGACGCGGCCGACGGTGCGGCCGCCGGCCAGTACCGGATCACCCGTCGACGGCCGGTCCGCCGACCCGTCGAGGTGCAGCAGCACCAGCATCCGGGGTGGCCTGCCGAGGTTGTGCACCCGCGCGACGGTCTCCTGCCCGCGATAGCAACCCTTGTCCAGGTGAACGGCTCCGGCGCCCGGACCACCGATCCATCCGACCTCGTGCGGAATCGTGCGCTCGTCGGTATCGACGCCGAGGCGGGGCCGCACGGCCGCGACCCGGTGGGCTTCGTAAGCCCACACACCGCTGGGCCGGACCCCGGCCTGCGCCAGGCGATTTCGCCAGTCGTCCGCCGCGGCGCGCGGAACCAGCAGGTCCAGCTCGATCTGCCCGGCCGGCGTGCCCGGCATCCGCCGCACGAAGCCGTCGCCCGCGGGAATCGCGGTCAGCTCGGCGGGTAGCGTGTCCACCCCGAGCGCGTCGAGAACCGCGCGGTCAGCCAGTTTCGGACCGAGCAACGACAGCACGGCCAGATCGGCTTCGGCCGGGGTGACCTCGGACCAGAACACCATCTTGCGCAGGTACCCCAGCAGCGGCTCCGCGCGCCACGGTTCGGTGTCCAGATAGGTCGTGCCGGCCAGCTCGGTCTGGACCCAGTGATCCTCGACGCGGCCCTGGCCGTCGAGGCTGAGATTCTGCGTGCTGGCGCCGTCGGGGAGGTCGCTGACGAATTGCGTCGAAATGCTGTGCAACCAGGTCTGCCGGTCTTTCCCGGTCAGGGCGAGTACTCCGCGGTGGGAGCGGTCGACGAATATCGCGTCGGTGTCGGCCGCACGCTGCTCGCCGAGCGGATCGCCGTAATGCCAGACGGCACCGGCGTCGGGTCCGGTCTCGGGTGCGGGGACGGGGCGGGTCACGAGTCAACTCTACGGACCGCCGGGCGCTCCCCACGAGTGTGAAGCTGGCTTCACACTGGCCGCCGAATGTGCGGCCAGCTTCACGTTCGCGGGTCATTGGATAGGCTTCTCCACCATGGCCGGCCCAACGGGTGTGATCGTCACGCTGGACGGCGAAATCCATTCGCCCGACGCGCCCCTGCTCTACGCCGACGACCTCGCAGCCGTCCGCGGTGACGGTGTCTTCGAAACCCTGTTGGTCCGCGACGGCCGGGCCTGCCTGATCGAGCCGCATCTGCAGCGGCTGACCCAGTCGGCCGCCTTGACCGACCTGCCCCAGCCCGATCTGCCGCGATGGCGAGGCGCGATCGAGGTAGCCACCCGGCACTGGTGCGCGGGGAACGCCGACGAGGGCGCGATGCGGTTGATCTACAGCCGCGGTCGCGAGGGCGGTTCGGTGCCCACGGCCTACGTGATGGTCAATCCCGTACCCGAACGGGTGACGGCGGTCCGGCGTGGCGGGCTGGCGGCGATCACGCTCGACCGCGGGTTGCCCGCCACCGGAGTGGACGCGATGCCGTGGCTGCTGGCCGGGGCCAAGACCCTGTCGTACGCGATCAATATGGCGGCCCTGCGGCATGCCGCACGTGCGGACGCCGGTGACGTGATCTTCGTCAGCACCGACGGCTACATCCTGGAAGGCCCGCGCTCGACAGTGGTGATCGCCGCCGACTCTGAGACGCCGGACGGTAATCCGTGCCTGCTGACGCCGCCGCCCTGGTATCCGATCCTGCGCGGCACCACCCAACAGGCGCTGTTCGAGGTGGCCAGGGACAAGGGCTATGACTGCGACTACCGAGCGCTGCGCGTCGCGGATCTGGATGCCGCCCAAGGCGTTTGGCTGATCTCCAGCATGACCTTGGCCGCGCGCGTGCATACCCTCGACGGCCGACCGCTGCGGCCCTCGCCGATGGCCGCGGATTTCGCCGAACTGATCGACGCCGCCATCCTCAGCGATCGCTGAGCGCTGAATTCTGTTGTCGGCTGGCCGATTCGCCGGTACGGTCGGTCGTACACAAGAAGGGAGGTGGTCCGCGAAATTGATAGCTTCATGGACATGTGAGGTGGCTGCGCGCTAGCAGCAGTGGCTCGGAAGAGCTGGCGTCACAACAGCGCTAGCGAATTCCCCGCAGCCACCCGGCCCCCGAGCTTCCGGTTTTGTCCAACCGGGAATACGGCTCGGGGGCCGCTCCATATCGGGAGGGCGCTACTAGCCGACGAAACGGGACAGCCGCGCCGAGAGATGCGGCACCAGACCGCCGTCGGCGTCCACCCGCTCCTCGACGTAGGCGAGGTCGCCGCCTTCGACGATGCCGTAGAGGCGTTTGGCGCCGCCGACCAGCACGCCCGACCTGCTGCGGGCCAGCGCGTCGGTGACCAGCTCCCAGGACGACTGGGTCAAGGGGCGGCCGTAGAACAGTTCGACGTAGCCCGCCGAATGGGCCAACAGCAGTTCGATCGCGTGGGATTCGCCGGGGTCGTCGGGATCGGTGACAAAGCGCCAGAATCCGGTCTCGCGCAGGCCGCGCTCTTCGTAATCGCCCGTCTCGCTGAGCCGCCAGGAGCGGGCTTCCCAGTTCAGGTAGTCGCCGCCGTCGTGGGAGACCACGATCTGTTGGCCGAACCGGTAGTCACCGTCGTGCCCGCGGCCTTCGCCTTCGCCCCGCCACACGCCGACCAGCGGCAGCAGCGCCAGCAGGGCATCGCTGAGGTTCGCGCCTTCGCGCAGGTTCGCGGTGTCGGCGGGCAGGGGAAGGTCATCGTAGGACGGGATGTTGCGGCCGGCGGTCAGCTTCGCGCGCTCAGCGGCGGCGGCCACCGCCCGGTCGCCGGAGCCGGCGGAACTCAACGGCTCGTCGCGGGTCACGACTCGTCGGTGATGAGCCGATAGAGGGTGTACAGGGCGAACCATGAAATCACCACGACCGCCACAACCAGCATGATCTCGAAGAACAGCACCACGGGGACAAGTCTATTCGCCCCGCGGCGTCCCCGTCGGGGACGGCTGGCGGTCAGGCGATCTTGACGTCAACCTCGTGGATGCCCGCACCGGACGGCGCCACCACGGCGTCACCGTTGCCGGCCTTCGACAGCGCACGCAGGGTCCAGGATCCCGGTGCGGCGAAGAATCGGAAGTCACCGGTGGCCGACGCCACCACCTCGGCGGTGAACTCGTCGGAGGAGTCCAGCAAGCGGACGAACGCGCCACCCACTGCCTGGCCCTCGCCGTCCACGACGCGACCGGTGATCACCGTTTCCTTCTCCAGGTCGACGCTGGCGGGCAACGTCAGTCCTTGTTTCGGTGCAGAGCACATATCAGCTTCCCAACTCGATCGGGGCACCCACCAGGGAGCCGTATTCCGTCCAACTGCCGTCGTAGTTCTTCACATTCCGATGCCCGAGCAATTCATAGAGAACGAACCAGGTGTGCGACGACCGCTCGCCGATGCGGCAGTAGGCGATCGTTTCCTTGTTGCCGTCCAGGCCGGCTGCGGCGTAGAGCTTGGCCAGTTCTTCGTCGGACTTGAAGGTGCCGTCCTCGTTCGCGGCCTTGCTCCACGGCACGTTGATGGCGCCGGGGATGTGACCGGGCCGCTGGCTTTGCTCCTGAGGCAGGTGCGCGGGCGCCAGGATCTTGCCCGAGAACTCGTCGGGGGAACGCACGTCGACCAGGTTTTTGACGTTGATGGCCGCGAGCACGTCGTCACGGAACGCCCGGATGCTGTTGTCCGGCGCGGCGGCGGTGTACGACGTCGCCGGCCTGCTGACGGTGTCGCTGGACAGCGCGCGCCCGTCCAGCTCCCACTTTTTGCGGCCACCGTCGAGCAGCTTCACCTTGTCGTGGCCGTACAGTTTGAAGTACCAGTAGGCATACGCGGCGAACCAGTTGTTGTTCCCGCCGTAGAGGATGACGGTGTCGTCGTTGGAGACGCCCCGCTCGCTGAGCAGTTTGGAGAATTGCTGCGCGTCGACGAAGTCGCGTTTGACCGGGTCCTGCAAATCGGAACGCCAGTCCAGCTTGATGGCGCCGGGGAGGTGGCCGGCGTCGTAAGCGCTGGTGTCTTCGTCGACTTCGACGAAGACGACGCCTGAGGCGTCGAGGTTGCTCTCAGCCCAGTCGGTGGAGACCAGGACGTCGGAGCGTGCCATGGAGTGGATCCTTTCAATCGCTTTTGGTACAGCAGGTCAGGTGGGACGCGCGGTGCGTCGGAAGCGGGCCACCAGCGGATAGAGCTGGCAGCCCAGGCAGATCCCGAAGGCCGCGTTGAGGAACGCCGCCACCAGGGCGGCCCCGGTGGCGATGACGCCGAACAGCACGGCGCCGGTCGCGAACCCGACCGTTCCCAGCACCGCGAAGATCAATCCGACTAGTTGGGCGAACTTCAGCGGTGCCGTCGGTTCACGATCCTGCACCGGGCCGACCCGCGGCGCGACGACTTTGGCGAAGATCCGGCCGTACGGATGCTTGCGCGGCCCGCCGAGCGCGCCGACGGCGAAGATGATGGCCTGGACGGCCAGAATCACTGCGGCGACCAGCGGGCTCGCCGCCGACACGATGAGCGCCAGCACCAGGACTGCGGTGGTGACCCAGGCCGCGAATCGCGGTCCGCGCACGTCGACCAGGTCGGGCTGCGTGGTGGCGGTGTTGCTTGGCAAGGACTACTCCTCGATACCTCTGTTGCTGACGGATACGACGAATGGAGACGTGCCACGGTCTGAATTCCGGGCCGCTCCGAGTGCTACGCGCAGGCGCGGCTACTCAGCAGCAACAGCAACAACAACAACAGCCCGCGGTGCGGCACAGCTGAACTGCGCGGCGCTGGGTGAGCATGGGCTCGAGGCGGGCTGACACGTCGGTCAGCTTACCTAATGACACCGTGGTCAAGCCAACAGCGGTTTCAGCGCCGACCGCAGGTCGGCGGCGTTGGGCACTCCCGACGTGCGGTATCGCTGCCTGCCGTCGACGTCGAAGATCAACGTGGTGGGCAGGGACAGGACCGAATACCGGCGTGCGGTCTCCGGGTTCGCGTCCAGGTCGACCTCGACGTGGGCCACATCACGCAGGTCGTCGCAGACCTGCTCGACGACCCGGCGGACCCGCTCGCAAGGTCCGCACCACGGCGCGCTGAAATGCACCACGGTCGGGCCGCTGCGAGAAAGCCCCAGGGCCGCGATGTCGGCGTCGATGTCCTGGTCCGGCGTGGAGTCGATTTCCCGGATTCGTCCGGAGCGCCGGGTCAACAACCACCCGGCAAGGGTTGCCGCGGCAAGCACCGCGACGGTCGCGACTATGACGGTCATGACTGCTTAAACCCGTTGAGGGTCACGGTTACTCCATGGGTGATGCCCTCGATGATGACGTCGGAGCCCCGCGCCCCCTCGGTCGTCGGCGCGACGCCGAACGGCAGTCGCTGATTGGGCAGCCTTCCGCTGAAGGCATGCAGCACGGCGTCCTGTTTGTCCGCGGGCACCGTCTGGTTGGCCGTGTCCGATCCGGTGAGGACGCCGGTCGGGGTGAATACCAATGTTGCCGGGTCATCCGGGGCGATGGAGAGGTCGACCGAGACGCTGACCCGTCGATCGAAGCCCGCCGATTTGGGTGTTCCGGTGAACACCAGCCCGTGGCTGTCCGAGATACCCGATGCGGTGACACCGCCGGTGGAGGTGTTGGTTTCCTTGGGCGGCGCCTCGACCATCAGGTCGCTGATGCCCATGAACCGGCCCAAATGCGTCGAGTCGACGATGATGCGACTTTCCAGCTTGCCCACCGCGAGCTTGGCGTCCGGGCCGATCAGCCACGACGCCTGGGCGAGATCGACCGAATACATCGTGGCTTCCAGGGTGGCCCTGCCCGTCATCGCGTGGTCGACGGCGTTGGCCTTGATCTCCACCTGGCTGTAGTTGCCGCGCATCGCCTGCGGAATGAAGGGGAACGCGACGATGGCCACGAACGGGTCGGTGCCCAGCTTGGCCGCTTTACGGACGCTGGACGACAGCCGGTATTCGGCATAAATGCTGGTCCCATAGTCGACGCCGATGGCGCCGAGGGCGACCACGGCAACCAGGATCGCCGTCACGGTCACAGCAATCAGCACCTTGCGCACCCGCATATTGTGGCGTAAGCCCTGAGGGCCGGTACGCGCCGGATCTGAAGGTGGTGGCCCTCACACTGGATCGTCCGCCACGCGAAAAACCCAGGTGACACGTTATCGTTATACGACCTGGTAACTAACGCTTAATGGTGTTGTGAATTTGGGAGATGCCGTTCCCCCGAGTTGGAGGGGCTAGTTGGAGCTACTACTGCTGACCTCGGAGCTTCATCCCGACCCGGTCTTGCCGTCGTTGTCCCTGCTTCCGCATACCGTCCGGACGGCGCCGCCAGAACCCTCATCGTTGCTCGAGGCCGGGACCGCGGATGCGGTGATCGTCGACGCGCGCACCGACCTGTCGGCGGCACGCGGACTATGCCGCCTGTTGAGCACCGCCGGCCGGGCGGGCCCCGTGCTGGCCGTGGTGAGCGAGGGCGGGCTGGTGGCCGTCAGCTCGGACTGGGGTCTGGACGAGATCCTGCTCCCCACCACCGGGCCCGCCGAGGTCGATGCGCGGCTGCGGCTGGTGATCGGCCGGCGCGGCGGACTCGCGGACCAGGAGAGCGCCGGCAAGGTCAGCCTCGGCGAGCTGGTGATCGACGAGGGCACCTACACCGCGCGGCTGCGCGGCCGCCCGCTGGACCTCACCTATAAGGAATTCGAGTTGCTCAAATACCTGGCCCAGCATGCCGGGCGAGTTTTCACGCGCGCGCAGCTGCTGCACGAGGTGTGGGGATACGACTTCTTCGGCGGCACCCGCACCGTCGACGTGCACGTGCGCCGACTGCGGGCCAAACTCGGCCCAGAATACGAGGCGCTGATCGGCACCGTGCGCAACGTGGGCTACAAGGCCGTCCGCCCCGCGCGCGGCCGCACCCCGGTTTCCGAGCCCGATGACGCCGACGGCGCTGGATCCGAATCCGAATCGCAGGACGTCCAAGACCCGTTGGCCGATCCGCTGCACACGCAGTGACGTCACCCGAGTGGCGCCGGGCACTGACCGGCGAAGAGCAGCGGGGCGTGCGCGAACTTATCAGTGCGGCAACCGAATTCGACGGAGTCGCGCCCGTTGGCGAGCAGGTACTGCGCGAGCTCGGGCATGACCGCACCGAGCATCTCCTGATCAGGAATCCGGAGGCGGGGGGCACGACGCCCGGCGCGATCATCGGTTACCTCAACCTGAGCCCGCCGCGCGACGGCGAGACGGGCATGGCCGAACTCGTCGTGCACCCGCAGGCGCGCCGTCGCGGTATCGGGTCCACACTGGCACGCGCCGCGTTGGCCAAAACCGGTGCGGGAAACCGTTTTTGGGCGCATGGCACGCTTGACCCGGCTCGTGCTACCGCTTCCGCGCTGGGCCTGGCCGCCGTGCGGGAACTGATGCAGATGCGACGTTCGCTGCGCGACCTACCCGACACCGTGCCACAGCCGCCAGGGGTGAAGATCCGCACGTACGCGGGCGCCGCCGACGACGCCGAGCTGCTGCGGGTCAACAATGCCGCGTTTTCCTACCATCCCGAACAGGGCGGTTGGACGGACGTCGAGCTGGCGGAGCGCCGCAATGAACCGTGGTTCGACCCGGCGGGCCTGTTCCTGGCGTTCGACGACTCCGGCGGCGAGCAGGCCGGCACGTTGCTGGGTTTCCACTGGACCAAGGTGCACCTGGACCAGCCCGGCCTGGGCGAGGTGTACGTGGTGGGCGTCGATCCGTCGGCGCAGGGCCGCGGCCTAGGGCAGGCGTTGACCGCCGTCGGCATCGACTGGTTGGGGAGCCGGCTGGCCGACGCCCCCGAACCCACCGTGATGCTCTACGTCGAGTCGGACAACGTCGCCGCGGTGCGCACCTACCAGCGCTTGGGGTTCACCGTCCACAGCGTCGACACCGCATACGCGGTCGTTCCCGCGGCCAACTGACCGCGGGTACGAGCGGCGTCAACGCGGATCGCTAATCTGGTCCTGGCCACCGAGACGTTGCCGCGCGCCGCGTCGGCGCATACTTCCGCCGGCACTTGGCAACCTCACATGGGAGGGGGCCGCGGCGCCCACATGCGTCGGGAACATGTCAGGAAAGCGAGATCGGTGAGGCGCGACAGGCAGAGCAGGGCGCTGGCCGCCGTGGCGTTGGTGATGGCGCTCGTTGCCGGAGCACTGGCCGCCTGCGGCAGCGACGAGAATCGCCGCGGGACCGCGGGGCCCAGCTCCGGCGTCACCGGAACTGCCGGATGCGGTGGCAAGGACAAGCTGACGGCGGAGGGCTCGACCGCTCAAGAGAACGCGATCACGGTGTTCAACCAGGTGTGGAGCCAGTATTGCCCCGGAAAGGGGCTGGCCTATAACCCAACCGGATCCGGCGCCGGCCGTGAGCAGTTCATCGCGGGACATGTCGATTTCGCCGGCGCGGACTCCCCCTTGGTTGCCGACCAGATCGGGCCCGCCGCCAAGCGCTGCGACGGTAACCCGGCGTGGGACCTGCCAATGGTTTTCGGCCCCATCGGGATCGTCTACAACCTGCCCGGAAATCCGGACCTGGTGGTCAACAGCGACGCGCTGGCCAAGATCTTCACCGGCAGGATCACCGCCTGGAACGACCCGATCCTGGCGGCGCTCAATCCGGGCACGCGCCTACCCGACACCAAGATCACGCCGATCTACCGGACCGACTCGTCGGGAACCACCGACAACGTGCAGAAATACCTGACCGCGGCCGCGCCGCAGAGCTGGTCCAAAGGAGTCGGCACGGAGTTTCAGGGCGGTGTCGGCGAGGGCGCCGCGAAGTCGGCCGGCATCATCCAGGCGGTGCGGGCCACCCCGGGCTCCGTCGGATACGTCGAGAGGGCCTTCGCCGATCAGGCCCGCATGCCCTACGCCAAAATCGCCACCCGCGGCGGCGTCATACCGCTGACCAACGAGACTGCCGGGAACGCCGTCAACGCGGCCAAATTCCTCGCCGAAGGCGACGACCTGGTGCTCGACCTCAATGCCATGTACGGCTCCGAGGAACCCGGCGTCTACCCGCTGTTGCTGGTCACCTACGAGATCGTGTGCTCAAAGGGTTACGACGCCGAGACTTCGGCGGCCGTCAAATCGTTCCTGGCCGTGTCCGCCAGTACCGCGCAGGGCGAACTCGCGAAGGCCGGATACGTGCCCTTGCCCGATAAGGTCAGGGAACGACTGGTTACGGCCATCAATGCGATGCAGTAACCGGGTGCATCGGGTTCAAGGAGTGACAGCAGACCTGTGACGGGATCACCGTGACATCGCCGAATCCCATCGACGCGGGTTCGGGTGCGGTTGTCGCCGCGCCGTTTCCGGACAAGCAGGCCACCCCCACCAGCCCGTGGGGACAGGGACGGCCCCATGTGGCGGACCGGATTTTCCGCTGGCTCGCGCAATCCTCGGGCGTGGTCATCATCGTGGTCATCGCCGCGATCGCCGCGTTCCTGCTCGGGCGCGCGATACCGGCGCTGCACCGCAATCGGGAGAACTTCTTCAGCTACGGCGGTGTATGGGTCACCACGGACACCTCGGCCATGCACTTCGGCATCGCCAGCCTGGTTCCGGTCACGGTGTTCGTGTCGTTGTTCGCGCTGATTCTGGCCATGCCGGTCGCCCTGGGCGTGGCCATCTTCATCACCCAGTACGCTCCCCGGCGGGTCGCCACGCCCCTGGCCTACTCGGTCGATCTGCTGGCCGCGGTGCCCTCGATCATCTACGGCGCGTGGGGACTGTATGTGCTGGCGCCGCAGCTTCGGCCCGTCGCCACCTGGCTCAATCGCTCGCTGGGCTGGTGTTTCCTGTTCGCCAACGGCAATGCGTCGCCCGCCGGCGGGGGAACCATCTTCACCGGCGGCGTCGTCCTGGCGGTGATGATCCTGCCGATCATCACCGCGGTCACGCGCGAAGTGTTCGTCCAGGCGCCGCAGGACCAAATCGAGGCCGTGCTGGCGCTCGGCGCCACCCGCTGGGAAGTGGTCAAGACGGTCACGCTGCCGTTCGGGCGGTCGGGCTATATCAGTGGGTCCATGCTGGGGCTGGGCCGCGCCCTGGGTGAGACGGTGGCGCTGCTGATCATTCTGCGGGGTACACAGTCGGCGTTCGGGTGGTCGCTGTTCGACGGCGGCTCCACCTTTGCGACCAAGATCGCCGGCGCCGCGGCCGAATTCGATGACCGGTACAAGGCCGGCGCGTACATCGCCGCGGGGCTGACGCTCTTCGTGCTCACCTTCCTGGTCGACGCCCTGGCGCGCGGCGCCGTCGCCGGGGCGGGACGAAGGGCGGCCCGATGACCTCGATGTTGGACCGGCCCCTCAAGCCGCGGACGTTCTCACCGGTCAGCTGGCGTCGTCGTACCACGAATTACGTTGCGGCCGTGCTGGTTTCCTTGTCGCTGCTGATCGCTGTGACTCCGTTGGTGATGGTGTTGTGGTCAGTGGCCGTCAAGGGGTTCAAGGCGGTCGCGTCAACCGTGTGGTGGACGCACTCGCAAGCGGGGATGACGGCGTTCGTCACCGGGGGTGGCGCCTACCACGCGCTGGTCGGCACGGTGCTGCAGGGAGTGGTATGTGCCCTCATCTCCGTCCCGCTCGGGCTGATGGTCGCGATCTATCTGGTCGAGTACGGCGGCGGCACCGCGTTGGGGCGACTGGCGTCGTTCATGGTGGACATCCTGAGCGGTGTGCCGTCAATCGTTGCGGCGCTGTTCATTTACGCGTTGTGCGTGGCCATGCTGGGACTTCCCCGGTCGCAGTTCGCGGTATCGCTGGCGCTCGTCTTGCTGATGCTTCCGGTGATCGTGCGCGCCACCGAGGAAATGCTGCGAATCGTCCCGGTGGACCTTCGCGAGGCCAGCTACGCGCTGGGCATCACCAAGTGGAAAACCATTGCCCGGGTGGTCATTCCCACCGGGTTGTCCGGCATCGTCACGGGAATACTGCTGGCGATGGCCAGGGTGATGGGCGAGACGGCGCCGCTGCTGATCCTCGTCGGTTACGCACAATCGATGAACTTCGATATCTTCAGCGGGTTCATGGGGACGTTGCCCGGCATGATGTTCAACCAGACGACCGCCGGCGCGAGCCTCAACCCCATCCCCACGGATCGGTTGTGGGGTGCCGCATTAACCCTCATCCTGGTGATCGCCATCATCAACATCGCGGCCCGAGTGATAGCACGATTTCTGGGCACCAGAAAGTCATAGGCAGGAGCACTAAGTGGCCAAACGGTTGGACCTCAAGGGCGTCAACATCTACTACGGATCGTTTCACGCGGTCTCGGATGTGACGCTGTCGGTTCTGCCCCGCAGCGTGACCGCGTTCATCGGCCCGTCCGGCTGCGGCAAAACGACGGTGCTGCGCACGCTGAACCGGATGCACGAGGTGGTGCCCGGCGGACGGGTCGAGGGCAGCGTGCTCCTCGACGACGAAGACATCTATGGCACCGGAGTCGACCCGGTCGGTGTGCGCCGAGCCATCGGGATGGTGTTTCAACGGCCGAACCCGTTCCCCGCCATGTCAATTCGCGACAACGTGGTGGCCGGCCTGAAGCTGCAGGGGGTGCGCAACCGCAAGGTGCTCGACGAGACGGCCGAGTATTCGCTGCGCGGGGCGAACCTATGGGATGAGGTCAAGAATCGGTTGGACCGGCCCGGCGGCGGATTGTCCGGCGGGCAGCAGCAGCGCCTGTGCATCGCGCGGGCCATCGCCGTGCAGCCCGATGTGCTGCTGATGGACGAGCCGTGTTCGGCGCTGGACCCGATCTCGACCATGGCCATCGAGGAGCTGATCAGCGAACTCAAGCAGGACTACACCATCGTCATCGTCACCCACAACATGCAGCAGGCGGCGCGGGTCAGCGACTACACGGCGTTCTTCAACCTGGAAGCCGTCGGAAAACCGGGGCGGCTGATCGAAGTGGACGACACCGAGAAGATCTTCTCCAACCCGAGCCAAAAGGCGACCGAGGACTACATTTCCGGCCGGTTCGGCTAGCCCGATCGTTACTGCGAGGCGGGTTTCGCTTCTTCCTCGGGAAGTCTGCCGGTCGCCTGGAAGATGACTCGCCGGGCCACCTCGACGGCGTGGTCGGCAAAACGCTCGTAGAACCGGCCCAGCAAGGTCACGTCGACGGCCGCCGCGACGCCGTGCTTCCATTCACGGTCCATCAGGACCGAGAACAGATGCCGGTGCAGGTCGTCCATGGCGTCGTCTTCTTCGCGAATCCGAGCGGCCTTCTCCGGGTCGCGCGACAGCACCACCTCCTGCGCGCTGTTGCCCAATTCGACTGCGATGCTACCCATTTCGGCGAAATAGCCATTGACCTCTTCGGGCAAGGCGTGCTGGGGATGCCGTCGGCGGGCGATCTTGGCGACGTGCAGTGCCAGCGCACCCATCCGGTCGATGTCCGCCACCATTTGAATCGCACTCACAATGGCCCTCAAGTCTCCGGCCACCGGCGCCTGTAATGCCAGCAGCACGAAGGCGCTTTCTTCGGCGCGCGCACTGAGTACGGCGATGGCCTCGTGATCGGAGATGACTTGTTCGGCTAGCACCAAGTCGGCTTGGAGCAGAGCCTGGGTGGCCCGCTCCATAGCGATTCCTGCCAAGCCGCACATCTCACCGAGGCGCTCGGATAACTCCGAGAGTTGCTCGTGGTAGGCGGTCCGCATATCACCAAGGGTACGGTCTCGCTGCGCGAAACGGGCGGCGGAGCGCCGTCAAAAGCGGTTACTCGCAGGTGGTGTCGGCCGCGTTCGTGACGGTCAGGTCCTCCGGCAGCTTGGCAGGTGCGTTGCTCGAACCGCGTTCGATGTGCAGGCTCATCGACGAGCCGCTGGGCGAGGGATCCGAGACCGACTTGAAATCGGGCCCCAACACCACCTGCACGACCTGTCCGTAGCCCGAAACCCGCTGGACTTTCGCGCCGGCGAACGAGGACGCGACCGTGGCGGCGGCCTCCTCGTTGCCCGGCGAGAACAGCACGGTCGTCGCGTTGACCGAACTGGGGTAATCGTCGGGTGACATCACATTGAAGCCGTCGTGCTTGAGCTGGGTGGTCGCGGTGGTCGCCAGACCGCTTTGCGTGGTCGCGTTGGAAACGCGCACCGTCACGCCGCTCGGCGAGGTCGTAGTGATCTGCTCGGGCTGCACCTCCGGCGCCGGTGCCGGCGACTTCCTGGTGGTGGGCGCCTTCGACGGGCCCTTCGTTGCAGACGTGCTCAAATTCTGCGCGTTCTGGTCGTTCTCCTCCGGCAGCGGATCGTCGTTGATGACGGCGTCGAACAGGGCGCGCATGTCGGCCATCCGCGGCGGCTCATCGCCATTCTGGTCGGTGACACCGGTCGGCACGGTGACGAACGTGACGTGCCCGGCCGCCATGCCCTGCAACGACTGACCGAGTTGGATAAGGTCCTTGGACTGCACGTTGTCCACGACGGTATCGCTGATGAACATGTTGACGACGCTGTTGAGCTTGTGAGGGTCGAGCAGCGTGTCTTCGGAGATCAACGACCGCAGCAGCGACGACAGGAACAGCTGCTGACGTTTGATCCGGCCGTAATCGCCGTTGACCTCGGTGGTGACCTGGCGGGCCCGCACGTAGTTCAGGGCGGTGGAGCCGTCGAGCACCTGGCGTCCCCCGTGTTCGAGGACCGTGCCCAACTCGTAGTCGTGCAGCGGCGTGCTCGAGCAGACCTCGACGCCGCCGAGGGCGTCGACCATTTTCGCGAAGCCGGAGAAGTCGACGGCGATGAAGCGGTTGATGCTCAAGCCGGACAGCTTCTGGATTTCCTTCACCAGACACTTGGGGCCGCCGAAGGCGAACGCCGAGTTCAGTTTGGTCTCGGTGTAGACCATCTTGGGACCGTAGGTCTTGGTCTTGGGGTCGTAGAGGGGCCCGTACTTGCCGGTTTCTGGGTTCCACGCTTCGCATTGCATCGGGGTGATCGCCAGGTCGCGCGGGAATGACACCGCGACCACGCGCTTGCGGTTCGCCGGGATGTTGACCAGCATGACCGTGTCCGAGCGCTCTCCGTCGGCATCGTCGGTCGTCCCGGCGCCCATGTTGGCGTTGTCGCCCAGGCGCGAGTCGAGGCCGACGATCAGGAAGTCTTCGTCGCCGTACTGTCCGCCCGGGTCGCGGATGTCGCTGGAGTTTTGGTCGAGCGCGCTGATCGTGTTCAGCCGGGCGTTTTTCGACGTACTCCACTGCCATGCGCCGCCGGTCATGGCCAGCGCCAGCACGGCAGCCAGGGCCGCCGTCGACCGCCCGGCGACCAGCAGCGGCCGGCGCCGGCGTTTGGGTTCCTCGGCGCTGGTCTCAGGAGCCAGGTCTTGGGGGTCGTCGTCGTTCGGGTAATCGGCGGCCTCCAGCGCGCGAAGCTCGGCGACGGCGTCCACGGAATAGGCGAGGTCGTCGATCACCTGCGTTTTCTGCAGCTCGATCGGCAGGCCCGGCCCGGCGCCGGTGGGCTCGACCTCGGGGTCCTCCGGAGCGGCACGATGATGGACCGGCCGGCTTGGCGCGCCGATCTTGGCGATCAGATCGGCGACGCTGACGCCGCCGCCGGTGTGGGATCCGCCCCGATCGGCGTCATCCTCGCGCGGCCCGGCGGCCTCGATCGCGCCCTCGGGCTGCCAGCGGTGAAGGTTGTCGTTGGCCGGCGGCGCGAAGAATCGCTCCCAGGGCGCCGCGCCCAGCGGCGCCGGGTTCGTCGCGATCCGTTGGGTGCGCGTCCCGCCCGGGCCGTGCCGACCATTGAGAGTGGCGTCGTTCTCGGCGTCACTCATGTCGTAGAGGCCTCCGAAGCTCTGATGCAGACGTCAGCGTGCTCGTGCATATGTCAGCGCAGTGTCGCGTTGCGCGCGCCGCGGCTGGTGCCAACCATTGCCACCGCTGGTGTGGCGGCACGGAATCGATCCGCCACCCGAGCGCACGCAATAAAGCCCACATCGTACTGACTTATCGGCCCGGGCGCGATTTCGAGCCGTCGGCTCAGCCCCCGGAGTGCATGACGTCGGCGCCCGCCGGCACCGTGCAGTCGTCGGGGTCGGCCAGCCAGCCTTCCGGCAGCACCACCCGGGCCGGGGAACCCTGCCGGCCGCGAGGGCCCGTCGCCTCGTCCGGGAACGGCACGGTGCCGTCCAGCCGGTCGAGCAGGGAGTCCAATTCGTCGAGCGTCTTGACCATCGCCAGTGCCCGGCGCAGCTGGGAGCCGGCCGGAAAGCCGTGTAGGTACCAGCCGACATGCTTGCGGATGTCCCGCATGCCCTTGTCCTCGCCGAAGTGCGCGGTTAGCAGTTGCCCGTGGCGTCGGACGATGTCGGCGACCTCGCCCAGCGTCGGAGGGGTGGGCGGCGGGCTTCCCGTGAAGGCGGCCGACAGCTCGGCGAACAGCCATGGCCGGCCCAGGCAGCCGCGGCCGATGACGACGCCGTCGCATCCGGTGGTGGCCATCATGGTCAGCGCGTCACTGGCGTCATAGATGTCGCCGTTGCCGAGCACCGGGATGGTCCGCACCTGCTGTTTGAGCCTGGCGATCTCGTCCCAGTCGGCGGTGCCGGAGTAACGCTGCGCGGCCGTCCGGGCATGCAGTGCGACGGCGGCGGCGCCTTCGGCTTCGGCGATACGGCCGGCGTCGAGGTGTGTGTGGTGCTCGTCGTCGATGCCGATGCGGAACTTGACGGTCACCGGTATCGGGGTGCCCTCGGTGCCACGCACCGCCGCGGCGACGATCTGACCGAAGAGTCGCCGCTTGTACGGCAGCGCCGATCCGCCGCCGCGCTTGGTCACCTTGGGCACCGGGCAGCCGAAATTCATGTCGATGTGATCGGCCAGGCCTTCGTCGGCGATAATCTTGGCGGCCGCGTAGGTCGTCGCTGGGTCGACGGTGTAGAGCTGCAGCGAACGCGGCGACTCGTCCGGGGCGAATGTGGTCATGTGCAGGGTGGCCGGGTGACGCTCGACAAGCGCACGCGCCGTCACCATCTCGCAGACATAGAGCCCGCTGACGGTGCCGACCTTGGCCTGCTCCAATTCACGGCACAGCGTCCGGAATGCGACGTTTGTCACGCCCGCCATCGGCGCGAGGACCACCGGGCTGGCGAGCGCGATGGAACCGATGTGCACCGCTTGGTTACCGCCGGCTCATGGTCAGCGTGCCCGCGGTCTGGTGCAGCTCGAACGCGGTGGTCCTCTTACCGGTTCGGGCTTCCCGTTCGAGCTGACGCTGCTTCGAGATCTCGAACTTCTCGCACGTCGTCTCGAGTTCCTTGATCAGCAGCGCGAGATCGTCGCGCATGGCGGCCGCCTCACCGGTGAAGTCCTCACGCTCGAAGATGCGCCACTTCTTCAGCACCGGCATGACCACGTCGTCGAGGTGGATGCGCGGGTCGTACACGCCGCCCACGGCGATGACGACGGCCTTCCGGCGGAACTCGGGCACTTGGTAGCCCGGCATCTGGAAGTTGCGCAGCACCTTGTGTAGCGACTTCATCGCCTGGTTGGGCGCGGCCTCGAACCCGGCCTCGCTGACATCCCGGTAGAAAATCATGTGCAGGTTCTCGTCGGCCGAGATCTTGGCCAGCAACTGGTCCGCGATCGTCTCGTTGCAGGCCTTGCCGGTGTTGCGGTGCGAAATCCGGGTTGCCAGCTCCTGGAATGTCACATAGATGACCGAGTCGAACAGGCTCTCGGCGAACAGGTCGGCTCGGACCTGATGGTTCTGGCCCGGACTGAAGCCGCGGTTCACCACCTCCATGCGCAGCTTTTCCAATTCGATGGGGTCGACCGCGCGGGTCACCACCAGGTAGTCGCGCAGCGCGATGCCGTGCCGGTTCTCCTCGGCGGTCCAGCGGTTGACCCACTGCCCCCAGGCGTCATCCAGGCCGAAGTTCATCGCGATCTCGCGGTGATATGACGGCAGGTTGTCCTCGGTCATCAGGTTCTGCACCATCGCCACTTGGGCGACGTCCGAGAGCTGTGACTGACCGGGCTCCCAATCCTGCCCACCGAGCGCGTAGTAGTTCTTGCCGTCCGACCAGGGGATGTAGTCGTGCGGGTTCCAGTCCTTGTGCATGCTCTCGTGCCGGTTCAGGTACTTCTCGACGAATGGCTCGAGTTCGTGCAGCAGCTGTAGGTTTGTCAGCTCGGCTGACATAGGCCCTCCAGTTATCTGTGTCGATGGGTAGCAGTCAATATATCTGTGTACTTGAGTAGCATCAAGTTCCTCGTCGGCGCGCCGGATGACCAGTTATGCCGGTTTCGTGCGGGTCTTTGTGGCCGGCCTATGCGGCGCCACTGACAACGCGCGTTATTGCGATTTGCCGAGCTCGCCGGCCGGGACGTACGGCGCGGCCGTGATGTAGAGCATGTTGGTGCAGTAATCGATGAACTGTTGGCGGGTGGCCCCCAGTTGCCCGTGCAAGTAGGCGGTGAACAGCCCTGACAACCCACCGATCAGGCTGGTGGCGATCATCTTCTGCAGTACGGCGTCGCCGATCCGGGACAGCTTGCGCTGCAGCAGATCGATGAAATTGGGCATCCACTGCGCGCCGGAGCGGGTCAGAACGGGCTCCACCGCCGGCGCCAGCAGCAGCACGCGGCCACGGACCGGGTCGTCGACCATCAGCTCGACGAATCGCTCGACGGCCTCGCGCGGGGTCGTCGCCGACGTCAGGGCGTTCATCGCGCGCGTGCAGACATCGTCGTAGACCGCGCGCACGAATTCGTCACGGTCGGTGAAGCTTTCGTAGAAGTAGCGTTCGGTCAGCGCGGCCTCACGGCAGACCGCACGCACGGTCAGCGCCGGCCCGCCGGCACTGCCGAGTAGCTGCACGCCGGCGTCGATGAGGTTGTCACGGCGAAGCGCGAGTCGACTCTCCAAGGGGACCCCGGTCCAGCGTCCCCGCCGTTGACCCGTCTGCACATCGCTCCTAAGCTCTAGATTGACAACGGTTGTAGTCAAAATTCACGATACCTACAGGGACTTAATAGTGACTCAAGATACGTCCGCGTCGTCCCCTCTGACCAGCGACGTCGCAGGTCGCGATGGTGTGGGCACCGCTGAGCAGTCGGTTTCCGGCGACCCGGCGGGCGCGTCCGACGGCATCGCGGGCGGCTGCCCGGTCTCGCCGGCGGGGTATGACGCGCCACCCGCACCGCTAGGGCCCGATTCGCTGACCTGGCGGTACTTCGGGGACTGGCGGGGCATGCTGCAGGGTCCGTGGGCGGGCTCAATGCAGAACATGCACCCTCAGCTGGGCGCGGCGGTCACCGATCACTCCACGTTCTTCCGCGAGCGTTGGCCGCGATTGCTGCGCTCGTTGTATCCGATCGGGGGAGTCGTATTCGACGGGGATCGCGCCCCGTGTACCGGCGCCGAGGTCCGCGATTACCACACCGACATCAAGGGGGTCGACGAACAGGGCCGGCGCTACCACGCATTGAACCCCGACGTCTTTTACTGGGCGCACTCCACCTTCTTTATGGGCACCATTCATGTGGCCGAACGATTCTGCGGCGGCATCACCGAGGAGCAGAAGCGGCAACTGTTCGACGAACACGTCGAGTGGTATCGCATGTACGGCATGAGCATGCGACCGGTGCCGGGTTCGTGGGAGGAATTCCAGGTCTACTGGGACGACATGTGCCGCAACGTGCTGGAGAACAATTGGGCCGCCCGGGCCGTGCTCGATCTGACCGAGCTTCCCAAACCCCCGTTCGCGCAATGGATTCCGGATCCGTTGTGGGCCGCGCAACGCAAGTTGTTGGCGCCGTTCTTCGTCTGGGTGACGGTGGGCCTGTACGACCCGCCGGTGCGAGAACTGATGGGCTACCGCTGGTCGCGGCGCGACGAGTGGCTGCACCGGCGCTTCGGCGACGTCGTGCGTGGCGTGTTCGCCCTGGTGCCCAGCAGATTCCGCAAGCACCCCCGCGCGCGGGCCGGCTTGGACCGCGCCAGCGGGCGGATCCCGCTCGATACGCCGCTGGTGCAAACACCGGCGCGCAACCTGCCGCCCGAGGACGAGCGCGGCAACCCCAAGCACTACTGCCCGATGGTTTCCTGAGTCGCCGAAGCGCCGCTCGCGCTATGCGTGCAGGTGACCGTGAACTTCTTCCAGGCCCGCCTGGTGCACGTGCTGATGGGTGTGCTCGGTCCCGTCCTCGTGAGCGTGTGAGTGCTCGTGCTCGACATGGTCATGCTCGTGGCTCGTGTGCGCGTGGGCATGCGTCACGTCGCCGTGCTGGTGTTCGTGCGCGTGTGGCCCGTCATGGGTGTGCTGTTCGCTCATCGTTGACTTCTCCTTTGTCAAATGCCTTGTGACTACTGCTCGTTCAGCGCGCCGCGCCGCCGGGTCGGCGGGCGAGACGACTGGCCGACGGCCTTCAGGCCACCGTCGCCGCGGTGATGGCCCGGCACACCGGGGCCGGCGTGCTCGGCGTTGAAGACCGCGTCGGTGACGAGCTGGCGGACGTGATCGTTCTCCAGGCTGTAGAAGATCGTCGTGCCCTCCCGGCGGGTGCGAACCAGCCGCGCCATCCGCAACTTCGCGAGGTGCTGAGAGACCGACGGCGCCGGTTTCCCCACGTGCTCGGCGAGTTCGTTGACCGCCATCTCCCGGTCGGTCAACGCCCAGAGCACCTGCACGCGAGTGGCATCGGCCAGCATCCGGAACACCTCGACCACCAGGTTGGCCTGGTCGTCAGGCAGCCGGCCTTTGCCATTACCTGCATGCATACGCAAATACTAGCGAAGGCCGGTCGTCCTGCCAAGGACGTGAATCAGGCCGACGGAACAACCGTCGACCGGCGGCCGCCATTGCGCTCGTTCCAGAGCCGGTAGACCTCCACGGCGTCGCCCCTGGGGTCGTAGCGCATCGGCAAGCGTCGCTGGTCCCATTGCTTCGCGAATTCGTCGTAGAAGGTGGACAACTCGAAGTACTTGCGGTCATCCAGGTAGTACTGCTCGTAGCTGTCCCGGGTGGTCAGGAAGACGACTTCTTTGGGTGAGCAGTAGTACAGCGAGCCCAGGCACATCGGGCACGGGTGGGCCAGCACGTAGATGGTCGCGTCGACGAGATGCTCGGTGCCCAGCTTCATGCATGCCTCGCGGATCGCCAGGATCTCGGCGTGAGCGGTGGGATCGTTCGTCTGGGCCACCTTGTTGGCGCTCTCGGCGAGCACTTCGCCGTCCTGGACGATCACCGTCGCAAACGGGCGCCCACCCTCGCCTACGTTGCGGCGAGCCAGCTCGATCGTCCGCTGCGCGAAATCGGTCATCGGTCCTCCGGCGTCGAACGGGGGCAGATAACTCGGAGAGTAGTCCCGCGGCGGCCTTGTGATACTAACTAGGTTGTCTATCTTTTCCGGCCCGGGTCTAAGGGGGCAGCATGGCGCGCACCGAACGTGATCGCTGGGATCTTGCGACGAGTGTCGGCGCGACGGCCACCATGGTGGCCGCGCAGCGAGCGCTGTCTTCCGACGCGAAGCTGATCGACGACCCGTATGCCGCACCGCTGGTGCGCGCGGTCGGGATCGACGTCTACGTCCGGCTGGTGAACGGCGAAATAGCAGCCGGCGGGAACACGGAGTTCGATCCGCAGCGAATGGCGCGGGGGATGGCCTGCCGAACGCGGTTCTACGACCAGTTCTTCCTGGAGGCGACCCGCAGCGGCATCGGGCAGGCGGTGATCCTCGCGTCGGGCCTCGATTCCCGCGCCTACCGGCTGGCTTGGCCGGCGGGCACGGTCGTTTACGAGGTCGACATGCCGGAGGTGATCGAGTTCAAGACCCTGACGCTGAGCGACCTGGGGGCCGAGCCCACCGCCGAGCGGCGCACCGTCGCCATCGACCTGCGCGACGATTGGGCCTCGGCCCTGCAGGCGGCCGGATTCGATCCGCAGACCCCCTCGGTATGGAGTGCCGAAGGCTTGCTGGTCTACCTGCCGGACGAAGCCCAGGACGCGCTGTTCGACAGGATCACGGCCCTGAGCGCCCCGGGCAGCCGTCTCGCCTTCGAATTCGTCCCTGACACTGCCGTTTTCGCCGACCCGCGGTGGCGCGCCCACCACGACCGGATGAGCGAACTCGGCTTCGAGATCGACTTCAACGACCTGGTCTACCACGGCCAGCGCAGCCACATCGTCGAGCATCTGAGCCAGCGCGGTTGGCAGACCACCTCCACCACGGTTGCGGAGTTGCACGCGGCCAACGGATTCGTCTACGCCGACGACGACGTCGCCACGGCCTTCGCCGATGTCACCTACAGCACCGCCGTGTTCGGGCGATGAGCCGTCATCGGACCATGCCGGTGCGCGTTGTGGTGCCCCCACCAGGGCTCGAACCTGGGACCTGCGGATTAAAAGTCCGTAGCTCTACCAACTGAGCTATAGGGGCCGCGGAGATTCAGGATACTTGGACCGAAAACGAGGCTCGTTTGAGGATTGGGCACACCGTGACCTAAGCTGACGTGGCTCCCAACGAAACCACGTTGCGAGTACCCCGGAGTGATTCGGTTCTGGCCCCCATCGTCTAGTGGCCTAGGACGCCGCCCTTTCACGGCGGTAGCACGGGTTCGAATCCCGTTGGGGGTACGCGACGCGGTGACGCGGAGCAGCAGCAAGGCCCTGTGGCGCAGTTGGTTAGCGCGCCGCCCTGTCACGGCGGAGGTCGCGGGTTCGAGTCCCGTCAGGGTCGCCAAGCGCGGCGAGGCACTCGCTGCCCTCCGGCCAGGTAGCTCAGTCGGTACGAGCGTCCGCCTGAAAAGCGGAAGGTCGGCGGTTCGATCCCGCCCCTGGCCACCAATCTTGAGCTGCACGGACGCGGGGACAGCACTCTATGGATGTTTCGGTGTGTCCGGTTCCTGTCCGTTCGCCTGGTCTTTGGCGACGTCATTGAGCCGGTCGAGATTCGTAGCGACGTGGTCGAGTTCGTCTGAGTAGAGGTCGCTGTAGATGTTGGCGGTGACGGTCGGCGTCGAGTGCCCCATGGTCTTCTGGACGTAGCGGAGGTCGGCCCCGGATTTGCGGGCGAGGCTGGCGTACGTGTGGCGGAGGTCGTGGATCGTCAGCGGCGCCAGGCCGGTTTTCTTGAGGGCTTTGTTCCAGTGCGTGTGTCTGCGCCAGTTGTTTGATCTCAGGAAGCCGCCATTTGGTGACGTGATCGCTTGCTCTTTAGTCGAGCGGTTTTCGATTCGTGGCTTCAGCGCGTCGATGACGATTCGGGGGAGTGGGACGGTTCGGACGGCTGCGCGAGTTTTCGGCGGCCCGACGATGATCCGCCCTTCTACTTCCGGGGCGGCTTGGCGGACGTAGAGGCGGCGTGCTTTGAGGTCGATGTCGCCGACGCGCAGGCCGACGAGTTCGGACCAGCGCAGACCGGTAAAGGCCAGGATTGTGACGATGTCGCCTTGGTCGCCGCAGGCGTTTGCCAGGGCGGCGACTTCCGTGGCGGAGAGGTAGCGGTGACGTTCCCGCGCCGGAATCCGACCGGATGACACAGCCTGGGCCGGGTTGATGTGAATTCGGCCGTCCTCGCGAGCCATGTCGAGAATCGAGCGCAGCAGCCGGAGCGTGGCGAGTTTGGCCCACGGGCCCACGGTGAGGCCGCCGATGAACTGCTGCACGTCCTTCCGGCTGATCTCGTCAACCGGGACATGGCCGAAGCGCGGGCTGATACGTAGCTCCCAATGCTGCGCGTAGCCGCTCCACGTCTTGGGGGAAACGGCCGGCTGCTTCGATGCGCTGTATTGCGTCCAGATAGCGGAGAGGCTGGCGCGGCCAAGTCTGGGGTCGAATCGTCGGGCGCCGATCGCCGCCTCGCCGTCGCGATCGGCCTTGAACGCGCGCGCTTCCCGCATGGTGGCAAACGTCGATGACGTCTCGACCCATCCTGACGGGGAGTTTGGATCGCGCACCAGGTAGCGCACTTGGTAGCGCGCCTGGCCGGCTGAATTCGTCCGCTTTCGGATGCCGCGCGGTACTGATCCGGCCACTTAGCGGCGCACCTGCTTGAGCCACGCGCGGACTTCCGCTGCGTCCCAACGTCTTACGCGATCGGATAGCGTGTAGCAGGGTGGTCCCACGTCTTCGCCATGTTCGCGTAACGCGCCCCATCGGCTCATGGTCGCAGCGGATACACCAAGCAGCTCGGCCACCTGCTCCGCTGTCAGAAGCTGTGGAAAAGTCGCTATCGCGGGAGCGGTGGTGTTGATGCCGAGAGTTGCCATGGCGATTTCCTCAGCTATCTGCGGGACCAGCGGGTCTTTGGCAAGTGAGACCGTATTCTTGTGCAACAGAACGGATTAACGAATCTGGCCAGTAGTCGGCACGTACTCGCATCGTTGATCCGTCTTCGGCGATGACGTATCCGGTCCCAGGTTCACTTTGGTTGATGCGGTGCGCGGGTGCGGCATCAGCGAGGCCATCACCCAGAACCATCGCGACTTCGTCGCGTGAACGCAGCCGCAACGCAACGGTCTGGGTGAACAACCCGCGCATGGGCAGAATCTCCTTGCGAGGGTCCTGCATGAAGGCGGCGACCACGATGCCGACGGCCCTGCCCTTCGTCAGAATGCGTGAGAGCGAGCCCGCAACTTGCTTCCTCAGGGCGGCGTCCGTCATGTAGGCGGTCAACCCCGCCAATTCATCTATAAGCAGCACGACGAGCGGTTCGGCGGCGCTCGGTGTGTGCGAACGTGCTCGGCCGGCCATCCTGCGGCCGCGGCTATCCAGCAGCTCCTCCAACTTGTTAAGCAGGCTCGCGGCCTCGACCTCGGTTGTCGCAATCTTGCTGAATAGGGCGGAGCCGACTGACACTTCGATCCCGTACTTGAGGTCGACGGCGAACAGCCGGACGGTTCCTGACTTGACGGCTGGGCCCAGTCCGCCTGCGATGCCCCAGAAAATGGAGCCTTTGCCCGCCCCTGAGCACCCAACAGTGAGGGTGTGGAGGCCAGCGACGCGGAGAATCCAAGCCGAGCCGTTCTCGCGTCGGCCAATCTTAACGGCAGTTGCCTCGGTGCAGGTTGGCCGTCTAGCAGTTTCGATGGCCGACAGCTGTTGTCGCATAACCAATTCCATGCGAACCGTCCCGGGTGCAACCACCGTGGAACGGGCGGAATGTGCCCCGACAGCGTCGCGGATTGCGGGGACCGCGGTTTCGAGATCATCGACTGTCTGGCCCGTTCGTGTGCGGACGGTCATGTGCAGACAGTGATCGGAGATGCTCACTCCGAGAAGGCGAGGGTGGGTCCAAACCGTCTTCGTCGTGGTCTTGCCCTGCGAGTCCGTACCTGCCACGCGCTCGGAAGTCGACAGCCCGCAGGCCTTGGCAACTCGTGGCCAGGAAATCAACGCCCATAGCAGCCATCGGGCCCGCCGCGCAGGGGTTGCGACATAGCGCCTGAATGTGGCGGGCGAACGCAGTCTCCAAACGACGAGCGAAAGGGTGACCACGCCGGTCACCGCGGTGAGCCACGTGGCGCCGACCGTCAGCAGGTGCGTGAGGTCAAAGAGGTCCGTCCCGGCGTCGGGATCTGGAATCGAATACGGATCGCTAGGTACTACGGGGTCGTACTGACTCATGCTGACGCCCGGTCTGCCGCTGAGGACTCCGCCTTGCCGGTGTCCGCGGTCATGCCCGAGGCCCGAAACGACCACGCAATGCGGCCGGATTCGCTCGAACGGTCTACGTACGGCAACACGCACAGCCCCTCGAAAATCACTGGTGTGAAAGGCATTCCGGTAGTGTTCGGTGGGCACACAGGCTGCTTGGGCGTTGCGAACTTGACGGTCAGGGTGCGTGCCCGTTTGCTCGCGGCCGGATCGCCGTCGAGGACTTCCACCTGCCACAACGGCAGGCCTGATTCTCGATCAGTCGCCTGAACCTTGTTGTCTTTCGTTGACCGCTCGTAATCGATCACCGGCGTCACGTCGGACACCACGAACGCTTTGTGTGGGAAGACCTGCTGGTGAGACAACGTGAGCCACTTCGGCACAGACATTTTGTCGACCTTTCGTAGAACTGCTCTAGACAAGTTGAGGTTACATAGTCGTCTAGAGGAGTGCAACGGCCGACACGTGATTCGTGTGAGACTTTGCGCTCAGCGGGCCGGGAACTCGTATTCGAGCAGGTAGGCGGAGGCCACCTTCACGGTGTCGCAGACCTCCACCGCCACGTCATTGGTGTCGTAAGCGGTTCGCAGCACCGTCAGCACCGGAACTCCCGAGTCGAGCTCCAGCTGCCGCCGTTCTTCAGGAGTGGGCATCCGAGCGGCGACTTCTTCAGTGAAGCGAGCAAGCACATGACCGTGCTCTTCTAAGCGCGCGTAGATACCACCGGGTCCGGTATCCACCTGCTCGATCCTCGTGCCTTCGGCAAATGCCGCCGGAATGTACGAGACGGCCGTCTCAACGGGTCGTCCATTCGCCAGGTAACGCCTCGATCGCACGACGATGTCATCGTCGGCTGATATTCGAAGTTGTTCCGCTATAAACGAATTCGGCTTCTCGCGGCTGACGGCGATATTGTCGACTTGCGGCGAGTAGCCAGATTTCTCTGCCTCGACGGAAAAAGCCGCCTTTCCTTCGGCGCGATGCTGTCGTGCGAATCTATCCGACGCCAGCCTGCGGATTGGTGGCGTCGGCCGGACGAACACTCCGCGGCCGTGTTGCGAGATGACGAGTCCGTCGGAACGAAGCTCCTGCATGGCCTGTCTTACGGTCATGCGGGCCACACCGAAATGCTCGATCAGTTCCGCCTCGGACGGCAGTCGTTCCCCAGGCGGGAACCGACTGGAACTGATCGCCTCCCGCAACATGCTCGCGATCTGCCGATACGGTGGTTTGTCATCGGTGCGATCGATTTGTCCAAGTTGCAGCACCCGGCAGCCTTCCATTACATGTCTAGACGACTAGTCTAGGAAGCCAGTCAACCGGTGTCACGTCTGCCGGCGTCGAACAATGGAGACCAACGATGGGAACTACGCCAAAGCACTCGGTCAGTGTCGCCGGGGTCGTTGTACGGGATGACGGTCGGGTTCTCGTCATCCGGCGAGAGGACAACGGCCGCTGGGAGGCTCCCGGCGGAGTACTCGAACTGCACGAGTCCTTCGAGGACGGCGTTCGACGCGAAGTGCTCGAAGAAACTGGATTGAAGGTCACAGTGCAACGTCTCACCGGGGTCTACAAGAACCTTACTCAGGGCATTGTCGCGCTGGTTTACCGGTGCGGTCCTGCCGCCGGCGACACGCACCCGACTGCCGAAGCTCGGGAAGTCCGTTGGATGACGAAAGAACAAGTTGAGGGTGAGATGAGCCCTGCCTTCGCAGTGCGGGTTCTAGATGCATTCGATGAAGATCCGCACTCCCGCGCCCATGATGGAGTAAATGTCGTTTCAGGTTAAAGGTTATGACGGACCAGATTGCCGGGCAGTTGGCCAACCGTACGGCCCGGACTTCCAAAGCGGTCTGCACTCAGTCGAATCCAGCCAACGTAACCCTCAAGGCCCGTTCCAACTCAACGTGGAGCGGTGGTCTCGTTTTAGTGTCTTCACTCAGCCGGCGTCGAAGTATGAATTGTGCGGTGGCCAAGGCCGTGTGGACAAGCAGCGAGGGACGAATGTCCAACCCTGCATCGACGCCCATCCGTGCAGCGACGAGTTCGATGAACTTGCGGCCATCGTTATCGCTGATCAGTGCCGATTTGCTCAGTAGGTGGGGGGCGGTCAGTATGGCTTGTTGCCAGTAGTGCGGCTTCGGATTGGTTTTGTCCCACGCGGTTTCGGCGAACAACGCGATCAGCGCGTCGGCTGCTGATTGGTCCGATGGCTGAGTGCCATAGGCGGCAACGATTTCAGCGACCGTTTGCCGCAAGGGGGCGATCAGCAGATCTTCCTTCGTAGGCGCGTAGCGGAAGTACGTGCTGATGGATATCCCGGAAGCGGCAGCGATGTCCTCGGTGGTCACCGCAGCAAATCCACGTTCGGCAAAAAGTTGATGTGCGGTTCCCTGGATCTGCGAGAGCAACTCGGCGCGGCGTCGGTCCCTTAACGAGCCAGTGTTTGCGGAGGGCATGACATCGCCTTCGTCAATCCGACATTCCAGGCTTCCTTCTGCGCTATGGTACGAACAGTAGCGTAGCGAAACCAACAGTACTAGGGGTTGTTTTGCTGGTGTCGCGATGTCGGGGACCGAGGCAGGCGACGCGGATTGCACGGGAATGGCGGTCGCCTCACGAATATTCGCGAGTAGCCGCGGCCACAGGTGCCCGCCAATCGGGCTCAGGTTTCACACCGGCTCGGCATGGCGCAAATTCGGCGCTGGCTATATCGGTCGCCAAACAGTGCGCTCGTGCCTGCCGTTCTCGGTGCTGTCCGGGTTGTCGACATTCCGCTGAGAAGTGGCGCTCCGCAAGCCTCAGGTTGCTAGGTCCATCCCCCAGTAGAGGTCTGTGTCTTGTTGGCTGAGGTAGAGGCCGCGATGTCTCGTCCAGGGGCACACACCGCGAGCAGCGCAGCAGTCCTCGACGCCACCCGGGCGGTCGCAACGTTGGGCGGCTTCAAGGCGGTCCACTTCAAATCGGTCGCCAAGCAAGCCGGCGTCACGGTCGGGTCGGTGTATGACCATTTCACGTCGAAGACCCACCTGCTGGTGACGCTGCTCGCCCGCGAGTTCGTGCGCCTGGATGAAGAACGCGACTGGAGCACGTGTGCGGCGTCCCCGATTCGGCGAGTGGAATCCTTGACTCGGCGGCTTCACGACGAATGGCAGCAAAATGTGAAGCTCACCGAGGCCGTGGTTCGCGCATTCGTTACTGCTGGCACCGATGAAGCTCTGGCGGCCCAACATGCCGCCGATCTGATCGAAAGCATGCTGGCGCGGGCACTGAGTGGCGGTACGGAAGGAATCCACGAGCGACAGATCGCAGGGCTCATCGCTGATATCTGGCTGGCCAACTTGATGGCCTTCGTCGGCGGCCGGGCAACAGCGGAGCAGACACGCGAGTGCATCGACGGAGCTATGCGACTTGTTCTTGATGTGGGCGGGCGC
Source organism: Mycobacterium sp. NGS17 (assembly GCF_059813205.1). Taxonomy (NCBI): domain Bacteria; kingdom Bacillati; phylum Actinomycetota; class Actinomycetes; order Mycobacteriales; family Mycobacteriaceae; genus Mycobacterium; species Mycobacterium sp. NGS17. The sequence goes on along the minus strand of NZ_JCALED010000006.1, from coordinate 263,690 downwards.
CAACGATCTCTAGCAATACCGACAGTATCGCTGCGATACTAGAAGTCTTATAAGTGTGGCTCCGCTGACGTGTCGAAGGGAGCGGCTATGCCTGCACAATGGATCGAGCAGTGCACTGTTCAGCGAGTCTCACTGCAAGGTGGCCTGGTACTCGACCTCGACGATTACAGCGAGCTCGTAATCTCCCGTCCGATGCGGCTGACGCTTCCTGCAGTAGGAGCCTGGCCCGAGGAAGAGGTGTTGATCGACCCCGCCCACCTTTCGCCGGAAGAGCGGACGTTGTTGGACCTTGCCGGAGCGGTATGCACGCGGGCCTGGTTCGACGATGACGGGTCGCTCCATCTCGGGTTCTCCCGCGGACACCGCATCGATGTCCTCCCAGATGCAGCAGCGACCGCGTGGGAACTCTATGGCAAAGGCCATGGCTACATGGCGTGTCTGCCTCGGGGCCGAGTCCGAGCGGTTCGGCACGACCTTTCTGCCGAAGACGACGACTTAGATACTACGTAAATCACTACATGCGGGGCGTAGGGAACAATCTGGAGCGCTTAGTCGTAATGGCAGCCGGATTCGTCGAATTCAACGAGATCAATAGCAGGGCGGGCCGTGTCCATTGATTGGATCTTCATGTCATCCCCATTGTGCGGTCGAGGAAGTCGGTGACCGCGGCGGTGAACGCGTCGTTGTTGTCGCCGGCAACCATGTGACCGGTCCCGGTGACGTCCGTCGTTTCGGCGTGTGGGACGAGCTGGAGGAATTCGTTGACGGTGTCCTGGGAGACGACGTCTGACAGTGCGCCGCGTACTAGCAGCGTTGGGGCCGTGATTCGACGTGCTGCGTCGGCGAGAAATCCACTGATGGCGTCGAACTCCTCGCTGCCGGTCATGAGATTGCCTTGCAGGACATCGAAGTTGGAGCTGATGAAGGCGGGGTCCCAGCGCCAGATCCATCGCCCGTCGCTCCGTTGGCGCAGAACCTTGTGCAGGCCGTCGAGATTTTCGGGTCGCGCGCGGCGTGGGTTGTATTCGGCGATGACATCGGCGGCGTCATCGAGCGTGCCGAATCCGTCGGGGTGTGCGGCCATGAATGACACGATGCGATGGGCCCCATCAAATTCCATTCGTGGGGTGATGTCGACCAGGACAACGGCTGCCCAGAGGTCGGGTGGGGCCAGCAGGTGGGTAGCGAGGATGATCAGCCCGCCCAGCGACGCGCCGACGACGGCGGGGGGACTGTCGGGGCTGACGTGGTCTCGTACCGAGATCAGATCGGATACGAACCGTTCGACGTCGTATTGTCCGCTGGGGTCCCAGTCGCTGTCGCCGTGACCTCGTGTGTCGTAGGCGACGACGGTGTAGCCGTGGGAATGGAGTCGGCGAGCGGTGGTGGCCCATGCGTGACGGTTCTGACCGCCGCCGTGGAGCAGCAACACGACGGGGCGAGTCGCGGCGTGGCGGTAGCAATCGGCCACGAGGGTGATCCCGTCGCTGGTGCGGATGCGCCCCTGGCTAATCGTCATGTGGTCCGATGTGGTCAGCCGTTGTGAGTCAGGGGTTTCCGTTGCGGCCACCAGCTCGCTTCGCGCAGCAGGGTGGCGATCGCGGGAACGGTGAGGGTGCGAACGACGAAGGTATCCAGTAGTAGGCCGCAGCCGATGATGAATCCGGCTTGGATCATGATCGCGATGGAGCCGGCGATCAGGCCGAACATGCTGGCGGCGAAGATGAGCCCGGCCGAAGTGATGACTGAGCCGGTGTTTGCGACGGTTCGCAGGACGCCGACGCGAATGTTGTGGGCAGATTCTTCGCGTAGTCGCGAGATGAGCAGCATGTTGTAGTCGGCGCCGACGGCGACCAGGATGATGAACGCCAGAAGCGGTACGGGCCAGGCGATTTCCTTGCCAAGGCCATATTGAAAGACGAGGGTTCCCAGTCCGAGCGCGGCGCCGTAGTTGAGCACGACGGTACCCAACAGGTAGAGCGGGGCGACCAGGGCGCGCAGCAATACGACCAAGATGAGGCCGACGATGACGAGGGTCGCAAAGGCCAGCTGATGAAAGTCGGCGGAAAGCAGGCGTTGGATGTCGGAGTTGACGGCGGGGAATCCGGCCATCGACACCGTGGCGTTGGCCAGCGAGGTGTTGGGTCGTGCGGCATCGGCGACCTCGGTGATTTTGTGGGCGAGGTTCATCGCGTCGCTGCTGTAGGGGTCGTAACTGGATTCGATGGCGAAACGTGCGGTTTTTCCGTCGGGTGACAGGAAATGCTTTGCAACGTCGGCGAATTGGCGGTTCTCGAAGGCATTGGTGGGCAGGTAGAAGCCGCTGGCGTTGTCGGAGCCGGCGGTGGTTCGTGCGGAATTCTGCAGTTGGGTGGCGATTTGGCTCATGCCTGACAGCATTTCGATGTTGCTGTCGGCGAGTGTATGCACGCCGGTGGCGAGCGCCTGTGCGCCGGAGGCGAGTTGGCTGATGCCGCTTTGGAGGCGGCGGATGTTGCCGGCCAGGTCGGCGGGGTCGCCGAGCGCTCCGAAAGTCTTGTCCAGCGACGTGATTGTGTTTTGGACGTCGGCCACGGTGCCGGCCGCGGTGTCGCTGCCGGGCTGGTACAGGTCGCCGAGGTTGGCGAGCTGGTTGAAGAAGCCGGTATGGCGCAGGGTCACCAGGATCTGGACCTGGTCGCGGAGTTGGGTGCATTCCGGTGTGGTCGCACACCACGGGGAGGTGTTGAGCGCACCGACGAGCGGGTCGATGGCGGCGATCGCGTTTTGGGCCTGGTCGGCTTGCTGGCGCAGTCCCGGACCGGTTCGGATGGCTTGGTCGACGGCCGGGGCGGTAGCCGAAAGCTGCTGTAGCAGCGGACGGAACCGCTGGACTTGGGATCCACTGGATTGGGCTTGGGTGAGGAGTCCGGTCAACGGGGTCAACGCGGTGCGCAAGGTGGTGTCCAGTTGCGCGAGACCGCCGGCGAGTTGGTCGGCGCCGTGGGTGAGTTTGGCCAGGTCATCCTTGTGTGCGTCGCCCTTGGCGACCGCGCCGGCCATCTTGTCGCCAATCTCGCCGTTTTGCCACGACAGTTGAGCCTGGTCCAGACGCGCGCCCGTCGGCCGGGTGACACCGGAGACCTTGGTGACGCCGGGCAGTTGCGAGACCCGAGAGGCCATTTCATCCAGGTCGGCCAGGGCCTTGCTGGTGCGCATATCGGTGGGCGATTCGACGACCATGAATTCGGTGACGATGGCGTCCTTGCGAAAGTGCCTGTCCAGCAGTCGATATCCCTCATTGCTGGCCGTGGTCGCCGGCTGTCCTCGGCGATCGTCGTAGCTGATGTGCATAGTCAGCGCGACGGCTGCCAGGCCTAGCACCAGCGCCAGACTGGCGACCAATAGCGGCACGGGTCGACGGACCACCGCCACGGCGATCCAGTTCCAGTAGCGGCGAGTGCGATCTGCCTTGGGTTCACCGATGCCGCGTTTGGCCGCCAGCGCCAACACCGGGGGAAATAACGTCACCGTGGCCGCGAATCCGACAAAGACGGCGATAGCGCACGCCGGACCCAACGCGGCGAACACGCTCAACTTCGCGAACACCATGGCCAGAAACGCAAACGCCACGGTGGCGGCCGAAGCCAAAATCACGCGCCCGATGGTGGCGGTCGCGTTGATCACCGACAGATCCGGCGGAACGTTTTGGCGTCGCTGCTCGTGATATCGGCTGATCAAAAACACCGAATAATCGGTGCCGGCACCCAGCAGGATCACCGTCATGAAGGCGATGGTGAACTGCGATACCGGCATGCCCGATTCGCCCAACGCCGATAGCACTCCGCGCCCCACTGCCAGGCTTACACCGATGACCAGCAGTGGCAGCAAGGCGGTAAACACCGACCGATACACGACCAGCAAGATCATTGCGATCAGGCCTGCCGTCGCGATCGAGATGACAACCAAATCCTCTTCGGCCGAGGCGATTTGATCGTGGAAGGTGGCTGGGGGCCCGGTGACGCGAACATTGGTGGGTGAGCCGCTGAATGCTTGGGCGGCGATCGTGCGGACCGCCTGGACCGATTCGGCAGCTTTGACATCGCCCAACGTTCCGGCCACTCCCACCGGTACATACCAGGCTTTGCCGTCTTGGCTGACTGCCTGGCTTGCGGTGACGGGGTCGGCCAACAAGTCTTGAACCAGGCGTACGTGCTCCGAGTCGGCACGCAATCGCGAAATCATGGTGTTGTAGCGCTGGCGCACCGGCGCAGTCAGGCCCGCCGGATCCTCCATCGCGACAAATATCGTTGTCTTGGATCCCTGCTCGCCGAAGGCCGCGCCCATGCGGTCTACCGTCTGCAGCGATGGCGCATCGCGCGGTATGAGATTCACCGACTGCTGTCTAACAACGGTTTCCAGCTGCGGGAACAGCACCGCCAGGGCGGCGGCGGTCACCACCCACATGCCGATGATCAGCACCTTATGCCGGATGCTGAAACCCGCCAGGCGGGCCAGCCGATCGCTGTATGCGCCCTCACCGGCCGCCACTTTTTGCAGTCGCTCCCGAACGGGGCGACTCAAGGTCGCCACACCCGAAGAAACCCACCCGTAATCCGCCATCCCCCGCCCCGCTACCTCAAAAGAAACCAACGGTATCGCAACAGTACTACTAGTACCCTTCCGCCTGCCCGGCAAAACTGCCACCGGTGACCGAATCACTCCGATCGCCGCCGCGCAACCAGCAGCTTCGGGCGGTGGCCAACGCGCCGTCGACTGTCCAGCATGTCCGGTATAGCGATACGTGATCCCTTTGCGCACAGTTGATTTGGCAATAACGATGCACTCCGCACTGTGATAGTTTCATCAACGGCGCAGGCGAAATCCCAGCCGGGATATCAACCTGATTGGCTCCTCGCGCACGTGGTCATACATTTCCCGGTTCATCAACTCGTCGTCCAAGTAAGAGCACGAGCGAGGGGGGTAGTGACGGGGACGAACGCGGCCTTGGTCGTCGACCGGCGGCCGTGGGTGTAGGCGCCGGGTGATAGCGCGGCGGGCCAGCCTGAAATCGCGAACCCCGAGCGCCCACACATGCGTCTTGGTTAGCGCAAGCGCGACATTCATCGCCGACCAGCCCCGCCCGAGTGCACGATTCCCCCTCGCGCCCGCCGGCAGAGTTCGTTCGTCCGCCACACGAATCGGCCTGTGGTAGCCACGCCCTGGGGCTGCTCAACCCGGGATTGTCCGACCCACTGCCCGATCATGCTCCCTCCTTCCCCGCACAGACCCCTACAAGAAAGGGTACTAGTAGTAGCGCTACGCTACTATAGGTAGCATTAGTTGCCTAGAGTCCAGATCAATCGACCGATGCAGGGGCGATTCGGTGCGGGCTGGGTACGCGTGAGGTTTACGGTGACTACGTGGAGCGTGACACCCTGGAATTCCCGGTCGACGACGATGACGACGTTGACCCGCGCCGGCTGCGCTCACGAACCCGGCTCTTGGATGCGGCCACCAAACTCCTGAGCGCCGGCGGCATCGAAGCCGTCACCATCGATGCCGTCACCAAGGCCTCCAAAGTCGCGCGGACGACCCTGTACCGCCACTTCAGCAGCTCCACCCAACTGCTGGCCGCCACATTTGAGCGGCTCCTGCCGCAAGTCCACCCGCCACCGGCGACGGGATCTATGCGCGACCAACTCATCGAACTGTTGAGCCGACAGGCCACGCTGTTCCAGGAAGCCCCGCTGCATGTCACCACCCTGGCTTGGGTCGCGCTTGGCCCAACACCCGACGGCACCCAGGAAACCCAGGACCGACACGCGCTGCGCGCGCGGATCATCGACCAATATCGACAACCGTTCGTTGCCCTGTTGCAAAGCCCCGAAGCTCGCGCCGACCTGGATGACTTCGACATGGAGCTGATCCTGTGTCAACTCATCGGGCCTGTGGCGTTCGCCCGCCTCACCGGGCTGCGTGCCATCGATCGTCAAGACTGCGAGCGCATCGTCGATGACTTCCTCGTCGCGCACCGCCGCCAGGCAGATAAACCCGCACAGCGGGCCGTCAGCCGTAAACCAGTTTCGCGCCGCAGCGGCTCCGACTAGCCTGCAGCGCGGCTAATTCGCCGACCACGAGATCGGCAACGACAGATAACCTCGGATGGGGCCCGACCGCAGGCGTTGCGCGCGCTCTAGGTCGACCTCCCAGTTGGGCACCCGGGCCAGCAGGGCACGCAACGCAATCCGGGCCTCCATCCGCGCTAACGACGCGCCGAGGCAGAAGTGAATGCCCCTGCCGAATGCCACTTGGTGTTCGGGTTTGCGCCCGATATCAAATACGTCGGGATCGGCGAACACGCGTTCGTCACGATTAGCCGAGCCGAACAACAACAGCACCGATTCACCGGCGGACATCCTGACGCCATGCACTGTGACGTCGCGGGTCAACGTTCGCGAAAGTCCTTGCGCCGGTGAGTCATACCGCAGCAACTCCTCAACGGCTGCCCCGAGCAAGCTCTCATCGCCAGCCAGCTGGCGGCGGGTGTCGCGATAGTCGGCCAGTACCACCGCGGCGTTGGCCAGCAGATTCGACGTCGTCTCATGACCCGCGATCAGCAGCAGCAGGCAAAAGCCAAGCAGTTCGTCGTCACTGAGGTGCTTTCCGTCGATCTCGGCACACACCAACGCTGACATCAAGTCGTCGCGCGGTTGGCGGCGGCGGTCGGCGAGGAAATCGGTGAAGTACCCATAGATCGCGGCCGCGGCTGCCAAAGCCTCGCCGGTCTCGCCGTGGGTGGGATTGGATTGCACCAGCGCGTTCGACCATTGCCGAAATTGTGTGCGGTCCTCGCGCGGCACACCGAGCAAATCAGCGATCACCATCGCTGGTAGTACAGCTGCGAAGTCGGCGACGAAATCGGCCGAACCTGCTTCCTGTATTAGGCCGCCCGTCAAGTGATCAGCGAGGTCCTCGATCGCGGACGTCAGCGCCGCGATTCGGCGTGGTGTGAAGGCTTTGCTCACCAATGCCCGCAGCTGATCGTGTCGCGGGGGATCCATCAAAATCATCATCGGCAGCAGCGATTCGCGAAAAGTCGAGCCCGGCGGAGTCGGAAATACTCCGTCGACCGACGAGTAGCTGTGATGGTCCAGCAGCGCGCTGATGACATCTGCGTGGCGACTCAGTACCCACGTGTTGGTATCGGTGGCGTGGTAGACGGGTGCGTCGTCGCGTAGCTGCCGGTAGACGGGGTAGGGGTCATCCTGAATTTCCGGGTCAAAGGGGTCGTAGCGAAGTTGTACGGTCGACATGAGCGTCTCCTGCCACATTGCAGAACACCGGTTTAGACTGAGAGTTTAAACCGAGGGGAGGACTTTATGCGTAAGATTCCCGCTCAGATTTCCGAACGGTTGCCGGCTGCGGCCGAACTCTTTGCCGAGCGCGGACTCAACGACACAAAGATCGAAGACGTGGCCGCGACCACGGGCATCGCCAAGGCCACGCTCTACTACTACTTCGCCGGTAAAGAAGAAATACTCGCCTTCCTGCTCGAAGACGTCCTACAACACGTCGCGGACGAGGTCACCGCGATCGTCGAGGCAGACGGCACCGCCGCCCAACGCCTGCACACCGTCATCAATGCTCAACTGCGCGTGATGGCCCAGCGGCCCGCGGTCTGTCGCGCCCTCATCGGGGAACTGGGCCGCGCCGCCCGCATGCCCGCCATCGCGGACATGATCACCACTGCCTACTTCGAACCCGTCGAGACCTTGCTTCGGGCGGGTGCCGCCGACGGCTCACTCGTGGCACTCGACAAACCCAGAGCTGCCGCCATCGCCCTATTCGGTGCGGTCACGATCAGCGCACTGACCTACCTCATCACCGACGATGCGCTCAACGAAGAGCTAATCGCGCGAACAATCCACGACGTCGCGTTTATCGGCTTACGGCCACGCTAACTGCCCCCGCAGACGTGTCACCGTCGTCTCGTATGTGAATACCTCGCCTCGACGGCCCTGCGGCTTGTGGAAATGCGTGTTGGGTCGTCATCGCCCGGGTGAGAAGGACTAGCAGGTAAGGAGTTCGCGCCATCGTGCAGCGGTGCTGCCCCCGTCCTATAGTCTGCGCACAAAATGTGTCGGCACCATCGCCGACCGACGCAGAGGTCCACCGAGTGAACGAATCATCCGATATCCCGGGTAACGCCGGCAAACCCGGCGACTTCATAGTTCTCCGCGCAGAATTGGCTGAGTTAGTAGATGAATTCGTGCCAGTTGTAGCCGACCTATGGCCACGCTTGGAAGATCATAAATACCGTTGGCAACTCTATGACTACGGGCTGTCAGACGGCGAAGACAAACTCGTCGTCTCGGACATCATTGCTGCGCTGCTCGAAGCGCTGAAGGGCATGGGCATTGCGCGCAATAGACTCGTTCATGCTCAGCTCAAAGCCGACGACCACGAGCCAGGGCCCTCAGGCACGACATGAAGCGGCAGGTCGCGGTTGGGTCCGGATGAGCCTTTCTCTACCGATAACGCCTTCGCAAGCTGGGATGCGAACGCCGGTCCGTCATTCACAAGCACGTAGCCGCCAGCAATTCCGCCTTGGTTACAAAGAAGCCGTCGCCGGCGGACCCTCCGATGGCGTACTTTGCCAGTCTGACTGTCCACTCGTCGAACTACGAAGCGCGCCATTCGCGGAACGACCGCGGTGGGGAAGCGTTGCGTGGAATTACCGTAGCTGGTTTGTGAACGAGACCAGCGACGGATGATCCTTCTTGCGGTCAGGTACGCATCCTTATTGATCTCCACAATCGCGGTCGCTCGTCGCAACCCGTGGACCCCCCAAAAGCGACCCGGCCCGTAGCCCGGCCGCCGCCAGGCTTCGGGGACAATGTGCTGATATTCCTTATCGCCCAATTTATTCGGCGACGAGTGCTTGGTGAAGTAAACCGCCAAGCGCTTGGGATCGCAGGCACGTAATCCGTTGAGGATGTCGATCCCCGTGCCAGCGGCCAAGTGGCGCGCGCGTTGCTCCGGATCTGGATGGCCGACGACTTCCGCCCATTCCTGTGACAACCAGTCTCGGAATTTGCGCCCTGATCGGCCGACCGTATGCGGGGGAGCCATCCATAGGTGAATGTGCGGTGCGCCACGGCGTTGAAATTCCAACTTCCAGATGTAGCGGGCCGGTTCACCCCACTCGCGTTGAAATCGTTTGCGCCACAGAGCCATATGTCGTTTCACGCTGGCCCCGTGAGGCGCGACGGCTTCCCAGTCGCCTGGGTAGGTCAGGGTCACCATCGCTGGCACACGGCCGCATTCCACCAGCGGTGTGTAGTCGAGCTCGGCGAAGGTGCGGCACATCGCGGCCCTCGACTTGCGAGACCATTCGGTGATCGTGCGGTCAGATGGGTTGGACCGGTCACGGCCCGTCTTGATCCGGTCCTCCTCGGCCGCTACATCCACCCGGTGGCGTTTAACTGCCCGCTCCGATGCCTTCTCCGCACGAGCAGGACTGGTCCAACCGAGGCGCACCACGCCAGGGCCCACCGTGATCCGGAACCGGCCGGACTCCGGTTCCACCCCGAGACGGTCTTGCCCGTCTGCCCATGGCTGTGCCGGCTCAAACAGCGCTGCCGCCGAGGCCACCAAGTCGGAGCTCGGGAACCGCAGCCCCAGCGCATCTGCGGCCGACAGTTCCGCATCGGCGCCGCCCTCGATGCTGTCGCGGACACTTTTGGCACATATAACAAGCCCGTTGGTCCCAGCCGGAACACCGTCTACGTCGCTCCCACCGTCCGACCGACCGCTACCGCTCTCGCGCCCTCCGGCCGTGCCGGCCTCGGGCCCTCGCGGTCTACCGGCGTCCGCGACTCCGTCCGTGTTCCGGCTGGCCGTTCGGGTCGTGCCCGGGCGAAGAGTGGGTCGCTGCGCAATCGCGCTCGTTGAATGCGCGCTCGACCTCGTGATGCTGGGCATCGGGTGCCTGCTCCCCGGGAGCCCGCGGCGCGCGTCCCTGGGTGACGGGCGATGATGGGTTCCCTGACGGGAGTGCTGTCACCGTGTCCGGTTTGTGTCCGATCGTCGGACGAGCACCCTGCGTCAGACGCGCTCAGCGCGCCGTATTTGACGTATGGGTGTCGTTAAGCCGCAGGCCAGCGGCCGTTCCGCCCACCTGAAAAGCGGAAGGTCGGCGGTTCGATCCCGCCCCTGGCCACCAGCTTTCGAACGCGGCGTCAAACCACGTAGGGCGCAATCAGAGTGGTGGCACCCAGCACCACCAATCCGACCAAGAACGCGACGATCGTGAAGCCCATCACCTGACGCACGTTGAGCTTCGCTATCGCGAGCAGGGGCAACAGCCAGAACGGCTGAATCATGTTCGCGACCCCCTCGCCGACGGCGACCGCCATGGACATCAATCCGAGATAGGCCGGCGAGGTTTGGCCGAGCGCCCGCGCCGAGTCGATCGCGATCGGGCCCTGCACCGCCCAGTGCCCGCCGCCGGACGGCACGAACAGGCTGATGATCAACGACCCGATGAAGGTGACAAACGGCAGCGTGTACTGCGTCGCGCCGCTCACGACCCCGTGGGCCAGCAGCGTCTGCAATGGCACGGCCTTACCGTCGGCATGCGAGGGCGCATAGCCGAGCAGGGCAACCAGACCGCCGTACAGCGGGTATTGCAGCAGCAGCGGACCGGACACCTTTGCGGCGCCGGTGAATGCCCGGATGAACCGGATCGGCGTGCGATGCAGCAGTGCACTCGTGATCGTGAACAACATGATCATCGATGAGATGTTCAGCGCAAAACCACTGCGCCAGAAGTAGGCAATGCCCGCGACGAACACGAGGACATTGAGGATCCACTGGTTTTCCAGCCATTCGGCAAACGATCGTTTGCCCTCGCGCTTGATCTCGGGCTGGTCCTCGTCGTCGAACACGGCGGGATCGGGTTCAAGGCTTTGCGCCGGCTGCATGCGCCAGATTGCGAGCGCGAGCAGCGTCAGCACCACGATCACCGACAGCCAGCTATAGGGCTCGAAGATGGTGAGTTTCAGCGGCACCGTGGCGCCAGTCATCTTGTGGATCACGTTGATTGGGCTGCCGTCGTCGGTATTCGCCAGCGCGATCGACGACGACAGTCCCTGCGTCCAGACGATGAAGCCCATGAACGCCGCCGCGATCAGGTAGCCGAAATGTGTGTCGGTGAAGCGCTTCGCGAACTGGCGGGCAACCAGCGCGCCGGCTACCAACCCGAGCCCCCAGTTCAGCAGGGAGAGTGCGGCACTCACACCAAAACACAGGAGGGCCCCCTGCGCCTGGTTCCTCGGCTTGCTCGCGATGTAGACGATGGCCCGCTTCAAGACCGGCGCCTCGGCGAGCGCGTAACCGGTTACGAGGATCAAGACCATCTGGAAGGCGAAAGTGAAGATGTTCTGCGCTCCCCACACGCCGCCGTACCACGCCTTGAGCATGCCGGTCGCCGAGGCGCCGTGCACCAAGAGCGCAACCAGCGCCGCCACGATGATGGTGAGGATGACCGCGAACAGGTAAGGGTCGGGCATCAGTCGTTCGACGTACCGGACACACAGTGCGGTGAACGCTTGGATTATGCCGCGGCGTCTGGGTTTACGTTCTTCTTGCGGCCGTAATCGTTCGGGCTCGGCCTCGGGCACCTCGGTCGCGGCCATGGGATCTTCGCTCGTCGTCATCGACCTGCCCTCGCGTTCAGCCCGCGTTCGGCCGCGCGCATTGGCCGATCGTAATAGACCTTGCGCAGGGTCGCGTCCTTTGCGCTCACCGCATCGTCGACTGCTCGAGGCGCTCGAGCGAGGAAAGGATGTGCGCCGCGGGCGTCGGCGGGCATGGCGGTTTTACGTGCGGACGTGCCGCGCGGATGGGCATCGGTTTGGATCGCCGACCGATGCGCCAGTCACGCTTCTGTGGATCGTGAACGCGTCTGTGGTGCAGTGACTTTGGCTGGTTGCGTGAGTCGTTGGGTGGGCTGCCACGATTACGGCGGTGATGATGAGCAGTAGCAATGGACTTCGATTGCTGCGCCAAGCCACCTGCCGGGCGCGAGGGGCCTGACTGCGAGACTGACGGGTATGAGTCACCTCGACGAGGCTGTTCGCCGGTCCTTGATGCGGCGCGGATTTGTGCTCGAGTATGCCACTCTGGCCTGGAACGTGGTCGGCATCGTCATCCTCACCGTGGCGGCGATCGGAGCCCAATCGGTGGCGCTGTTCGGGTTCGGTTTGGACTCCCTGGTCGAGATCGGCGCCTCGGCGGTCGTTGTCTGGGAGCTCTCGGGAACCGGAGAAGCCCGCCAGCGGTTCGCATTGCGGCTCATCGGGGTCGCGTTCGGAGCGCTTGCGATCTATCTGGCGGTGCAGTCGACGATCGTCCTGGTTACCGGCTTTCACCCACGGCACTCACCCCTTGGCATCGCATGGACAGGGATCACCGCGGCGGCGATGTTCGCGCTCGCGGTTGGCAAGACCCGAACCGGTGCCGCCCTCGGCAACCCCGTGCTCACCACAGAAGGTCGGGTCACTCTCGTCGATGGCCTGCTGGCCACCGCGGTGCTGCTCGGGCTGGTACTCAACAGCCTTGCCGGCTGGTGGTGGGCTGATCCCGTCGCCGGCAATGTGCTCGCGCTCTACGCATTGCGGGAGGTCAAGGAAAATCTTCTTCAACCCGGCAGCACAGAACCGACGACGAAGTAATGCGTCGGCCATGACTGTGCGAACCCGAAGGCGCGCCCCGGAGTAAACCCCAATCGGCGGCCAGCGCTACTTGAGCATGCTCCCGGCGTCAACGGTGACCGGAAGGCCTGTGATGTAACGCGATTCGTCGGACGCCAGGAACAACACCGCATTGCTGATATCCACCGGCTCGACCCAGCCGACCGGCAGAACGTGCATGAACTGCGCGGCGACCTTGAGGTCGTCCGGGCCGGGGTTCTCCAGATCCGGCCGGAACAACTTCATCGTTCCCTCGTTCATGAACATCGGCGTGTTCACGTTGGTCGGGTGAACGGAGTTCACGCGGATGAAGTGCTGGCCGAGTTCCACGGCGAAGGCGCGCATCAAGCCGACGACCCCGTGTTTGGCGGCGATGTAGTGACCGGTGTGCGGGTAGGCCTTGAGGCCGCCGACCGAGCTGGTCAAGATGATGGACCCGCCCTGGCCCTGGGAAATCAAATGCGGCACACCGGCTTTGACAGTTTTCCAAACGCCGGACAGGTTGACGTCGATCATGTCTCGCCAGTCGTCTTCACGGGTTTTGTCGAGAGTCTGCCCGCCGTTACCGATTCCCGCGTTCGCGCAGATGATGTCCAGGTGGCCGAGCTGTTCGACCCCGCCGTCCACCACGGCTTTCAAGGCTTCGTAGTCGCGCACGTCGACTTCGGCGGTCACGATGCGGCGGTTGAGGCCCTTGATCAGGTCTGCCGTCTGGGCCAGGTCGTCCGGCGTCGAGGGCGGGATCTCGCTGCTGCTGCTGATCGGTGCGCAGATGTCGACAGCGATGATGTCGGCACCCTCCTCCGCCAGTCGCACCGCGTGGCTGCGGCCCTGACCCCTGGCGGCCCCGGTGACCAGCGCGACTTTGCCCTCAACTCTGCCCATGACTGCACCTCACTGATCAGAAAACCGGGTCGACGACGGCCCGGCGTTCGACTCCAAATATTTGTCGATCGATCAGGAAGCGTCGCATCATTTGATTGCGGTGTCAACAGACGCCGGCAGGGGAGTGCGATCAAGTGACGCGCCCGGGGGAGCGATGCCGGGGCCATCGCGGTAGGGCGCCCCGGCCCTAACCGCTCGGCGTCGGCGCGGCCGCGGGTGCCTTCAGCAGGCTTATCTGGCGTTCGACGAACGCGCGTAACTCGTCGTGGCCGTGGGTGACGCCGACGGCGCTCTCGTTGCACAGGCTGCGCGCGACCTGCGCGATCAGCATCGAGATGGCCACCGGCGGATATTCCTCGAGATCGATGTGGTTTGCGCGCAGGACCATCGTCACCGCCGCCGTCTCGATGTCGCGGACCCGCTCGGCGTAAGCCTTGAGTTCGGCACCAATTGCCTTGCGGTGGTTGGCCAATGCCATGAATTCGGCATTGAGTGCCGTCGCCGCGGTGTCGCTGTTGATCAACCACAGCGTTTGCAACGGGTCGTCGTCGGTGAGCAGGGCGCGCATGCGTGCCAGCGCGGTCTCGGCACCGGCGCGCAGCACCTCGACGAACAGATCGTCCATCGTCGGGAAGTAGTAATAAACGAGGGCCTGCTTGACGCCGGCCTCCGCGGCCACCCGGCGCGACGTGGCCGCCGCATAGCCCTCCTCGCGCATGATGCGTGCGGTGGCCTCGATGAGCTTGGTGCGCGCGCCCGCGTCGGCGCCTCTCTTGTTGTGGCGCGTCGATGCGGGGCTGGACGCGCCCGCTTTGCTTGACCGGCGCGCGCGATCCGTGGTAGGCATACCGCATCCTATCAATTTGGTCGATCGATCAGTTCATGACCGCGAGTCGGCTCGACTGGGACGGAGGCGCCGTGGCCGCCTGTCCGCGCCAAGGCGTCAGCGTGGGCACCGAGGGTGCGCTGGCGTGATGCCGCTCTGTAGGCCAGGAAAAGGAATCGAACTCATGACTGAACTCGCCGACGTCGATTACTTCACCGACGCCGACATCGCGCAAGACCCTTACGCCTATTGGGATTACCTTCGCGGCCAGGGCCCGGTCTTCCGCGAGCCGCATTACGGGGTGGTGGCGGTGACCGGTTACCAGGAAGTGCAGGCCGCCTTCAAAGACGTCGATTCGTTCTCCGCGGTCAATGCGATCGGCGGCCCGTTCCCGCCGTTGCCGTTTACGCCGCAAGGCGACGACATCAGCGAACAGATCGAAGCGCACCGTCATGAGTTCCCCATCTTCGAGCACATGGTCGTCATGGACCCGCCCGAGCACGAAAAGGCGCGCTCACTGCTCGGACGGCTGCTCACGCCGCGTCGGCTGCAGGAAAACAAGGACTACATCTGGGAATTGGCCGATCGGCAGTTCGACGAGTTCATCGCCCACGGTCGGTGCGAGTTCCTCGGTGAGTACGCAAAGCCGTTCGCGACCTTGGCGATCGCCGACCTGCTCGGGGTTCCCGACGACGACCGCGCCGAGATTCGCCGCAACCTGGGAGCCGGCAACGCGCCGGGGGCCAGGGTGGGCGCGCTCGATCACGAACCGGTCGGCAGCAACCCGTTGCAGTACCTCGATGACCTGTTCAGCGCGTACATCGCCGACCGGCGGGAAAGCCCCCGCGAAGACGTACTGACCGGCCTGGCGACCGCCACGTATCCCGACGGCTCGACTCCACCGCTACTGGAGGTCGTGCGACCGGCCACCTTTCTGTTTGCGGCAGGCCAGGAGACGGTGACCAAACTACTGAGCGCCGCGGTGCAGGTCCTCGGTGACCAACCCGGGCTTCAGGCGCGGCTGCGCGCCGACCGAAGCCTGATCGGCCCGTTCATCGAAGAGGCGTTGCGCATGCAGAGCCCGACCAAGGTCGACTTCCGGCTGGCGCGCAAGACCACCACTCTGGGCGGAGTACACGTCCCGGCCGGCACGGTCATCATGCTGTGCCTGGGAGCGGCCAATCGTGATCCGCGAAAATTCGCAAATCCCAACGAGTTTCAGGTCGACCGAAAGAACGTCCGCGAGCACATCGCTTTCGGTCGCGGGATCCACACCTGCGCCGGCGCACCGCTGGCGCGTGTAGAAGGCCAAGTGACCATCAACCGCCTCCTGGACCGAACGCGCGACATCCGGATCAGCGAGGCCAAGCACGGCCCGCCGCCCCACCGCGAGTACCGCTACGAGTCCACGTTCTTGCTGCGCGGCCTCACCGAGCTGCATATCGAGTTCGCCCAGGGGCCTGGCGAGCGTTAGTCCTGTACCGCAAGGCCTTTCACCTGCCGGTCACTGCAAGCATGTTCACGTTGTTGTTCGGCAGCCCGCAGGATCGAGTCCGCGGCCACGAACGCGGGTTTGATGCGGTCGGCGCTCTCGATGGGTAGATTTGCGGCACGGCGGAGCACCATCAACGCCAACCCGCTGTGGGTCGCGTACGAGACGATCAAAAGGTTGACGCGAGCGTGTATGCCGATGACCGTCATTACGTGCTGGCGTTTGCCTTCCCATCCCGGCCAATTGAGATCGGGTGGCCGTTGCAGCGAAGACCAATTGACGTTGATGGAAGTGACTTCGCCAAGCAATGGAGTGAGGACGGCGACGAGCTCGGGCAATTCATTCGTGATGCGATCTGCACGCGGCCACCACGCACCGTCGATATCGCGTCCGAGTTTGCGAGCCACCGAGAGCCGGATGGGAGTGGATTGGCGTCGGGTTCTAACGGCCAAGCTCATCGCGAAAACCGCGGCCGGCAGTTCGCGCACTTGACCACGGCGGCGAAGCCGTCCGCATCAGGCGTCGAATTATTTTGTTGTCGTGTAACGATCGGGGTCGCGTAACCCATGGGCGGTTCCTTCGCGCTCGGCGTCGTCGGGTCCACGGACGAGGGACCGACGGAGGAATCACATTGCCCGTGGGTGTCATCTGCGCCGATTGCGCAGCCGACCACCGCTGACAACGAACGGCTCGCCTTCGACGCTACGCCACTACCGGCCCACTTGGACGCTCGGGTGGCCAGCGACAGCGCACGCAGGCGCGGCGCTGGTCGGCTGACCGCATCTGGAAACTCGCCTGGCAGATGAGCTTTGTCATTTCCGACGGAACGAAATCCCTTGCGGCGCAAGGGATAAGAGACGATTGCTGTTGTCTGTCACGAATCGAGGGATGACGGGTAGGGTAGTGACAACAGCGAGGACGGGGCTACATGGCAATAGAGAACTGGTGCGACGCGGTCGAGATCCACCCATCGCAGGTCCGTGTCGGTGACGTCATCGGCACGCGGCGTCCCACCGAATTGCGTCTGACGGTCAAGATGATCAGTGCTCCACAGAGCGGCCCGGGGCAGTGGACATTTTTCAGTCGAGACGACAACGGTCAGCAGCGAACCAGTACCTTCGGCGATGGCGAATTGGTCCGCAGGTACGCCCAAGCGTCCTGACATCCACGCTCGTCAAGGCCGATCAGCGACGTTGATTTGTAGATCCGGCGGCGTCGGGCCGATCGGAAAATGCCGGGTGCTCGACCGGTTTTGCAGAGGTTTCGCCCGAAGCGACATACTTCGGCGCCTCGGGGTGGGAAAACAAGTTCGACTCGTCCATGAGCTGTCCTTCCGAATGAAGATGTCGGCCGATACGCGCCGCTGCTTGGCGTCGGACGACTATCGAATCGCAGGCGGTCTCAATGATTCGTTCACGATTCGCGGTGACCGCTAGAACGCGGTTCCTCCCCACTCTACAGGTGGCCGGCGCGGTGCATGTCGGGCTCGGGTGAAGACGGTTTGGTCAGGGTATAAGCGCCCTGCTTCCGCCGGCCGCCGGGCCGATCACCATCTAGACCAGGTACTAGGTGAATTAGTAAGCGTTGCAATTATTTTCGAATATTAGCCCACTCGTGCTACCCTGAGCCCGCATGGATGTGTTTGGTACATCCGCATTTGATGAGAGAAGTAAGTAAATGGCACAGGGAACTGTGAAATGGTTCAACGGTGAAAAGGGCTTCGGCTTCATCACCCCTGACGACGGCACGAAGGACCTCTTCGTCCACTACTCCGAGATCCAGGGAAACGGCTATCGCTCGCTCGATGAAAACCAACGTGTTCAGTTCGAGGTTGAGCAAGGAGCCAAAGGACCCCAGGCGGTAGGAGTCAGTACCGTCTGAGATTGACATACGTCACGGTGGGCTGGTGCGGTTGCTTCGTACCAGCCCATCGATGCTTTTTGGACCTGGGTCGCCGGTTGCGACAACCCCGCACCTCTAGCGCGATCCGGACTGACAAACCGGGATAATGACCGCATGCGTCTCGCGTGGGTGCTACGACTGACCACTGCGTTGTCGCTCGTCTCGGTGGGCGGGATACCCACCGCGAACGCCGGACCCGACGTACCACCGGTCAGCGACGCCGCACGGGCGGCCGGGTTCGTCGACGTCCGCAGTGTCATCCCCGATGCGATACTCGATCTGCGCTACGCGACCACCAATAATTTCACCCATACACAGTTGTATCCCTCCGACGCCAGATGCCTTGTGCACCAATCGATGACGCCCGGCCTGGCCGCGGCCGCCGGCGCGCTGCGCCCGCAGGGGCACCTCCTGGTGTTCTGGGATTGCTATCGACCGCACGACGTTCAGGTCAAGATGTTCAATCTGGTCCCGAATCCCGCTTGGGTGGCACGCCCGGGCCCGTACGCACACAGCCACGAGTCGGGCCGTTCGGTCGACGTGACTTTCACGACGACGCAGCAGCCGTGCTCGTCCGGGCTGCACGCGAGCGGTCTCTGCCTGGCCGACATGGGTACCGACTTCGACGATTTCACGCCTCGGGCAACGGCTTTCAACACGCAGGGCATCAGTGCTGACGCTGCGGCGAACCGGGCGGCGCTGCGGTCGGCGATGAACTATGGCGGGCTGAAGGTGTATTCGGGCGAGTGGTGGCATTTCGACGGGCCAGGGGCCGGTGTCGACCGACCGATCGTCGACGTGCCCGTCGACTAGGCGTCTCAAAATACGGGACGCTAGTTTCAGAATGTGACTGTCGACGCGTAGGCTGCCAGACCAGACGCGGCAACCGAGGGGCACAGTGAACGACCAATATCGAGCGACCTACACGCACGGCCATCACGAGTCGGTGTTGCGCTCTCACCAGCGACGCACCGCCGAGGACTCCGCCGCCTATCTGTTACCGCACCTGAGACCGGGGCTGTCCGTGCTCGACGTCGGCTGCGGACCCGGCACCATCACCGCCGACCTGGCCGCGCGAGTCGCACCCGGACCGGTCACCGCGGTCGACCAGGTTGCCGACGTGCTCAGTGTTGCCCGCGACGAAGTCCAGCGACGAGACCTGTCCAACGTCTCGTTCGCCACCGCCGACGTGCACAACCTCGACTCTCCTGACGACGCCTTTGACGTCGTCCACGCGCATCAGGTGCTACAGCATGTGTCCGATCCCATTGCAGCACTTCGAGAAATGCGGCGGGTGTGCGCGCCGGGCGGCATCGTGGCCGCCCGCGACGCCGACTACTCCGGGTTCATCTGGTACCCGGAAGCGTCGGCGCTCGAGCTGTGGCGCGACCTCTACCGCCGCGTCGCGCGCGCGAACCGGGGCGAACCGGATGCGGGCCGGCGACTGCTGTCGTGGGCGCAGCAGGCGGGATTCGTCGACATCACGCCCACCGGCAGCCTGTGGTGTTACGCCACGCCCGAGACGCGCGGCTGGTGGGGCGGAATGTGGGCCGACCGGATTCTGCACTCGGCTGTGGCGCGTGACCTGGTGAGCCTCGACCTGGCGACCACCGCGCAGCTCGAGGAGATCTCTGCCGCGTGGCGAGAATGGGCCGCCGCACCGGACGGCTGGATCGCGATCCCGCATGGCGAGATAATCTGCCGCGCATAGACCGGGGCGGCGGCATAGCGGGGTCCTTTTACCTGCTCAGCGGTGTGGTATTGGCATTCTCTTTTTTTGCAAGTACGTTATTCACCGATGGATAATACGGCCCACACTCCGTCTGGTATCCCGCTGCAGCCCGTATACGGGCCGGCGGACGTAACCGCGGAGCCTCCTCAGCCGGGGGAGTTCCCCTTCACCCGGGGTAACTTCGCCTCCGGCTATCGCGGCAAGCTCTGGACGTTTCGCCAGTACTCGGGCTTCGGCACCGCCGAAGAATCCAACCGCCGGTACCGCTACCTGCTCGAGCAGGGCGGGACGGGGCTGTCGGTTGCGCTCGACCTGCCCACCCAGTGCGGCTACGACTCCGACGATCCCGAATTCGGCGAGGAGGTTGGCCGGGTCGGCGTCGCGGTGGATACCCTGGCCGATTTCGAGATCCTGTTCGACGGAATCCCGTTGGACAAGCTCAGCACGAGCATGACGATCAACGGAACGGCGGCGATCCTGCTGGCGTTCTACGTCGCGGCCGCCGAGAAGAAGGGGATTCCGCGCGAAAAGCTGACCGGGACCATCCAGAACGACATCCTCAAGGAGTACGCCTCGCGGGGGACCTGGATCTGGCCGCCGGAGCCGTCGCTGCGGCTGATCGCCGACACCATCGAATTCTGCGCCGCCGAGGTTCCCCGGTTCAACGCGATCTCGGTGGCCGGGGCGCACTTCCGCGACGCGGGGGCCAACGCGGTGCAGGAGATGGCGTTCACCCTGGCCGACGGGCTGACCTATTGCGACACGGTGGTCGAGCGGGGCCGCATGACGATCGACCAGTTCGCGCCGCAGATCTCGTTCTTCTTCTACACCCATGGGGACTTCTTCGAGGAGATCGCCAAATACCGTGCGGGACGGCGCCGTTGGGCAACGATCGTGCAGGAGCGCTACGGGGCGAAGACGGCGAAGGCGGCGATGTTCCGCTTCGGTTGCGTCTGTGGTGGCGCGTCGCTGTACGCGCCGCAGGCCCACAACAACATCGTCCGGGTGGCCTACGAGGCGATGGCCGCGGTGCTCGGCGGCGTGCAGTCGATGTTCACGGCGGCCTGGGACGAGCCGTTCGCGCTGCCGACCGAGGAGACCACGACACTGGCGCTGCGCACCCAGCAGATCCTGGCGCACGAAACCGGCGTCGCCAGCGTCGCGGACCCGCTCGGCGGCTCCTACTTCGTCGAGGCGCTGACCGATGCGACCGAGGAGCGCATCATCGAGATCATGTCCGACCTCGAGCGGCACGGCGGCATGGTGCAGGCCATCGAGGACGGTTATTTGCAGGGCCTGATCGCCGACGAAGCCTTCACCCTGCATCAGCAGGTCGAAGCCGGCACCCGGCCCGTTGTCGGGGTCAACCGGTTCGTGACGGAGGAACTCGCCCACGATGTCGTCACCTACGAACTCGACGCCGAAGGACGTGACCTGCAGCTCAAGCGGCTGTCCAAAGTGAAGGCCGAACGGGATTCGGCCGCAGTGCAATCCGCGTTGGCCGCACTGTCGCGGTCGGCTGCGGGAGACGACAACCTGATGCACAAGCTGATCGACTGTGCCAACGCCTACTGCACGGTCGGGGAGATGGTCTCCGCGCTCAAGGCGGTGTGGGGCGAATTCCAACAACCGGTGGTGTTTTAGATGGCTGTCCGCGTTCTAGTTGCCAAACCCGGCCTGGACGGCCATGACCGCGGCGCGAAGATCGTCGCCCGCACCCTACGTGACGCCGGGTTCGAGGTCATTTACACCGGCATCCGCCAGCGCATCGAGGACATCGCGTCGATCGCCGTCCAGGAGGACGTGGCGGTGGTCGGATTGAGCATCCTGTCGGGTGCGCACCTGGCCCTCACCGCGCGCACGGTGGAAGCTCTGCGCGCCGCCGATGCCGCCGACATCGCCGTCGTCGTCGGGGGCACCATCCCCCATGCGGACGTCCCCAAGCTGCTCTCCGCCGGCGCGGCCGCGGTATTCCCCACCGGGACGCCGCTGGACGACCTGGTGCGCGACATCCGCGCACTGACCGGCACGGCGGACATCGACTCGAACGAACCCGTCACGGAGGAACCATGCGCGTCGGAGTGATGATCGGCGCCGAGCGGGGCGACATGGCCCGCAAGGTGGACAAGCTGGCCTCCGACATCGAATGGGCCGAATCCGCCGGCCTGGACACCGCCTGGATGCCGCAGGTGCCCAACGACTTCGACTGCCTGACCATGGTGTCGCTGATGGCGGCCCACAGCTCGCGCATCGAACTGGGTACCGCGGTGGTGCCGCTGCAGGCCCAGCACCCCATCGCCCTTGCCCGCCAAGCCCTCTCGACGCATGCGATGGCCCGTGGACGGCTGGCGCTGGGTGTCGGGCCGTCGCACCACTGGATCATTCGCGACATGCTCGGCCTGCCGTACGAGAAGCCGGCCGCCTACACCCGCGACTACCTCGAGGTGCTCAATGCAGCCGTTGCCGGGCCGGGATCGGTTGACGTCGAGAACGATTCGTTCACGGTGCACAATCCGCTGGCCATCGGGGCCGACACCCCGATGCCGGTGCTCGTCGCCGCGCTGGGGCCGGTGATGCTGCAGATTGCCGGTGAACTGGCCGACGGCACCGTGCTGTGGATGGCCGACGAACGCGCGATCGGTGATCACATCGCTCCGAAGATCACCAAGGCCGCCGCGGACGCCGGTCGCCCCGCACCGCGGATCGTCGCGGGAATCCCGGTATGCCTGTGTGCGGCTGGACGAATCGACGAGGCCAGGGAGCGGGCCAACCGCATCCTGGGCGAGGCCGAGGTGTCGCCCAACTATCAGCGCCTGCTGGACCGCGGTGACGCCCGCGACGTCGGCGACCTGTGCGCGGCCGGTGACGAGGAACAGATCTTGGCGCGGATGCGTGGCTTCGCCGACGCCGGCGTGACCGACTTGTCGGTGCGGCTGCTTCCCATCGGTGACAACCGCGACGAGCTGGTCGCGTCCAAACAGCGCACCCGGGAAATGATCGCCTCACTCGCCGCGGAATTGCGTTGACCGCAAACGACTCCGGGCCGCTGGCCGGGATACGCATCCTCGAGGTCGGCACCATGCTGGCGGGGCCGTACGCGACCATGCTGCTCGCCGATCTCGGTGCCGAGGTCACCAAGATCGAACCGGCCGGCGGCGAGATCTCCCGCAGCGTCGGCGCCACCTATTTCGCCAGCCTCAACCGCAACAAGTCCAGCGTCACGCTGGACCTCAATTCCGATGCCGGACAGCAGCGATTGGGTGAACTGGTCGCCGAATCCCATGCGCTGCTGGTGAACCTCAAGCCGTCGGCCATCCGGCGGCTGGGCCTGACCTACGACGAGTTGCGACGGCACAACGAGCGGATCGTCTGCGTGGCGATCACCGGCTTCGGGCTGTACGGCGGCGATGATCCGGCCTTCGATTACGTGGTGCAGGCGGGTGTCGGCACCGCCGCGTTGACCGGCGATCCGGACGGCCCGCCGACGCTGCCCGGCTACTCCTCGGCCGACAATTCCACCGGAATGACCGCGGCGCTGGGGTTGTTGGCGAAAATCATCTCGGGCACCGGCGGGCAGGTGGATGTGTCGCTGCGCGACGTCATGCTGTCCCAGCTGAACTACCACGCGTCGGCCTATCTCAACGGCGGCTTCGAGCCGCAGCGCCGCCCCCACGGGGCCCACTCCTATTACGTTCCCGCTCAGCTCTTTCCGACGGCCGAGGGATATCTGGCGCTGTTCATCACGCATGACGGCTTCTGGAAGTCGTTCGCCGCCGAAGCGGGCATCGGGGGTTTCGAAACGATGGCCGAGCGAGTCGCCCGCCGTGACGAAGTGCTGGCGGTCGTGACGGCGATGCTGGCCACCGACAGCGCCGTCGGGTGGGAACGACGGCTGCGCCCGCTGGGAGTTCCGGCCGCGGCCGTCAGAACGCTGCCCGAGGCGCTCGAGGCGACGCCGGAAGTGGTCGTGACGGCGGGCGAATTCCGTTTGGTGGGCAGCCCGATCCACGTCTCGGGGTATGAACCCGAGTACCGTCCGGCGCCGGAGCTTCCCGAGCAGGCCCAGTAGCCGCCGAACGTCAAGTTAATTTCACACTCGCGGTCGAGCGTGAAATTAACTTCACGCTCGAGTCCGGCGCCGGAGCCCGAGTAGCGCGCCGCTCAGGTTTGCGCAGGCCCGGTGAGCACAGCCTCGGCGATCTTGCGGAAGGCCGCCAGCAGACGGCTGCGATCCCCAGCGCGACAGGCCAATACGACATGGCTGGGTTCGACCCCTTCCAGCGGGACCGTGGTGATGTCCGGCCGCACACCGTTGCCGTAGACGCCCGCCGTGATCGCCACGGCTTGCCCCGAGGCGATGAGTTCGAACTTGTCCTCTAGCGCCTCGATGAACGGGCCATCGGGTGCGCGGCGGCCGTCGGGTCGCGGATCGATGCGCCAGAAGGCGCTCCAGGCCGGATCCGAATGCCGCACCCGCGGCATGGGTTCGTCGGCGATGTCGTCGAGGGTGACCGATTTCCGGCCGGCCAGGCGATGGTCGACTGGTATCGCCAGCACCCGCGGTTCGTCGTACAGGATCGTCACGTGCAGCCCTTCGGTCGGAAACGGCAGCCGGGTCACCACCGCGTCCACCCGATGGCCGAGCAACGCGTCGAGCGCCTGGTCCCAATCCAAATGCGTGACTTGGACATCGGCTTCGGGATGCTCGCGGCGCATCTCGCGCACCGCGGGTGTGACGATCATGCCCATCGTGTAGCCGATGGTGATCCGGCTGGGCTGCGCGGCCGCTCGCGCCTGCGCGGTGGCTTGGGCTGCCGAACGTAGCAGCGCCTTGGCCCGGGGCAGAAACACCTCGCCCGCCTCCGTGAGCCGGGTGCCCTGCGGGGTGCGGTCCAACAGGCGGACGCCGAGTTGCTGCTCGAGCCGGCGGATCTGGCGGCTCAACGACGGCTGCGCGACACGTAGCGCTGAGGCGGCCCGGCCGAAGTGCCGATGCTCGGCGACGACGACGAAGTAACCCACCAGCCGCAGGTCGAGGTCCACCACCGGCGATGCCGAGTCGGTCATGCGCCCAGTGTAATGCGATCTCGCCCTGCTACGCGCCGCAGAAGGCTTGGTGAGGTGCCGTGATGACTGAATTGCATGGCGCGATATGAAACAGGACTTGGACACCGCCATCCGGCCGCCATTGACTTGATGGCATACCTCCAGGCGACCAGAAGGGAACCCTCATGCACGTCTTTGTCACGGGCGCGACCGGTCACATCGGCTCCGCCGTTGTCACCGAACTCCTCGATGCCGGGCACCAGGTCACCGGATTGGCGCGGTCGGACGCGGGCGCCGCCGCCTTGCACGCCGTGGGGGCGACACCCCGACGCGGAGATCTCGACGACCTCGACGGCCTGCGCGCCGCGGCGGCGGCCTCCGACGGCGTCATCCACCTCGCCTTCAAGCATGACTTCGACGACTTCGCGGGCGCGGCCGAGACGGACCTGCGCGCCGTGCGCGCCCTCGGGGAAGCACTCGTCGGTTCCGATCGGCCGTTCGTCAGCACTTCGGGATCTCTGCTGCTTGCACTGTTGGGGCAGGGCGGTGTCGCCACCGAGCAGGACACGCTGCCATCCGGACCGCGGGTCGACTCCGAGAACGCGGTGATCGCGCTCGCCCAGCGAGGGGTTCGGTCGTCGGTGATCCGCCTTGCCCCGCTGGTGCATAGCGACCTCGATCACCATGGCTTCGCCCACCACCTGATCAACGTCGCCCGCGAGACCGGCGTGTCCGGCTACCTTGGCGATGGCGCCAACCGCTGGCCGGGTGTGCATACGCTCGACGCCGCACGCTTGTACCGGCTGGCGCTCGAAAACGCGCCCGCCGGAACGCGTTTGCACGGCGTCGACGATGAGGGTGTGCCGTTCCGCGACATCGCCGCGGTCATCGGTCGTCACCTGGACGTGCCGACGTCCAGCATCGCCGCCGAAAATGCCAGCCACTTCGGCTTTCTCGCGCTATTCGCCTCCCTGGACAATCCGACGTCGAATGCGTTGACGCAGAAGATCCTTGACTGGCACCCCGAGCAACCGGGGCTGCTCGAGGACCTCGATGCCGGCCACTACTTCGGCGAGTGAGCGCAACAGTGACTGACTCGGTGATCGCCTCGGCACGCCAGGCGCTGGGCCCGGTCGGGGTGTGTCTGCCCGTATCGTTCACCAGCACACCGCCGGCCGACCTGTTGCGGCAGGCCGCGCGCCGTCTGGAAGACGCCGGGTACGGCGCTGTCTGGACCAACGAGGTCATCGGCAAGGACGCCTTGGTGCAGCTCGGCGTGCTGTTACCCGCCACCGACCGAATGACCTTCGGCACGTGCATCGCCAACATCTGGGCGCGGCCGGCCCAGACCATGCACGCCGCGGCCGCCCAACTGGCGCAGGCGTATCCGGGCAGAATCGCGCTGGGGTTAGGCGTCGGCTACCCGGAGCAGGCGGCCGGCGTCGGCCGCGAATTCGGCAGTCCGCTGGCCACCATGCGCGACTACCTGGAGGCCATGGACAGCCCGACGTGGCCGCCGGCACCCGACGCGCCCTATCCCCGGATCGTCGCGGCCAACGGGCCGAAAATGCTTGCGCTGGCCGGCGATAAGGCGAATGGGGCATTCCCCGGCGGGATGCCGCCGGAGTTCACCGCCCGGGCCCGCGAGGCGCTCGGACCCGACAAGCTCCTGGTCGTTGGCCTGTCGGTGGCGCGCGACATCGAGGCCGCGCGCGAGGCGGTGTCTGCCAGACTGGGCCTGCCGTCTTACGCGTCGAGGCTGGCGAAGCTGGGCTACCCGGCTGGTGACATCGACGATGTGAGCGATCGACTGGTCAATGCGCTTGTCGCGCATGGCGATCCGGAGGACATCGCGGCCAAGGTGGGGGATCACCTGGCGGCGGGTGCGGATCACGTCGCGCTGCTTCCGTCCATTGACGGTGAATTTGCCGCCGGCATAGGACAATTCGAAGAGCTGGCTTCGACGCTGATCGGCTAGCCGCCGTTCGGGCCTCAAGAGTTGGACGGCGCGAGCTGCTTTTCCTGATACAGCCGCGCCCACTCGGCCCGCGAATGGATCGACACGTCCACGTCACTTCCCTTGGCGCGCAAGGCCTTGACGGTCGCCTGCTCGCGAGGGGTCCGGGCGAACGGGTCCCATCCGAAGAACTTGCACGAGTTCTGCCAGGTGATCTTGTCGATGTCGGAATCGTCGGCCCCGGCAGCGTTCAACTCGGCGAGCACCTGCTCGGGCGCGTCCGGCCAGAAGCAGTCCGAGTGCGGGTAGTCGCACTCCCAGGCGATGATGTCGATGCCGATCTCATGGCGCAGCTTCAGCGACGTCTTGTCGGTGACGTAGCACGCCAGCGAGTGTTCGCGGAAGACGTCACTGGGCAGTTGAGAACCGAAGTCGCGGCGGAGCCATTTCTGGTTGGTGTAGTGGCGGTCGCTGCGATCCAGATAGAACGGAATCCAGCCGATACCGCCTTCGGAGAAGGCGAATTTGAGATCCGGATAGTTGCGCATCGCCGGGCCCCACAGCAGATCCTGGGCGCACATCGCCGACACCTGGGTGGCCAGGATGATCAGGTTGTCGATCGGCGCGTTGGGCGCCATGCTGATCGCCCCGAATCCGGTGCCGATGTGAAGACACATCACCACGTTCTCCTCGGACAACGTGCGGAACACCGGACCCCAGTAGTCCTCGTCGTGGTAGCTCGGAAGTCCTTCCAGGTGAGGCAACTCCGGCATGGTGACCGCGCGGCAGCCCTTCGCGGCGACGCGGCGGATCTCGGCGCACATGCCCTCGGGTGTCCAGGTCGGCAGGATCGCGATCGGGATGAAGCGGTCCGGGTGGGACCCGGCCCATTCGTCGATGTGCCAGTCGTTGTAGGCCGACACCATCACCAGGGTGACGTCTTCGCGCGTCATGTTGAGGTGACGGGCCGAAAAGCCGGTGAACGTTGGGAAACACATCGACGCGAGGATGCCGTTGCGGTTCATGTCCCGGACGCGTTCGTGGACGTCGTAAACGCCGGGACGCATCTCGGCGAAACCGGCGGGATCGCGGCCCCACTCCTCGGCCGGCCAGGACACCACGGCGTTGAGTCCGCTCACGCCCTGCGGCCTGCCCTGGTACATCCACTGGTCGACGCCCTTGTCGTCGGTGACGACGACGGGCGCGTCGTCCCGGTACTTGGCGGGCACGTGCCGCACGAACATGTCCGGTGGTTCCACCACGTGGTCGTCGATGCTCACCAAGATCAGGTCATCGACCTTCATCAAGCAGTCCTCTCCCGCGCAGCCCGAATTCGATCAGCCGCTGCGCTCGGTGGTGGTCTCGAGCAGTCGTGGAATGGGCGCCGGATCCAGCTGCAGGGCATCCGACATGTGCAACTGCCCAGCGTTGGCGATCATGTTGTCCAGGATCGCCTGCAGGTCGTCGCCCTCGATCTCGTAGATGGCGACATAGGGTCCGTCGGCGTCAACGGGACGCAGCCGGCGCGCCGAGACGAATCCGTCCAGGGCGACGAGCTCACCCAGGTGCACCTCGTCGTACCAGGTGTTGTACTCCTGTTCGCGCTCGGGCGAACTGGGTCGGCTTTCCACGAGGATGATGCCCTTGGCCATCGTCGCCGCCACCTCTCTGGTTGCTACTCGTAGCGCACCGTGACCGAGTCCGTATCCGGAACGCCCTGGCACGTCAGAATGTAACCCTCGGCGACCTCGTCCTCCTCGAGAGCGTCGTTGACCCGCATGGTGGCATGGCCGTCTTCGAGCTTGGCCATGCACGTACCGCAGTTGCCGGCTTCGCAACTGAAGGGGGGCTCTAGCCCGGCCCGTCGCGCGGTCTCCAAGAGAGTCTCGCCCGGGACGATGGGCACCGATACCTTCTTGCGGTCGAGATGAATCGTCACCGTTCCGGCGCTGGAGCCGTTTGTTGCCGGATCTGTCACCCGCGAGGTCCCCTCGATGGTCCGGGTGATCGTCACTGCGACCGCCCCCTCTCACGTATTTGCATTCTTCAGTATAGAGAATACTATTCTCACGAAGCGACAGCATCTTCTCAAGACTGTATGGATGTCGGGTCAGCCCGGTCTGTCAGGGAAGGACGGGACGTGACCGAGCCGGCGGCGCTCGCGTTCGAGGAACGGCGATTCAGCGCGCCCGAACTCAACGCGCTGGCCGACGGGTGGGCCGCTAAACTGGCAAAATACGGTGTCACCCAGGGTCAACGCGTCGCCGTGATGGCGTCGAATCGGCCGGAGTTCCTCGCCGTGGTGCTGGCGATCTGGCGACTGGCGGCCACCGCCGTGCTCATCAGCCCCGCGTGGAAGCGCGACGAGGTCGCCCATGCGCTCGCGCTGACCAACCCCGAGCACGCCGTCGGGGACCAACCGGTGCTGGCCGGTCTGATGCCGGTGTTGCATCTGGACGATCCGGTCGCGCCCGCGGAGCCGATAGCCCTCGGCGCGCCGCCCACGAACGACGCGGCGCTGGTGTTCAGTTCCGGCACCACGGGGCTGCCGAAGGCCGTCCGGCACACCCACGCCTCGCTGGGCGAGGCGGTGCGGCATTGGCGCCAAGCGTTGCAACTGACGCACCAGGACCGGATCCAGGTTGCGACACCGCCGTCACACATCCTGGGACTGTTGAACCTGCTGACCGCCCTCAAGGTCGGCGCCTGTGTGCGGCTGCACCGCCGGTTCGACATCGACCGGATGCTGCAGCACATCCAAAGTGACCGCATCACAGTAGAAATGGCGGTCGCACCCATCGCGCTGGCGATGGCCTCGCATCCCGACCTCGAGTCCTATGATCTGTCCTCGCTGCGTTACATCATGTGGGGGGCCACGCCGGTCAGCACCCATGTCGCAGAGGCGGTGACCCGGCGCGCCGGAGTGCGTTGGCTTCCGGCTTACGGAACCACGGAATTGCCTGTCGTAGCGTGTAATCCGATCGATGGGCCGCGGCTCGACACCGTCGGACGGGCGGTGCCGGGCGTGGACCTACGAGTCGTTTCACTGGAGACCGGCGAGCCGGTCGGCCCGGGGGAGGTCGGTGAGATCCAGGCCCGGTCGGCGTCGCTCATGGCCGGATACTTGCCGGCCGAAGCGACCGGCGAGGCGGTCCGTGACGGGTGGTACCGCACCGGGGATGTCGGCTGGCTCGACAGCGGCGGATGGTTGCGAATCACCGATCGCCTCAAAGAGATGATCAAGGTGCGCGGCTTCCAGGTTGCGCCCGCCGAAATCGAGACGGTGCTGCACGGCCATCCGGCCGTCAAAGACTGCGCGGTGTTCGGCATCCCCGACGGGCTCAACGGCGAAGCCGTCGTCGCCGCGGTGGCGACGTCCGGTCCCGTCGATGCGGCCCAATTGACCGCCATGGTGGACGACAAACTGGCGACCTATAAACATCTGAGCCGGGTGGTGTTCGTCCCCGAAATTCCCCGCCTGCCCTCCGGCAAGGTGCTGCGCCGAGTGCTGAAGGAGCGCCATGGATGTACGTCTGACAGCTGAACAACGGCAACTACGCGATGCCGCCGGCAAGCTTGCCGACGATCTCGGGCCGGCCACGGTGCAGGATCTCGACGACCAGGATCGAATTGCCCGCCTGGACAAGCAGATCGAGAACACCGGGTGGCGGTCGTTGCGTTCCGACGGCGCATCCGGCGTCGAGGTGGCCATCGTGGCCGAGGAATTCGGGCGCCGTTTGGTTGACACGCCGTTTCTCGGCCCGGTGCTCGCCGACGATCTGGGCCGCCACGTCGGTGCGGACGTGTCCGCGGCCACCGTCGCCTTCGACGATCGGGTGATCGACGCCCGCGGCGCCCGGCGCGCCCTGTCGCTTTCGGACGGCTCGGTCCTCGCCGTCGATGTGCAGGCGTCGCCGCAGAGCGTCGACCTCACGCGGGCCGACGGAACGATCGCCGGCGCGCCGGAGCCGTTGGGCGATGTGTCGCCCGAGGTCGCCGCACAATGGCGGGCCCTCGCGTTGGTCACCACGACGGCCGACTTGGTCGGCATCGCCCGGGGCGCACACGCCGTCGCCTGTGACTACGCGAAAATCCGTGAACAGTACGGCAAGCAGATCGGCTCGTATCAGGCCATCGCACACCTGTTGGCCGAAAGCCTTGCGCTGATTGAGGGTTCGGTGAGCGTGTTGCGTCATGCCGCGTGGGCGGTGGACGAGCTTGCCGCCGCCGAAGCCGACCGGGCCGCCCAAATCGCAAAGGTCTACTGCGCGCGCGCCACCCGGACCGTCTGCGAGACGGCCATCCAGGTGCACGGCGGTATCGGCAACACCTGGGAATGCGTGGCGCACGTCTACCTGCGCCGGGCCCTCACATCGACCGAGCTGTGGCCGGTCGCGTTGAAGGAGATCGATCTTGGACTTTCGTGACTCACCCGATGAAGCCGCCTTCCGGGAGCGGCTGCGCACCTGGCTTGCCGCACACGCCAAGGAGTACTCCGGCTCGGGTGACGAGTACTGGGTGCGCATGGCCGACTGGCATCGCGCGTTGTACGACAACGGATTCTTCGGCCTGTCCTGGCCACGCGACTGGGGCGGCAAAGACCTGGCACCGGTCTACGACGTCATCGTCGACGAGGAGTTGGTGCGTGCCGGTGCGCCCCCGCGCCCCAGCGTCGGATATCTGGTGTACGGCATCGGCGCTCATGCCAGCGATGAGCTCCGGAAGCGCTTCCTGCCCGGCATCATCAACGGCACCGAGCGCTGGTGTCAGGGCTTCAGCGAACCGGGCGCCGGCTCGGACCTCGCGTCGTTGACCACCACCGCTCGCCCCGAAGGCGACAACTATGTGGTGAACGGGCACAAGATCTGGACCAGTTATTCCGATGTGGCGGACCGGTGCCTGTTGCTGGCCCGCACCGACCCCGAGGCCAAGCGCCACCGCGGCCTGTCCGCTTTCGTTCTCGACATGAAACAGCCTGGCGTGCAACAACGCCCGCTGCAGATGATCAACGGGGTGACCAACGAATTCGGTCAGGTGTTCTTCGATGATGCGACGGTGCCGGCGGACCGGATGGTAGGCGCTCCCGGCGATGGCTGGGCCGTGGCCATGACCGTCGTCGGGCATGAGCGTGAGCCGTCCACGCTCGGCTACGCGGCCCGCTACGGCAAGCTCGTTCGAGAGTTGTTGTCGCGCAACGACGGAGAAGTGCCCGAAGAGTTGGCGTGGGCCGCGGTTCAGTCGGACATGCTGACCCATCACGTGCGGCGGCGGCTGTCCGAGCAGCTCGACGGGGTATCGCACGGCTCGGAAGGTTCGCTGGACAAGCTGCTGATGACGTGGGTCGAGCAATCCGTCGGGCATGCGGCCCTTGCCGTTACGGGGACTCGCGATCCCGACCTGCTGAGCGCCTACCTGTACAGCCGGGCGCAGAGCGTCATGGGCGGAACATCACAAATACAGAAGAACATCATCGCTTCACGAATCTTGGGATTGTAGGAGTGATCGCGAGCGCGGGCGAAGCCCGGGTGAAGCGGGTCACGACCATTGAAGGAGTGATCGCGAGCGCGGGCGAGGCCCGGGTGAAGCGGGTCACGACGATTGAAGGAGTGATCGCGAGCGCGGGCGAGGCCCGGGTGAAGCGGGTCACGACCATTGAAGGAGTCTGACGTGTACGACATGCCTACCGAAATCGACGTTCAGGCCGACGGTGCCTTGCGCATCATCACGCTCAACAGGCCGGATTCGCTCAACTCCGTCAACGACAACCTGCACGTCGGACTGGCACGGTTGTGGCAGCGACTGACCGATGACCCCACGGCCCGTGCCGCGGTGATCACCGGCGCAGGCAGAGCGTTCTCGGCGGGTGGCGATTTCACGTATCTGGAAGAGCTGGCGAACGATGCCGAGCTGCGCGCCAAGACGATTCGGGACGGGCGCGAGATCGTGTTGGGCATGGCCCGCTGCCGCATTCCCGTGGTGGCGGCGGTCAACGGTCCCGCCGTCGGCCTGGGCTGCAGTCTGGTGGCACTCAGCGACATCGTCTACATCGCCGAGGACGCTTACCTGGCCGACCCGCATGTGCAAGTCGGGCTGGTGGCCGCCGACGGTGGACCGTTGACCTGGCCACTGCACATCAGCCTGCTGCTGGCCAAGGAATTCGCCCTCACCGGCACCCGAATCAAGGCGCAGCGCGCCGTCGAGCTCGGCCTGGCCAACCATGTGGTCGACGACCCGGTTGCCGAGGCGATCGCCGCCGCCAGAAAGATTTTGGAATTTCCGCAGCAGGCGGTGGAGAGCACCAAGCGGGTGCTCAACATTCATCTGGAGCGGGCCGTGCTCGCGAGCCTGGACTATGCACTCTCTGCCGAAAGTCAGTCGTTCGTCACCGAGGACTTCCGGGCCAACGTCGCGAAATTCAACGCGGCAAAGAAGAACTGAGGTCGTTGCCGCCGGTCGTCCTCAGGCGTCGTGCCGGTGCAGGAAATCGCGCATCACGAAGTCGAACTTGTCTGGCTCCTCGATGAAGGGCATGTGGGCGCTGGCTTCGAACAGCTCGAAGCGCGAGCCAGGAATGCGTTGGTGCATATCCCACATGTGTTCGGGCACGCATTCGTCATACCTGCCCGCGATCACCAGTGTGGAGACGGCGATTTCATGGAGCCTCTCGAACACATCCCAGTTGCGGATCGTCCCGACGATGCGAAAGTCGCTGGGGCCGAACATGGTCTCGAAGATTTCGGCGCCCATGTTCCGGAACGCATCCTCGAGCTCTCGCGGCCACGGCCGTACCCGGCACAGGTAGGTTTCGTTCCAGGTGCGGATGGCGGCCCGATATTCGGGCGCGTGCGTGCTGCCGGCGGCTTCATGCTGGTCGATGGCGGCCTGGGTGGCCGGGTCTAGCTCGGACTTCAAGCGCGCCACTATGTTCGCGAACGCTGGGATGGAGGCGATGCTGTTCGAGATGGTCAGGCTCGCGGCGCCGGGCGGTGCCACGTCGAGCACATACTGCTGGGCCAGCATCCCGCCCCACGAATTGCCGAAAAGATGGAAGCGGTCCAAATCCAGGGCTCGCACCACGGCGTCCATCTCGGCCACCGAGCGCTCCATGGTCCAAAGCCCGCGGTTGGGTGGGCATGTCGAGTTTCCGCAGCCGAGCTGATCCCAGAAGATGACCTCGCGCTCCGTGGCCAACCGCCCCAGCGACCGCAGGTAATCGTGCGGCAGTCCCGGGCCGCCGTGAATGACGAGCAGCGGAAAACCCGGACCCCCACCGGTCCGTTTGAACCACACGTTGCCGCCCGGGACTGCGATCGTCCCCTCCGGCGCAGTCGTCGCGTCCGCCATCAGCAGCAGTGTAGGCAATCGTGGCCCACCCGCGGTGGGCTGCGGCGAGGGCCGCTCCTTGCGACCCGTACTCTCGCAATGAGAGAATATGGTTCTCATGAACGAGTGGATCGCTCTTGAAGTTCGGCACCTGCTGGCTGAACTGGAGAAGGCCCGTGTCTGAAGCCGACCGGTGGAGTGGGCTCGGCGACGGTGATCGAGGTCGCGGCACCATAATGCGTACATGATCATCGCTGATCTGATTGCCCGCGCGCGCAATGGATCTCCCCGCGCCGCCGGTCGCCTCCTCAGCCTCGTGGAGAGCGAGCAGCGCGACGAGGTCTTGGCGACGATCGGTCCCGCACCGGACGGCATGGGACCGGTCGTCGGCATCACGGGGCCGCCGGGCGCGGGAAAATCGACGACGGTGGGCGCGCTGGTCAGCGCCT
Source organism: Mycobacterium sp. NGS17 (assembly GCF_059813205.1). Classification (NCBI taxonomy): domain Bacteria; kingdom Bacillati; phylum Actinomycetota; class Actinomycetes; order Mycobacteriales; family Mycobacteriaceae; genus Mycobacterium; species Mycobacterium sp. NGS17. Next base: position 229,341 of record NZ_JCALED010000006.1, on the reverse strand, counting down.
ACCGCGGACGCGGCCTCCGGGTGGCGGTATTGGCGGTGGACCCGTCGTCCCCGTTCAGTGGCGGCGCGCTCCTGGGCGATCGAATTCGAATGGCCGCGCATATCAACGATTCCGACGTACTCATCCGGTCGGTGGCAACCCGTGGGCATCTGGGCGGCCTTGCGGCCGCGGTTCCGGCGGCCATCCGGCTGCTCGGCGCGATCGGTTACGACGTGGTCCTGCTGGAGACGGTGGGGGTGGGGCAGTCCGAGATCGAGATCGCCGCGGTCGCCGACCCGACCATCGTCATTCTCAATCCCGGTGCGGGCGACGCGGTTCAGGCCGCCAAGGCGGGCGTGCTGGAAGTCGCCGACATCGTGGCGGTCAACAAGGCGGACCGGGACGGTGCCGAACAGACGGTTCGGGATCTCCGGGCCGAAACCAGCGCCCCCATCGTTTCGTTGATCGCCGCCCGGGGCGAGGGCATCGAAGACTTGATGGCCGCGATCGAGGACCACCGCCGCACCGACAGCCGCGCCCGCAGGCTGGCCCGAGCCCGGGCCCAGATTCTGTCGCTGGCGCAAACCCGGCTGCGTACCCAGCCCGATCTCGACCGGCTGGCCGAGGCGGTCGTCGACGGCGAACAGGACCCGTACACGGCTGCCGATCAGCTGATCTCACCTGCCGCGACTCAAACGGACTGACCGTCCCCTGCCCCGATCGGGGGACGTGCGTCCCCTGCGGTCGCCCTGAGTTGAGGGTCAGGCAGATCAGTTGAGACCCAATTTGGTTCGGGTTAGCGTACACGTCGGCGTTGCTGTGCGAGTCGTGAACGAATCTTTTGATGCCTCGACACTTTTGGGCCTTTGATCCGGTGCTAGTCATTACCGGCGGCGGCAAGTTCCCTAGTTGTTGGTGGGTGGTGGTTGGGGTTGGAAGGGTGTGTACCACCACCAGTCGGCGCGTTCGCCGGTAGGTCCCGCACACGGCGCCACCGCAGGCGGGGGTGTGGTTGGTGGGCACGCCAGCGATCCCGGGCTTAGTGCTCGGCCCGCGTCGTCGATGACGGTGAGCGCGCCGGCGGGTCCGGTGATGGTGATCATGCCGCGATGGTGCAAGCGGTGGTGATAAGGGCAGAGCAGTACCAGATTGGCCAACTCGGTGGGGCCGCCGTCTTCCCAGTGCCGCAGGTGATGGGCGTGAAGACCGCGGGTGGCCCCACAGCCGGGCACCACGCAGGTGCGGTCGCGGTGCTCGAGCGCGCGGCGCAGCCGCCGGTTGATCACGCGGGTCGACCGACCTGAGCCGATGACCTCGCCGTGACGTTCCAACCACACCTCGCAGGTGGCATCACACATCAAGTAGCGGCGCTCGGCGTCGGACAGCAGCGGACCCAGATGCAATGCCGCCGCACGCTTTTCAACGTCGAGGTGCACCACCACGGTGGTGTGCTGCCCGTGTGGACGGCGGGCCGCCTCGGCGTCCCAACCCGCCTCGATGAGGCGCATAAACGCCTCACCAGTGTTCGGCAACGGGGGCCGCTGACCTGAAGCACTCGCGCCCTCGCCGTGATCGCGTTTCCACTGGGCGATCAGCGCATCCCGATGAGACGCCAACGCCGCGTCGAACTTCGCTGCATCCAGGTGGCCAAGTGTGATCCGATAGCAGCTGCCGTGCTCGCTGGTGGTCGCGGTGATCGACCGCTCGGGCTCGGGCCGCGGTTCGGGGTCAGGTCGGGGTTCCAGCTTCACCGCGGTGCGCAGCTGATTGACCGTGGCCACCGACGCCAGCTGCGCGTAATGCTCATCCGAGCCCTGCCCGGCGCGCGCCGCGATGACGCCGACCTGATCTAGCGACAGCCGACCTTCCCGCATGCCCGCCGCGCAGCGCGGGAACTCCTGCAGCCGGCCCGCGATGGTGGCGATTGTGTGGGCGTTGGCCGGCGAGCAGCCGGTCTTCCAGGCCACCAACGCCGGCACCGACCGCGCGCCGGTCATGCCGCACAGCTCGTCGCGCTCGATCTCGGCCACGATCTCCACCATGCGCCCATCAATCGCGTTGCGCTGACCGGTCAACTCCGCCAACTCCTCGAACAACACCTCAAGACGCTCTTTAGGACTGGCCACCACGACGCCGGCGGATGCGTTCGAAGACATGACCCCATCATCGCAGCCACCACCGACAAAACCGGCGCGCAGCCGCCCGAGGTCCCACCACGGCCCACCCGAAAGCTGGTGAGATTCACGAGGATTGATCCAAAGTTGTGCGTTAATCAGCAATCGCTGACGAGCAGGCGGTAGCCGGCGTCGAGTTGTTGTTGCTCAAGCAGATCGACGTGCCGCTGCTGCCATCTTCCCGAGTGCAGGTCGGCCGCGAGCCGGGCCAGGCCGTCGTCCAGCGAGCTTTGATCCGCATACGCCAACATGGAAATACCCGCGCGGACGGTGGCGTCAAGATAGGCCTCGGGTCTACGCCAATAGGCGGCACCGAATCCGTCGGTGCAGTCATGTGGTACGGGCACCGTGTGCACCTCCGCCCCTCCCAGTAACTCAACAAGTCGCGCGATTGGAACATGAAGCTCTTCGTTGATCCGAGCGGCGGCGGGCAGGTATTCGCTAAGCAACCAGAACTTCTCAATCACGGATTGATCCCACGTCAGCACGACTATCCGGTGGCGCACGACGCGGCGCAATTCGTCGATTCCGGCCATCAGGTCATGCCAGTGGTGCACTGTCAGCATCGCCATCGCGGCGTCAACGCACCTGTCGCGCAGTGGCAAGGCCTCCGCCATACCCTGGACACACGGCGCTGCTCCCACGGGACGCTGCGCGATCATCACCATGCTGGGCTCGACCGCGGCGACCGTCTGGGCCGGTTCATAGGAGCCCGTTCCTGCCCCGACGTTGACGACCGTGCCCATCGTGGCGAGCGCGGCATGCACTTGCGCGGCGATCCGCGGATCGGCACGACGAGTGCTGCGATAGGTAGCACCGATCCGGTCGTAGGCGACCATCAACTCAGGATGACGCAAGGGGGTTCGAATACGCCAGCATCGGCGCCTGCCCGGTTTCAACTAAATCAGGTCGATCGACTTCCCGGTGGCCGCCGCGTGGCCCGCTCGGTACCCGAAAACCATTGCAGGACCCAGTGTTCCGCCGGCGCCGCCGTAGGCCCGCCCGGTCACGCCACCCATCGCATTTCCCGAGGCGAAAAGGCCCGGTATCGGCTCGCCGCTGACATGCAAAACGCGGGCGTCGTGATCGGTGCGCGGTCCACCCTTGGTGCCCATCGCGCCGATGCTCACCGGAACCGCGTAAAACGGGGCGGTGTCGATCGGGCCCAGCGTCTTACCGGCCGGGGTGGTCGCGCTGTCGTCGCCCCAGTAGCCGTCGTAAGCGCTGGAGCCGCGGCCGAAGTCGGGGTCTGCGCCGGCAGCCACATGGCGGTTCCAGTTTTCGACGGTGCGGGTGAGACCGTCGGCGTCGATGCCGGTCTTGGCGGCCAACTCGGTGAGGTCGGCCGACTCACAGAACCAGTCCGGGACGGGTTGGCCCGGCTCAATACCGAGAAAACCGTAGCGCTGCAGGTGAATCGAATCGAACACCATCCATCCGCGGTCGTTGACGTAGCCGCCGCGAGGATCCAGGTAATGGAAGGCGCCGGCCATCGAGTTGTAATCGCAGGCCTCGTTGACGAAGCGCCGGCCGGCCGAGTTGACGATGATGCTGCGGGGCCGCGTTCTTTCCAGCCGCACGCTGCGGCTGCGCGGCTTGCCCTCGATGGTGTCGCCCGGGATCTGGACGATCGGCACCCACCACGCTTCGCCCATGTTGGTCAGGTCGGCCCCGTGCTCCATCGCCATGCGCAAACCGTCGCCGGTGTTGTTGGGCGGCGAGACGGCGCCGTGCATGGGGCCGCGCAGAAAGGCTTGTGTCAGTGCGGAATCCCACTCGAAGCCGCCGGTGCCCAAGATGACGCCATGCCGAGCGCGAACACTGATCATCCGATCCGGCAGGGCCACGCGCACCCCGGTGATTTCCCCGTTTTCGGCGATGAGTCCTTCGGCCCGCGCATTGGTGTGTGGGGTCACCCCGGCGTCCAGCAGGCCCTTGAGGAGCCCGGCTATCAGCGCTGTGCCGGCGACGCACAGATGGCTGGTTCGTTCGTCGATCGCCGCGTGCAGGCGCGCCCGAGTCTCGGCATCGAAACCGACGTTGGACCAGTCCGCCGGGAAAGACGTTATCCGCGTTGCCCATTCGCCGAGCTGGGCCAGATCGAAGGGAGCGGCGCTCAGCGACCTGCCCCCCGTCGGCTGCCCGCCCGGTAGTTCGGGACGGTAGTCGGGGAAGCCGGTCGCAATCTCGAACTGAAGACCGCTGTGTGCCTCGATGAAATCGAGCATCGCCGGCCCGGTGCGCACGAACGTTTCGACCAGCTCGTCGTCCATCGATCCCAGCGACTGGGCGCGCAGGTAGCGCAACGCATCGGCGGGCGTCAATTCGCAGTCGGCAGAACGGTTATGGGCGGGGATCCACACGATGCCGCCAGAGACGGCGGTGGTGCCGCCGACGGTCGGAGCCTTTTCGTAGACCGCCACCGAGGCTCCCGCGACGGCGGCGGTCAGCGCTGCGGTGAGGCCGGCGCCGCCACTGCCGAGCACGACGACGTCGACTTCGTGGTCCCATGACATGGGCTGCTATCCCTTCAGCTCAATAGCTCCGACAACTGCGTGGCGGCCTTGACGACCGCGTCTTTTCCGCGCATCACCACGTCTTCTCGGTGGGAAATGAGGTTGATACACGTCGGCGGTGACGGCGCCGGGCGGCGTACCCCCACGGCCAGGCCGTAGGTGTTCGGTTCGATCTCGCCGTAGGTCATCACCCAACCGCGTTGCCGCGCGCGGGAAACCAGCTCGCGTTCGCCCGGCCGCGGAGGCATGCAGGCGAGCAGGGCGATGCCGGCGGCGCCGCGGTCGAGCGGGTATCGGCTGCCTTCGTGGAAGGAGAGTTGGTAGGCGACATGGCTGGGCACGATCACCGCGATCGCCACCTGCTGATCGCCTTCGGCAACGAGTAAGGACACGGTCGTGCCGAGCTCATCGGCCAGGGCGCGCAGCGTCGGCAGGCTCACTTGGCGCACATTGCGATCGAAGGAAGCGCCGAGCGCGGCCAGGCCCGCTGCCGGCCGGTAGCGGCCGTCTTCCCCCTTGGCCACCAGCCGGAACTCGGCCAACGTCGTCAGCAATCGATAGGCGATGGTCCGGTGCACCCCCACCTGATCGGCGAGTTGTTGCACCGTCAGCCCGCCGGGGGAATCCGCCACCATCTGCAGCGCGGTCAAGCCCCTGGCCAGGGTCTGAGAACCGGTACCGGACCCAGTCACAGCCTTGACAGACCTTCCCACAAAAGCGAAGCTCTATATATAACGCACATTAGTGTGCGATATTAGCACACGACGTAGGCAGAAAACGAGAACGAGATTTCCCCCGAACTGGAGGCCGGACAGCACCGTGGCGGAGTTCGAGAGCATCTGGAGCGATCTCCAGGGCGTCGCGTTTGAGCAGGGCTACCTCGATGCGGGAGGAATACGGACCCGCTACCTGCGCGCCGGCGATCCCGGCAAGCCCGTGTTGATGATGCTGCACGGATCCGGCGGCCACGCCGAAGCCTACGTACGCAACCTCGGTGCGCACGCCGAGCATTTCTGGACGTGGTCGATCGACATGCTTGGTCACGGGTACACCGACAAGCCGGGGCATCCGCTGGAAGTCGTCCACTACGTCGAGCATCTGATGGCGGTGCTGCGCACCATCGGTGCGAATCGTGCCTACCTCAGCGGCGAATCGCTCGGGGGCTGGGTGGCCGCGCGCACGGCGGTCGACCATCCGGATGTCGTCGAGCGACTGGTGCTCAACACCGCCGGCGGATCTCAGGCCGATCCCGTGGTGATGCAGCGGATCATCACGCTGTCCATGGCGGCCGCCGAGGACCCAACCTGGGAAACGGTGCAAGCGCGCATCAAATGGCTGATGGCCGACAAGTCCAAGTCTTACGACGATCTGGTCGCCAGCCGCCAACGCGTATACCGGCAACCGGGATTCGTCTCCGCAATGAGCGACATCATGGCGCTGCAGGATCCGGAGATTCGCGCACGCAACATCCTCGGGCCGGACGAATACGGGTCGATCATCGCCCCGACGCTGGTGCTGTGGACCAGTGACGACCCCACCGCGGACGTCACGGAAGGACGCCGGATGGCGGCGATGATTCCGGGCGCGCGCTTCGAGGTGATGCCCGGTTGCGGCCATTGGCCGCAGTACGAGGACGCCAAGACCTTCAATCAGTTGCATCTCGACTTTCTGCTGGGCCGGTGATGGTCGCACCGGGGCAGGAGTTTGCTGACATCGAGACGGACGTCTTGGTGGTGGGCGCGGGCCCGGTTGGTTTGACCCTCGCCAATATCCTTGGCCTGCAGGGCATTCGCACGGTGGTGGTGGACGAGCGGGACACCCTGATCGACTACCCTCGCGGGGTCGGCCTAGATGACGAGGCGCTGCGGACCTTCCAGTCGATCGGACTCGCCGACCGGGTGCTGCCGCATACCGTGCCAAATCAGATTCTGCGGTTCGTCGACGCCAAGCGGCGTGTGCTCGCCGAAATGGCCCCTCCTGACGCATGTTTCGGCTGGCCGAAGCGAAACGGTTTCGTCCAACCGCTCGTCGACGCCGAATTGCTTACCGGCCTGGACCGATTCGAACATGTCCAGGTGTGGTGGGGGCGTCCGATGACGGCATGCCGGGAGGGCCGCGACGGGGTGACCGTCGAGCTCGGTGGCGGCGCCGAAAACGACGGTGACTCACGCGTGCGGGCGCGCTATGTGGTCGGGTGCGACGGCGGCCGCAGCATGACACGCCGGGTGATGGGCGTGTCGTTCGACGGAACGACGTCGCCGACCCGGTGGCTGGTGGTCGACATCGCCAACGACCCGCTGGGGCACCCGAACAGCGAGGTCGGTGCCGACCCCGAACGCCCGTATGCCTCGATCTCGATCGCTCACGGAATTCGCCGCTTCGAGTTCATGATTCACGCCCATGAGACGGACGAGCAGGCCGAAGATCCCGCGTTCCTGACGCAGATGCTGGCCAGGATGGTGCCCCACCCCGACCGGGTCGACGTGATCCGGCGCCGGGTGTACACCCACCACTCGCGGATCGCCGGTGCGTTCCGCCAGGGCCGGCTGCTGCTCGCCGGCGATGCCGCCCACCTGATGCCGGTCTGGCAGGGGCAGGGGTACAACAGCGGGATCCGCGACGCGGCAAACCTGGGCTGGAAGCTCGCCGCGGTGGTGAGCGGCCGCGCCGACGACAAGCTCCTGGAGACCTATGACGTGGAACGCCGCAAGCATGCCCGCGCGATGATCGACCTGTCCACCATGGTGGGCCGGGTGATCTCGCCGACCAACCGCCGCGTGGCGGCGGCGCGCGATCTGCTGGTGCGGTCGGCGTCAATTGTCCCGTCGCTCAAGCGTTATGTGCTGGAAATGCGGTTCAAGCCGATGCCGCGCTACGAGCAGGGGGCCGTCGTGCACGCCGCGCCAGGGTGCACCGATTCGCCGGTGGGCACGCTGTTCGTCCAGCCGCGCGTCGACACCCGCGACCAGCAGGACGTGTTGCTCGACGACGTGCTCGGTTCGTGGTTTGCCGTGCTGTGCTGGAACAACAACCCCCGCAAGATTCTCGGCGATGTGGCATTCGCGAACTGGAAAGCTCTGGGCGCCCGATTCTTTGCACTGCGCCCGGCGACGCAGCTGCACTGGACCGGACACGACGACCCCGACGTGGCGGTCGTCGGTGATCGGCACGGCGGCCTCAAGTCCTGGTTCGACACCCACTCGGACTCGGTGCTGTTTTTGCGCCCCGACCGATGCATCGCGGGTGCGTGCATCGCTCAGCGCGCGCCCGACCTGAGTGCCGCGCTCCTTGACGCACTCACACTCACGCCGCGAGGGGGTGATCTACAAAGTGGCACTGGCTCTGTGCTGTATGTCGCACAGCCCTCTCCTGAATCTTCCGGGGCCGTCGCGGGACCTGCTTGACGACATCGAGGGCGCAATCGCGGAAGCCCGAAGCTTCGTCGAAGAGTATGACCCCGAACTCGTGGTCAGCTTCTCACCGGATCACTACAACGGCTTCTTCTATAAGGTGATGCCGCCCTTCTGCATTGGCACCAGCGCCCATGGGGTGGGCGACTACGGCACCCACGCCGGTCCGCTGAACGTGCCGGAGACGCTTGCGACCGAGTGTGCGAAGGCGGTCCTCGACGCGGGCGTCGACATCGCGGTGTCGGCCAGCATGGATGTAGATCACGGCACGATCCAGCCGCTGGAGAAGCTCTTCGGCGACGCCACATCGCGTCCCGTGATACCGATCTTCGTCAACGCCATCGGCGTGCCGCTGGGCCCGATGCATCGCTGCCGCGCGCTCGGCGCCGCCGTCGGCAATTACCTTGTCAGCCTGGACAAGCGAGTGCTCATCCTGGGATCCGGCGGGCTCTCGCACAGCCCGCCGGTGCCGAACCTGGCGACCGCGCCCGCACCCATGCTGGAGCGGATCGTGCACGGCCGCCCGATGACGCCCGAACAGCGGCACGCCCGCCAAGCCGCCGTCATCGACGCGGCCAGAAGCTTCGCCGCGGGCGAGAGCGACCTGCAGGCACTCAACCCCGCATGGGATCACCGATTCCTGGACATCATCGACGGCGGGCGGCTCGCCGAATTGGATGGGTGGTCGAATTCGTTCGTCGCTCATGAGGGCGGCAGCTCCGCGCATGAGATCCGCACCTGGGTGGCGGCATTCGGGGCGCTGGAATCGGCGGGACCGTACGAAATCAGCGGGCGGTTCTACCAACCCGCGCCCGAACTGATCGCCGGTTTCGCCATCAGAACGGCACTTCCGAAGTGACGTCCGCACTGGACGGTTTCGATCACGTCGTCGACGTGCTCATCGTCGGGTCCGGCGGTGGCGGCATGACGGCCGCGCTGACGGCCCACGCCGCCGGCCTCGACACGCTGGTGATCGAAAAGTCGTCGTACTTCGGGGGTTCCACGGCCCTGTCCGGCGGCGGCATCTGGGTGCCCGGGGCCCCCGCACAGCGGCGCGAGGGCTATGTGCCCTCACCCGAGGACGTTGTGGGTTATCTCAAATTGATCACCGACGGATTGGTCAGCGAGGCGCGGCTGCGGCAGTACGTCGAGTCCGCACCACAGATGCTGCAGTTCTTGGAGCAACTGTCCGGGTGGTTCGAATTCGTGTGGAAGCCCGGCTATGCCGACTACTACCCGGAGCTTCCCGGCGGCTCGGAACTGGGCAGCACCATCAACGTGCCGCCCATCGACCTGCGGAAGCTGGGCCCCGACGAGCAGAAGCTGTTGCAGCCCCTGGCCCTGGCGCCGAAGGGAATCTGGTTGGGGCCCAAGGAGCTCCGTCAGTTCTACCGGATCAGGCAGTCCTGGACGGGTAAAGGAGTGCTGCTGAAGCTGATTGGGCGAATGGTCCGGGCGAGGGTGTTCGGTGAGCGGATGGCCGCGATCGGGCAGTCGCTGGCAGCTCGGCTCCGGCTGGCGCTGCGCGAACGCGGCATTCCGCTCTGGCTGGAGTCGCCGATGGTCCAGCTGCTGACCGAGTCCGACGGGTCGGTCACCGGTGCGGTGGTGGAACGGGAGGGCACGCCACAGCGGATCGGCGCACGACGGGGCGTCATCCTGGCGTCCGGCGGATTCGACCACGACCTCGCCTGGCGCAAGGAGCTCCTGCCCGAGGTGGATCAGGACTGGAGCTTCGGCAATCCCGCGGCCATGGGCGACGGCATCCACGCTGGCCAAAAGGTGGGCGCCGCAACGGATTTGCTCGACGAGGCCTGGTGGTTCCCGGCGATCCAGTGGCCGGACGGCCGTATGCAATTCATGCTCAACGAACGGATGATGCCGGCGCAGTTCATCGTCAACGGTGCGGGCAAGCGCTTCATCAACGAGGCGGCTCCTTACATGGACTTCGGTCACGCCATGATCGAGGGCCAGCGATCCGGCGTCACCCACATCCCGTGCTGGCTGATCACCGACCACAGATCGTTCAACCGCTACGTCGTCGGAGGACACCTGCCGATACCCAAGATTCCGGGAGCGCCGGTTCCCACCGGCCGCAGGATCCCGCCGGCCTGGCTGGAATCGGGCGTCGTCAAAGCGGCCAGGACGTGGGACGAAATGGCGGCCAAGATCGGCGTGCCCGCCGACCAGCTTGCCGAAACCGCCAGCCGCTTCAACGAACTCGCCCGCAGGGGCCACGACGACGATTTCAACCGCGGCGACAGCGTATACGACAACTACTACGGCGACCACACCTTGCCCAACCCGAACCTGTATCCGCTTGGCGATCCGCCGTACTACGCCTTCCGGATCGTGCTCGGGGACCTCGGGACCTCGGGCGGCCTGCTGACCGACGAGCACGCCCGCGTGCTGCGGGCCGACGGCGGCGTGGTGCCCGGCCTGTACGCGGTGGGTAACACCTCCGCCCCGGTGATGGGCCGTAGCTATGCCGGTGCCGGCGCGACCATCGGCCCGGCCATGACTTTCGGCTATGTCGCGGCGAAACACGTTGCGGCCGAAGCAGCCAAGCGTGCCCTTAATACTCATAGGAGGTAACGATGAAAATCTCACTGTTCTACGAATTCGCCCTGCCGCGACCCTGGGCGCCCGACGACGAACACGTCCTGCTGCAGGACTGTCTCAACGAGGTCGAGGCCGCGGACAAAGCGGGTTTCTCCACCGTGTGGTTGACCGAGCACCACTTCCTCGAGGAGTACTGCCACTCGACGGCACCGGAGATCTTCTTGGCGGCGGCCAGCCAGCGGACCAAGAACATTCGGCTGGGGTTCGGGATCATGCACCTGCCGCCGATCGTCAATCACCCCGCCCGGGTGGCCGAGCGCATCGCCACCCTCGACCTGCTCTCCAACGGCCGCGTCGAATTCGGCACCGGGGAATCGTCGTCGGTCGGCGAACTCGGCGGATTCAACATCGACCCCGCCGACAAGCGGGCGCAGTGGGAAGAGGCCCTCGAGGTGTCGATCCGGTGCATGATCGAGGAGCCGTTCACCGGCTTCAACGGCGAACACGTCCAGATGCCGGCGCGCAACGTCGTCCCCAAGCCGCTGCAGAAGCCGCACCCGCCGGTCTGGGTCGCCTGCACGCGGCCGGCCAGCGTCCAGATGGCGGCCCAAAAGGCGATCGGCGCACTCAGTTTCGCCTACACCGGTCCCGGACCGCTCACCGAGCGCGTCAACGGCTACTACAAGGAGTTCGAAGAGAACGGCGTCCCGGTCACTCCCCGGATCAACCCCAACATCCTGGCGATCGGCGGTGACCTGTCGATGATGGTGGCCAAGACCGATGAGCAGGCCCTGCAGCGCCTCGGGCAGGGCGGCGGATTCTTCTCGTTCGGGATCATGCACTACTACATGACCGGCGTGCACACGCCGGGACGGACCGGCGTGTGGCAGCGCTATCTCGAAGAGGTGGACAAGGATCCGACGCTGGCGTACGGGCCGGGCCGGGGTGCGATCGGCTCGCCGGCCACGGTGCGCGAGTTCCTACGCGGCTATGAGGAGAGCGGAGTCGACGAGATCATCTTGCTGCTCAACCCACGCAGCCACGAGGGCACCATGGAATCCATCGAGCTGATGGGCAAAGAGGTGCTCCCCGAATTCATCGAGCGGGACGCAAAGGCCGTGGCGGAAAAGGCGAAGCGGCTGGAGCCCGTCATCGAAAAGGTGGAGTCGCGCCGGCCGGAATCGACCGCACCGCAATTCGACGAGGATTACTCGTTCGGTGGACTCCCGACCGGTCGCGGCGGTAAGTTCACCGCCAGCGAGATCCCCGAAGCCATGGCGGAGATAAACGAAGGCCGCGTGCAGGCCGCGCAGCGCGCAAAGGAACAGCAGAAGTAGGGCCGGACGGCATCTGAGCCGGGAGAATTTCGAGGCGAGCCTTGGGAGAGATCGACGAGCTGTGGCGCTACGGCGGCCGCCGTGCCGTGGTGACGGGATGCGCTTCCGGCATCGGCGAACACGTGGTGCGGCAGCTCACCGAGCTTGGGGCCGAAGTCGTCGGACTCGACAAACGGCGACCCGACTTCGCGATCGACGAATTCCATGAGGTCGACCTGGCAGATCGGACATCGATCGACGCGGCGGTAGCCGGGGTAACGGGTCGGGTCGATGCGCTGTTCAATGTTGCCGGCGTGTCGTCCGGGATCGGCGATCCGCCACTCGTGGTGACCATCAATTTCCTGGGGATGCGTCACCTCACCGAGGCATTGATCCCGAAGATGGTCGCGGGGTCCTCCATTGTCGGCGTGTCTTCTCTCGCCGCTGCCGCGTTTCGGGAGCATCTGAGAGATGTTGCGCCGCTGCTGAATACGGCGACGATGCAGGAGGGTATCGACTGGTGCCGTGAGCATCCCGACGCGCTGGGCACCGGCTATCAGCTGTCCAAGGAAGCGATCATCCTGTACACCATGCGCAGCGCCACGCCGCTGGGCGAGCGGGGAATCCGCATCAACTGCACCGGCCCCGGGGTCACCGAGACACCGATCCTGGACCAGCTGCGTACGGCGTACGGACCGGGCTTCCTCGACGACATTCCCAAGCCGCTGGGCCGCGTCTCGGGCCCCGCCGAGCAGGCCGCGGTGTTGCTCTTCCTGAATAGCAATGCCGCCAGCTATATTTCGGGCCAAGTGGTGTGGGTCGACGGCGGAAACGTGGGCGCCGCAATCGCGCGTGAACTCGAGGAAGGGCGTGTCCAGTGGCCAGTGTGACCGACTTTCGCCGGACCGCCCGCGACGTCAGCAACTGGGGCCGCTGGGGTGATGACGACGAACTCGGCACACTGAACTTCATCACCGCGGACAAGATCGCCCAGGCCGCAAGCCTGGTCCGGCACGGCAAAGTGTTTCCCCTCGGCGTGGACTTCGGCTCGTCGGGGCCGCAGGGCGCCTTCGGTTTTCGGCACAACCCGGTCCACGTCATGACGGTGGACGGCGGTGACGCCAGCACGCTGGCCCAGTACGGGCCGGATTGGGAACGGAACCCGACGGCGGCGCAGATGGGCCCGTACTTCGTCGACAACCTGTTCCGGTTCAACGACGACATGATCATCATGCCGTTGCAGGCGGCCACCCAATGGGACGCGTTGTCGCACGTCTACTACGACGACCAGCTCTACAACGGTATCCCGGCCGGTTCGGTGACCAGCCTCGGCGCACGGCATCTCGGCATCGAGAAGGTCGACGGTAAGGGCATCACCTCCCGCGGTGTGCTGCTGGACCTGGTGCGCCACCGGGGCGCGGAGGTGTTCCTGGAGCACGGAAATCCCATCACCCCCGAGGAATTGGACGATGTCGTCCGCGCACAGGATGTGACGATCGGTCGGGGTGACATCCTGCTCATCAAAACCGGTTGGTGGACAAGGTATCTGCAGACCGGAAACAAAACCGAACGGTATTCGGGCCTGGACTGGCGATGCGCGCAGTGGCTGCACGATCACGAGATCGCCGCGGTCGCTGCCGATAACCTCCAAGTCGAAGACCCGGTGTCCGGGGTCGACGGTGTGTTTTTGCCCTTCCACCTGCTGACGCTGCGGGACATGGGCATGATGCTCGGTGAATACTGGGATTTGACCGCTCTGGCAGCCGACTGCGCAGCCGACGGCGTCTACGAGTTCCAGCTCATCGCACCGCCGCTGAGATTCGTTGGGGCAGTGGGCTCACCGGTGAACCCGATCGCGATCAAATGATGCAACGAAGAACCATCTCGGTTGACGGGCTGACCACCAGCTATCTGGAAGCCGGCGAAGGCGATCCGGTGGTGCTGCTGCACGGCGGTGAGTTCGGGGCCGGCGCCGAGCTCGGGTGGGAGCGCAACATCGAAGCGCTTGCCGCCCGTTACCGGGTGCTGGCGCCGGACCAGCTGGGGTTTGGGCAGTCCGCCAAGGTCATCGACTTCGTCGACGGTCGTGGCATGCGGATTCGGCATGTGGCGCGCTTTTGCGAACTGCTCGGCGTCGACTCTGCGCACTTCGTCGGCAATTCGATGGGCGCCATCAATCTGCTCACCGACGCCACGTCGGGCACACGATTACTGCCGGTGCACAGCTTGGTGCTTATCTGCGGCGGCGGGGAGATACAGCAGAACGAGCATTTCGAGGCGCTGCAGAACTATGACGCAACGGTGCCTGGCATGCGCCGCATCGTCGAGGCGCTGTTCTTCGACTCCGGCTATCCCGCCGACGACGGCTACGTGCGCCGCCGCCACGAATCGAGCACAGCGCCGGGGGCATGGGAGGCCGTGGCGGCGGCCAGGTTTCGCCGCCCCGGCGCCACGCCGTCCGCGGCGCCGTCGACCACACGAGCCTACGAATGCATCTGCGTGCCAACGCTTGTCCTCGAGGGTGCAGAGGACAAGCTCCTTCCGGCCGGCTGGGCCGCCGAGATCGCCAAACAGATCGACGGGGCCCGTTCGGTCGTGGTCGACAAGGCCGGCCACTGTCCCCAGATCGAGCAGCCTTCGGTGGTCAACCAGCTGCTGATGGATTTCTTGGGCGCCGTCTGAAGGTCATTGGTGTTCCTCGTCATTGGCTCACGTGCTTTGATTGCGAGGCGGAGCTCAACCGCCCGCGCTAGCCCATCCGAGTATCGCGAGTCGCCCGGCATTCGGGCATTGCCCCGCGATCATGTCAATGCGGTTGAGCGCGAGGCTATCTCGGGTAGGCGGAATCAAACGGCCGCACCGCCGCCGTCGACGTGGAGGGTAGAGCCGGTGATGAAGCTGGCCCGTGGGGAGCTGAGAAAGAGGATGGCCTCCGCGATCTCGGACGCGAACGCGGTGCGGCCGAGCGGCAACGCCCTTCCGAGTTCCTCGTTCACGTCGCCCCATGCGGCGGCCACCCCGATTGTGCGGGTGGGGCCGGGCGCCACGCTGTTGACCCGCACCCCGGCCGCCCCGAATTCGGCGGCCCAGGTGCGGGTGAGCGACTCCAGCGCGGCCTTGGAGGCGCTGTAGCCCGATGCGCCGGGGATCCCCTTGAACGCCGCCATGCTGGTGACGTTGACGATGCTCCCACGGCGTCGTGCCAACATTCCCGGGATCAGGCCGGCGACCAGAAAGTAGGCGCCGCGGACATTGGTGTCGAACATCGTCTCAAACATCGCCATGTCCTGGTCGACCGTGTATGCGGACGGGAAGCTGCCGGCGTTGTTGACGATGATGTCGACCTCGCCGCACCGCCGTACAAGCGAATTCACCGATTCGGCGTCGGCCATGTCGGTTTGGACGAACCGTGCGTTCGTACCGATGGCTTCCACGGCTTGGTCACCTTTGGTCCGGTGGCGGCCGGCGATGATGACGGTGGCGCCTTCGCTTGCGAGCAGTCGCGCGGATTCCAGTCCGATTCCCGCTGTTCCGCCGGTGATCACGGCGGTCTGATCCATCAGCTCCATCGAAGTCGACCCCGCGGACGCCTACTTGGCGTTGCTGGGCACCTGGGCTGTCAGCCAGTCACCGAATCGAGTGGAGTAGATCGTCACTTCTTCGCCCTCGATGGGAACGATCATGCGCTCGTCGAGCACGGCGCCGTAATACTGGGCATTCGGGTCGGTTACCACCTGGCGGGTGTCGCCGGTTGCGGCAAAGCGGGTCCGGATGAAGTCGTCCATGCCTTGCTTCTCTGGACCGGCGATATTGATCAGTCCGGCCGGATCTCCGACCGAGGCGCGAGTGACAGCCGTGGCGACATCTGCGGCGGCGATCGGCTGGAATGCGCCATGCGGGGCGCGCACCGTGTCGCCCTCGGCCAGCGAATCGGCAATGCCCTCAACGAATTCGAAGAACTGAGTAGCCCGCACGATCGTGTAGGGAGCGCCGGATTCGGTGATCAGCTTCTCTTGGGCCACCTTGGCGCGCATGTAGCCACTTGCCGCCGCTCGGTCGGCTCCCACGATCGACAATGCAACGTGGTGGTGCACACCGGCCGCGCGCTCGGCCTCGAGGAGGTTCCGGGTTGAGGTCGTGAAGAAGTTCAAGACGTCCTCGTCGGCCCAGGACGGGGAGTTGGACACGTCGACCACGGTGTGGACATCGGCGACGGCCTCGGCGAGACCTTCGCCGGTAATGGTGTTGACCCCGGAGCTCGGCGAGGCCGCAACCGCCTCGTGTCCCAGTTCGTCGAGCTGGGTGACTACCTGCGACCCGATGAGTCCGCTACCGCCGATTACCAGAACCTTCATGATCACGCCTTTCCGAATTTCCCGATGAACTGGTGTATTCAGCATGGCGCTGAACGAGGCCGCCCGGAACCCTGGAAAGTCCGTAGTCTTATCGGCTCAGGGGGCCAAGTCGCAACCCCGGAGCTGTCTGCGCGAGGTGATGCCGAGCTTGGCAAACACCTTCCGCAGATGCCATTCGACGGTGTGCGCGCTGATGAACAACTGAGCGGCGATCTCGGGATTGGTCAGGCCCTCCCCGGCCAGGCGCGCGATCTGCGCCTCCTGGGGCGTCAACTCGTCGCCCGGGGCGGCGGGTCGCTTACTCACCTTCTGGCCCGTAACCAACAGTTCGCGGCGCGCCCGCGCGGCGAACGCCTCGGCGCCCATCCGTCCGAACATCTCGTGGGCAGTCTGCAGCTGTGTGCGGGCATCGATGCGTCGATTGCAGCGGCGCAGCCACTCTCCATAGATCAGATGGGCACGGGCCAGTTGCACCGTGATGCGGGTGCGTTCGAGCTTTTCGATCGCCTCTCGGTAGAAGTTCTCGGCCTTGCGGTCGTGGACCAGCAGCGCTCGCGATCGGGCTAAAATGCCTGCAGCCCAGTCTGTTCCGCTGGCTGTCGCGCGCTCTTCCAGTTGGCGCAGGGCATCGTTCGCCGCTTCGTGCTCGCCGCTTCGAGCGCCGGCTTCGATGAGTTCGATGAGACACCAGCCGAACAAACCGAGATCTTCGTGTTCGCATGCCTGCCGCGCGGAATCGAACGCGTCGTCGTAGCGGCCGAGGCCGTTGTACAGCAAGGCTTTTGTGTAGCCCGCCAAACCGACGATTCGTCCTTCACCCCTTGCCATTCCGTCGGCGGCGGCGGTGTCGATCAGCTTGTGCGCCTCCGCGTCGACGCCGCGCCAGGCGGCCAGCAGCACCGATTGGTACTTCACTGGGGCATAGCCGGTCGCGGCGCTGATGGCGCTGGCTTCGTCGATCAGCGCCGAAGCCGACGCGAACTCTCCAGCCTGTAGGTGTACGCCGGCGCGGTAGGCCAGCGCGTGCGGTAACACCGCGAGCGCGCCCGCATCACGTGCGAGACGGACGGCGTGCGTGGCAAGCCGGTGCCACACTTCGTCGTCCCATGTTTCGTGGACGCTGGATTCCTGAACGATCGGGAAGGCTCGCCAGAACCAGTGCATGACGTCGTCGCCACGCTCGGCTTCGGCATCGATGAGTGTCAGTGCACGCCGCAGCGGTGCCAGGCTCGGGACGAGACCGGCTGTGGCTCGCAGTGCGATGCCATCGAGGAGGAGATCGACCGCCCGTTCGGGCTTCGGCGCGGGTGGGGCCGCGCGGGCGGCTTCAGCGACCAGGTGAATACCGCCGTGCGGGCACAGCCGGCCGCCGAACATCGCCGCCCCCAGCGCGTCCAAATACGTCTCCCGAGATTGTGCGTCGTCGAGTGTTTCCAGCCGGCGGGCGGCATCGAGGAGACCGACGGCGGCATCGGAAACCGTAGGCGCATCGGCATCTCCGTTCCGGCGTCGAGCGAAAATCATTTGCGCGCGCAGCCTGGCGCTTCGGGCCCGCCCGAGTTCGTTCAGCGACGCGTTCTCGGCGATGGTCAGCAGTTCGTCCGCGGCGTCGAAAGCCGCAACGTCGCGCATGGCCTGAGCCGCGGCCAACGCCCGTGTTTCCCGGCGGGCCGGGTCGGCGGTCAGCTGGGTCGCCCGTTCCAAGAAGGCGGCCGCAGCGGCGGCACCGCCCCGGGCGTGTGCGCGATCGGCGGAGCGCTCGAGCGCGGCAGCGACGGACTCGTCGGGTCCTGGCGCTGAGATCGCCAAATGCCATGCGCGTCGGTCGGGATCGGCGTCGGAATCCGTTGCCTCGGCGAGGGCTTGATGCACCCGGCGGCGCTCCATCAGGTCCGCCGTGCGGTATGCCGCCGACCGCACCAGCGGGTGCCGGAATCGCACTCGCGTCCCGATGTCGATCAGTCCCGCGGACTCGGCGGCTTCCGCCGCACCCAGTGGAAGACCCAAATGTTCTGCGGCGCACAACAATAGCGCCGCATCGCCAACCGGTTCCGCTGCCGCGGTGACCAAAAGCCGCTGGGACTCTTCGGGCAATGACCGGATGCGTTGGATGAAAAGGTGCTCGATCTGTCCCGCCAACGGCTGGACGTCTGGGCGCTGGAAGCCTCCCGCCAGGTCCGCCGCTGTCAGGCCACGGGGCAACTCCAACAGCGCCAGCGGATTTCCCCGCGTTTCCGCCACGAAGCGATCGAGCACCTGGTCGTCCAGCCGGCCGAGGATGACCGAGTTCAACAATGCGCGAGCGTCGCGCGGATTGAGGCCACGCACAGTCAATTCGGGAAGGCCGGCCAACTCATCGGCGCAGCCGTCACGCACTGCGAACACCATCGCCACGGGCTCTGCGATTAGGCGGCGAGCAACAAAGGCCAACGTCTGGGCCGAGATTCGGTCAATCCACTGGGCGTCGTCGACGAGGAAGATCAGGGGCCTGACCTCGCTCGCTGCGTCGATCAGGCTCAGCATCGCCAACCCGACCAGGAAGCGGTCCGGCGCCGGCCCAGTGCTTCGTCCAAAGGCGACATCCAGCGCACCCCGCTGCGGCGGCGGTAGCCGATCGAGACACTCCAGCAGCGGCAGACAGACTTGCTGCAGGGCAGCGAAGGGGAGTTCCATCTCTGATTCGACCCCCGCCACCCGCGCGGTGAGGCAGCCCGCGGCGTTCTCGGCCGCAAAGTCCAGCAGGGCCGTCTTGCCGATGCCGGCCTCGCCGCGCAGCACCAAGACCTGGCCCCGGCCCGAGCGGGCGCCCGATACCAGCCGATCGAGGGCCGCGCATTCCGCACGTCGACCGCGCAGAGGCGATGCCTGTCGAACTTTCACCCGTACCACCGCTGGAAGAAGATTTGCGTTCGACCTTACCGGGGCGCGGGTGTCATCACCGCGGTGAGCGGCGCCCCCGTTAAATCAATTGCTTGACTTAACGCGGCATGCGCCGATTAACTCGTCGTGTGGCTAACGAATTGGACGGCAGGGTCGCCATCGTCACCGGCGCGGCCTCCGGCATCGGCCGCGGTCTCGCGGAGCGGTTTGTGGCCGAGGGCGCACAGGTCGTCATCGCCGACGTCGAGACCGATCGCGGCGAGGCGCTGGCGACCTCGCTCGGTGACAACGCCGTCTTTTGCCGGACCGACGTCTCCGACCCCGAACAGGTGCGAGCGCTGGTATCCGGTGCCGTCGAGAAGTTCGGCGGCCTGCACGTCATGGTGAACAATGCCGGGATTTCCAGCCCGCTGCGCAAGTTGCTGGACGACGACCTCAGCGATTTCCACCGCGTGATGGGGGTCAACGTGCTGGGCGTGATGGCAGGAACCCGAGATGCCGCGCGGCACATGGCAGAACACGGGGGCGGGTCGATCATCAACATCACCTCGATCGGCGGCATCCAGGCCGGCGGCGGCGTCATGATCTATCGCGCGTCCAAAGCGGCCGTCATTCAATTCACCAAGGCCGCCGCGATTGAGTTGGCCCACCACGAGATTCGCGTCAACGCCATCGCACCCGGCAACATACCGACGCCGATCTTGGGGAAGTCGGGGACCGGCATGGACCCCGAGCAGCTGAAGCAGTTCGAGGCGCGAATCCGCGAGACGATGCGGGAGGACCGGCCGCTGAAGCGCGAGGGCACTCCCGATGACGTCGCCGAAGCGGCGCTGTACTTCGCCACCGACCGCTCGCGCTATGTCACCGGGACGGTGCTTCCAGTCGACGGTGGGACCGTGGCGGGCAAGCCGATCCGTTCCAAGAAGCACGGGTGACATCGCCGACGGCGCGAGCGTGACGGTGCGGTCACGGTCGGGCTCCAGCGTGACACTGCGGTCACGGTCGCCCAGGCGCGGCGGTGGGCCGGCGGCACGTCAACCCCTGTACGCGCAGCATTTAAATCAATCGCTTGACTTAAACCCTAGCAGGAGGTTGACTGATCCAATGACCACCGCAGGCCGGACCGTTCGCACCGATCGGGCCAGTTCCACCCAGGAGGCGATCCTGGTGGCGGCCGAGCGCCTGTACGCGGAGCATGGCATGTTCGCGGTGTCCAACCGGCAGGTCAGCGAGGCCGCCGGCCAGGGCAACAATGCCGCCGTCGGTTACCACTTCGGCACCAAAGCCGACCTGGTGCGGGCGATCGAGCAAAAGCACCGCGGACCCGTCGAGGAGCTCCGCGAGCGGATGGTGTCCGACCTGCTGGCCTCGGGTGGGTCCGGCGAATTGCGCTCCTGGGTGGCGTGTTTGGTGCGCCCACTCACCGATCACCTTGAGCAGCTGGGAAACCCGACGTGGTACGCGCGCTTCGCCGCCCAGGCCATGACCGATCCGGCCTACTACAACATCGTCGTCAAAGGCGCGCTCAGCTCGCCGTCGCTGGTGCAGGTCGTCGACGGCTTCAACCGCTGCCTGCCCAACTTGCCCGCCGATGTGCACTTCGAACGCAACATCATGGCCCGAAACCTGTTGATGCACACCTGCGCCGATCGTGAACGCGCCTTCGCCACGGGCGCGATGACGTCCCATCGTCCATGGCGGGCTGCGGCATCCGGGCTCATCGACGCGATCGTCGGCCTGTGGCTGGCGCCGGTGACGGCGTACGAGTGAAGGACTCGCCGATGAAAGTGACTGTCGACCAAGACGTTTGCGCCTCTTCGGGGAACTGCGTGATGAATGCGCCCGACGTGTTCGATCAGCGCGATGACGACGGCGTCGTCGTCCTCCTCAACCCAAACCCAACTCCCGAACAGTCCGAAGGCGCGCGGCGGGCGGCGGCTGCCTGCCCCGCGCTCGCCATCCACATCGAGGAATGACATGTCAGACACACTGGCGAGCACGGCAACAGCGCAGACCTCCGACATCCCGGACTACCCGATGGCCAGGGAGCCGCGCTGCCCGTTCGCGCCGCCACCGGACGTCATGGCACTGGCCGAGGCCAGGCCGCTGTCCAGGGTCCGGATCTGGGACGGCAGCACACCGTGGCTCATCACCGGCTACGAGCAAGTGCGCGAACTGTTTTCGGACTCCCGGGTCAGCGTCGACGACCGGCAGCCCGGATTCCCGCACTGGAACGAAGGCATGCTGTCGACGGTGCACAAGCGCCCGCGGTCGGTGTTCACCGCCGACGGTGAGGAGCACACCCGGTTCCGGCGCATGCTGTCAAAACCCTTCACGTTCAAGCGCGTCGAAAACCTGCGCCCGACCATCCAGCAGATCACCGACGACCATATCGACGCGATCCTCGCCGGGCCGCAGCCCGCTGACATCGTCACCGCGCTGGCGCTGCCGGTGCCCTCGCTGGTGATCAGCCAGCTGTTGGGTGTTCCGTACGAAGACGCCGATATGTTTCAGCACCACGCCAACGTCGGTCTCGCGCGTTATGCCACCGGCGCGGACACCGTCAAAGGCGCGATGAATCTCAACAAATACCTCGCTCAGCTGGTCGAAGCCAAGATGGAGAAGCCGGCCGAGGACGCGGTTTCCGACCTCGCCGAGCGGGTCAAGGCCGGAGAGCTCAGCGTGAAAGAGGCCGCGCAACTCGGCACCGGCCTGCTGATCGCCGGGCACGAGACCACCTCCAACATGATCGGCCTCGGTGTGCTCGCCCTGCTGGAAAATCCCGACCAGCTGGCCATCATTCGCGATGCGGAAGATCCGAAGGTCATCGCCAGTGCGGTGGAAGAGCTGCTGCGTTATCTCAGCATCATTCAGAACGGCCAGCGCCGCGTCGCGCTCGACGACATTCACATCGCCGGCGAGACGATCCGTGCCGGCGAGGGCATCATCATCGATCTGGCCCCGGCCAATTGGGATTCGGACGCGTTCGCCGAGCCGGACCGGCTGTACCTGCATCGCTCGGGCGCCGACCGCAACGTCGCGTTCGGCTATGGCCGGCACCAGTGCGTAGGGCAGCAGCTTGCCCGCGCCGAACTGCAGATCGTGTTCCACACCCTGGCCCGGCGCATACCCACTCTGCAACTTGCCATTCCGATCGAGGAGGTGCCGTTCAAGGACGACCGACTCGCCTACGGCGTCTACGAATTGCCGGTGACCTGGTAGCCCAGCTCGCTGCCTATCCAAATTGCGGATCCGAACGGAGGGTCAATGATGACGACTCAAGCAAGCACGCTTTACCCGCCCGGAGGTTATGGCGCTCCGAAGGATCGGCGTGGCCACGCCGCGGGCGCCGATGTCGGTCTGCCGCGGGGGACGGTGGTCTTCTCGGCGGACAACCACATCTCGCTGGCGGATGACATCTTCTATCAACGCTTTCCGGACGAGCTGAAGGACAAGGCGCCGCGGATCTGGTACGAGGAGGGCGCCTACCAGGTCGGTCGCAAGGGCCAGTCCTTCCTGCCGGGCGATTTCAGCGCCGTGCTCATGCAGTACGACGATCTGCCCGGTGCCGCGAGCACCAACATCGAGGCCCGGATTCAAGAGCTGCACGACGACGGCGTCGAGAAGGAACTGGCGTTCCCCAACGCGGTGCTGGCGCTGTTTCACTATCCGGACAAGCAGCTTCGCGAGCTGGCCTTCCGCATCTACAACGAGTACATGGCCGAGCTTCAGGAGCGCTCGAACGGCCACTTCTACGGCGCCGGGCTGATCAACTGGTGGGACCCGCAGGGCACCCGCAAGACGCTGGACGAGCTGAAGTCGTTGGGGCTCAAGACTTTCCTGCTGCCGCTCAATCCTGGCAAGGATGACGACGGCAACATCATCGACTATGGCAGCACCGCCATGAAGCCGGTCTGGGACGAGATCGAGGCCGCCGGTCTGCCGGTGACCCACCACATCGGGGAGACGCCGCCGAAAACCCCGTGCCAGTTCAACAGCGTGGTGGTCGGCATGATGATCAACATCGACGGCTTCCGTGAGCAGTTCGCCAAGTACCTCTTCACCGGAATCCTCGATGATCATCCCGGGCTGCGAATCGGCTGGTTCGAGGGCGGGATTGCCTGGGTGCCTTGGGCGTTGCAGGATGCCGACCACCTGATGGGGTCGTACCAACACATGTTCAACCGGACCCTCGAGCGCGACCCGCGCTATTACTGGGACACGCATATGAGCGCGTCGTTCATGGTCGACCCGCTGGGCCTGCAGCTGATCGACCAAATCGGGGTGGACAAGGTGATGTGGTCCAGCGACTACCCGCACAACGAAAGCACGTACGGCTATTCCGAGAAATCGCTGAAAGCCGTCGTTGAGGCGGTGGGTCCGGACGACGCGGTGAAGATCGTCAGCGGCAACGTCACGAAGTTCCTGGGTCTGTAAGTGACGACGTTCGCGCAACTGGACACCAACACGACGCTGGTGATACCCGAAACCGCCGACCTGGCTCGCCTGCGCCGCGAGACGGGGGCCCGGTTGCGTTCGGCGATGACCGAGCGCGGTGTCGACGCGATGATCCTGCTGGGCAACAACGCGGTGGTCTATGCCACCGGCGCCAGCTGGCCACTCGGCGACGCCGGATTGTCCTACGTCGAACGGCCGGTGGCCGTGGTGCTCGCCGACGACGAATGGCCGCATCTGTTCCTGCCCTTCCGGGAGGGAGCCTCGCAGGAAGCGGATTTGCCGGCCGATCACCTGCATGGGCCCGTCTACCTCGAATTCGACGAGGGTGTCGAGCATTTCGCGCGCCAGCTGGCCGAGCTCATTCCGGCCAAAGCGGTCACGGCGGTCGACGAGTGCACCGGTGCCATGTCGCGCGCCACAAAGCTCCTGTTCCCCGGCGGTGCACCCGTTGACGCCGCGGCCATCGTCAGCGCCGCCAAGTCGGTGAAAACGCCCGACGAATTGTCGTGCATGCGCAGCGCAATCCGGATCACCGACGAGGCGATGGTCGAGGTGCAGAAACGCCTGGCGCCCGGCATCCGCCAGATCGATTTGTCGGCAAGCTTTTTGCGCCGCGCCTTCGAACTGGGTGCCACAGCCAGCATGCTCGAGCCGATCTGGCAGGTGATGCCGCCGAGCAAGGCCGAGGGCGTGTGGACCACGCACGGCGATTTGGCGCTGCCGCTCCTGACCACCGAGCGTGAGCTGGCCGAAGGCGATGTGCTGTGGACCGACGTCAGCATCACGTATCAGGGCTACTGCTCCGACTTCGGGCGCACCTGGATCGTCGGGCGGGATCCGTCCCGGCGCCAGCAGGCGCAGTTCGACAAATGGTTCGAGATCATGAGTGCGGTTCTGGGCGTCGCCAAGGCCGGTGCCACCGCGGCGGATCTGGGCCGGGCCGCCATCACGGCCAACGGCGGCACCAAGCCGTGGCTGCCGCACTTCTACCTCGGCCACGGAATCGGCGTGAACGCCGCCGAAATGCCGATGATCGGAACCGATCTCGGGCAGGAGTTCGACGAGAATTTCGTCCTGCAATCCGGAATGGTGCTGGTTCTCGAGCCCGTCGTATGGGAGGACGGCACCGGCGGCTACCGCAGCGAAGAGGTCCTGGTGATCACCGAGGAAGGCTGGATCCGTTTGACCGACTACCCCTACGACCCCTATGGCAACTGAAGTCCTGCCCGACGAGCGCACGCTGCGCTCCGGGCGCCGCCAGCGGGCGCTGGCCCAGATGGCGGCACACGATCTCGACGTACTGGTCCTCGGCCGGCAAGCCAATGTCCGCTACGTCACCGGGGCTCCGCAACTGTGGGTGGCCGGCACCCGGCCGTTCGGCCCGACCTGCGTGCTGGTGCGCGAGACCGGCGCCGTGCACCTGCTGAGCACGTGGGATGAGGGCGTCCCCGAAGACATTCCCCACGAGAACCTCTACGGCATCTCGTGGAACCCGATGAACACGATGGCGGCCTTGCAGCGGATCGACGGCGCGGCGACCGCACGACGCGTCGGAACCGATGCGTTGTCACCGGTTTTCGCCCAACTCCTGCCGACCGTGTTCCCCGACGCGCAGCTGGTCGACGGCGAGCTGGCCATGCGGGCCGCGCGGCGCATCAAGACGGACGAGGAGATCGCCGCGCTGCGGGACTCAGTCGCGGTGGCCGAGTCGGCGCTCGCGGCGGCGGTTTCCGAACTGCGGCCGGGGGTCACCGAGCAGGCGCTGGCCGGCGTCTTGCTGGAGGCCGCCGCGGCCGGCGGTGTCAGCACGCCGTCGAACCAGGACGTCGCATGGGTGACATCGCGCAAGCACCCCTGGCGGCGCGCTCACGGCGACGGTCGTATCCAGGACGGCGATCTGGTGGCGTTCTCCGCCGGAGTGCTGGCGGGAGGCTACGTCGGCGAAGTGGGCCGGACCTGGCCCGCCGACAACCGGCGTGCGCCCAGCGGTGCGGCAGCACTGCACACGCGGTGGGATCGACTGTGGGGCAAGCTGATCGCAGCCTGCCATCCCGGCACTCACGCGGACGAGTTGCTCGCCGCTTACCGGAGCGCGGGTGAGCCCGAGCCGCCGATGCCGGTGGCCCGCGGCCTGGGCATGGGGTTCGACCCACCCGTCGTTTCCAAGCACCTGCCCACCACCGCGGCCGCAGAACGCCTGGAGCGGGGAATGGTGCTGGCCGTGACGGGCTACGTGTGGGAAGAAGGAGTCGGCGCGGTATTCGGGCGTGAAGCGGTCCTGATCACCGCCGACGGCCCCGAAGTGCTTACCGCGAGCCCGTTCTGGCGGCCCTAACCGTGCCCGAGTCCTCGGTGCCGACGGCCGAAGCGCCGCTGCGCGGCTACAGCGTCGTCGACCTGTCCACCGGGATAGCCGGCGCCTACTGCACCAAGCTGCTCGCCGACGGCGGCGCCGACGTCGTGAAAGTCGAACCGCCAGAGGGTGATCCGTTGCGCAGGTGGTCGGCTTCGGGCGCCACCATCCCGCTCGGCGGTGACGGCGCCTTGTTCAGCTTCCTGGCCGGGGCAAAACACAGTGTCGTGGCCGACCCCACCAGCGGCGACGATACCGAGCTGGTGGACCGGCTGCTGGCTTCCGCTGACGCGGTGGTGTGGTCGGCCGGCTCGAAAGTGGCCGAGCAGCCGCACTTCACGCCGCACGCCATCCAGGGACGCCACCCGCACCTCACCGTCACCGCGATCACACCGTTCGGACTGGAAGGCCCCTGGCGAGACCGCCCGGCGACCGAGTTCACCCTGCAGGCGTGGTCGGGAGGCATCGTCGGGCTCGGCCGCGGCGAGCAGGAGCGCGCGCCCGTCTTCATCGGCGGTCAGGCCGGCGAATACCTGGCCGGTGTCTACGCAAGTGCGGCCACCTTGGCGTCCCGCTGGCGCCGGATCAGCGGCGGCGCAGGGGAATTGGTCGACCTCTCGATGCTGGAGACACAGATCCTCGGCCTCACCTATTACCCGGTCACCTACTTCGAGGTGCTCGGCCGGCCGTGGCGAGACACGCGACGGCCGACGATTCCGGGAGTGGCTCAGGCCAAGGACGGCCTGGTGAACCTCGGCTGCGGGACCGCGCAACAATGGTTCGACCTGTGTGCGATGGTGGGCCATCCGGAATGGATCGACGAGGAATCGCCGCTGTCCATCACCGAGCAGGCCAACATCCACGCCGATGAGATCTTCTCCTGGCTGGCCGCCACCCCGGTCGACGAAATCCGCGAACTGGCGTCGGCATTCCGCATTCCCAACGCGCCGGTCGCCAACGGCGCCAACGTCACGTCCTTCGATCAGTTCGTGGAGCGCGGCTCGTTCGTGCGAAATCCACGCGACGGGTTCCAGCAGCCCAGCCACCCGTATCGGCTGCGGCCCGCGCAGCTGCGCCCGCCGCAGCCCGCGCCGCGGCTGGGGGAGCACACCGAGTTCTACCGCGCCGCGGCCCTGCCGGCGCGACCCGCGCCTGCCGGTGTGGCGAAAGCGCATCCCCTCAGCGGACTTCGGGTCCTGGACATGACGACCTTCTGGGCGGGACCCTGCTGTACCCACGCTCTGGCCTTGCTGGGTGCCGAGGTCATCCACGTCGAATCCACCCGCCGTCCCGATGGCACACGGATGATCGCCGGCATCCCGATCACCGACGATCAGTGGTGGGAGAAGTCGCCGATCTTCGAGGCCCTCAACACGAACAAGAAAGGGCTGACGCTCGACCTGCAGAGTCCGCGCGGTCGCGAATTGCTGCATGAGCTCATCGCGACCTGCGATGTGATCGTGGAGAATTTCACGCCGCGGGTGCTGGACCAGATCGGGTTGGATTTCACCACCGTGCAATCGATTCGGCCGGACACGGCGCTGGTGCGGATGCCCGGATTCGGACTCGGCGGCCCGTGGCGCGACAACCCGGCGTTCGCCTACGCCATCGAATCAGCGTCCGGCGTGAGTTGGCTTACCGGCTACCCGGATCGCACACCGTATGACCCCTATTCGATCGGTGACGCATGCGCCGGCATGCACGCGCTCAACGCGATACTGCTCGCGCTGGAGCACCGGCGCCGCACCGGCGAAGGCGTGTTCGTCGAGGCGGCGATGGTCGACGCCGCCCTCAGCATCTCCGCCGAGCAGGTCGTCGAGTACTCGGCATACGGGGCGGTGTTGGAGCGTGCCGGCAATCGGGGCCCGACCGCCGCGCCGCAGAACCTTTACCTCAGCGCTGACATCGACGAATTCGGCCGGCTCGATTGCTGGGTCGCGATCGCGGTGGCCACCGACGACCAGTGGGACGGTTTGTGCCGGGCCCTCGGATCACCCTCCTGGGCAACAGATCCCGGGCTTTCGACCGATGCCGGCCGGCGCACGCACCACGACTTCATCGATGAGCGACTCGCCGCCTGGTGCGCGCACCGCAGCCGCGACGAGATCGTCGAGACTCTCTGGGACGCCGGCGTCCCGGTGGCCAAAGTCATGCAACCGCACCGTCAAACTGAGCTGGAGCAGTTGGCGTTCCGGGATTTCTTCGAAGAGGTCGACCACCCGGTCAACGGGCCGGCCAGGCTCAGCACCGTGCCGGCGAGGTTCTCCGCCGGGCCCCACAGGTTTCACACCGAGCATGCGCCGCTGCTGGGGGAGCACAACCACGAGATGCTGTCCGGGCTGGGCTTGTCCGACTGCGACATCGCCCGCCTGGAATCCGACGGTGTGATCGGCCGCGCACCGGCCACGCGCGCAAGTAGCTGAGCGGCCATGGTGATCGACCAATCGAACATCCGGTTAGTGTTTCCATCCTTCGGCGGCCTGGTCGTCGAAGGTGCGATCGATGCGCTCAAACCTGCGTCTGACCGACGCCCGGGCCGCCTCGTGCGGCAGGATGTACAAGCGGTTGGCCAGAATCGCGTCGGCCGTGAGGCGCGCGACGCCATCGACCGACACGGTGTCATCCTGCGTCGGCGGGAGCTGTCCGAACCCACTCGTCAGGTCGGGCGCTGACGCGAGCCCGTCATCGGCGCTGCGAATTCGTTCCGAGTTCGCGACCAACCCGGTTTCGATGACCATCGGGCAGAGCACGGATACACCGATGCCGTTGTCCTTGACTTCGCGGGCCAGGGTCTCGGCCAGACCGACGACCCCATACTTGGCAACGCCGTACGCCCCGAGACCGGTGTTGGGCACCAATCCGGCGAAGGAAGCGGTGAAGGCGATGTGCCCGCCCCTGCCCTGCTCGATCAGCTTCGGCACGAACGCCTCGACGGCATGGATGGAACCCCACAGATCGATGTCGATCACCCAGCGCCAGTCCTCGTGCGTCATCGCCGCGAGTGGACCCGCGACGACGATGCCGGCGTTACTGAACACGACATCGACCTGACCCAGCAGGCGGAAGGACTCCTCGGCCAGATGAACCATCTGATCGAGGTGGCGCACGTCGCACGTCACTCCGTGCGCATCGAAGCCCTCGCCGCTCAGGTGTGCCACGGCCCGTTCCAGCGCGGCCTGGTCGACGTCGGCCAGCACCAGGCGGGCGCCGCGCCGGGCGAATTCGGTGGCGGTGGCCAAACCGATGCCGCTCGCACCGCCGGTGATGACTGCCCCGCGTCCCTCGAAATCGTCCATGGATTCCGAGGGTATTACCCGCGCGCGGGGCGGTGTGAGAGGCGTCATGTAGATAGCACCCTAACTATTAGCGCACTATGTACGTATGGCCGCACCGACCGCGCGCGAAATCGACCCCCTAGCCCTCGAACACCAAGTGTGTTTCGCATTGGCGACGACCAACCGGGCGGTCTTGGCGGTGTACCGGCCGCTGTTGGAGCCGCTCGGCCTGACCCATCCGCAGTATCTGGTGATGCTGGCGTTGTGGGATCACCGCAAAACCCCCGGGGCCGAGCAGTTCCCGTTGTCGGTCAAGCAGATCGCCGCCGCGCTGCAGTTGGATTCCGCCACGCTGTCGCCGATGCTCAAACGGCTGGAGGGGCTGGGCCTGATCACCCGCTCGAAGAATGCGGGCGACGAGCGGACCACCGACGTGAGGCTCACCGAACGCGGAATCACCCTGCGGGAGAAGGCACTTGAGATTCCGCCCGCCGTCGTTGCCCGGCTCGGTGTGGACATGGCCGAACTCGAGAACCTGCATCGGCTCCTCACCCGCATCAACGCCGCGGCCGTGGCGGCCGGCGCATTGCAAGCCTGATATCACCCCGAGGAGCATGATGACCGACGCGAAACCCACTCTCTGGCAGCGGATCGGCTATTCCTACGGCCGGCGACTGCCCGACTCGATGCGCACCTGGGTGGCACGAGACTTGGCCGGCGAGGGAGCCATCCGCCGGCACATGATCAGGTGGGCCATCCCGCCCCTGCTGGTCCTTGCTCCATTCTGGCTGCTGCCCGCATCGCTCTACGTGCACACGGAGATGACCGCGCCGCTCTACATCTGGGCACTGCTGATAACCCTTGCGCTCAACAAGGTCTGGCGGCGGCACCGGCTGGCCGTCCATGGTTTGGATCCGAATCTGGTCGACGTGATCGCCCGCCGCAAACAGGCACGGATGCACGAGGACTACATCCGCCGCTACGGGCCGCGACCCGAGTCGGCCGAATGGCAGTCGAATAGCAGCCCCTTCTAGCGGCTACTTCAGGCAGCTGCCCGCATCGATGGGCAGGGTCACGCCGGTGACGTAGCGAGACTCGTCGGAGGCGAAGAACAGGACCGCGTTGCTGATGTCGATCGGGTCGACCCAGGGAACCGGCAGCGTGTGGAACATCTGGCAGATCGGCGCCATGTCGTCGGGGCCGGGGCTCTCCAGGTCGGGGCGGAACATTTTCCAGGTGCCCTCGTTCATGATCATCGGGGTGCTCACGTGCGTGGGGTGCACGGAGTTGACGCGAATCATGTGCTGCCCCAGCTCGACTCCGAAGGCGCGCATCAGACCGACGACGCCGTGCTTGGCGGCGACGTAGTGACCGGTGTGCGGGTAGGCCTTGAGCCCGCCGACCGAGCTGGTCAGGATGATGGAGCCACCTCGCCCGCCGGACAAGATGTGCGGCACACCGGCTTTCACACTCTTCCACACCCCGGACAGGTTGACGTCGATCATCTCTGTCCAGTCTTCTTCGCTGGTCTTGTCCAAAGTCTCGCCGCCGTTACCGATTCCGGCGTTGGCGACGATGATGTCGAGGCGGCCGAGCTGTTCGACACCGTTGTCCACCGCCGCCTTGAGTGCGTCGAAGTCGCGCACATCGACTTCGGCCGTGAAGATTCTGCGGTTGTGCCCCTTGACCAGGTCCGCGGTTTCGGCGAGGTCTTCGGGTGTCGACGCCGGGATCGCGGTGTCCGTCACGCCGTCGCGGATCGGCTTGCAGATGTCAACGGCGATGATGTCGGCACCCTCCTCGGCCAACCGCACCGCATGGCTGCGGCCCTGACCGCGCGCCGCTCCGGTGACGAAAGCGACTTTGCCCTCAACACGTCCGGTCATGGCTACCTCAACTCCTGACTTTCGATCGGCACGCCTCGGCGGAGAACGAACGCGTTCTGCAGGACCGCGGGTCTTGCCGCCTTGAACTCTGTCATTGAGCCGTCGCGGGTGTCAATGACGAATCCGTTTCGGCTATTTGTGATTCTAGATATTAGAGAATCTCATTCTCACCGGCAAACGGCGTGCGCTATTCGCTCGTCACGTGAGGGGACGGGGCACGGTAGCGCTACGCGACGAATCCGCGTGAGCAGAAATCCCACACCTCATCGGCGGTGATGGGGTGCATCGTCGCGTCATCGGGGCCGCCGCTGGATTGCGCGATGAACATGACGGTCTGCATTGTCATGGCGGCCACCCGCTTCGGATTGCTGGTGGTGCGCAACTTGCCGGCGTCGTGCGCCGCCTCCATCAGTTCCGTCAGCAACGCGAGCAACGGCGCATGAGCCACCTTGACCTCGGCCGGATGCGTCACCAACAACCGCGGGGCAAAGTCGGTGAACAACGGGCGCTTGGCCGTCGGGTCCGGGCGCGATGCCTCGTAGAGGAGCTGAACGGCGACCTGCAGCCGCTCCAACGGATCGGATTGGCTCTCGGTGGCCGCGCGGATCTGGTCGGCCGATCGGCTCAGGGCATCCTCGAAGAGCGCCAGCAGCAACTCGTGTTTGCCGTCGAATTGCAGGTAAAAGCTGCGCAACGACTGGCGGGAGCGGTCCACGACCTCCTGCACGGTAAAGTCCGTGCTGCCCTTTTCGATGATGATGGCCTGGGCCGCGTCGAGGAAGCGCTGAACACGCTGCGCGGCGCGCAGTTTCGCCGTCTTGATGGACCGCTCGACGGCACGCTGCTTCCAGGCCGGCTCTTCGCTTGGATTGGTCACGGCCGGCTCAGGTGATTGCCGCGAGGGGAGAACATGGTTGGACTCTACCGGAGAACGCCGTGACATCGCTGCGCTCGACCCCCTCACGGATCACGTGTCGGAGATTGTAACTTTCTTACCGCGAGAATACTATTCTCTTAGACGTGTGTATGGAAGCTTAATCGCAAGAGCGAACCGCGTCGTCGGCGGAAACCATGATCTACTGACGGCGCGGTGCGCTCACGACCATCCCGGGAAGAGCTGTGCAGCTGACTTTTGACGCCGAGGTGGAGGCGTTCCGCGCCGAATTCGTGGCCTTCCTCGACGCGCACCTGCCTTCCGAGGCCGAGGCGTTCCTGCGGCCCCAATCGAGTTCGGACATCCCGGAGTGGGCCCGCCGGTGGCAGCGCTTGCTGTTCGACAGCGGGTGGCTACAGCCCGGCAATCCCCCGGAGTTCGGCGGGCGCAACGCCACGCTGCTGCAGCAGTACGTGTACCACGAAGAGCTGTCGCGGCGGCGCATCTATCAAAGCTTCAATCCGCAGGGTGTGGGCATCATCGCGGCGTCATTGCTGTCATTCGGTACACCCGAACAGAAGCGGCGCTGGGCGGTACCGATCCTGCGGGCGGAGATCACCGCGTCACTGGGGATGAGCGAACCCGGCGCGGGCTCGGATCTCGCCTCGCTGAAGACGCGCGCGGTGCGCTCGTCTGATTCAGAAGGCGACCACTTCGTCGTCAACGGGCAGAAAGTCTGGACATCCGGCGCCCATCACGCCGATGTGTTGCTGACCTTCGTGCGCACCGATCCGGACGCGCCAAAACACAAAGGCATCAGCGCTTTACTGATTCCCACCGACAGCCCAGGCGTGGTCCGCCGCCCGTTCGCCTCGATGGGTGACATCGACGACGTCGACTTCAACGAGGTCTTCTTCACCGACGTACAAGTGCCGGCCGAGAACTTGGTGGGCGAGCTGAACGCGGGCTGGCGCGTCGCGACCGGTTCGCTCGGCCACGAGCGCGCGATGCTGTGGCTGGATTACGCGGACATGTTGCACGCGTTGACGGTCGAGTCCCATCCCTCGGGTCCGGTGCAGCGGGATCACTACGCGACGCTGGTGATGGACTTCTATGCGATGCGGCTGCTGGGGTCGGCAACGCTGGCCAAAGCCGCTCGCGGCGAAGAGGACGTCCCCGCTCAGTCGGTGCTCAAGCTGCTGGGCTCGGAGGCCATGCAACGCGCCAGCGAGGACGCGCTGGCCGCCAAGGACGGCGACGGACTGGCGTTGCGCGCGGTCACGGCCCCGTTCGCGCCGCTCAACCTCGATAGCCACTACGGCAGCTGGTTCGACCGGTACACCCGCACCTTCGCCGCGACCATCGCCGGCGGTACATCGGAAATTCAGCGCAACATCATCGCAGAACGCGTACTCGGGTTACCGCGCAATTGATCTGAGCGTCAGTGGTTCTTCGCGTCCAATTGGGCGTAGTAGCCGATGGCGACGAGACCCGCCACCACCGCGATCGCCCCTAAAACCATGCCGGCCACCGCGGTTCGGGGATTGTTCGCCTCCCCGCGGGCAACCCTTCGCCGGGCGATGTCGCCCGTCACCACCGCCGCGATGCCAAAGGGCACTCCCAGTAGCAACCAGCAGGTGACGAGGCCGACCAGGCCCAGCAGGAGCGAGGCGACGCCGAACTGGTTTTGTGGTGCTTGCGCGTGATTCATGCTTCCCACCTCCCCGGGTTGCGGCCGTGGTCGACCACGCCATCGTTGCAGCGAAGCATCCCATGCCCGGCGCACGGTGCTTGGTTCCGGGGCGCGCGACCCGTTACAGCTGCGCGAGCCGCGGCGCAGAACCGGCCGCCACCAACGCTTTTCCGGCCGCACGCGTCAGTTCTCGAGAGCTGCCCAGCAGTCCATCGAGAATCAGGGACCGCTTGATGTGGTGGTGCAGCGGATGCTCGGCGGTAAAGCCGATCCCGCCGAGCACCTGCTGGCAGTGGCGTGCGGAGGTGAGCGCGGCCTGACCAGCCGCGGCCTTGGCCAGCAGGGAAGCCAGTCCCTGCGGATCGTCGCATTCCGTCGCGGCTTGCAGTGTTGCCTCGGCGCCCTCGATCGCGACGAGCGTCTCGGCCAGCCGGTGCCGGATCGCCTGGAACGAGCTGATGTGGCGGCCGAATTGCACGCGGTCCACGGCGTGCTGACGAGCCAGTGACAGCATGGCCCGGCTGGTGCCGACCAGCCACCAACCCACGGCTAGCCAACCCGCGTGCAGGGCGGCCGACGGCAGAGGATCTCCCTGCGGTGCGGGGCGGATCGGCAGCAACTCGTCGATCGCCGACTCGGGGTGGTCGCGGCGTTCCCACAGCACCCAGGAACCGCCGGCGAACGGCAGCGACAGCGTGCCTCCGGGCGCGTCGCCGGCCGCGCACAGCACGACGTCGTTGAGGACGGGCGCGTGCGCGCCGGTCTCACCGAGCAGCTTGAACACCAGAGGTATTGCGGTATCGGGCATTTCGTCGAGCATGTCGCGCCAGCCGAGGTCGGTCAGCGCCGCATCGAGCTTGGCGCCCGAGGCGGCGCTCATCGTCGTCCGCAGCGACTCTGCCAGCAGGCGCAGCGATTCGGGGTCTGACTCGGTATCTGCCGAAGAAGCCACGGTTCACTCCTTCCCGAGGTCGAGCAGCCGGCGGGCGATGATATTGCGCTGGATCTCAGCGGTGCCGCCATAGATCGTCGCCGCGCGCGAGTACAGGTATTCCGAACGCCACGGCGTGTCTTCGAGCTCGAGCGTGCCCGGCAACACATCGCGGACGGTGTCGTAGAGCCGCTGCTCGGCAGAGGCGAGCAGCACCTTGTCGATGGAGGTGTCGGGTCCAAGCCGGGCCCCATCGCGCATCCGGTGCTGGGTCGCGCGCGACCGGCAGCGCAATGTGTGCAGCGCCAGATAGGCGCCGCCGAGCGCGGATTCGTCGGGCTCGCCGACTTCGGCTGCCGTGGTGATCAGATCGTCGAAACGCGAATAGAGGTACGCAATCCGCTGCCAGAAACACGCCGAACGCTCATAGGGCAGCAGGTCCATCGCGAGCCGCCAGCCGTCTCCCGGCTTGCCCAGCATCCGGCTGGCCGGTATCACCACGTCGTCGTAGTACACCTCGCAGAACTCGTCGACGCCGTGCATCGTCCGCAGCGGACGGATGGTGATGCCCGGAGTGTCGAGATCGACGAAGAACGCGGTGATCCCGTCGTGCCCGGGCGCGGTGCGGGTAAGCAGGACGCACCGGGTGGAGAACTGCGCGAAGCTGGTCCATACCTTTTGGCCGTTGACGATCCAGTTGTCGCCGTCCTGGACCGCCCGTGTTGTCAGCGATGCCAGATCACTGCCCGAGCCCGGCTCGGAAAAGCCTTGGCACCATTGCTCTTCACCGCTCAGCAGGCGCGGAACCATCTCCTTGGCGAGCTCGGCCGGCGCGTAGTCGATCATTGTCGGCGCGAGCACCTCGAGCATCGAATAGGGTCCGGGTTCGGCCAAGCGGCGGCCCACCACCTCTTCACCGACGATCGCTCGCAGCACCGCGGGACCGCCCAATCCACCCACCTCGACCGGCCAGCCGAATCGCATCCAATCGGCGTCGTAGAGCGCACGGCTGACCCGGGCGAACTGCCGCATGTGCCCCCGCAGCGAGTGGTCGGGCCCGGGGGTCAGATCGTTGTCGTCGAGCCACGCGCGCAGGTCGGCCCGGAACTGCTCGACATTCACTTCGATTGATCGGCTCCTTTAGGTCGCTGCCTGGGCCGCGGAGTCACCGGCGGGACGCCCGATCGCGTGCGGGCGTCCGGAGTCGTGCACACCGCTGCGGCGGATGAACGTCATGGCGCGGGTCTTCAGCCGCCACCCGTCGGCGGTTCGCACATAGGTGTCACGGTAGTAGCCGATCCGCATGTCGTGGGTTGCGTGATCGATGAAGCACAGCGGCTGGGTGCCGCTGGCCGCGTCACCGTCCAGGTCGACCACCGCGGTCCCGGTGAGGAACAGGCCTTTTGGGGCCGCGGCCACCAATTCCGGGAATCGGCTGAGGCTGTAGGTCTCACCGAAGGCGCTGTAGGTGCCGTCGGGCGTGAAGACGGCGACGAGGCCCTCGATGTCCTCCTGCGTGATGGTGACCGCATAGCGGCCGAGCAGCTGCTGAATCTCGACGAGGTCGTCAGTTCGGCTTGGGCCGCTCTTAGACTGATCGGGCGTCGACATAGACCTTGCCGCCTTTCATCACGAAGCCGACGTTTCGGGTGACGGTGATGTCTTCCAACGGGTTTCCGGGTACCGCGATGATATCGGCGAGCTGGCCCGCCGCGAGGCGGCCCCGGTCGCTCGCGTTGATGAGCTCGGCCGCGGTGACGGTCGCCGCCCGAAGCACCGCCAGCGGTGGCATGCCCCACTCGACCAGCGTGACGAGCTCATCGGCGTTGCGGCCGTGTGGGATGGCCGGGGCGTCGGTGCCGACCGCGATCTTCACCCCGGCCTCGTAGGCGGCCTTGATCGACGTTTCCGCCTTCGGAAACATCTCGGCCGCCTTGTCCTGCAATTCCTTCGGGGCGCGCGACACGTCCATCGCCTGGGCGAGCCTGCGGGTGGTCACCAGGAAGCGGTCGTTGTCGACCAGCATCTGAATGGCCTCGTCGTCCATCAGGAAGCCGTGTTCGATGCAGTCGATGCCGCACGCGACCGCGTGCTTGACCGCTTCCGCTCCGTGGGTGTGCGCGGCGACGCGCAGCCCACGCCGGTGCGCCTCGTCGACGATCGCGCGCAGTTCCTCGTCTGAATAGTGTTGCGCCCCAGCCTCACCGGTCAACGACATGACGCCGCCGGAAACGCACACCTTGATCAGTTCGGCGCCGTGCTTGATCTGGTAGCGCACCGCCTTGCGGATCTCGTCGACCCCGTTGGCGATGCCCTCTTCGACCGTGAGCTCGAGCGCGCCCGGCATGAAGGCGGCGAACATCGTCGGGTCCAGGTGACCGCCGGTGGGCGTGATGGCGTGGCCGGCCGGGACGATTCGCGGCCCGTCGATCCAACCCGCGTCGATGGCCTTCGCCAGCGCGACGTCGAGCAGGTAGCCGCCGGTTTTCACGAACAGGCCCAAGTTGCGCACGGTGGTGAAACCGGCGCGCAGCGTGCGCCGGGCGTTGCCGACCGCGCGCAGCACCCGCGTCGGCGGGTCGTCCTGCACCTGGGACAGCCCGGGTGTCTCGCCGCGCCCGCCCATCAGGAGGTTGACCTCCATGTCCATCAGGCCCGGCAACAGAATCTGGTCGCCGACGTCGATGATTTCGCCCTCGGGATTGCCGCCCACACCGACGATCCGATCGTCCTCGATCTGCAGAATGCCCGGGCGAACGATCTCGCCGGCGTCGATATCGAGGAGCCCTGCGGCCTTGATCGTCAGCACCGCCTAAATCACCGGCTCCCTGATCACTTCAACCCACGCCGCGCCACTGTCGGGAACGCGCGGCTGTTTCCAGGCCTCGATGGGAAACGAGACCATGACCAGTGACTGCATCATGTGCATCAATGTCTTTGCGTCGTCGGGCAAGTCGTCCAGTGGAAACTTGTCGACATATTCGATGACAGCGTTGAGCTTCGGGAAGGCCACGTCATAGAAGGCCTGCATCTCGGGCATCGTCGAGGCCAGCCGTTTGGCGTAGCGCTCGGGCTCGGTAGCCAGGTCCCAATCCAAATAGGGCTCCAGGGCCGCGAATTCAGACGGTAACGCCATTGCGCTGGTGCTCCTTCACGTAGTCGGCGGTCGTCTTGTGCAGATGACGGATCAACACTTCCTGGTCGCAGAGCAGGAACTCCTTGACGGCCCGGGTGCCGATCATGGTCTGGGTCGCTTCCAGCGTGTTGGCGTCCTGCAGCGCGTACTCCTTGAACGTCACCGCGGCCAGCTCCTGGGCCAGCCGTTCCCGCGCATTGCGCGGCGGAACGAAATACAGCGTCGACTCGAAGATGTGCTTGTCCACCGCGGTGGGCCAGTAGTGATAGGTCAGGAACCAGCCCGGCTCCCAGATCAGCAGCATGAAGTTGGGGTAGAACAGCCACGAGTCGATTCCCCACTGCGGCACCCTCTTCACGTTGACACCCGGTGGCAGCTCCAGCTTTTCGATGATCTCCGGCTTGTCCCACGGACCGAAAAGACCGCTGCGCAACACCTGGTCCATGGGCTTCACCATGGACATGTCCTCCGGTGGGGCCTGGCCACCCCACGTCGACTGCAGATTGTGCGGTCCGGCCAGCTCGTAATGCAGCGCCTCGTAGCCGAACTTCTGGATCTTGGCGGCCTCTTCCTTGGTGTACTGCCCCTGGTGCAGGATCGGCGCGTGGTAGAACTCGACGAACGCGTCGATGAACAGCTTCCAGTTGCTGCCGACCTCGGCCCGGTAGGAGTAGGTCTCCGTCATCTCGCCGAAGGGGTAGCCCTCGATGCTCTTAGCCAGCGGCCCGAGGTAGTCGATGAGCGGCGCCGCGTCGTCGTCGAAGTTGATGAAGATGAAGCCCTCCCACACCTCGCACCGCACGGGTGCCAGGCCGAAGTTGCTCTTGTCGAGGTTGAAGAACTCCTCTTCCTGTTGGACGAAGGTCAGGTCGCCGTCGAGGCTGTAGCGCCAGGCGTGGTACTTGCAGGTGAACTGACGACACGTGCCGGAGGTCTCCTCGTTGGGAAAGTCGTTCCACACCAACTTGTTTCCCCGGTGGCGGCAGACGTTGTGGTACGCCTTGACCGTCCCGTCCTTGGTCTTGGTGATGATCACCGACGTGCCCTTGCCGGCCGACGGCAGTTCCCTGGTGAAGTAGCTGCCGGTGCGGGGGAGGCGCTCGACCCGGCCGACGTTCAGCCACGTCTTCCGGAACACCGCGTCGCGTTCGGCCTCGAAGAACGCCGGGTCGATCGAGTCGGTGTAGTCAACCGGCGCGGTCCCGAGGTCGGGGTAGTTTTCTGTCCAGCTGCCGGCGGCTGGTTTCGGGAAGTGCGGCAAGTTCTTACTCCTCTTGATCAGTGCTGGTCGGCGTGTTCGGGTTGGATGCCGAAAGTGTTGAAGGCCATGGCCAGCAGGGCGTAGCAGCCGACCGTGAAGACGAAATCCATGCGCTGCTGGTCGCTGAGGCGCTCGCCCAGCGCCGCCCAAGTCTGGTCGGACAACTCCGACTTCTCATCCAGCTCATCAACCCCGGTGATCACCGCGCGATCGAACGCGTCGAGATCCTCCGCGCCGCCATCGCCGAATCGCCGCACCGCCGCGATTTGTTCGTCGGTGATCCCTTCGTCCTTGGCCATCCGCACGTGGTGCGACCACTCGTATGCGCACTGGCGACGATGGGCCACCCGCAGGATGGCCAGTTCGCGGATGCGGGCCGGCAGTGTGGACGACGTCAACAGGTGGACATTGAATCGAAGAAACGCCTTGGCGAGCGCTGGGTGGTGAGCCAGCGTGGAAAGCGCGTTGTTGGTGTCCGCGTCCCGCATGGCCGAGAGTGCCTGCTGGGTAGCCTCGTCCCACTGGTCGGCGGGGAGCGGCTGCAGGCGCATCGGCAGT
Source organism: Mycobacterium sp. NGS17 (assembly GCF_059813205.1). Lineage (NCBI taxonomy): Bacteria > Bacillati > Actinomycetota > Actinomycetes > Mycobacteriales > Mycobacteriaceae > Mycobacterium > Mycobacterium sp. NGS17. The sequence continues at coordinate 189,724 of NZ_JCALED010000006.1, read as the reverse complement.
GTCCTCTCGGTGAAAGAGAATCGTATTCTCATTTGCAACTAACAGACTGGCACGAAACGCGCGCTCGGTCAATGCCGGCGTGCCGGGCGGGCGCGCGTGGGAGCCGCCTGGCGCACCCGGGCGGCCGGACGGTCGGGGCTTGACCGGGCCCGGCCGCACCGACGTGTCACGCCGGCGTCTACCTCATGGCCTTGCCGCATCGCGGTGGGAAATTCGCCGGACTGCTGGGCCGCAGGTCAGGCCGCTGCATGCGCCCGCAGCAACCTATGAATGTTGATTCTCGTCTGGCGAGAAGATAGTTTTCATTTCAGTGATCTTGGCACGGGACAGCGGTTCGCCGAGGCGGTAATCGATCCGATGGATCCGATGAAAGGGAAGCTCATGAACAAAGAAGACATGATGCTGATCAGCGTCGACGACCACACCGTCGAGCCGCCCGACATGTTCAAGAACCACTTGTCGAAGAAGTACCGGGACGACGCACCCCGGCTGGTGCACAACGATGACGGCTCGGATATGTGGAAGTTCCGCGACACGGTCATCCCGAACGTGGCATTGAACGCGGTCGCCGGTCGTCCCAAGGAGGAATACGGCATCGAGCCGACCGGGCTCGACGAGATCCGGCCGGGTTGTTACAACGTCGACGAACGCGTCAAGGACATGAACGCGGGCGGCATCCTGGCTTCGATCTGCTTCCCCTCCTTCCCGGGCTTTGCCGGGCGGCTGTTCGTCACCGACGATCACGACTTCTCCATCGCGCTGGTGCAGGCCTACAACGACTGGCACATCGAAGAGTGGTGCGGCGCCTACCCGGCGCGGTTCATTCCGATGGCCATCCCGGTGATCTGGGATGCCGAGGCGTGTGCCGCCGAGGTCCGCCGAGTCGCAAAGAAGGGCGTGCACGCGCTGACCTTCACCGAAAACCCGGCCGCGATGGGCTACCCGAGCTTCCACAACGAATACTGGAACCCGTTGTGGGAAGCGTTGTGCGACACCAACACCGTGATGAACGTCCACATCGGTTCCTCGGGCCGGCTGGCGATCACCGCGCCGGACGCGCCGATGGACGTGATGATCACGCTGCAGCCGATGAACATCGTGCAGGCCGCGGCGGACCTGCTGTGGTCGGCACCGATCAAGAAGTACCCCGACCTCAAGATCGCCCTGTCCGAGGGCGGCACCGGGTGGATCCCCTACTTCCTGGAGCGCGCCGACCGCACCTACGAAATGCACTCCACCTGGACGCATCAGAACTTCGGTGACAAGCTGCCGTCCGATGTGTTCCGCGACCACTTCCTGACTTGCTTCATCAGCGACAAGGTGGGCGTGGCGCTGCGCAACATGATCGGCATCGACAACATCTGCTGGGAAGCCGACTACCCGCACAGCGACTCGATGTGGCCGGGTGCGCCGGAAGAGTTGTGGGATGTGTTGTCCATCAATAACGTTCCCGACGACGAGATCAACAAGATGACCTACGAGAACGCGATGCGCTGGTACTCGTTCGACCCCTTCACGCACATTTCGCGTGAACAGGCCACCGTGGGTGCGCTGCGTAAGGCCGCCGAGGGGCATGACGTTTCCATCAAGGCGGCGGGCCACGCCAAGGACGGCCGAGGCGGCGCGTCCTTTGCCGATTTCGCGGCCAACGCGAAAGCCCTTACCGGCAATAAGGACTGAGCGCGAGACTGTCGCCGAGCAGACGCAAAAGCACCTACTTTGTCGGCGTGTCGGGTGCTTTTGTGTTCCCCCGCACGCGGGGGGACCCCCAGCTCGCGCTGAGAAGAGGAGGCCACCGGTGGCTGGAATGAACTTTGAGCTGACGGATGACCAGGAGCTGATCCGTCGGTCGGTGGCGGAGCTGGCGGGGAAATTCGACGACCAGTACTGGATGGAAAAAGACCAGGCGCACGAATTCCCGACCGAGTTCTACCGCGCCATCGCCGACGGCGGCTGGTTGGGAATGACCATCCCCACCGAGTACGGCGGTCATGGCCTCGGCATCACCGAGGCGACGATCCTGCTCGAGGAGGTCGCCAAATCGGGTGGTGCCATGAACGCGGCGAGCTCGATCCACCTGTCCATCTTCGGCATGCAGCCGGTCGTGGTGCACGGCTCCGACGAGCTCAAGGCCAGAACGTTGCCCGCCGTCGCGACCGGCGAGGTCCACGTGTGCTTCGGAGTCACCGAACCCGGTGCCGGGCTTGACACTTCGCGTATCACCACCTTCGCCAAGCGTGATGGCGATCGCTACATCGTCAACGGCCGCAAAGTGTGGATCTCCAAGGCGATGGAATCCGACAAGATCCTGTTGCTCACCCGGACGCAAAGCTACGACGAGGTGACCAAGAAGACCGACGGGATGACGCTGTTCATCACCGATCTCGACCGCAGCCGGGTCGACGTCCGCCCGATCCGCAAGATGGGCCGCAACGCGGTCAGCTCCAACGAGTTGTTCATCGACAATCTCGAGGTGCCTGTCGAGGACCGAATCGGCGAGGAGGGCAAGGGCTTTCAGTACATCCTCGACGGCCTCAACCCGGAGCGAATGCTCATCGCGGCCGAGGCGCTCGGTATCGGCCGGGTGGCGCTGGGGAAGGCGGTGAAATACGGCAACGAGCGCGAGGTCTTCGGCCGGCCCATCGGGATGAACCAGGGTTTGCAGTTTCCGCTCGCCGATTCACTGGCCCGGCTCGATGCCGCCGAACTGATGCTACGCAAGGCCACCTGGCTCTATGACAACGGCAAACCCTGTGGGCGCGAGGCCAATACGGCTAAGTACCTGTGCGCCGATGCCGGCTTCACCGCCGCGGACCGGGCGCTACAAACGCACGGCGGCATGGGTTACGCCGAGGAGTACCACATCACACGGTACTTCCGCGAGGCCCGGCTGATGAAGATCGCGCCGGTCAGCCAGGAGATGATCCTGAACTTCTTGGGAGCCAACGTCCTGAAGCTGCCGAGAAGCTACTAGGTAGTTTGTTTGTCATCGAACGTGAACTGACGGCGGGATTGTTGCGGTTTTTTCGCCCTCAGTGCACGCTCGGCGACTGAGGGGTTGGGCAAAGATATGCGTGAAACAGTGATCGTCGAGGCCGTGCGTACGCCCGTGGGAAAGCGCAACGGCGCGCTGTCCAGCATGCATGCCGCCGACCTCTCCGCGGTCGTACTGACAGAACTCATCGAACGCACCGGCATCGGTCCAGACATCATCGACGACGTCGTCTGGGGCTGCGTGTCCCAGGTTGGCGACCAGTCCAGCAACATCGGGCGCTACGCGGTCCTGGCCGCCGGCTGGCCCGAGACCATTCCCGGGACCACCGTCAACCGCGCCTGCGGGTCCAGCCAGCAGGCGCTGGACTTCGCCGTGCATGCGGTGATGTCGGGCCAGCAGGATGTCGTCGTGGCCGGTGGAGTCGAGGTCATGAGTCGCGTTCCGCTCGGTTCGGCCCGGGCGACGGGTATGCCGTATGGCCCGAAAGTCCTTGCCCGCTATGACGATTTCTCCTTCAACCAGGGTCTGTCGGCGGAGATGATCGCCAAGAAGTGGGGATTCTCGCGCACCCGGCTCGACGAATTCTCCGTCGAATCCCATGAGCGGGCCGCCGCGGCCCAGGATGGCGGCGCCTTCACCGAGCAGATCGTGCCGGTGTTCGTCGACGGAGCCGACAACAACGTCGTCACCGCCGACGAGGGCGTGCGGCGCGGCAGCAGCGTCGAGAAGCTCGCGACGCTCAAGCCGGCCTTCGCCGAGGACGGCGTGATCCACGCGGGCAACTCCTCACAGATCTCCGACGGCGCCGCCGCGTTGCTGGTGACCACCGCCGAGATGGCGGTCGAGCTGGGCCTGACGCCGATGGTGCGGTACCTTGCGGGCGTGGTGACCGGAGCGGATCCGGTGCTGATGCTCACCGGCCCCATTCCGGCGACCGAAAAAGTGCTGAGCAAGGCCGGCATTGGCCTGCCCGACGTGGGCGTCTTCGAGGTCAATGAAGCTTTCGCCCCCGTGCCGCTGGCGTGGCTGGCGGAGACCGGGGCCGACCCGGCACGAATGAATCCGCTGGGCGGCGCCATCGCGCTGGGACATCCGCTTGGTGCGTCCGGAGCGGTGCTGATGACACGCATGGCGCATCACATGCGTGACAACGGGATTCGTTACGGCCTGCAGACCATGTGCGAGGGCGGCGGCACCGCCAACGCCACGCTGGTGGAGCTGGTGAGCTAAGAGCCGCGGCCAGCCGCATCCACAAAATCTTGCTCTGCGTGACCCTTGTCACAGCGGCGAAACTAACCTACTGTGTGTTCACTAGGTTGGTTTCCCGACGTCGATACAACGTGGCTTGAGGGGGTCCCGGTGCCCGTCGCACGGCGATACGACACGCTGCTCGCCAAGGGCGAGGACCGCAAACAGCGGATTCTCGACGTCGCGCAACGCCTGCTCACCCGCAACGGCTGGCGCAGCACGACACTCGCCCAGATCGCCGGCGAGGCCGGGGTCACCCCCGCCGGGTTGCTGCATCACTTCGAATCGAAGGAGCAGCTGCTGCACGCGGTGCTCGATGCCCGCGACCTCGATGACGACACTCACGCCGACCGGACCGGTGACCTGTTCGACCAGATCGCCGCGGTCGCCGACCGTTTTCACCGCGCACCCGAACTCGTGGGCACGTTCACGGTGCTGCTGGTCGAGAACATCCTTCCCGACGCCCCGTTGCACGACCGCATGCTCGCCAGGCACCGGGCCGCGACCGACATCGTCGCCGACCTCATCCGTCGCGGTCAGGCCGACGGCCGGTACCGCAAAGACATAGACCCCGCCGTCAAGGCAGTAGAGATCCTCGCCTTCGTCCACGGAATGGAAACCACATGGTTACTCGATCCTTCGATCCCGCTAGCCGAGGCGTTCAAGCAGTACGCCGAGACACTGGCGCGGGATTTCGCACCTCCGAAGAAGCCCGAGGCGATATGAGATACCGGCTCGACGTCGTCGCCGCCACCGTCATAGACGTGGTGAGGTTCGCCGGCGGCTGGATCTTCGACAGGTCGATGGCGGGTTGGGACGTCACCGTGCTGGTCGCCGACCACCCCGACGACCGGCCGTTGCAGATCATCGGGGCCCAGGTGCTCGACCTGGAAGACGCGCTGGCGACGGTGCAATCGCGTCCCCGCCCGCAGGCCCTGGCGGCGGCGGCGGACCTGTTCGGCTGCGACCCACGGGTGCGCCAAGGCGTGCTGCAGGCCCTGGATCACGGCGTCACCGAGGTCACGCTGTGGGGAGAAAACTGGCCATCCGAACTAGACGACAGCGTCGGGCTGGTGCAACACCAGCTGAGCATGGCCGCGCAGACGTTCAAGGCCCAAGCCCTGGCGGCGGCTGCGGCGCGCGCCTCAGTCGGTCACGTGGAGACCTTCCGGAGCGGGCTGCTCGCTTGGCCGTCGGTTGCCGCAGACCTGGTCCCCGCCAGCTAACCGGGGTTCCGTCGCGGCCTGACGTTCTTTCCGGGGTCCGTCGTTGACGACCACCAGCCTGTGTGAAAATGTAATACTCATCTGCGAGAGGCACGTTCTCACTAGCCGAGATTCAAGGAGCGGGAGATGGCGGACGAATTCTCCGAGTTGGACTTCTTCCGCGGCAGCGAGCTGATCCAGGACCCGTACCCCTACTACGAGGCGCTGCGGGAGCGGTGCCCCGTCACACGCGAGAGCCATCACGACGTCACCATGATCACCGGTTGGGACGAGGCGTGCGCGGTGCTCAACGACGCCGAGACCTGGTCCTCGTGCATCTCGGTGACCGGCCCGTTCCCAGGCTTTCCGGTGCCGATCGAGGGTGACGACATCACCGAGCTGATCGAGGAGCATCGCGACGAGCTGCCGTTCAGCGACCAACTGCCCACCCTCGACCCGCCTACGCACACCAACCACCGATCCCTGATGATGCGGCTGATCACTCCCAAGCGCCTCAAGGAGAACGAGGACGCCATGTGGGCGCTCGCCGACCAGGCGCTCGACGACTTCCTGGCGCCGGGGCGCGGCGAGTGGATCAAGGGCTTCGCGGGCCCGTTCACGCTGCTGGTCATCGCCGACCTGCTCGGAGTGCCGATCGAGGATCGCGACAAGTTCGTCAAAGGCATCGCCGAGCACGCAGGCGGGGGCGTCGGTGGCACCAAGGGATCCCTGGCCCACAGTCCGCTGGAGTTCCTCTACGGCCTGTTCTCCGACTATGTGCGTGATCGCCGCAATGCGCCGCGCGACGACGTGCTCACCGGCCTGGCGACCGCCACCTATCCCGACGGCTCCACCCCGGAGGTCGAGGACGTGGCCCGCGTTGCCAGCAATGTCTTCTCGGCGGGACAGGAGACCACGGTCCGGCTGCTCGGCGCCGCGCTGCAGACCATCGGGGAACGGCCCGACATCCAGGCGCGGCTGCGCAAGGACCGCAGCCTGATTCCGAACTTCATCGAAGAGTCGCTTCGTTACGAGAGCCCCGTCAAGGGCGACTTCCGGATGAACCGCCGGCCGGTCAACGTCGGCGGGGTCGACCTGCCCGCGGGCAGCACCGTGATGATCCTGCAGGCGGCGGCCAACCGGGATCCGCGCCGGTTCGAAGAACCCGCCGTCTTCGATCCGGCCCGCAAGAATGCGCGCCAACACATCTCGTTCGGGCGAGGCATCCACAGCTGTCCCGGCGCGCCCCTGGCCCGGGCCGAGACCCGGGTGGCGATCGAGCGGTTGCTCGACCGCACGACGGACATCAGGATCGACGAGAGCGTTCACGGGCCGGCGAACGACCGCAGCTACCAATATGTTCCGACCTACATCCTGCGCGGCCTGACCGAACTACACCTGGAGTTCACGCTGGCATGAAGGTATGGGTAGACGACCAGAAGTGTCGCGGCCATGGAATGTGTCTCACGCTGTGCCCCGACGTGTTCAGCCTGACCGACGACGGTTACGCCGAGGCCATAGATTCCGATGTCCCAACGGAATTGGAGTCCGCCGCTATCGAGGCGATCCAATGCTGTCCCGAGCAGGCGATCGGCGAGAAATAACCCAAAGTTACGGACGAGTAAGGAGATTCGAGTGGCCAAAGGGTATGTCATCCTCACCGAGGCCATCAAGGACCCGGAAGGCATGAAGGCCTACGCCCAAGCCGCCGGTTCGGCGATGAGCGGTGCCACCATCCTTGCGGTGGACACCGCACCCAAGGTCATCGAAGGCGACTGGCACGGCGACCAGACCGTCGTGTTGGAATTCGAGTCGGTCGATGCGGCTCGGGCTTGGTACGAGTCCGAGGGCTACCAGGAAGCCGCGAAACTGCGGCAGGCCGCCGCCGACTGCAATGCGGTCATCCTCTCCGGATTCTGATCGCTACTCCCCGACGATGGAGATCGCCTGCCGGGGGCATTGACGGACGGCCTCGCGCACGTCCGCCTCGTTCTCCGGGGTGACCTCTTCGTGGTGGACGGTCAGCATGTCGTCGTCGCCGAGTTCGAAGATCTCCGGGTTGATGCCCATGCACACACCGTTGCTCTCACAGAGTCCCCAATCGACTTCGATCTTCTTCGTCATTGTGGCCTCCTTTAACGAAGTACCTTGACGGGCACGTTCTTCCAGCCCGCCACGTTTTGCATATTCACCCGTTTGCACCCCGCCCAGTCCACTTCGTAGCGGGGCATGAAGTCGAGCAGGTGTTCCAGCGCGATCCTGCTCTCCATGCGGGCCAGCGCCGCGCCGAGGCAACTGTGAATCCCGTATCCGAGCCCGAGATGCTGCGCCTCGGTCTGGTCACGCTCGATATCGAATGTGTCTGCCTCGGTGAAGGCCTCCGGGTCGCGGTTCGCCGCGGCGCCGCAAAGGAACACCGGTTTGCCCGCCGGAATCACGCCACCGCTGACGTGGGCCTCTTTCAGCGTGTAGCGGACGTTGTACTGCACCGGACCCGCGTAGCGCAGAAGCTCCTCCACCGCGCCCGGGACCTTGTCGCGATCGTCCTGCAGCTTCTGCCATTGCTCGGGATGACGGGCGAAGAGCACCGCCGCGTTGCCGAGCAGCTTCGTCACCGTCTCGGCGCCGGCACCGCCCAATAGCGTTGCGAAGCCGGTGATCTCAATGTCGTCCAGTTTGCGGGGCTGTCCGTCCTCACCAGGGATCTCGGCCGCGATCAGCCTGCTGATCATGTCGTCCTGCGGCTCGGCGCGCCTCTCCTGGATCAGACCGAAGTAGTACATCGCCGTGTCGATGTTCGCCTGAATGCCGGCCTCGCTGACCTCGATCTGCCCGGGCTCGTGATGCAGGCTGGTGTCGATCCACAGGCGCACCTGCTGGCGGTATTCCTCCGGCACCCCCGCCATCCGGGTAATGACCTCCACCGGGAACGGCCCGGAGAAGTCCTGCACGACGTCGAAGTTGTCGGGATTGGCGGCGCCCAGATACTTCTCGATGACTTCGACGACCGTCTCGCGCTGCGACTGGATGGCCCGCGGGGTGAACGCCTTGTTGAGCAAGCTGCGCATGTGGCGGTGCTCCGGGGGATCCATGAAGATGATCGACTTCTGCTCGGGCGAGATGCCCTTGCGCACCATCGCAAGGTCGCAGCCGCGCGCCGAGGAATACGTCTCGAAGTCCTTGAACGCGGCCGACACGTCTTCGTGGCGGGTCAGCGCGTAGAAGTCCTCTTTTTCGTCGTAGTACAGGGGCGCATCCTCACGCATCCGTCGGTAGATTTCGAACGGATCGTTGAAGTACTCCTCCGAGAACGGATCGAAGACGACCTTCGGTTTTGTCACTGAATCCTCCTCAGCGGCGAGGGCGGGCTGAAACCTTTACAGCGGAGTCCGGGACTGTAACGCTAACGGTAATACCTTCGTGACGAACCGGAAAGACCAAAACGCTGGCATTTCGCAACCCTGCTGAGCTCTCATCGTGGGTGGTCCATCAGGGTCAGCGCCGCATCGGCCGCATCGAGCACGGCGCCGCCGTTTGCTCCGGCCCGGTCGGCGAGGTCGACCACCAACCGAACGTCTTTCTGCAGCAGCCCACCTGCGACACCGGCCAGCCGATCCAGTCCACCGATGCCGCCCAGCGCGTTCAGCGCGAAGCTGCTGCCACTGCTGCGCGACACCACCTCGGCGAGACGGTCCGGTTCGACGCCCAGCTCCTTGGCCAATGATAGGGCGGTGGCGGCGGTGGCCAGGTGGGCGGTGAACAGCAAGTTGTTGAGCAGTTTCGTGGTCTGTCCGGAACCCAGCTCACCGAGGTGCACGACCGGATCGGCATAGGTTTCGAAGACCGGACGGCAGTGCTCGACGACGTCGGTGTCGCCGCCGACCATCACCAGCAGGCGGGCCTCGGCCGCCGCCCCTCCTCCGCCGCTCACCGGCGCGTCGATGACGGATACGCCCAGCGGGGCGGCCTTGGTCGCAAGTTCTCGGCAGGTGTTCGGGTGCACCGTGCTGTGCACGGCGATGACGCCGCCCGGTTTCATCGCCGACAGCAATCCGTTCTCGCTGCAGGCGAGTTCGTCGATGTCGGCGTCGCCGATTACGCAAAGGCAGACCAGGTCGCTGGCTGCGGCGAGTTCGCCCGGAGATCCGGCGATCTTGGCTGTGGTGTCGGCGAACGCCTCGAGGGCTTCCGGCCTGCGCGCCCACAACGTGGTGGGGTAGCCGCCTTCGGCGATCCGGCGCGCCATGGGGCCGCCCTGGCTGCCCAACCCGATGAACCCGACGCGCATCAGCCGGCCTCCAGATCGGATTGCGTGTCCGCTGAGCCCTCGGCCACGCAGTCCTGCACGAATGCAAGAACTTTCGAATGGTAGGCGGGGGCGGCATGGCTGAGGCTGATGTTGTGCCCGGCGTCCGGCTGCCGATGCACGACGAACCGCGCGACCCCGGCGAACAGGGTGCCGATCTCGGCGACCGCCGCATCGTCGGTCTGCCAGACCTTTTCGTGGTCGGCGATGCTGAAATGCACCGGGACGCGCACTGCGGGCGCGAGCTCCGGAAACGTCTTTCGCGCCCAGTCCGACACCATCTGGTCCTCGTAAGCGGGGGCCGACGGCGAAACCGTGGCGCCCCCGAGGACTTCGGGCGGATAGAGTTCCTCTGGGCTCCACAGCAATTCGCGCATGCCCGACGGGCGGTGTTCGCGGGTAGCCGTTTTCAGTATCTCCTTCGCCGCGGGGTGGTAGTGCCGGCCCGTGCCCGCGAGCTCGATGCCGAGCAGGTCGGTACCTCGCCCGTCGGCGGCCATCCGTACGGTCAGCTCGCAGCCGCCCGAATGCCCCCACACGAATACTCCTGCGCCACGCGGTCGTTCGCCGAGGATGCGATTGACAGCACCGTAAGCAAGGTTGACGCGCTGCTCGCCGGACGCCATCGCTTCGGGATACGGTGCCGAGCTGCCATAGCCGGGCCGGTCGAGGGCCACCACGGTGAATCCCGCAGCGGCGCCGGTGCGCAACAGCGAGTACGACGGATGGCCGGGGCAGTCGAAATACGTTGCGGTGGTTCCGCCCCCGTGGATCGCCACAATCACGGCCTTGGGATCGTCGGCCTCAGCGACCAACGCCGACATCGGCACGCCGTCGACGATGACGAGCCGGGGACGGGGGGCGGTGCTCATGTGCCGGCCCGTAGCAGGATCACGCCGCTGGGGGTCAGTCCGCCGCTGCTGACCACTCCGACGCGGGCATCGGCGACTTGGCGGTCGCCGGCCTCGCCCCGCAGCTGGGTCACGGCCTCGTGCAACAGGCCCATGCCGTGGGTCCGGCCATGCGAGAGCTGACCACCATGCGTGTTGAGCGGCAGTTGTCCGTCGCGCGCGATGTTCTTGCCGCCGTCCAGAAATTCCTTGGCCTCACCGATCCCGCAGAAGCCCAGCGCCTCGATCCAGGAAAGGCAGTTCATGGTGAACCCGTCGTACAGCTCGGCGACGTCGACGTCTGCCGGCCGCAGCGAGGTGCGCGTCCACACATGCGCCGCCTGGCCCAGCACCTGTGGCTCGTGCGTCAAAGTGCTTTGATCCCAGTCGATTCGCTCGATGATCTGCGTCCCCACGGCCTCCACCAGCACCGGTGGCTTGGCCAGGTCGCGGGCGGCGTCGACGGCCGAGACGATGACGGCGATGGCGCCATCGCAGGGCACGTCACAATCGTAGAGACCGAACGGCGTGGTGATGGGCCGCGCGTTGAGATAGTCGTCCATCGTCATCGGCGACCGGTAGATGGCCGTCGGGTTGAGTTCGGCGTTGGCGCGCTGGTTCAGCGCGATCCAGCCCAGCGTTTCTTTCGTGGTGCCGTACCGGTGAAAGTGCCGCTGCGCGTTCATCGCCAGGGTGTGCGCCGCGGACGTGGCGCCAAACGGCATCTGCCAGCCCGACATTCGGCCCATCGACGGGGCGATCTTGCCCTGCTTCATCAGCTCGCCATGGGTGGCTTCCCACACCGTCCGGAAGCACAGCACGTGCCGCGCCAGCCCCCCCGCGACCGCAAGCATCGCGGCGATCAAAGAGCCACCCGGGCCGAACGTTTCCATCGCGCCGTTATGCCATGTCGGCCGGATGCCCAACGCGGCCTCAAGGGCAGTGGTGCCCCCCTCGCCCATCCCCGCCACGTTGATTGCGCCGGGGTAGGTGGACAGGCCGTCGATGTCGGCATAGGTCAGGCCCGCGTCGGCGATCGCCGCCTCGCACGCCTGCACCGTCAGCGCCAGTGGCGGCTGCATGAGCCGGCGCCCGATCGGCGACATGCCGATACCCGTCAGCGCGACCTTGTCTTCGAACTTCTCGGTGGTGAGCATCGGCCGGACGTACTCGCCGAAGCGTTCCGGTGCGATCTCGTCGACCGGCAGGGGAGCGGGCTCGACGCCGGGGATGGGCCGAAACAGTGGGAACCAGACGTCCTCGACCTGTTCGAAGGTGACCTCGACCTGCTGTCCGAGTTCGAGGTCGTCGAATTCGCAGTCGACGATGTTGGTGGTCAGTCGCACCCGGGGGTCCTCGGCGATCGCCACCTGCGCGATCACGTAGGGCGCGAGGAGCCCGGGCAGGCTGAATCGCTCGTTGATGGTGAAGCCGGCGAGGGTCGCCCTGCCGGAGACCTCCCGAATTCCGATGTCCAGTGACCGGCAATACCGGCACACCGGCGCCGGCGGATGGATCAGCGATTGGCACGCCTGGCATTCCTGCAGCCGGAGCTTGCCGTCGGCGCCCGAGGTCCAGAAGAATTCGTTGTCCTGCGTGATCAGGGGCAGAGGACGTCCGGGTTCTGGCACGTCACCTCCGGGAGTCGGACGGCGGGCGGTAGCCCCATTATACGAATCGGAGAATCACGTTATCACTGCCGAGAGGCATGATCTAGATGGCGTTGGCGGCGATCGTGCCGCCTATCAGGCGAGGAGCGGCTTGCCGTCAGTACGGCACCCAGGTGCCGGTGAAATAGGTACCCCATTGGTGAAAGCCGGCATTCCACATCGGTTCGTTCGGTGACCACCATGGCCGTGGCGGTGGGGGCGGCGGCACGTCCTGCGCGGCAAACGGCGGTGCATATGCAGGTGGGGCCGCATACCACGCCGGTGGGCCCGCCATCGGCTTGCATTCCCACGTCGCCACGTTGAACGACATGTTGGGATCGCACTCCGCCGAGCTGATTGCCGGCGTCGCGATCACCGCGGCCGCCATCGGCACGAAGGCAACAGCGACGACAACTGTCAGACGACCCAAAAACCACCTCATGGTGGGCCTCCCTTGGCGCCATCCCCACGCTGGCTGGTCACAGCTTATTCCGTCGGTACCGCCACGGCCAGATTCAAAGCGAAGCAGCAGCGAGCCGCTCTGGCCTGTGGCATTTACTTGCGGCCGAAGGTTATGCTCCAGACGCGATATCAAGTACTTAACATTCGGAGGGCTGATTGCTCGACGCAGAGAAGATCCTGATCACCGGCGCGACCGGCAAGATCGCGTTCCCCATCGCGCGTGCCCTGGCGGCGGCGGGAAACGAGGTATGGGGCGCCGCGCGCCTGAAAGACCCCGCGGCCCGGCAGAAACTCGCGGACGCCGGAATCCAACCCGTGGCGCTGGACGTCGGCGACGGGGACTTCTCCTCTCTCCCAGACGATTTCACCTACGTATTCCACGCGGCCGTAGACCCCGGCGTGGACGACTGGAACCGCTGCGTGGAAACGAACGCACAGGCGTCCGGCGACTTGCTGTACCACTGCCGCGCCGCACAGGGTTTCGTCTTCTGCTCTACCGGCTCGATCTACGCTTACCAGGGCCACCGACCGCTGACCGAGACCGATCCACCGGGGGCGCCGTTGCGGGCGAACTACAGCTTCTCCAAGGTTGCCGCCGAGGCGGTGTGCACCTGGATCGCCAAGCACTACCGGATTCCGCTGACGATCATCCGCATTTGTTCGACGTATGGCCCCCAAGGCGGTGCACCCGCCGATCGTCTCGATGCGATGTTGGCGGGCAAGCCCATTCGGTTGCATCCGGACAAGCCGAACAACTACAACCCCATCTATGAAGACGACTATGTGGAACTCGGCATCCGTGCGATGGAGGTCGCCGCGGTGCCGCCCGTGGTGGTGAACTGGGCCGGTAGCGAGACGGTCAGCGTCGAGGAGTATTGCGCCTTCATGGGTGAGTTGGTCGGTGTCGAGCCGATCTTCGAGTACACAGATCAGGCGCACACGCCGCTGTGGCCCGACGTCACCCGCATGCACGACGTCCTCGGGCGCACCAAGGTGCCGTGGCGAGAGGGGTTCCGGCGCATGGTCGCGGCACGACATCCCGAAATTCCTCGGCCCCAGCACGATCCGGCGAGAGCGTGACGACGGCTATGCACCTTCCCGGCACGCCGTCCGATGAGGTCACCGAGATCCTTGCCACCGGCAGTGGCGAGATCACTACCCTGTTCGTCTCCATGGCGACCCGGCACCCCGACGGCAAGGACGCGGAGTACCTACGCTGGCACACCCTGGACCACCGCCCCGAGCAGCACCGGTTGGCCGCTGTGCGCGCCTCACTGCGCCTGGTGTCCACGCCGGCCTGCCGCTCCGCCCGGGCGATCATCGACGGGCCCTTGGACGCCGTCGACCACATGATGACCTACTTCTTCACCGACCCGGCCGGGCTGCAGGATTTCAACGAGCTGTCAACGGCATTGGGCAATGCCGACCGTAAGCTCCCGCTGCTGCCACCGGTGGAGCGCGGCGTCTATGGCGTGCAACGGAAAGCGGCCGCGCCGCGCGTCAAGGTCGGGTCGGACGTGCTGCCCTGGCTGCCCGTCCGGGGCGCCTTCGTGTTGGTCGAGCGAGGATCGGCATCGCCGAACCCGCTGTTGGAGGTCGACGGAGTCGCGGGTGTCTGGTCCGCAGTATCGTTTCGGGTCGACGCCGGCTTGGCCAGTGCGCAAGAGAATCAGACCATCACATACTGCTTCCTCGATGACGATCCGATCGCCACCGCGAAACGGCTGCACCCGGCGCTCAAGACCCGGTGGGCCGAGTCGGACATCGAACCTTTTTTCGCCGCACCCTTTTTCGCGGTCGTTCCGTACGAGTGGGACCGGTATGTGCCCTAGAAAAGGGGTCGTGTGCGCATCGGCCTGATGGTTGGTTCTGATAAGGAGCGCTCGCGCGCCGATCGGCTAGCGGGACTGGTCGATGATGGTGTCGCCGCCGAAACCGACGGTTTCACCGCGTTTTGGATGCCCCAGGTCCCCGGCTACCTCGACGCGATGACCGCCGTGGCCCTGATCGGACAGGCCACCGATCGTATCGAGATCGGAACGGCCGTCGTGCCGATCCAGACTCGCCATCCGATGATCATGGCGCAACAAGCGTTGACCACCCAGGCCGTGTGTGACGGGCGGTTCACGCTTGGCATCGGACCCTCGCATCATTGGATCGTCAACTCTCAATTGGGATTGCCCTATGATCGCCCGGCCAGCTTGATGGGTGACTACCTCGAGGTGCTCAGCTCGGCCTTCGCCGGGCCCGGGAGCGTCGATGTCGACAACGAAAGCTTCTGCGTCCATTCACCGGTCGATGTCACCGACGGGTTCGAGATGCCGGTCTTATTGTCAGCGCTCGGTCCGACGATGCTGCAGCTCGCCGGGGAGCGTTCCGGCGGAACCGTTCTGTGGATGGCGGACGAGCGGGCAATCGCAGACCACGTCGTTCCGCGCATCACCGCGGCGGCTGACCGGGCCGGGCGGCCCGCGCCACGGATCGTCGCCGGGGTGCCCGTCGCACTCTGCTCGAACGCCGAGACCGACGGTGCTCGCGGCTACGCCAGCGAGGTGCTCGGGCACGCCGACTTCTCGCCGAACTACGTGCGGCTGCTGCAGCACGGCGACGCCGCAGACGTCGGCGACACGATGGCGGCCGGCGACGAGGCGGCCGTCTTGGATCGGCTGAACCGGTATCGCGACGCGGGCGTCACCGACCTCGCGGTGCGAATCGTGCCGCTGGGCAAGGACATCAGCGAGCGGACCAAATCGCGGCGTCGTACTCAGGAGTTCCTGTCGTCCCTGTGTCCAAGTATCTGAGCGGCCCGCTGAAGATCAGCGCGACGGCAATCCGAGGACGCGCTGGGCGATGATGTTGCGCTGAATCTCCGAGGTGCCGCCCGCGATGGTGCCCGCGTAGCTGCTGATGTAGCGCGCGAACCAGCCGGCGGTGAAAAGGTCGGGGGCGTAAGGGTTGTACGGAGCCGTGAGCATTTTGTCGCGTAAACCGTCGGCCCCCGCCGCGTCCAGTGCGTGCCGGAGTGCGCTCTGCTCGGCCTCCGAACCGAAGACCTTCAGCACGGACAGCGCCGCCACGTCTACCTCACCCCGGGCCGCGCGCCCCAGCGCAGCCGAACCGAGCAGCCGCAGCGCGTAATAGTCCATCACGATAGTGGCGTAGTGGTCCGCGTTCACCGCGTCCGCCGGCCGGTAGTTCTCGAGCAGCTGTTCGAGCCGGTTCGCGAAGGCCATCCACATCAGGGTGCGCTCGTGGCCGAGGGAGCCGTTGGCCACCTGCCACCCACCGTTGAGCGGGCCGACCAGGTTGTCCGTGGGGACCCGGACGTCGTTGAAGAAGACCTCGTTGAAGTCCAACTCGTCACGGTCATAGACCGGCGGGAAGGGCCGACGCACCACCCCCGGAGTGTCGGTCGGGATGAGCAGCGCGCTGATTCCCTTGTGCCTGGGGGCCTTTGGGTCCGTGCGAACGAAGGTCAGGATGACGTCGGCGTCATGAGCGCCAGACGTCCACACCTTCTGCCCGTTGACCACGAAGTCATCGCCGATCAACTCCGCCTTGGTTCGCAGCCCGGCCAGGTCGGAGCCGGCTCCGGGTTCGCTCATTCCCAGCGACGCGGTCATTTCGGCTCGCAGGATGGGAACGGCCCAGCGCCGCTTCTGTTCCTCGGTGCCGAAGGACAACAGCGACGCCGCGATGATGCCGACGCCTTGCGGATTGAAGCAGTGATAGATCCGGCGGCGCGACAACTCCTCGCGATGTACGAACTGCTTCAGGATGTTTGCGTTGCGGCCGCCGAATTCCGGCGGGTTGCCCGGCAGTAGCCACCCGTGGTCGAACTGGAGCCGCTGCCAGCGACGCGACCACTCGGGCATGTGCGAGGTCGACGAGGGCCGCTCCCCGGCCTGGGCTTGGCTCGGCAGATGTTCGGTCAGGAACCTCACGAACTCCGCGCGAAACGCTTCCACGTCGGTGTCAAAGGTGAGTCGCACCGAGCTACCTTCCCGGTCGCCTCAGCGTGTGAATCCCCACTCCGCCTCGTTCTCTTCGGTTTTCAGGTGTTCGGCCGGATCCTCGGTGTCGGCGAGCGGGGGCTGAGAAGCGCGGTTGGTGCGCTGACCGATCTCGGTGATGGCGTGCACGGGGCAGTCGAGCAGAGCCCGCATGACCGCGTCGCGATCCGGCTCCGCCACCGTGCCGTCCCCGATGAGCGATGCGTATCCCCAATCGTCCAGCGAGAAGTATCCCGGCGCGTGCTTGGCGCAGATACCGAAGCCGTCGCAAATGGTGCGGTCCAGACGGATTTTCATGCTTGCCTCACTGGTTCCGCCTCGTAGGGGCGGTCCGCGCGGAACGCGCCGTCTGCGCAGTCAGGGCACCTGCCGTCGAGATGCACACCGACTTCGTCCGGGAACTGGTCGAGCAGGCTGGCGGCAACGTTGGTCGCGGCATCCAGCGTCGCGCACGCGCCGCGTCCACGCAGCAGCACCGACCAACGGCGCAACCGTTGGACGTCTTCTGTCGTCGCAGCGCCGTCGCGCAGCGTCCCGGCGGCCGCGGCCATCGCCGCCGTCCCGTTGAAACAAGAGCCGCACTGCCCGGCGTTTTCGCGGTCGAAGTACGCGAGCACCGATGCCGCCACCGCGACGGGACAGTCGTCGGTGATCACCGAGATCGCGCCACAGCCAAGGCCGCTACCGACACGCCGCATCGTCTCGTGGTCCAGGGTCGTCTCCAACACAGAACGGTTGAGCAGACCGGCGAAGTAGCCGCCCATCAACGCCCCGCGTACGTCGCCGGGCGAAACGCCGTGCAAGCCAAGTAAATCGGTGAACGCCAGTCCATGGGGAAGCTCGTAGAGGACCGGCGGCTTACCGCCTCCGGTGATGGTGGCCAGGAAGGTCCCCGGCGACAGCGTCGTGCCTTGCGACCGAAAATCAGCCGAGCCGTGGCTTTGCAGATAGGGCAGGTTCGCCAAAGTCTCGATGTTGCTCACCAACGTGGGCCGGTCGTCGACTCCCGCCTCGAAGGGCCGCGGTGGTTTGTCCGTTGGCTTGGCGGGGCCGCCGTTGATGGCCCGGACCGCGGCGGTCTCCTCGCCGGCCACGTATCCCGGTTGCACGGTGAGCATGTCGATCGTGACGCCGAGCGTCTCGGCGCCCAACTCGTTCAACGCGGCTTCGACGCTGTGTGCCGATTCCGGGTCGGAGACGTAGATGCAGGCGCGGTCAGCGGTCACCATCGTCGCGGCGAGCCGCAGCCCGTCCAGGACCAGGTGCGGGCGATTCCGTAGCAACCAGCGGTCCTTGATCGAAGCCGGTTCTCCCTCTTCGCCGTTCGCGACGACGACGGGGACACCCATCAAGCGTCCGTTGTCGCGTACCGCCCGCAGCTTCACCGCCAGCGGAAACGCCGCACCCCCGCGCCCGACCAGTCCGCTCGATTCGACCTCGCTTAGCAATTCATCGGCATCGGCGAGTGGACGGTAGCCGCCGAGCTTTCGATAGGCCGCCAGGTCTTCCCGACCGGTCTGCTCGATCAGCAGCCGCGGCGTGCACCCGGGTGCGCTGGCGGTGGTGATGTTGGTGGTTTCAGTGGTGTTCACAGCTGGCCTGCCATCGTCTTGGTTAGGCTTGCGCACATGCGAACTGCCGTGGTGCGTGTCAACGTCGACCCGGACACCGTTCTCGCGCCTGCGCAACTACGTGACGGCATGGCGGCTCTCCTCGAGGCTGCGGCCGAGGCCGGCGTCGGAGTGGTCGACAACGACCTCGCGTCCCTGCCGGCGAGTCGTCGCGAGGTTGAACTGCTCATCGAGGCCGAAGATGGCGAGACGGCCAGGAGCACCGCTATCGAGTTGTGCGCCAAGGTGTTCGGCGCCGGGCCGGTCCCGGGTGTGATCACCTTTGTCAGCCGGGGCACTGACGACGACGCGCACGGGGTGCTGTCCGCGTTCGGGTTGACCGGTGACATCGAGCGCACGCCCGGCGATGACGGGTTCGACATCGTCCACGTCACGCTGCGAGAGTCCGACCTCGAACGGATTCCGGAAAGCCGTGTGCACACGGCGCTGGAGGCGTCGCTCAATTGTGAGGTCCACATCCGCACCAGGTAATGCACCGTTTCGCCCCATTACGAGCCCAGGAATTCGAGAATCGCGGGCGCCGCCTGCACCCAGGTGTCGAACATGTTGAAATGCTGCACCCGGCCGGCCGCGCGGTCTTCGGACGCGCGTTCCCAGGCGTCCTCGGGCCAGGGCGGATCGATCAGCTTCGATCCCTTGATCAGGCAACTGACTTCCAGGGAAGTCCGCTTCGGGTGGTCCATGTCGTTCTCGCCCCCGCGGATGATCAACGTGGGGACCTTGATTCGGTCGAACATCTCGTCCTCGACGCCCGGAATCGTCTGTCCCGGCTTAGAAACGAAGGCGTTGAGCCAGCGCAGCATGAGCTTGAGAAACTCATCCTTGTCGAAGTCGAGGAACCGCTGCTTGTTATTAGGGTTCTCCTCGATGCGCTCGCGCCATTCGGCCACCTTCACCACGCCGTCCATGCCGGTGCCACGCACCGCGAGGATGCTGGGGATGATGTAGAAGGAACCGAGCACGAAGGTGCCGTAGGTGCCGCCGACAATGTTCCACACCACGAGCTTGGTGACCATCTCGGGGTAAAGCATCGTGGTCAGCATGGAATCCCTTGCGCCGCCGGACCCTCCGGCCAGAATGCAGCGCTCGAAGCCCAGGCCGGTCACCAGCTTGTGCAGCGTCTCGGCGCGCATGTGCGACTCGCTTTGCCCGTAGAACTGCACATCGGACGCGCCGCAGTTCGGCCGGTCCCACAGCAGCACTCGATATCCGCCGGCAGCCAGGGCGTCGGCCAGCGGACGCAGGCCGGGGATCTCCTTGCTGAACCTTCCGCCCGGCGTCAGGGCAATGAGATCGCCAGAGTCACCGAGGATTTCGTAGACGACATTTCCCCCGTTGATCTCGATAGCAGGCACCCGATTCTCCTGTAGCTAGGCCTGAACCAAAACATCGTTGCCGACGACGCGCACCGGATAGGTACGGATACTCCATTCGGGCTTGACCGCGGTGGTGCCGGTCGCCAGCTCGAAACCCCATTGGTGCCAGGGACAGTAGATGTACTCCAGGTCGCGCACCATGACGGAGTCGCCCGGCGCGGTCTCGTCGACGATCGTGCGCCCGCGGGCTCGTCCCGAACACAGCGGGCCGCCTTGATGGGGGCAGTAGTTCGCGATGGCGTAGAACGTGCCGTTGACGTTATAGACGCCGACGCCGTGTCGCCCGATCGGAACCAGTTTGTGTGTGCCCGGAGGGATTTCGTCTACGGTTGCGACGACATGCTCGCGGCCCTGGGCGAGTCTTGGCTCGGGCCGCTTGGTTTCTTCCGTCAACTCAGAGCACCCGGGTCTGACCCTCGAGCACCGGAACGGTCTCGGGTAGGTGATAGGTGGCGATGCCGTTCTTGTACATGACCGCGTCGCGGGCGTATTTGGGCAGGTGTTTGACCAACCAGCGCGGGTCGTCGAACGTCCAGTGCGGGTAGTCCGAGGAGAAGAGCAGAATCTTCTCGCACTCCATCCATTCCAGTGCGCGGGTCAGTTGGGTCTTGTCTTCCGGGTAGTCCAGCGGCTGGGTGGTGAACTTGATGTGGTCCTTGACGTACTCGGACGGCTTGCGCTTGATGTCGAGCCACGACTTGCGCGCGTCATAGATCGCGTCCATCCGCCACATCAGCGGCAGTATCCAGCTAAACGCATGCTCGACGAACACGATTCGCAGCGTCGGGAATCGGTCGAAGACTCCGTCGAAAATCAGGCTCATCACCTGGTTGGCCGCCAGCAGGGAGTAGGTCACCATGAAGTCGTGGTTGTAGCTGGGGAAGCCCACCGGCGGGATCGGCAGCTCATCGAACTGGCTGCGCGACAGGTGGCAGCTCACGGTGATGTCGTGCTTGGTGGCGGCCGCCCAGATCGGGTCGTACTTCGGATGGCCCCAGGACGGCCGCGGCTCGGCCTTGATCAAAATCTGCGCCATAAAGGGGTGTCCGGCCCAGCGCTCGATCTCACGCACCGACTCTTCCGGCTCTTCGATGGCGATGCAGATCGAACCGCGCCACCGCTCGTGCCAGTTGTTGTGGCTGTCCAGCCAGTGATTGGCCTGCCAGTCGTTCAACGCGGCCGACATCGCGTGCTGCGCCTCGGTAAGGCGCGCCGGATATGCCGCCGGTTCCAGGATCGCGATATCGGAGCCGGCCTCCATGATCAGCTGCCGGAACGCCAAATCCGGGTCGCTGCAGGGAAACTCACCGTTGGCCGGGAACGAGTCAACGCGCATCGCGTAGGAGTGCGCATAGTCCGGCGCGTCGTAGTAGATCTGCTCGCCAACGGAGCGAGTGAGGAAGTATTTGCTGCGCCACGGCTCGGGGATGTAGGGGAGCAACTCTCCGCGCTTGGGGGCGGGATGAACATCCGAGTCGACGCAGCGGACGGCTATGCGCTCGGTAGCGGGAACCCGCTCCTGCGAATGGGTCAGCGTCATCTGGTTCTCCTCAGTCTTTCGCGATATTTCTACTGTGCGCCCACCCCGGCGGGAATGTCTATGCCGTAGAGCTGCGCCGCGTTGCGCCAGCACAGCTTCTCGCGCTGCTCGGCGGACAACGCGCTGGGCAGCTTGCTCACGTCGCCGCATTGCCAGTGCGGATAGCTCGAGCCGAACATCACCATGTCGTCCTTGCCGGTGAAGCCGAACCATTCACCGGCGAATTCGACGTCGCCGGGCCCATCGAGGCTGCCTTGAACGAAATACACGTGACCGGGCAGGTAGTCGCTGGGAATCCGCGGGGCCCATGGAGTTTGCTCCAGGTGCGGCCGGCCGAAGGTGTCCATGCGCCAGATGAACGGCGTGATGAAATCGGCGGCGCCATCGCCCCACACGAACTTGAGGCCGTCGAACCGCTCGAATACACCCTCGGCGATCATGTTCATCTGGTGATACAGGTAGTTCAACGCCATGAAACTGACGTACTGCTCGTAGGTCCGGGTGTTCCCGTTCGGCGTCGGCGGAAACGCGATGCCCGACCCGACCTCGATGTGCGCAGCGACGGGAAGCCCGGCATCGACGGCGGCCTCCCAAATGGGCCAGAACTGCGGTTTTCCGTAGAGCTCGCGGGATTGCAGCGGCACGCCGATCTGAACCACCCGAGGATGGGCGCGCCATCTCTCGATCTCGCGTAGCGCGCCGGGGATGTCATCGGGGTTGACCCGGATGGTGCCGCGGAACCGTTCGCCGAACTGGCCGGACTCCAGCCAGTTCGACACCATCATCTCGTTGTGGGCGGCATGCAGCGCGCTGCCCAGGTGCCGGTCCGGCATGATGCCGCGCGCCATCGGATGCAGCACCGCCACATCGACCCCGCGCTTCGAAAACAGTTCATCGGCAACGAAATCCGGATCCGATCCGGGGTACTGTCCGTCGGGACCCTCGGTGTTGGGTGCGTACTCGCCGCCGGGTGCGCCGTACCAGTCCATCTCGTAATCGGGAAAGCCGCGGCTCTTGAACGGCTCGCGCAGGGTCTTCCGGAGCGCTTTGTTGGACGGGAAGAAGATGTGCACGCTCGCATCGATCAGCGGTGTGCTGCTTCCGTCAGCGTGTGTGATCACCAGGGCCACCCTTCGGCTACGGCGGCCAAAGCCGGCCGTGCGAGGTCATATGATAGCCAATCTAACATTTTCTGCGGCTGTCCATCAATGGGTTTCCGGTAAGCATTTCGTTTAATCATCGCCCCAGGTAGAGGACGTTTTGCGGTCTATTGGGCAAGTCGGGTTCTTGTTTCCGGATAATACCATTCTCCGCTTGGGGACACCCGCGATGCGGATTGCTCGCCACGACGGGGGATCACCTCGGCGGGCTACTCCGACGTGCCGCCCACCGTGACGCCGGCCGCCCGCTCGAACGGCTTGATCACCGTCGTGAAATCCGAGGCGGGCCCTTCATCGTCGGCGAGCGCCTCCCACAGCCGGCCGATCGTCTCGGCGACTTCGGCGGGGACGCCCAGTGCTCTCGCTTCGTCGAGGTAAAGGCGCACGTCTTTGAGCATCAGCCCGGTCGCGAAGCCGTAGTCGAAAGTGCGCGGCAGGATCGCCCGGGGGAACTTGTCGCGGCTTGCACTCGTCGCACCCGATCCGGCGTTGAGCACCTCGATCATCACGCCGGGGTCGAGTCCGGCCTTGACGCCCATCACGACGACTTCAGCGGTCGCGGTCAAAACGTTTGCCGCAAGAATGTTGTTCGCCAGCTTCATCGTCTGCGCCGACCCGGGCTTCTCGCCGACATACACCGGCCGGCCCAGGATTTCGAGTGTGGTTCGCACGGCGTCGAATTCGCCGCGTGGGCCGGACACCATGAGCGCCAGGGTCCCTTTCTCGGCGCCGCTGACGCCGCCGCTGACCGGACTGTCCATCGCCACGATGTTGCGCCGCGCGAGCAGGCCATGGATCTGCACCGCCATTTGGCTTCCGACAGTGGACAAATCGACGTAGCGCTGCACCCGCGCGCCCTCGATCACGCCGGCCGGACCGGTTGCCACCTCGAGCGACGCTCCCGGGGTGGGAAGGCTGGCCAGCACCGTTTCCGCGTGGTCGGCGACCTCCTGGGGTGACGACGCCGGGCGGGCGCCCAGCGCGACGACGCGCTCGAGGGCCTCACCACGCGCGTCGAAGGCGACGACGTCGTGCTTGTCCCGAATCAGGCGGCCAGCCATGGGAAAGCCCATGTTTCCAAGCCCGATGAACCCGAGTGTCATGACTCGTTCAGCTCGGCGAACGCCTCGCGCGCGATGCGAAAGCTGTCGACGGCCGCGGGTACGCCGGCGTAGATGGCCACCTGCAAAAAGATCTCGCGAATTTCCTCGCGGGTTACACCGTTGGTCAGCGCCGCCTTGACGTGCATCCGCAATTCGTTGGGCCGGTTGAGGACCGCGATCATCGCCAGGTTGAGCATGCTGCGGGTTTTACGTGGCAGTTCCTCACGGCCCCACACCGCGCCCCAGCAGTACTCGGTGACGAGATCCTGCAGGGGCCGGGTGAAGTCATCCGCGTCGGCCATTGCGCGGTTGACGTATTCTTCGCCCAACACCTCGGAACGGATGTGGAGTCCGCGCTGATAGGTTTCGCGATCCAATGTTTTCCTCCTTCAAAGGCGAACGACCACGGTCTTGGTGGCGCTGAATGTGTCGAGGGCTTCGTACCCCTTCTCGCGGCCATAGCCGGACTTCTGGAAGCCGCCGAACGGCAATTCCACTCCGCCGCCGGCGCCGTAGGTGTTCACGTAGACCTGGCCCGCGCGGATCTGTGCCGCCAGCCGATGCCCGCGCGAGAGGTCGGCGGTCCACACCGCGCCCAGCAAGCCGTATTGGGTGCCGTTGGCCAGCTCGATCGCCTCCTCTTCGGTGGCGAACCGGTTGACCGTCAGCACGGGGCCGAAGATCTCCTCCTGGGCGATCGTCGATGCGGGATCGGCGCCGTCGATGATCGTGGGCGAGAAGTAAGCGCCGTCCGCCAGTCGCGCGTCGTCCGGAGGGCCACCGCCGCAGAGGATTTCGCCTTTCACGTTGTCGGCGAGCATGGTTTGCACCCGGTGCTGCTGCTTTCGGGAGATCAGCGGTCCGAGGTCGTGGTCCTCGATCCCGGGCCCAACCGTGACCGACGACAGATGCTGTTGGACCGTGCCCACCACGGCGTCATGAATCCCGTCGTGCACCAGCAGGCGCGAGCCGGCCGAGCAGGTTTGCCCGGCATTCTGCAGGATCGCCTTCGCGATCGAGTCCGCGGCGCGAGCCAGATCCGCGTCGGGGAAGACGATTTGTGCGGACTTGCCGCCTAGCTCGAGCGTCGTGGGGATCACGCGGTCGGCGGCGGCATGAGCAACTATCGATCCAATCTGGGTCGATCCGACAAAGCCGAGGTGGTCGACACCGGGATGCGCGGCCAGCGCCGCGCCGGCCTCGGCGCCGATGCCGGTCACCACATTGAACACCCCCGGCGGCAAGCCGGCCCGC
Source organism: Mycobacterium sp. NGS17 (assembly GCF_059813205.1). Classification (NCBI taxonomy): domain Bacteria; kingdom Bacillati; phylum Actinomycetota; class Actinomycetes; order Mycobacteriales; family Mycobacteriaceae; genus Mycobacterium; species Mycobacterium sp. NGS17. Next base: position 164,892 of record NZ_JCALED010000006.1, on the reverse strand, counting down.
ACCGCTAGCGCGGCGAGTTCCACTGCCGTTCTGGGTGTTTCGTCGGCGGGCTTGACCACGGCGCAGTTGCCCACCGCGATGGCGGGAGCGACCGCACGGGCGAGCAGTTGCATCGGATAGTTCCACGCGATGATGTGACCGGTCACGCCGAACGGCTCGCGCCGGGTGTACACGTGCAGATCCGTTGAGAGCGGGATGGTTTGGCCGTAGTAGGAGTCGACGGCGTGGCCGTAGAAGCGGAAGTAGCGTGCAGCGACGCCGGCATCGGCGCGTGCCTGGCGCAGCGGTTTTCCGGTGTCCTCACTCTCCAATCGGGCTAACCGCTCACGGTTCTCATCGATGAGATCGGCGATTCGGGTCAACAGTGTTGCTCGCGCCTCCGGCGAGGTGTCCGGCCAACTCTTCGATGCGGCTCGCGCCGCCCGGACGGCGCGATCCACTTCAGCACTGCCGCCGCGCGCCACCGGGCCGAGAGATCTTCCGGTTGCCGGATCGATGTTGTCGTAGACGTCCGCAGAGGGCACCGATTCGCCGTTGATGAATGACTGCGTGCTGGTCACGGTGGCCCTGACCTCTTTCGTCGCGCCGACGGATATCTACACGTTAATGTATATTTCCGTGGTCACGACAACCCGGCGTGGGCGACCAACGCACGCCGAAGCCAAGAAGCTGCAACAAAAGCTGCGCAAGGCGGCCGTCGCGACGTTCGTCAAGCACGGCTACGACGGCACCAGCATGGACGCTATCGCCAAGGCGGCCGGCATCACCCGGCGCACTCTCTACGCCCGCTATCCGGACAAGCGTGCGGTCTTCCTGGACGTCATCCCCTGGGCCCTCACTCGCAGAACGGAACGCGAAGCCGCCGAGGAACTCGATGGCGGTGATCTGCGGGCCGCCCTCGTCGCGATCGGGCGCGCGGGTCTCGCGCGGGCGATCGATCCCGACATCGTCCGCCTGAAGCAGATCGCGATGAACGAGTCGGCACGGTTTCCCGAATTCGCGGTCAGCGCGCATTCCATGACCTGGTCCCCGCGTCATCGGCAGGTGATGGACCTGCTTCGTCACCACCAGGAGGCCGGGGTCATCCAGGTGGACGATCTAGAACTGGCCGCGGGCCACTTCATCGCGCTCGTCGAGCATTTGCCCGCGCGGCTGGCGGACTGCGGCATCTACCGCGACGCCGAAGAGGACGAGCGCCACCTACAACACGCCGTCGACCTGTTTTTACGCGGCATACTGCGCCGGGGCTGAATTCGCGATGGCATGGCCGGGGCTGGTACTGGTGCACGGCGGAGCGCATGCCGCCGATTGCTGGGATCTCACAGTGGCCGAATTGTCCCGGCAGACACCGCAATTGCCGGTCCTCGCGGTCGATCTACCCGGCCGCGGCGGCCGGCCGGCGGATCTGACGGCCGTCACAACCGCCGACTGGGTGAACTCCGCGATCGCCGATATCGAGGACGCCGGCCTCGGTGATGTTGTGGTCGTGGGGCATTCGATGGCTGGGCTGACGGTACCGGGCATCGTGGCGAAGCTCGGGGCCGCGCGAGTGCGGGAAATGATTCTGCTGGCGGCTTTCGTGCCGCCGCAGGGTTCGTCTGTGGTGCAAGCACTGCGCGGGCCCCTGGCCCCGTTGGCGCGGTCGGCGGGCCGGCTGCACAGGTCGTTTCCCATGCCCAGAGCGCTGGCGCGTTACGCCTTCTGCAACGGCATGACGCGCGAGCAACGCGTGCTGACCCTGTCCCGACTCTGCATGGAGTCACCCAATGTCGTTTTCGAACGGGTCGACCGCAGCGAGCTGCCCGGCGAGGTGCCGCGGACCTGGATCATGACGCTGGACGATCGGGCACTGTCGGTGCGCCAGCAGCTCGACGCGATCGAATCCCTCGGCGGGGTCGACACGATGATCTGCGTCGACGCCTGCCATGACGTGATGTTCTCCCGCCCACGATGGCTTGCCACCACGCTGGCCGATCGGTGCCGCTTGTACGCCGGCGGTTAGGTGCCGCGGCGTTTCGTTGAAAATTGTCATTGACATTTGTCAATGACGGGCGTCACGATGGCTTCGATGAGAATGCAAACCAAAGCGAAGCCGCGCGGACGCCAAGCGCAGCGACTCGAGACTCGCCAACGTGTCTACGACGCGGCGATCGCGGAGTTCAAACGCTCGGGCATGGCGGACGCGGATATCGGCCAAATCATCTCGGCGGCGGGGGTCGCCCGCGGAACCTTCTATTTTCATTTCCCCACCAAGGAACACGTTCTCGAGGAGATTGAGCGAGATTTGGTCACCCGGTTGGCCGGCGACTTGGACCGCTTTGTCGCCGCGGCGCCCAACGTATGGGCGACCCTCGCGGAGGTAGTGCGCCTGGTACTTGCGGCCGAGTCCAGGTTTGGCACCCGGCTATTCAGAGATGTTCTGGCACTGCACTTTTCGCAGACCCGGCCACCTGGATTCGGCAAGCCCGCGGACCATCCATTGGTGGCGCACGTCGCCCAGCAGATCGCCCGGGCTCAACGCGAGGGGGTCGTCCGTGCAGAGGCAAACCCCGAGAACAGTGCGCTCTTCTTTCTGATGGGGTTCTATGCGCTGCTCGTCACCAATCACGACTCCAAGCCGGCACGCGGTCGTGTACTCGATGAGTTCGTCGCGACTACCCGCCATGGGCTTGGGGCCCGGTAAGTCGACCGGGCGTCAGTGATCGATCGGAGGGTCAACTGTGTGGCAGGAATTGGTACGACTCGGTCTCGGATGGGGCGCAGCGGCTGCGCTGGTGGGGTTTTGGTATTACGTCCTGCGCGGCATTGGCACCTTCTAGTCGGTACCTCCACCCTCCGACAAACGGAAGTCCGAAGAATCCATCGACCGGTTGAGAAGGGAGCCAGACAACCATGAACCCAGAACGCCGCAGAAGGCGAGCTCTAATCGCCTTTCAGATCTTCATCTACGGCTACCTGCTGCTGATGTTCGGAATCCAACTGTCGATGTGGGCGACGCGGGACTGGTAGGTTTGACGATGAACCCGCCTGTGATCAAACGCTTTTCCGGTAATAGGCGCAATGCCGTGGTCGCCTCGGCAGGTGCCGGGCCGGTGTCGCTTGACGAGCAAATCAGACAGAGCCGAATGGCGCAACGACGGGCCGACAAATGGCTGATCGCCGGAACGCTGCTGATGGGGGCCAACGTGCCCGGCATTTTCGGTCTGCCGCTGTTTCTCTACGGGTTGACACTGCTTCGACGGGCATTGAAATCCGGGCTGTCAGTGCGCCCGATCATGGTCACCTTGATCGGATATCTGGTCATACTCGATGCCGGGCTCAACCTGCAGGGCTGGATCCTGGACATGGTTGCCAATCACACCCTCATCTACCGCGTCCTGTATACGGCGTGGGGCAACGCTTTTGACGCCGGATATTTCTGGCACTACAACCAACTGTGGATCGGCGGCGCGAGCGCACCCGGCGAAAAGAGCTGGGAAGTCGCGCTCATCCTGACCGTGTTTCCCATGCGGATCGCCGCGGCCATCGCCTTCCTGCAGATGAAGCGGTGGGGCCACCAGTGGCTACTGGTTACGTGCTGGTTCGGCGTCGTCATCTGGGTCGGTTACGTGATGAACATGACCGTGTATGCCGATGTCCGTTATTCGGGGGTTGTTTTCCCGGTGCTCGGGTGGTGGATCTACGACATCATGTACATCACCCCCTTCCTGGCGATCCCCTACCTGCACACCGTCAATCGCGAGATTTTCACGGATTAGGGATGCGCCAATGACCACATCGGCGGACGCGCGCAATAGGCCCGATGAATCGGTGAACGCTGACGAACTGCCATCCGGAACCACCAAAGAGTATGCGCGCCTGCACAAGTGGCTGCGACGCGGCATCATGGTTTGTTTGATCGGGCTGGTGGCCGAAGGGGGATTCACCCTGCCGTTCTTGGCGATCTGGTACGGGTACCCGACCCTGGGCTTTCGTGACATCTGCAGTGAGCTGATGAAGGTGCGCTACAGCAACGAATCGTTGGAATGCCAATACCCATACCCGTTCCCAGGGCCGCCCATCAGCGGCGCGCCCGAAGGAGCGGGCATCAACACGGCCAAGGACCAGTGGGGAATTCAACCCGTCCCGCAATATCCGCGGTTGGGCTTCCGCGAGCTGGTCAGGATCCACGATCGACGGATCGCCCGCCAACAAGCCGGGCACGATCAGGTAGCGGCGCACCCGTGACGGGTGGTCTTCGCCTCGACCGAATCGGAACAATAATATACAGTGACGTGTACTTAATGACGGTGCGGTCAGAGAGGAGCCACCGATGACATCGGCGACCGAGCGGCTGGTCGAGTTGGTCGGGGCGAAGGATTGCTTCGACATCGAGCCCACTGAACTGCTGCCCGTGCAATTGGCGGCGGCCAATGAGCGTCTTGAGGCGCAGGCCCAACGCATTCCGCTGCTGGCCAACCGCGCCGAATCCGGTGGCGTCCGACAGATCAAGCGGCCCAGCGATCTGGTGCCGCTGCTTTTCGCCCACACCACTTACAAGACCTATGCCGAAGGCTGGCTGAACGATGGTCAGTGGGACCGCATGGGCAAGTGGTTGGCCACCGTCTCCACCCGCGACGTGGCCGGGCTCGACGTCGGCGGTGTGCAGACGCTGGACGACTGGATCAAGCAACTCGAGAGCGTCGGTCACTACCTCTCCTGTTCCAGCGGCACCACCGGGAAACCGGCCATGCTGTCGTGCACCGAGGGTGACATCGAACTCTCGGCGCAAATCAACGTCGAGGCACTGCTGTGGGCCACCGGCATCGCCCGCGGTGAGGACCGCAAATTCCTGGGCCTGGGGCCACAATTCGCCGCCCCTCGCGAGGACGCGATCCGTCAGACGATGGTCGATTGCTTTTCGTCGAAGTATCCGCCCTACCAGTTCGGCGACGGCGAGCCGATCACCGTCGGATCGATGGTGGACATCATCACGCTGCGCCGCAAACTCACCGACGGCAGCGCGCGTCCCAGCGAGATCGCCGAGTTCGAGCGCATAGCCACTCAGCGCGCGAACGATATGGACATCTCCGCCAAGAAGGCAATTGACGCAGTCATCGGTGCCCGCGACTTGCCCCTGCTCGCAACCGGCATGTTCGCGACGCTGTATCAGATCGCGGAGGGCATCCGTAGCGCAGGGCACGGCGGCGACGATTTCAATCCGAATAACGCCATGATGGTCGCCGGCGGACTCAAAGGCGCTGCGCTACCGGACAATTACCGCGAGTACGTGATGGAGACGTTCAACGTCACCGAAGAGCGGCTGTATCACGCGTACAGCATGCGCGAGATCAATGCGACATTCCCGCTGTGTCACGCCGAGCGGTACCACGTCTCACCCTGGGTCATCCTCCTGCCGCTGGATACGGCCGGTGAGAGATTACTCGAGCCTGGTGATGGCGAGATCGAGGCCCGGGCAGCATTTTTCGACGCGTCGATCGAGGGTCGCTGGGGTGGCGTGATCAGCGGGGACCGGGTCAGTGTCAGTTTTGGAAAGTGCGCATGCGGGCACCAGGGCCCGACGGTCGGCCGCGAGATCACGCGCTACGCCGACCTGCCGGGCGGTGACAAGATCACCTGCGCGGGCGGCATCGACGCCTATGTCCGAGGCGTCGCGTGACCACGTTGGCGGCGCCCCATTTCGTCCAGGGCGCGCTGGTCGAGGGGGACGTGGTTCGTCACCGATCACGAGACCTGGGTGCCGACTTCGTCACTCCCGCCATCGATCTCGACGCACTCGTCATGCCACGGTCGCGGCTGCCGCCGCTACTGAACGTCAAGCTCGCCGAGATCATCGACTTCCTGGCCGAACTGGGCGAGCGCTTGAACTTGGACCGCAACCCGCACCTGCGGCGCTGCCTGGAACTGATCGCGGCCACCAATCCGTTGCCGCGCCGCATCGTTGAAAATCTCTATCGCCAGGCCCCGACGTACCTGACCAAGCCGCTCCTGGAGAGCATGGTCGATTCCAATTTCGCCAATCGAGAGGCGCTGGACGGATGGGTCGAGCGGGTCGACCCGTACGGCAACAAGGGTGCGGTGCGGGCGTTCCCGTCGCGAATGGTGCACATGCTCGCCGGCAACGCCCCATCGGGATGCGTCGCGTCGATTGCACAGGGCGCCCTGGTCAAGGCTGTCAACCTGTTCAAGATGCCGTCGAGTGACCCCTTCACCACCGTGGCGGTGCTGCGCACCATGGCCGAAATAGATCCGAAACACCCTGTCGTGCAATCGATGTCGGCGGTCTACTGGCAGGGCGGCGACAGCACCATCGAGCGCGCGCTCTACCGGCCGCAGTACTTCGACAAGATCGTCGCCTGGGGCGGCGGCGAGGCGATCGACAACGTGATCCAGTACCTGGGCCCGGGAATCCAGTTGATCTCCTTTGATCCGAAGTCCTCGATTTCGATGATCGGACGCGAGGTGTTCGAGTCCGAAGACCGCGTCGCCGATGTTGCCGATCGGCTAGCGGCCGACACCACGGTGTTCAACCAGGAGGCCTGCTTGGCCAGCCGCTTCGCGTTCGTGGAAGGTGAACGGCCCCAGGTCGAATCGCTGTGCGGCACGCTGGCGCAGCGGTTGGCCGTGGACCGCGACTTCGCCTCGGCTGTGGGGCCTCGACCGCCGTCGGAGGTGCGCGACGAGATCCAGGTGATGGAGGCCATGGGTGACCTCGAGGTCTGGGGCGGCTTCGACGGGCGTGGCCTGGTGATCCTTTCGGATCGACCGGTCGAATTTCAGCCCACCAACAAGACGTCGAACGTTGTCATGGTTGCCTCGCTCGAGGACGCGGTCCGCTACGTCAACGTCGCCACTCAAACCATCGGTGTCTACCCGTACGAACGCAAGGCTGGGCTGCGGGACCGGCTGGCAAGTGCCGGGGCCCAACGTCTGTGCCGGCTGGGAACAGCGAATGCGCACGTGCTCGGCAGCCCGCACGATGCGATGTATCCCCTGCAGCGGTTCGTGCAATGGATGGGCGACGACGACATCACCGCGCCCGGCGCCTGACCCCGCGGCCGGGCTGCGCGCTAGGTTGCGGGAGGGAACCGGACGAAGGAGAAGCAGTGACCGTAGCAAGCGCGGACATCTGGGAAGTGATGTCGACGGCCCGGACAATCCGGCGCTTCACCGACGAGCCGGTCGACGACGCGACCCTGGCGCGATGTCTCGAGGCGGCCAGGTGGGCCCCCTCGGGCGCCAACGCGCAGGGCTGGCGTTTCGTGGTGCTGCGGTCGCCCGAGCAGCGAGCGGTCGTGGCCAAGGCCGCGGCCCACGCGCTTGAGGTGATCGAGCCGGTCTACGGGATGAGCCGGCCCGCCGACGGCGACAACGGCCGCCGCGCCCGCACCTACCGCGCGACGTACGAATTGCACGACCGCGCCGGTGAATTCACCTCGGTCCTCTTCGCCCAGGAGCACTACCCGACGGCGTCGGAACTGCTGTTGGGCGGTTCGATCTTTCCCGCCATGCAGAACTTTCTGCTGGCCGCGCGCGCCCAGGGGCTCGGCGCCTGCTTGACCAGCTGGGCCTCGTACGGCGGTGAACAGTTGCTGCGGGATGCCGTCGGTATACCCGACGGCTGGATGATCGCCGGTCACATCGTGGTCGGGTGGCCCAAGGGCAACCATGGGCCGCTGCGCCGCCGCCCGCTCGCCGAGTTCGTCAACCTGGACCGCTGGGACAATGCCGCCGGCGGCCTCGTCGACGGTGCGCGAGCCCCCGCGTAGCAGCCATGGCCTGCATCGATACGCCATACGCCGATTCAGAGATTATTACTTCCGCAACCGAGAATGTTATTCTCACGTGACAGTCACGACGAGAGGCGGCGCGGATGCTGTTGGAGTTCGATGCTGATCAACGACTGTGGCAGGACACCGTGCGCGACGCCGTCGCCAAGCAGTGCCCGCCGTCGCTGGTGCGCAGCGTTGCCGAAGAGGGCGTCGACCCGAGCCCGCTGTGGAAATCGTATGTAGACCAGGGCTGGACCGAGCTCAGCGATGCGGACAGCGCCGTCGAGCTGGCCATCGTGCTCGAAGAGCTCGGCCGCGCCACCGACCCCACCCCGTTCCTGGCGACGATGAGCCAGTTCGCACCGCTTGCCGCGGACCGGTTCGACCCACACCAGTCGGGCACCGCGGTCTACGGCGGCATCGCGGCGCACCGCGACGCCGAGGGCTGGGTGCTGGACGGCACCGCGCGCCATGTGCTCGACGGTGACCGCGCGGAACGGCTGGCGGTGGTGACCGATGCCGGGGTGTTCCTGGTCGAGTCCGGTCAGGTGGCGGCCCGGCGTTCGGCGGTGTTCGACCCGGTGCTGCACGTCGCCGATCTGTCGTTCGCGGAGGTTCGGGTGCCCGACACCGAGCGCCTGACGGTCGACGCCGAGCGCGCGCACCATTTCGCGTTGACCGGCATGGCGATCACCATGGTCGGTGCCTGCCAACGCATACTCGACCTGGTGCTCGAGCACGTCACCAGCCGACAGCAATTCGGCGTGGCTATCGGTTCCTTCCAGGCGGTCCAGCACAAGGCCGCCGACATGCACGTCGCCATCCAACGGGCGCGGGCCCTGGCGTATTTCGCCGCGTTGACGATCGCGGCCGACGATCCCCGCCGCCGGCTGGCGGCCGCAATGGCCAAGGCATCGGCGGGGGAGTGCCAGTCGCTGGTGTTCCGGCACGGCCTACAACTGCACGGCGCAATGGGATTCACGTGGGAGAACGACCTGCAGTTCGCGCTGAAACGGGCCAAAGCGGGCGAGCTGATGCTCGGCGGCGCGGCGGAGCACCGGGCGCGGATAGCGGAGGAATACCGTGCAGCTGACTTTTGATTCCGCCGTCGAGGAGTTCCGGGCGGAGTTCTCGGCGTTCCTCGACGAAAATCTGCCTCCCGCAAGCGAAACGCTCGAGCGTCCCCGGTCGGTCTCGCACATGCCGCAGTGGGCGCGCGACTGGCAGCGGCTGTTGTTCGACAACGGCTGGTTGCTGCCCAGCCAGCCGCCGGAATTCGGCGGTCGTAACGCGTCGGTCATCCAGCAGTTCGTCTACCTGGAGGAGCTCAGCCGCCGCCGGATCTACCACAGCTTCAACCCGCAGGGCGTGAACATCGTTGGCGCGTCGCTGTTGTCGTTCGGCAGCGACGAGCAGAAGCGGCGCTGGGCAGTGCCGATCCTGCGGGCCGAGATCACCGCATCGCTCGGGATGAGCGAACCCAGCGCCGGCTCCGATCTGGCCTCGCTGCGCACCCGCGCGGTGCTGGACGGCGATCACTTCGTGGTCAACGGCCAGAAGGTGTGGACCTCGGGGGCCCACGATGCCGACGTTCTGTTGACGTTCGTCCGTACCAACCCAGATGTGCCGAAACACAAGGGAATCAGCGCGCTCATCATCCCCACCGACACGCCAGGGCTGGTGCGCCGTCCGTTCCCGTCGATCTGCGGCGCCGACGATCTGGATTTCAACGAGGTGTTCTTCACCGACGTGCGGGTGCCGGCCGAAAACCTGGTCGGCGAACTCGACCAGGGTTGGCGGGTGGCCAACGGATCGCTGGGGCACGAACGCACCATGATGTGGCTGGGTTTCGCCGATCGCCTGGAGAACATGATCGACGACTTTCACCCCAGCACCGAGGTTGAGCGCGACCAGTACGCCACCACGATCATGGACAGGCAGGCGCTGCGGTTGTTGGGCTCGGCGGCCCTGGCCCGCGCCGCGCGCGGCGAAGATGACGTGGCCGCGATCTCGGTGCTCAAGCTGCTCGGTTCCGAAGCGGAGTTGCGGGGCATGGAGCTCGCATTGACATCCGCGGGATCCGACGGGCTTGTGCACCCCGGACTGACCGGGCCGTACGCGCACATGAACCTCGACCACTACTTCGCCAGCTGGTTCGAGCGCTACGCCCGCAGCTTCTCCGGGACCATCGCCGGCGGCACCTCCGAAATCCAGCGCAACATCATCGCCCAGCGGGTGCTCGGCCTGCCGCGCGGCTAGCATCATCACAGCGCCTGCTGAGAGGCATTGCCGGGCAACGTAATCCGGCTCACGCCCGGGGTGTGCAGCTGTCCGGCCAGCCACGGCAGCGCGGTGGCGAACGCCATGCCGGCCGTCGGCCAGTCGTGCTTGCCGGGCTGGGTGATCAACGCGCAGTCGATGCCGTTCGCCCGCCCGAGCTGGCACAAGGAAGCCGCGGCGGCCGGCTGGTTGCCCGGGTCGGCGGCGGCGGCGCGGCCGGCGACGGCCATCGCGGCGGGATCGACGGTCGTGATGTCGCGACGCGGTGAGCCACCCGACGAGACGGCGAACCAACCGGACACTCCGGTGTAGCGGCCGTGGTGAGTGATCGCCGTGGTCGGGTCGAATTTCGCCCATGCGTCGGCATCGCCGTTGAACAGGGTGGCGATGGTCTGTTCCTTGGTTCCGGCGTTGGGGGTCAGGTCGCCCTCGATGTCGACGAACGAGCTGAACATGTCGGGGTGCATGACGGTCAGGTCCACCGCGCACGTTCCGCCCATCGACCAGCCGGCGACGCCCCACCGGGACGGGTCGGGGCTCACCCCGAAGTTCGAGACCACGTAGGGCACAACGTCTTTGGTCAGGTGGTCGGCCGCCTGGCCGCGGCTTCCGTTGACGCATTCGGTGTCGTTGTCGAACGCCCCGCCCGGGTCGACGAACACCAGCACCGGTGAGTTGCCGCCGTGGGCGGCCGCGAAAGCGTCGGCGGTGTCCACCGCGCCGCCGGCGCGCACCCAGTCGGCGGGAGTGTTGACCATGCCTCCGATCATCATCACCGTCGGCAGCTGTGGGGGCGGGTAGCTGGCGAACCATGCCGGCGGCAGGTAGACCAGTTCCTCGCGGTGCGTGAAATGCGATGCGTCATCGGGGATCACGACGGGCACCAGGTTGCCGTGCGGCGGCTTCGAGCCCTTCGCGGCCAGCGTCGTGACGGTGGCCTTGTCCGCCTGGTTGGGCAGCGGAACGGAGGTGAACTGGTCCCACGCGCTCTGCGCGGTCTGGAAGTAGCCGATCCACTGGTTCAGCACGAGCAGCGAGCAGAGCAGACACAGCGGCACGGCCAGGATCGCTAGACCGCGCCGCCACCACCGTGCGCCGCGCCAGCCCAGGATCGGCACCGCCGTCGCCATTCCGACCAGCCCGATCCACACGTACAGCGCGTCCGGTGCCGACTTGCTGGCGCCGTCGGCGATGAAGGAATGCGCCCCGAGGGCCGTGATCACCCCGACGACGGCGGCGGCGGGCAGCCACAACAGGCGCCAACGCCGCGAGCGCCACCCGGCGGCCAGTCCCAGCGCGATCGGCGCGACGATCTGAGCCGTGATCGGCGCCCAACCTTGGGTCAGTGAAGTGCCCAGTAGCGACATGTCGACTCCTCTTCTCAGCGGTACGAGAGAAGGATCGAATGCCGGCCTCGCCGAATCCTTGGTGGATTCTTGGGGCCGAGTCTGGGGGCGCAATCGGCGTCTCGGCGTCGAATGTGAAGCCGGCTTCACGCTCGGCTTCGAGCGGGCGATTGATTTCACGCTCGGCGGGGCCGGGGCCCTGGGGAACCTACACCGGGTCGAATTTGGTGATCAGCCAGGCGCCGTTGACCCGGGTCAAGCTCACCAAAACACTGCTGGAGGCCATCGCGGGGTCGGGATTGTCCTTGCTCGTGGTGCTCTGGTCGACCAGCACCAGCACGACGGCGGAATCCGGATGCAGTTCCTGAACCGCGGCCCCCAACACCCGAGCGTTGGTTTTCAGTGACTTCTGCTTGGCCGCCGGAGCCACGATCTGCTCGGTGAACTGGTTGTAGTACGACAAGAAGTCCCCGGACAGGTGAGACTTGGCGGCGGCAAAGTCCTTGTCGAGAGATTCGGGCGAGTAGGACAGCAATGCGACCGTGCCATCGGACGCCGCGTTGGCGACGGCGCTCGCGACGCCGGCGTCGGTCTGTTTGTCCGGCCGGTACTGCTTGAAGTACAGCCACGTCGCCACACCGCCGGAAAGCAGCAGCAGCACAATGAGAATCACGGGAATGACTTTCACCTTGCGCCGCGGGCGTGGCTCGGTAGGTCCGCCGTGTTCGGTTTCTTCGGCGGAGTCGTCAGCGGTTTCGATGCTGCGGTCGTCCTCGCTCATGGAATGAACTCCACGTTGGACATCTTGTATTGCCCGCCGTCGTCTTTGACGGTCACCTTGAGCCGCCAATTGCGTGGTGCGTCTTTGGCGCCCGCGGCATTGGTGATGTGCGACGTCGCCGCGACGAGAACCAGTGCGTAGTCGCCGTTGATGGATTGCACGGCCGCGGCATTCACGGTTCCCTGGGTGACCACCTTGGACTGCTCTACCACGGTCGTGAAATCTTTTGCACGCGCTTGGAAGTCGTCGTGAAACTGCCCGGTCGAGCTGTCGATCACCCGCTGGACGTCCTCCTTGGCCTTATTGAAGTCCATGGAAATCAGGTTGACGACACCTTGTCGGGCACCCGCGATGAAGTTCGCGGCGCGCTGCTTGCGTTCGACGGTTTCGTGGCGCTGCCACATCATGTATCCGCTGGCCGCGATGAAGGCACAGATGAGGACGACGACGGCAGCTTTCCATGCCACCGACCATGATGGCAATCGCAGGCGTCGCCGAGAGCGGGCCGGTTTGGATTCCGATTCTGCGTCTTCGGCCGTCTCGTCGGACTCCGCTTCGGCCTGGGTCTCTGCTTCGTCGGTGTCGTCCGCGTCCTCGTCGGAGACGCCCTCGGTCTTCGCCTCGGTGTCCGCTTCGTCGGTGTCGGTCGCGTCCTCGTCGTCTCCCGACGCTTCTTCGGCGGTCTCAGCCTTGGCCTCTGCCTCAGCTAAGGCCTGCGCTTCACGCCGGAGCCGGGCGGCGCGGGCGCGGGCGCGCGCCGCGGCGGCCAGCGCCTCGGCTTCCGCGGCCTCGGCCTCGGCTTCCTCGAGCAACGCCTGTGCGTCGGCTTTCGAGGTGGCCGAGTCGTGTGGCGGCTTCTTCGCCTCAGGCATCCTGACTCCCCATCGCCCTCATGAGCGACCGACTCCTATGCGACTCACGCGGCTAGAATCGCACGAGCGAAAACGGGTAACTGGTGCTGCCCCCGGGTCCGCCTCCGCAACCGGTGTCGAACGTCGAGTCGACCTGACCCGCCAGTGTCACCGCGTCCCACGAGTAGACGTCGTGCGAGGGAAAGAACTGGACCACGCAGCGAACACCGTCGGGCACATCGACGGCCAGGGTGTAGCGGCCGTTGGCAAGCTGAGCTATGCCTCTGTAGACGGTCGCTTGCCCGTTGGGCTGCGGAGTCGCGTACACCTGCGCGCATCCTGGCGTTGGCTGGACGCACGGGCTGATCGACCAAATCCAGAAGTGGCCGGGATCCCGGTTCGTGTCCAGATGGTAGTTGCCAGGCACCATGTCCGCGTGGGCGGTCGGCGTGAGAGTCAGCGCGGCCATCGCAAGTGCAAGGCTCATTGCGAAAGTCTTCACGGATGCGTCTCCCATCTCTGCACACGCGCTTGGCCTCAATATAAGACGCGGTCACGCTGAACAGGCCCACTCGCAAAAATTATGAGCGGCTCAGTCAATGACAGCCGCTTCCTTGCGTTCCGTGATCGGCCTGGCGAGCTCTTGCTCGTCGCAGATGCGCTGCAGCTTCTCCAGCGTCTCGTCCAGGCCCGGCCCGACCTTACGCCCGGGCGTGAAGGTGGCCGGCAGCTTACGCATGCCCTGGATGACACCGATGGTCTCGTAATGGACGGTGCCCTCCGGATCGCACGTGTAGTCGGGCATCCGGTCGAGCACCGCGGTCAGCATGGACTTGAACACAGTGCGCGCCACATTCGAGCCGATGCACCGGTGGACGCCCAGCCCGAAGCTGAAGTGCCGGTTGCCTTTACGGTCGAGGATGATCTGGTCCGGGTCGTGGAACACCGAGGGGTCGCGGTTGGCCATCGCCCACGAAATCCACAGCCGTTCACCCTCTTTGAACCGGGTGCCGTCGAGCTCGGTGTCGTCGGCAAACGTCCGGCCGTCGCCGGGCGCCGGGGTGAAGTAGCGCAGGAACTCCTCGGTCGCGGGGTCGAGCAGGGTCTTGCGCTCGTTGCTGAGCAGCTGCCGTTGGTCCGGGTGTTCCGAAAGCCATTCCAGCGAATGGGCGGTCAGGGCGGTCGTGGTGTCGAAGCCGCCGCCGATGACCAGGCCAAGGTTGCCGAGGATTTCCAGATCCGGGGCGGGGTCGCCGTCGATGCGCATCTGCAGCAGGCCATTGATGATCCCCGGCCGCGGGTTCTCGCGGACCTCCAGCATGTTGTTGACCATGTCGAGCCCCATCTCGCGGTGCATCGCGGTGACGCGCTCGATGTCGGGGGAGTGCTCGGGCGTGTACACCGCGGCGTGCACCGGCTCGCTGTACATGTTCCACTTCTTCAGCGGGATGCCGAGCATGGCCAGGGTGAAGACGGCCGGCACGATGTTGGCCAGATCGTCGACGAAATCGATGCGGCCACTCTCGATCTTCTCGTCGAGGCAGGCGCGCGTCACGTCGTCGATGAACGGTTCCCAGCGCTTGATCGCCGCCGGTGAAAGGTACGGGTTGAGCACCGTTCGATAGGTGCGGTGTTCGGGGTCGTCCATCTCCAATATGCCGCCGCGCACCGCGCTGACGCGGCTGGCGGTGGGAATCGAAATGCCTTTGTAGCCCCGGCGTTCGCCGTGGATGTCGTGGTCGTTGGAGACTGCAGGGCAGCGGGCCAGCTCGAAGACCTCGTGGCTTCCGGCAGCGACCCAGTGCCCGCCGTACGTGTCGGTCCACGCCATGGGGCACTTTGCGTGCATCTCTTCGGTGATCCTCTTGAACTGCGACCGATACTCGGACGAATGCCGGTCGAAGTGGTACCGGTTCTTCTTGCGGTCGCTGTCATTGACGACGTCATCGACACTCAACGGCTTTGTCTCCCTACAGGTTTCGCGTGCTAAGGACCCGGCGCCGGCTCAGTCGTCGGTGACCGTGATGGCCTGCTCCGGGCAGGACTGGGCGGCCTCACGCACCTGGTCCTCGCGATCGGCGGGCACCACCTCGTCGACTGCCGACGAACTGCCGTCGATGTCGCTGAGCTGAAACGACTCCGGAGCGATCATCGCGCACAGGGTGTGGCCCTGGCACCGCTGCGAATCCACCGAGACCTTCACGGGCTTTCTCCTCTCACACTGTTGGCGGGCATTGCTGGCCAGCCGCCGCTCAGGTGTTGCGGCCGCCGTTGACGCCCAAGATCTGACCGGTGATGTAGCCGGCTTCCTCGGACACCAGAAACGCGCATGCTGCAGCGATGTCCTGGGGCGTACCCATCCGGCGTACCGGCGTCCGCGCGATCGTCTCGTCGATGTCGCCGAGGAAGCCGTTCTTCTCGGCGGCGCGCAGCATCGGGGTGTCGATGAAGCCGGGCGGCACGGCGTTGACCGTGATGCCCTTGGGTCCGTACTCGAGTGCCAGTGACTTCGTCAGGCCGTTGACCGCCGACTTGGCCGCCACGTAGTGACTCATATAGGGCGCGCCGGAATGCGTGCTCGACGAAGAGATGTTGACGATGCGTCCCCATCCGGCCTCGACCATGTCGGGCAGCACCGCTTGGACGGTGTGAAAGACGCCGTTGAGGTTGACGTCGATCACCCGCCGCCAGTCCTCGAAGGAGATGTTGTGAAACTTTTTGAACCCGTCGAGTCCGGCGGCGTTGACCAGAACCGTCACCGGCCCAAGTTGGCCGCGGATGGCCGAGAGCGCCGCATCCACTTGCGACCGGTCGGTGACGTCGGCGGTGAAAGCGCAGTCGGCTTCCGATGGACGCAGGTCGATGGACGCGACACTTAAACCGTCGGCCCGCAGGCGTTGCGCGACGGCGAGACCGATGCCCGATCCGCCACCGGTCACTACCGCAGTCTTCATGTCGAGGCCTCTACTCCGACGGGGGCCATTTCAGCCACAAAGAATCTCCCTTACAATTATGAGAACCCTACTCTCCACGCGGAGTGGCGTGCAACACGCGCGCAACAGCGCCTCCTGCCTGCGTCGAGACGCCCAGGCCGGCGACCCGCGGTCATTTTTCGCCCTGGTCAGCACCTCGATATTGTTCCTGAGAGTTTCTTGAATTATCGAAACTCGAATGTAAGATTCGCCGGGGAAGAGAATGAAATTACCGTGACCGCCACCACACTAGGGGGTACGTAATGCCTGCCCAGGACACGGCAGAGCCCGCCACTGGGTCCGCAGCGGCCATCGCGTCACAAGCCGTCTCAGCCGACGGAGCCGGCACGTGAGGCCGCTCGAAGGCATCCGGGTCCTCGAGGTAGCCATGTACGGGTTCGTCCCGTCGGCGGGTGCGGTGCTCGCCGAATGGGGCGCCGACGTGGTCAAGGTCGAGCACGCCGTGACCGGTGATCCGCAACGAGGGTTGCGTCAGACCGGGATGCTGCGCGTCGAAGGCGATCCCAACCCCAACATCGAGCACGCCAACCGCGGTAAGCGCAGCATCGGACTGGACATGTCGGTGCCGGAAGGCAAGGAAGTCCTCTACGAGCTGGCCCGTCGGGCCGATGTCTTCCTGACCAGTTTCCTGCCCGATCACCGGCAGAAGTTCGGCATCGATGTCGACGACATCCGTGCGGTCAACCCGAAGATCGTCTACGCGCGGGGCAGTGCGCTCGGCCCGCGCGGAGAAGAGTCGACCAAAGGCGGCTACGACATGACCGCCTTCTGGTGCCGGGCCGGCACTGCCGCGACAATTACCCCCGCCGGCATGCCGGGCATGATCGCGCCGCCGGGACCGGCCTACGGCGACACGATCTCGGGCACCAACCTTGCCGGTGGCATCGCGGCAGCGCTGCTCGGACGCGAGCGGACCGGCGAACCGTCCGTCGTCGACGTGTCCCTGCTCGGCAGCGGTCTGTGGTCGATGGGTCACACCGTCGCGCTGACAAAGCATCTGAACCAGCGACTGGAAGCGCCGCCGCCGGGGGTGCACGGCGCGCCGAATAATCCGTTGGTGGGCCTTTACACGACCTCGGACGGTCGCTACATCTCCTTCGTGATGATGCAGCCCACCAAGTTTTGGGCCGACGTGTGCCGGCATGTGGACCTGCCCGAGCTGGCCGACGACCCGCGTTTCGACACGGTAGACAACATCGCGGCCAACACGGCCGACGCGGTGGAACTCCTGACCAAGGCCATCGGTGCTCGCACGCTGGCCGAGTGGAGCGAGCGCTTCGCCACCCTCGCCGGACCCTGGGCTCCCGTGCAGGACACCCTGCAAGCGGCCGACGACGCGCAGATCCGCTCGAACGAGTACCTGGTGCAGGCTGGTGAACTCGAGCTGGTGGCCAACCCGGTACAGTTCGACGTCGCAGCGCCACAGATCGGGCCAGCACCCGGATTCGCTGAGCAGACCGACGAGATCCTGATGGAGCTCGGCCTCGACTGGGACCGCATCATCGAACTCAAGACGGCCGGCGCCGTCACCTAAGACCGGAGCAGCTCGGACATGGTTGAGCAGACTGTCGCTTGCGTTGGGACGCAGTCGCCTTGCGTCACTGCACCGACCGCGAAGTGCGCGGTAACGGTTATGCATTTTTCGCTCCACCCGGACGCCGCATGAGTCATAATCGCCGGACGCTTCAAGACGCGGAGCTCCTCGTTTTACAGCGAACTCACGCGATAGGACGGAGGTTTGGCGTGAGCGAGGTCGCGGCTGTCACATCGCAGGCCCATGCCGAAACGTGGTTGCCCGCTGACCATTTCGCCCTCGTCAGCGCGCGTTTACAGCCGTCAATTCTGTCGAACTTACCGCAGCCGTTGCGCCAGAACAAGACTGCCGGTCTCGTAACGCGGGGAAGGGTCTGACGCCGATGGCGACCAAGGGCGCCGACCACTGGTCAGCGGGACTGCCGCAGCTGAAACTGAAATGGGACCTCTCGGGGCCCATGCAGGCCGTCGGTGCCTTGTTCGCGATGTCGGCCGATGCGGTCAAGTTCGTGTTCCGCCGGCCGTTCCAGTGGCGGGAGTTCCTGGAGCAGTCCTGGTTTGTCGCGCGCGTGTCGCTGGCTCCCACGCTGTTGGTGGCGATCCCGTTTACCGTCCTCGTCAGCTTCACACTCAACATCCTTCTGCGTGAATTGGGCGCAGCGGACCTATCGGGTGCGGGGGCCGCGTTCGGCGCAGTCACCCAGCTCGGACCTCTGGTCACGGTGTTGATCGTCGCCGGGGCCGGTGCCACGGCAATGTGTGCGGACCTTGGGTCGCGCACGATTCGCGAAGAGATCGACGCGATGGAAGTGCTGGGTATCAACCCGATACAGCGCTTGGTCACGCCGCGCATGCTGGCTTCCGGATTGGTCGCGTTTTTGCTCAACAGCCTGGTGGTGATCATCGGGGTCCTTGGCGGCTACGTCTTTTCGGTGTTTGTGCAAGACGTCAATCCCGGCGCGTTCGCCGCCGGCATCACGTTGCTCACCGGCGTGCCCGAGGTCGTCATTTCCTGCGTCAAGGCGGCGCTTTTCGGCCTCATCGCCGGTTTGGTCGCCTGCTATCGGGGGTTGTCGATCACCGGCGGTGGCGCCAAAGCTGTCGGCAACGCGGTGAACGAAACCGTGGTCTATGCCTTCATGTCCCTGTTCGTCGTCAACGTGGTTGTCACCGCGATCGGCATCAAGATGACGGCGAAGTAGGGCGATCATGGCGCTGAGGGCTGCATATCCGCGATTGACTCGCCAACTCGAGCGTCCGGTCGCCTTGATGGGGCGGATCGGCGACCACACCCTGTTTTACGGCAAGGCGCTCGCCGGGGTCCCCTTCGCGGCCAGGCATTACACCCGCGAAGTCGTTCGACTGATCGCCGAGATCAGCATGGGCGCGGGCACATTGGCGATGATCGGCGGAACCGTCGTGATCGTCGGGTTCCTGACCCTCGCGGCGGGCGGCACCCTGGCCATTCAGGGTTACACCTCGCTGGGCAATATCGGCATCGAGGCGCTAACCGGCTTTCTGTCCGCGTTCATCAATGTGCGCATCGCGGCACCGGTCGTCGCCGGTATCGGCCTGGCGGCCACCTTCGGCGCCGGGGTGACGGCCCAGCTGGGTGCCATGCGGATCAACGAAGAAGTCGATGCGTTGGAAAGCATGGCCATTCGCCCGATCGCCTACTTGGTCAGCACCAGGATCCTGGCCGGAATGATGGCTATCACGCCGCTGTACAGCATCGCCGTGATCCTGTCGTTTGTGGCCAGCCAGTTCACCACGACGTTCTTGCTCGGACAGTCGCAGGGTTTGTACCAGCACTACTTCAACACGTTCCTGAACCCGATCGACTTGTTGTGGTCATTTCTGCAGGCCATTTTGATGGCGCTCACCATCCTGTTGATCCATACCTACTACGGCTATTTCGCTTCGGGTGGGCCCGCCGGTGTCGGTAACGCGACCGGCAATGCGGTACGCACCTCGCTCATCGTCGTGGTGTCGGTAACGCTGCTGGTCTCGCTGTCTATCTACGGTACGAACGGCAACTTCAACCTGTCCGGTTAGCAAAGGAGGTGGAACGGTAGTGACGCAGAGTGTGCCAGCGGGTCGCGGCGCGGTCGCCGGCCGGCCCCCGCGCACCGGCCATGCGCGGCCACCGGCCGGACGGAATTACCTGCCGCCCTTGCTCGGATTGGCGACCGTCCTCATCATCGGCTTGATTTTCGCCGTGGCGGTGGGTCTGTTTCAGGGTTCGTTCACCGAAACCGTGCCGGTGACCGTGATCTCGCAACGAGCCGGTCTGGTGATGAACCCGGACGCCAAGGTCAAGCTGCGTGGCGTGCAGGTGGGCAAGGTCGACTCGATCCAATCGCTGCCCAACGGCCAAGCGGCCATTCACTTGGCGATGGACCCGTCGCAGATGCGTTTCATCCCCAGCAACGTGCTCGTGAACATCGCATCCTCGACGGTCTTCGGCGCGAAGTCCGTCGAGCTGGTGCCACCCGAACAGCCCTCGGCCCAGCGGCTACGCGCCGGCCAGACGCTACGAGGCCAGCACGTCATGGTCGAAATCAACACGGTTTTCCAGGAACTCGTGTCGGTCCTGTCGCACATCGACCCGCCGAAGCTCAACGAGTCACTGGGTGCGCTGGCGCAAGCGTTCAGCGGGCGGGGCCCACAGCTCGGCCAGTCCCTGAGCGACCTGGATTCTTTTCTTGCGAAGTGGGAGCCGAGCCTTCCCGCATTGAGGCATGACCTCACGGTCTTACCCGCGGTGTCCAACGCCTATGCCGACGCGGCACCGGACCTGGTGAAGACCGCGGCCAACGCCACCCGGATCAGCAAGACGATTGTCGAGGAACAGCACAACCTGGACGCGTTGCTGATCAGCGCGATCGGTTTGGCCGACATCGGCAACGAGGTGTTGTCGACGAACCGCCAACCGCTGACGAATGTGTTGCATCTGCTGGTGCCGACCACCGACCTGCTAAATGAGTACAACCCCGCGCTCACCTGCGCTTTCACCGGACTCGTACGCATATCGCACGGGGCGCCGTTGTCGGAACCGAGCATCAACATCTCGGCGAGCCTCACGTGGGGCGCCGAACGTTATCGGTATCCGACGAATCTGCCCAAGGTCGCGGCGACGGGCGGCCCGCAGTGCGTGGGTCTGCCGCTGCCGTTCAATACGAGCCCACCCCAATTGATTGCCGATATCGGCGCGGACCCGGTGAACTACGGAAACCCGCAGCTGTTGCTCAACTCTGATCTCCTCAAACAGCTGTTGTACGGGCCAATTGCCGGTCCGCCACGAAATTCCGCTCAGATCGGACAACCCGGATGAGGACGCGCGCCACGCTGATCAAGTTCGCGATCTTTGCGGTCGTGATGGCGATGCTTACCGCCTTCCTTTTCTTCATCTTCGGCCAGTATCGGACGGGATCGACGAACAAATATTCGGCCGTGTTCACCGACGTGTCGCGGCTGAAGACGGGGCAGTCGGTAAGGGTCGCCGGCATCCGGGTGGGCACGGTCAACGGCGTTTCGCTGCAGCCGGACAAGAAGGTTGTGGTGAACTTCGACGTCGACCGCAACGTCGTCCTCACCGAGGGCTCCCGGGCAGCGGTCCGCTACCTCAACCTGGTGGGCGATCGCTACCTCGAACTCGTCGATGGTCCGGGCTCGACCAAGCATCTGCCGGCAGGCGGTCAGATTCCGGTTAGCCGCACCGCGCCGGCGCTCGACCTCGATCTGCTGCTCGGCGGACTCAAACCCGTCACCCAGGGCCTGAATCCGCGCGATGTCAACGCGCTGACCTCAGGACTGTTGCAAGTCTTCCAGGGCCAGGGGGGGACCCTCGACTCGCTGTTCGCCAAGACGACTTCGTTTTCGAACGCCTTGGCCGACAACGATCAAACCGTCCAGCAACTGATCGACAATCTCAACATCGTGATCGGCACGGTTTCGAAGGACGGCAAACAGTTCTCCGGCGCGATCGATCGCCTCGAGCAGCTTGTCAGCGGCTTGTCGAATGATCGCGACACGATCGGGTCCGCCATCGACGCCCTGGACAAGGGAACCGCCTCGCTGGCGGACCTGCTGGCCGAGGCGCGACCGCCGCTGTCCGGCACCATAGCGCAGTTGAATCGGCTGGCGCCGATACTCGATGGCGACAGGGACCGCCTCGACGCCGTACTCGGCAAGGCGCCACAGAACTACCGCAAGCTGGTCCGGCTCGGCGTGAACGGCGCCACCATTCCGTACTACCTCTGCCAGTTCGGGCTCCGCGGTACGGATCTTTCGGGTAAGACCGTGCGCGCCAATATCTTTAGGTCAGAAGCAGGAAGGTGCTCGGAACCCTAATGCTGAAGTATCGCGGAGCTGGGCTCGTCAAGGCAGGACTGATCGGCGTCGTCCTGGCGGTGATGGTCATCCTGGTGGGCCTGTCGCCCGACCGCTTCACCCAATGGGCGACGATGGTCAGGTACCAGGCGCTGTTCACCGAAGCCGGCGGTCTCGCGACCGGCAACCCGGTGATCGTGTCGGGGATGAAGGTCGGCACGGTCTCGGATGTGAAGCTGCGCCACGGCGATGCGCTGGTGACGTTCGCGATGAAGGGCAACGTCCTGCTCGGCTCGGAGACTTCCGCGCACATCCGCACCGGCACGCTGCTGGGCGAGCGGATGCTGACGGTGGAGTCCGCCGGCAGCGGCACCATGCATCCGATGGCTCTGATCCCCATCTCGCGCACGTCCTCGCCGTATTCGTTGACCGAGGCGGTCAGTGACCTGACGTCGGACACGGCCGGCACCAACACCACGGCGTTGAATCAGTCGTTGGACACGCTGGCTGCGACGCTCGATCAGATCGCACCCCAGATGGGGCCGGCCTTCGACGCGCTCACTCGGTTATCGCGAACCCTCAACAGCCGCAACAAGAACCTGGGCGAGCTGTTCAAGAGCGCCGGCGATGTCACCGGAATACTCTCCGAACGCAGCATGCAGGTCAACAAGCTCATCTTGAATTCCGATTCGCTGTTGCAAGTGCTGGTCGCGCGCCGTCAAGAGATCGTGGACCTGCTGGCCAACACGTCGGTGGTGGCCAAGCAGCTGACGGCGTTGGTGCACGACAACGAAAGCACATTGGCACCGACGCTGGAGCGGCTGAACCGGGTTCTCGGGGTGTTGGAGAAGAACCGCGACAACATCGGCAAAGCGCTGCCGGGTCTCGCCAAATTCCAGATCACCGTCGGTGAGGCCATTTCCGGCATGTACGCCTACCAGGCGTTCGCCCCGAACTTCCTTGTCCCGCAACTCTTCCAAGAGCTGGTCGACTACCTGTGGGGATTCCGGACCTTCGATACTTCAAAGGGACCCGGATACCCATCGCCGGTACCTCGGGCACTGACCCCTTGGCCATACAACTTGATTCCACAGTGCCCTGGTTGCACCTTGGGCGGACGGATCGGAGGATCACAGTGACCTCCCGGATCTCGCGGATGCCGCGCAAGCGGGTGGCGGCCGTGACGGCTGTCGTGCTCGTCGGACTCATCGTTGCCGGCGCCGCCGTGGTCATCCGTAACACGTTCTTCGGCCCACGGACCATCACCGCTTACTTCACCACCGCCACCGCGATCTATCCCCATGACGAGGTGCGGGTTTCGGGCGTCAAAGTCGGCAGCATCAAATCCATTCAGCCGCAAGGCACTCAGGCCAAGATGGTCCTCAAGGTCGACCGCGACGTGCCCATTCCGGCGGACGCAAAGGCTGTCATCGTCGCCCCAAACCTGGTGGCCGCGCGCTACGTCCAGCTCTCACCGGCCTACCGCGACAGTGGCCCGGTCATGCACGATGGGGCAGTCATACCGGTCGAACGTACCGCGGTCCCAGTCGAGTGGGACGAGGTCAAAACCCAGTTGATGCGGCTGGCAACGGATCTGGGACCCAAGAGCGGGGTATCGGGCACATCCGTGGGGCGGTTCATCGACAGTGCCGCCAATGCGCTGGACGGCAACGGCGACAAGCTGCGCCAAACGCTCGGTCAATTGTCAGGCGTGGGCCGGATCTTGGCCAACGGCAGCGGCAACATCGTCGATATCATCAAAAACCTGCAGACGTTCGTCGCCGCGCTGCGCGACAGCAACGTGCAACTCGTGCAGTTCAATGACCGGCTGGCCACGCTCACCAGCGTGGTCAATGACAGCAAATCCGACCTGGATGCGGCACTGACCGACCTGTCGACGGCGGTCGGTGAGGTGCGGCGATTCATCGCCGGAACCCGCAACCAGACCAGCGAGCAGATCGCCCGGTTGGCCGATGTCACGCAGAACCTGGTCGATCACCACATGGCCCTGGAAAACATTCTGCACGCGGCGCCGAACGCTTTCGGCAACTTCTTCAACGACTACAACGCCGACACCGGAACGATCGTGGGTGGGTTCGGGCTGATGAACATGGCGAATCCCACCTGGGGCGGGCAGGTTCTGCTGTCCGTACCGGGCTGCACGCAAATCGGCGCTGTCGAGAACATCACCGCGGTCGAATCGGGCAAGCTGTGCTCCCTGTTCCTCGGTCCCGGCTTGCGGCAGACCAACTTCAATAACTCGCCGATTCCCATCAACCCGCTCATCGCCAAATCGATTGACCCGGGCCGGGTTCTCTACACCGAGCCGCGCCTGGCGCCCGGCGGCGAGGGCCCGAAGCCCGGACCACCCGAGATCCCGCCCGAAGTGTCGGCCTACACCGGTCTGCCGGGTGATCCGGTGGGACCGCCAGGGGCGGTGCCGCCTGAGCGGATACCCGGTGCGGCGATGCCGCTGCCGCCGCCACCGTCGACACCGATGTCACCGCCACCCGGGCCGACCGTGTCGGGCATGCTGCTGCCAGACGGAGGCCCCCAACAATGATCGCCCGGGTGATCGCTAGGCGGGTGTTCACCGTCGGCTGTTGCGTGATGTTGATGACGACGGGATGCGCATTCCACGGCCTGAATTCACTACCGCTGCCCGGCGCGGTCGGACGTGGGCCAGGGGCCAACATCTACCACGTCGAACTTCCGAATGTCGGGACGATGGAGTCGAATTCGCCGGTGCTGATCGACGACGTCGTCGTCGGCAGTGTCGGCACGATGCGGGTGCAAGGCTGGCACGCGGACGTCGAGATCTCGGTCAAACGCGACGTGGTGGTCCCGGCCAACGTGGTAGCGACCGTCGGTCAGACCAGCCTGCTGGGCTCGATGCATGTGGAGCTCAATACGCCGCCCGGGCAATCGGGAGCCGGACGGCTGCAGCCGGGCGCCACCATCCCGCTGAGCCGATCATCGGCCTACCCGTCGACAGAGCAGACGCTGTCGTCGCTCGGCGCGGTCGTCAACGGCGGGGGATTGGGCCAGATCGGAGAGGTCATCCACAATTTCTCGGCCGCCCTGTCCGGGCACGAGGGTGCCGTGCGTGATCTGATTACCCGCCTGGACACGTTTGTGGGGACACTGGATGACCAGCGGGACAACATCGTCGCCTCCATCCAGGCGCTGAATCGGCTGTCGGCCACGTTCGCCGACCAACGCGACGTCGTCACCGACGCGCTGCGCAAGATACCGCCGGCGCTCGAGGTGTTGATCAAGGAGCGGCCGCGTCTGACGGCCGCCCTGGATCATCTTCGGGTGTTCAGCAACACCGCCACCCGGCTGATCAACGACTCCCAGGCCGACCTGGTCACGAACCTCAAAAATCTGGAGCCGACCATCAAGGCGCTCGCCGACGTCGGACCGGAGTTCGGCGCGGCCATCGCGGCGGCGTCCGTGTTCCCGTTCACCCAGAACTTCGTCGACCGCGCGGTCCGAGGCGACTTCTTCAACCTGCATTTCGACTTCGACCTCACGATTCCACGGCTCAAGAAGGGTTTGTTGCTTGGAACCCACTGGGGGCAGCTGGATATGCCCGTGCCACCGGTGCCCGGGGATCCGTATCGCATGAATTACACACTCGATCCTTTGCATAACCCGCTGAGGCCACCATGGATCGATCCCGACGCCTTGCCGCTGCCCCCACCACCGCCGGGTGCGGCTCCGCTGCCCGGCCCGCCACCGGCTGCGGTACCGGGACCGGGACCGGGGAATTATGGACCGTTGCCCGGGCCTGCTCCGGCCGCAGCCCCGCTGCCCGGCCCGCCGCCGGGTGCGGCCCCACTGCCCGGTCCCCCGCCTGGTGCGGCCCCGCTGCCTGACGCGGGTCTTGGCCAGACGGCGCCGCCCGCAGAGGCGCCGCCGACAGGAGCGGGTGGATAGATGCTGACTCGCTTCGTTCGCATCCAGCTGGCGATTTTCGCGATCGCCGGAATCATTGGCGTGATCGCCATGGTCCTCTTCTATATCCAAGCGCCGACCCTGCTGGGCATCGGCCGGATGACGGTAACGCTGGAGCTGCCGGCCACCGGCGGCCTGTACCGGTTTTCCAACGTGACCTACCGCGGGGTTCAGCAAGGCAAGGTCACCTCGGTGGATCTGACGCCGACCGGCGCGAAAGCCACACTCTCGCTTAGTAGTTCACCGAAGGTCCCTGCGAATCTGACGGCGAAGGTGCTGAGCGTTTCCGCGGTGGGTGAACAGTACGTGGACTTGCAGCCCAAAACCGATTCGCCGCCCTATCTGCACGACGGCTCGGTTATCGCCGTGCGGGACACGACAATTCCGCAGCCGGTCGCCCCAATGCTCGAACAGGTCAATGCCTTGGTTCAAAGCATCCCGAAGACCAAACTCGGTCAATTGCTCGACGAGTCCTTTCAGGGCTTCAACGGCTCCGGTTACGACCTGGGGTCGCTGCTCGATTCCTCGAAGACTTTGTCCCGCGACGCCAATAGCGTCGTCGATCGCACCCGAGCCCTCACCGAAGACACCGGGCCGCTGCTGGACACTCAGGCAAGCACCACCGATTCGATCAGGAAGTGGGCACACAGCTTCGCTGGCATCTCGGACACGCTGGTGGACAACGATTCCCACTTCCGCGCCATCTTGGAGAAGGGTCCTGACGCCGCGAACGAAGCGTCGCGGCTTCTCGAACAAATCAAACCGACGCTGCCGGTGCTGCTTGCCAACCTGACCACCATCGGGCAGATCGGCGTCACCTACCACCCGTCGCTCGAGCAGCTACTGGTGTTGCTGCCGTCGGGGGTTGCTGTCGAGCAGGCCGCGCAGGGTGAAAACCATCCCGACGGTAGGGCTTACGGCGACTTCGCGGCCACGGTCGACGATCCACCTATTTGTACGGTCGGCTTCATGCCACCCAACACCTGGCGATCACCGGACGACCTCACCGACATCGACACACCGGACGGGTTGTATTGCAAACTCCCGCAGGATTCACCGATCGCGGTTCGCGGTGCCCGCAACTATCCCTGTATGGGTCACCCGGGTAAGCGCGCACCGACCGTCGAAATCTGCAACAGCGACAAGCCGTATATGCCGCTAGCGATGCGACAGCACACCCTCGGCCCCTATCCGCTGGACCCGAATCTGCTGGCCCAGGGCGTCCCGCCCGATGACCGAATCACCGTCAATGACAGGATCTTCGGCCCGGTCGAGGGTACGCCGCTACCGCCGGGGGCGGTGCCGCGCGGCGCTCCTGTGGGGCCGCGGGGAGAAAATCCGCCACCGGGCACGGTCGGGGCCGCAGTCCCCCCCGTCCCGTCTTCGGGACCCCCCGCGCTGGCGCCGATGTCGAGAATGTCGGCGGACCTTCCGCCCATAGCGCCACTCGACGTTCCTGCGGCGGGAGAACTTCCCCCGCCGCCCGCGGCGCCGGCCCCGCTTCCAGTCCCGCTTCCAGCCCCGCCCTCTCCTTCCGATCCCGGACCAGCCGACACGACCGGCGGGGGAGGACCTCAGGCTGCGCCAAGCTCGTTCGGAGGCAACGCATCTAAACCAACGCCGTCGGTCGTGGTGGCGAAGTACGATCCGCGCACCGGTCGTTACGTCGGTCCGGACGGAAAGTTGTACCAGCAGTCGGATCTCGTTGCTCCGAAAGCACCCAGGACGTGGAAGGACATGCTACCCACCTGAATTCGCCGGAAGGCGAAGCGGCCCGGGGGCGGGGCAATGAAGCTAGGACGGCCCGGTCAGGAGAGCTGATCCAGGCG
The DNA here is from genome assembly GCF_059813205.1 of Mycobacterium sp. NGS17. Lineage (NCBI taxonomy): Bacteria > Bacillati > Actinomycetota > Actinomycetes > Mycobacteriales > Mycobacteriaceae > Mycobacterium > Mycobacterium sp. NGS17. Next base: position 137,215 of record NZ_JCALED010000006.1, on the reverse strand, counting down.
CAACGGCATCGTGATATCGAGCCACTGGTTTTGCCCGCAGGCACCGCTCGGGCCGACTGTCTTATCCTTGCCCGCGAAAACCCGCGACCCGATCTGGAATCCACCATTGTCGTTCACCGGGTAGAAAAAGAACTGCTGCTGCCCCGCAAACGCGGTACCGTCCTGGCACCGCTCCCAGTTCGGCACTTCGCGTCTCACCTTCCACATCTCGCCATCTTTCATGAATAGGGCCGCGCTCCATCCCTGGTCGCTCGTCACCGTGCCATGGCATTCTATGGTCGAGTCGCAGGTCGAGCTGATGGTCCATACTTGATAGACCGTTGGCTCGCCGAAGTACTGGTCATTTCTCTGGGCGTAATCGCCAATGGACGTGGCACGGAACGTCCCATTGATGGCCACGTCTTCCTTGGTTATCGCCTGGGCTGTGGATGCAGTGCCCAAACCGCCGAATGCGGTGGCAGCCAACAGCGTTGCGGTGGTGAGTGTTCTGACTGAACGCATCAGGTGCTCCTCGAAGCGCGTAATCCGAGAGTGCCTATGGCACCTATTCCGCCGTCGGTTGCGACGTTCTCGAGCGATGACGTTACACTGCTTTAGCCCGCCAGATAATGGTTAGGACAACATCTGTCGCGCTCATCCGGACGGGTCGAATTTCGCGATCAGCCAAGAGCCGTTGACCTTGGTCAGCGTGACCAGGACACTGCTCTGCGTCGTCTCGGGGTCTTTCTTTTGTGCGCTTGCGGTGGTCTGGTCCACGAATACCAGCACCACGGCCGAATCGGGATGCAATTCCGAGACCGCGGCCCGAATCACCTTGGCCGTCGCCGTAAGTTGTCCCTTCTGCGCAGTCGGCGCGATGACTTCGTCGGCGAATTTGCTGTAATAGGCCAAGAAGTCGCCGGTGAGATGCGACTTCGCGTTGTCGAAATCGCGATTCCAATGGTCGTAGGAATACGACAACGCCGCCACCGCACCATTCGACGCCGCCTGTATTGCCCGGTTCGCCGCGGCGTCGCCAACCTGCTGATCCGGCCGGTACAGGATGAAGTACACGCCGGCAGCGACTCCCATGGCGGCGATCACCAACGTTGTCGCGACGATCGAACGCCACCGCGCCAAATAGCGGCGCGCCCGACGGCGAATCGCCGCCGGCCGCCCCTCCTGGTCGGCACTTGGAATCGTCGAGCCGTCACTCGCGTTTTCGGTGCCGCCCAGCGAGGAGCCATCTTCGACAGTCATCGCAGGAAATCAACTTTCGACATCTTGAGCTGGCCGCCGTCGCGGTCCAAATTGACGCTGAGCCGAAACAGGGCCGGTGGCGGTTTGGCGTTATCGGGCCCAATGGGATCGGTTTTCGCCGCCACAAGCACGACTCCCGAATTGTCGCTCACCGACTGGACCGCGACGGCTTCCACGGTGACCCTGGTGCCGACCTTCGTCTCCTCGGCCTTGTTGACGATCAGCCTCGACAGCACAGACAGCTGATTCTTCTGGTCGCCCGTGGAGGCATCGATCGAGCGCTGGACATCCTCTTTGGCATGAGCGGGGTCAATCGACATGAATGCGGTAATCCCTTGCCGGGCAGCTGCACTGAACTCCGCGGTGAGCTGGCGGTTATGCACCGCGATGTGGTGCTGCCAGAGCATGTAGCCGCTCCCTCCCAGAGAAGTGGAGAAGAGCACGGTGCCGATGCCGGCGGCTACCGTTCGCCGCTTTGGGCGCCGCAGCCATCGCGGTCGCCTGGGACGGCGCGGCAACCGTAGCCGTTTCCGGATCGACACCGCGGGCCGGTGCTCGGCATCATGTGCATCGTCGGCCGAATCCCCGGTTTCGGCCGCTCCGCGCAGGCTTTCCAGGCGTGCCCGAGCCGCCTCGGCGCGCGCTTCAGCCTCGGCAACTTCGTCTTCTGCGTCCACTTCCGAGAGGTCGGCGTCGGGCCCGTCCGGATCGTGCATCGGAGAGCGAGCTTATCACTTCCGCGCGGGCTCAAAGGCGCCACGGGGCGGCTGTCCTTGCGGCTCTCACATGCGGAAATGCTCGCCCGTCGGGACACCCGACGTAGTCGCGCTCGATGCCTCGGCGCCGCCGACCGTGCAGTCAGGGTTGATCTTCTCCAACCAGGAGAATTTTCTTTTCGGATGTGGCAGAGTTATCGGGTGCGATCGATCGTGGCCCTGGTTGCTGCGTTGCTCGGCGCCGGTGTGGTGGCGGCGCCGCCAGCCTTGGCGGGGCCGACTGTCTGCGACTACCCCGCCTGCACCCCCGGCATCATGCCGCACCAGGTTCTGGGCGCGCCGTGTGACAACACCAGCTACTACGCGTTCGGTGTCGCCGACGGCTACGTTTCCTTCGCCTCGGAGCCCGGCCGGCTGATGTTCTGCGGCTCGCCGCGGCGATACCAGCCGCGCTGGTTCCGCTCACCTCCGATGGCGGGGGTCAAGGACGAAAACGCCGAATGCCCGAACTATTTGAACTACGTCGCGCAGGCGCCCGACGGCCTGTTCCTGATCTGTATCGCTCACGACGGCATAGCGAGCTGGGTCCGCGCCGACACATAGCCGAGTCAGTCGCGGGATTTCCGGGGCAGGCCGAGCAGGCGCCGGCTCAAGTCGGTCACCCGCTCGAGCAACGTGTCGTCGTCGATGTCGGCAACCAGCGGATGCATGACCGCGGTGCTCAGCGCGCCGGAGAACATGGCCGCCTCGATCCGCCCGTCCAGACCCGCATCGCTCAGCAGCACCCGGTACAGACGGTCCATGAAAAGTTGAAACGGCTTGTGCTCGGCCAGCAATCGGACGACGACGGGGTCGAACTGCAGCGTGCGCACCAACCGGCGGTCACGCACGGCCATCTCGACCACGCGCACCAGTAAGGCATCGCGCGCTTGGGGACCGTCGTCGTATGCTTCGGCCTCCTCGAGCGCCGGCTCGAGTCGGCCGAGTTCGCGCTCGGTCACGGCGATGACGATCTGCTCTTTGGTCCGAAATTGATGGTAGACAGCGGCTTTCGTGATTCCGACTGCATCGGCGATCATCTGCAGTGAAGTACCGCTGACACCGTGCGTGGCGATCAGATCCAACGCGGCGTCGAGTACCCGCGTCCGGGCCGGGCTGTGCTCGATGAGCCAAAATTGCTCAGCGGCGACCGGCTGCCGTGCTGTTCCCACGCCCCGAGACTAGACGACGCTATTGACCCTGGCTAGCCGATCGGCTAGCTTCGCTCACTAGCCGGGTACCGGCCGCAATCTCGTACGGGAAGGAGTATCGATGTCCGACGTCGGCGCGGACGACCCAGGCGGTCGCCAAACTGCCCGAAGCGCGTACCGGCGGACCGACGGCGAGCTGATCCTGCTCTGGACCTTGCCAGTGGCGCTGATCCTGTGGATCGCCTCCTTCTTCCTGTTCCCGGGATTCAACCCGCCGATGTCACCCACCATGCCGGCGGAGCAGGTGGCCGCCTTCTACCGCGATCCGGGGCACATTCCGCAGATCCGTTCCAGCATGATCTTGTTCAACTGGTTCGGGGTGTGTCTGGTGCCGATACTGGCGCTGATCGTGCTGCAGATCCGCCGCATGGCGCACCGGACACCGATCTTCTCCTACGCCATGCTCGGGTGCGCGGCCGGCGGCCCGACGCTGTTCCTCGTCGCCGATGTCTGCTGGCTGCTGGCCGCCTTTCGCCCGGAGCGCAGCCCGGAACTGACTCAGCTGCTCAACGACCTCGCCTGGATCACCTTCACCATCCTGGTCCCGTTCTTCATCGGTCAGTGCGTAATCTTGGCCCTGGCAATCTATTTCGACGACCCGTCCCGCCCGGTGTTCCACCGGTGGGTGGCTTACTTCAATCTTCTGGTGGCGGCCGCGCTGGTGCCGGCGGCGTTCGTCGGCGTGTCGTTGACGGGCCCGCTGGCCTGGGACGGCCTGCTGTCGTTCTGGGTGAAAAACGTCGCCATCGCGGTCTGGATCGTCGTGATGGGCATCGTCTTGGGGCGGGCCGTCTATCGCGAGCGCGCCGAATCCCGCGGTCAACCAATGGAACTGGTCACCGCATGAGCGCGGTGATCGCACCGCCGACGTCCCCGGCCACGCCGCCCGCCGGCCCCCTGCACCACCGAATCGGTTGGCACCTGAGCCGCGACCCCAAGCGTGAGCTGTGGCTGGCGTGGGGGGTGCTCATGGTGTTCTACGGCCTCTTCTTCCCGATGTTCTTCATCGTGGCGCAGGTTCAGCCGCCGCCGGAGCCGACCTGGGACCTCGCGACCCAAGCCCACTGGTTCGCCGAACGTCACCTCGGCATACCCGTCGGCTTCGGGGTCATCTTCGCCATCAGCGGCATGATCGCGGTCAACAACGCACTCATCGCGTACTCGATGCGCCGCATGTCGGTCAGCCGCGCGTTCGCGTACTCCTATCTGCTCATCTACTCACTCAGCGCGGTTCCGGGCATGCTGCTGCTCAACATCGCGCTGATCGTGGGCACCCTGCGACCGGACCGCGACCCCGAAGCGATCGGTTGGCTCTATGACTTCGCCTTCTTGTCTTTCGACGGAACCATGGGGGTGTTCCTGATCGGCTCACTGATCTGGATGGTGGCGATCTTGCTCGACAAGAACCGCGTATTCCCCAAGTGGTTCGGCTATCTCAACCTGTGCAACGCGCTGACGGAGGTGGTCGTGGCGCCCTGCTGGATCTTCCGGCGTGGCGTGTTCGCGTGGGACGGCGAGATCGCGTGGTGGCTGGACATGGTCGTCTTCGGGGTCTACCAGGTCACGTTCATCGTCATGCTGTTCCAGATGATCCGGCGCGAAGACTTCGGTACCGGACCACTGCCGGACCTGCCGCGAAAGACGGCGGTTGCGCAATGACGGACCTCGCCGAAAACAGCGCGCGGGTTAGGGCCGTACCGGGCCAACCCGACATGTGGGCCTTCGTCCTGTTCGAAACCCTGGTGTTCACCGGGTATTTCGCCTTCTACCTGTTCGCACGGGGTCGCAACCCCGAACTCTTCCTGCACTCGCAGGCGCATCTCGACCTGCGCGTCGGAGTCTTCAACACTTTGGTCTTGTTGCTCAGCTCATGGTCGGTCGCGCGGTGCGTTCAGTCGGCGCGCGCCGGCGCTTACCGCGCGGCGCTCAGGGATGCCGCCATCACGGCAGGATTCGCCGTCGTATTCCTGTTTTTCAAGGTGTTCGAGTGGGCGCGGCTGGTCCAAGCGGGAAATGGCATAGACCGCAACGACTTCTTCATGTACTACTTTTTCCTCACCGGGATCCACTTTGTTCATCTGCTGATCGGCTTCGTCGTCCTGGGCGTCGTCGTCTACCAACTCATGAGTCCGGCGCGGCGCTCCCAGGAAATCGTCGAAACCGGTGCAACGTATTGGCACACCGTCGATTTCCTGTGGGTGCTCATCTTCGCGCTGCTCTACGTGGTGAGGTGAGCGGGTGAAATTCAACAAGAGGTTGCTGTTCGTCTGGCTGATCTTGGCCGCGTTGACGCTGGCTTACCTGTGGATAGATCACTCCGCCGGCGGATTGCTGAAGTCCAGCGCGGTGGTGACGTCGAGCGTCATCGTCATCGCACTTATCAAGGTGCGCATCATTTTTCGCGAATTCATGGAGGTGCGCGACGCCCCGGTGCTGCTCTGCCGCCTTACCGACGCGTGGGTGGTGCTGATCGCCGCCGTCTTGCTCGGCAGCTACTTCGTCGGACTGCAAATCCGTTAGCGCTCGCCAGTCGGGAGTTCCTAGGCCACCGGCGCGATCGCGTCCGCGGTGGTGAACCTCAGGTGCAGTTCGCTGAGGCCCCGCAGGATGTAGGTGGGCTCGTAGGTGTAACGACGATCGGCGGCCGGCCCGTGATGGGCTTCGTTGATTTCGATGTGCGGCATCCGGTCCAGGATCCGCTCGATCGAGACACGCCCCTCGACGCGGGCGAGCGGACCGCCGGGGCACGAGTGCACGCCGCGGGCGAACGCCATGTGTTCGCGAACGTTCCTGCGGCGCAAGTCGAATTCGTGCGGGTTCTCGAACCGACGCGGGTCGCGGTTGGCGGCGCCCGGCAGGATCATCACCACGGTGCCCGCGGGGATGTCGACACCTCCGACGGTGGTCGCCTTGCGCGCCAGCCGCGAGTCGCTCTTGACGGGGCTGTCCATCCGTAGCGATTCCTCGATGAACCCGGGAATCAGGCTGCGGTCGTCACGCAACTGCTGCTGGATATCGGGCCGGTCGCCGAGAACTTGCAGGGCGGCGCTGAGCAGCTTCGCGGTGGTCTCCTGTCCCGCGGCGAAGAGGAAGGTCGCCGAGCGGACGACCTCGATCACCGGGGGTGTCGATCCGTCCGGGTACTTCGCGTCCGCCAGGAAGCTCAGCACGTCTCCGCGGGGCTCGCGGCGCCGATCCTCGATGTAGTGACAGAACTTGTCGTCGAGCCACTCCAGCGGGTTGATACCCACCGACTCGTGGTCCAGGGCACCCACTCGCGCCTCGGGGCGATCGGCGCCCAACACCTTACGGAATTCCCTGTGGTCCTCCTCCGGCACGCCGAGCAGGTCCGCGATCACCAAAGTGGCGAACGGCTTGGAATATTCGGCGATGAACTCGCACTCACCGAGGCCGAGGAACTCGTCGAGCTGGCGGTCGGCGAGGCGCCACATGAACTCCTCGTTCTGCTTCAGCCGGCTCGGGGTCAGCAACTTCGCGAGCACCGACCGGGCCTTCGTGTGGTCGGGCGGGTCCATGGTGACCATGTGCTCGTTCATCGGAAACGAGCTGCGGTGCGCATCGATCTGCGGGCTGATGTCGTCGCCTTCGGGCGTGAACGGCAGCGGCGGGAAGGGCCCGCCGAGGGCGACGATGTTGGAGAAGGTGTCCGGGTCCTTATAGATCTCGCAGGCTTCGTCGTAGCCGGTGACGGCGACCACCCCGTAGTGCGGCAGGCGCAGCACCGGGTTTTGGCTGCGCAGGTAGTCGAAGTAAGGGTGCGGATCGGGGACCAATGACGGATCGGTGAAGAAGTCGATCGAGTCGAAGGTGCTCATCGGAATGCGTCTCCCTGGGCTGGGTTTACCGGCGGTATTCGGCGGCAAGCCGTACCGCCGCCCGATTTCGAGATCCAAAATGTGCTGAGCACCTGCTTAGCATGGCGGTAATGTCAGGGTCAAGGTTGAGGGCGGCGCGCCACGATACGATCCGTGTGGTCGGCACGGGATGGCACACAGTACGGAGCAGGCACATGACATCGGCCCGCAGAATCGGGGCGCCGGACGCGAAAAACCGCGTCTTGTTGCTCGATGCCGCCGAGCGGCTGATGCTCGAGGAGGGCTATGCCGCGGTCACGTCCCGCCGCCTGGCGAACAAGGCCGGGCTCAAGCCTCAGCTGGTGCACTACTACTTCCGCACCATGGAAGAGCTGTTCCTGGAAGTGTTCCGTCGCCGGGCCGAAGAAGCGCTTGAAGTGCACGCGCAAATGCTGAAGTCGCCGCAGCCGCTGTGGGCGCTCTGGCGATTCGGCACGGACCCCGCCTTCACCCGGATTTCGATGGAATTCATGGCGCTGGCCAATCATCGCAAGGAGATGCGGGCCGAAATCGCTTACTATGCAGAGCGTTTCCGCGAAGAGCAGCGCCAAGCGGTGACGACCGCGCTGGAGCGTTACGGCTCCAGAATTCAAGACGAAGGCCAGGACATCGACATCCCTCCGGTGGTGTGGACGGTGCTGATGAGCAGCCTGTCGCGGTTCCTGGTCCTCGAGCAGGCGATCGGTATGTCCGCCGGACACGCCGAGACGTTGGAATTGGTGGAGAACTACTTGCGCCGCCTGGAAGGCGAACCGCGGCCGATCGAGGGTGTACCGGATACCTGGATTGTTCACCAGTTCCGCAGCGAGCAGAGCACGCCTTTGGGGCCATCCTTGGATACGACGACCGCGCCGTCTACCGCCAGATCGCAGTGAAGTCCCGGCGTGCCGGGCTCCGTGCCGGTGCTCGCCACCACCATCGCGTAATGGTCGGGGTCCGACATGTCCAGATCGAAGCCCCACGGCTTGCCCGGGGCGAGATCGACGTCGACATGGGGTGTGAACGAGTAGGGGTTATGGCTGTAGTCGGAGAATTTCTCCGGCTGGTGGTCCAGGTAGTAGATGGACGTATAGATCGGGTTCTGCGCGGAAACGGTGTACCTGACGTGATGCATGACCGGGTCGGCATGCGCCCGTCCGCTTCCCACCAGCACGCTCGCGACCGCCAATAGCGAAGCCAACGACACGATGGAGCCGACGCCCATCGCTGTCCTCGTTGTGGTCATGACGCTCCTCCGGCGGCCGGGCGCGGTTTGTTGTTGCGGTTCATCACCCGTTCTGCGGCTTGCCAGTGCGGGTCGGCGACCCACAGCCGTGCGAAGGATGCTATCGCCTCCTCCGGGGAAACTCCGCGGATTACGCGCTTTATCTCGGTCGCCGGGTGGCGCGCCAGCGACCTCGCGATGGCTCGCCAACCCTCGTCGGGCGAATCGAAGACGTCGCGGGGCACGACCTGGTCGACCAGGCCGATGCGCTCGGCGTCGAACGCGCTGAGGGCGGTTCCCGAGCCGGCCAGCAGCAGCGCCCTGCTCTTTCCGACCAGCGTGGCCAGCCGCTCGGCCCCGCCCCAGGCCGGCATGATTTCCAGCTGAACTTGGTTGAAGGCGATCTTGATGTCGTCGGCGGCTATCCGGATGTCGGCGGCGACCGCGACTTCGGCGCCGCCGCCGAACGCGTGGCCGTTGAGCGCGGCGATCACCGGGGCGGGGAAGTCCGCCAGCTGATCGCAGATGGACCGCATCCGCCGGGCCATGGCTGCGGCGTCCTCCTCGGTCCGCAGCGCGCTCAACTCCTTCAGGTCACCGCCGGAGACGAAAGCTTTGTCTCCGGCGCCCTTGATCACCAGCGCTTGAACGCCTTCCGCCGCATCGAGCGCCTTCTCCAGCTGGTCCATGGTGTCCAGACCGATGGCGTTGCGGGCCTGCGGGCGATCGATGGTGACCACCGCCAACCCGGCGTCGATCTCCAGATCCACCATGCGTTTTCGCTCCTCGACAACAACACGATATTGGCATTCTCTTTTCGCGAGAATAACATCATCGCTGCAGGCCCAAGAACTTCAGCCAGTGAGGTAGAGGTGACTCGATGCGGAACCGAATCCTGGCCGCCGCCGCGGTCCTTGCCATTGCCTTGGTCGGGGCGTGCACGTCGCGGCCCCCAAGCCAAATCGCCAGCACGGCAACGGTGACCGTCAACGGCGCTGACCGCACTTTTCACGTCGTGAAGTGCAGTCAGCGGGAGTGGACCCGAACGATCGACATCGGCAGCGACTTCGCGGGAGCCAAGGTCGTGATCGACGAGAGTGCGCAACCGGCGACCGCCGAGTCCGTACACATCCAGAACCTGGGTGGCTTCAGCGGAATGTACTCCCGGGGCGGCGACGGCGAAGGGGGCATGAGCATGACCGGTGACAAATTCACCGTCAGCGGCACCGCCAACGGGTACCTGACCGCCAAACCCGGTGAACCGGCTACCGCCACGTACAAGATCTCCGTGGCCTGCTGACACGCCGGACCGGGGTCCGGAGACCCACGTTGCGATTACGCTCCCGTAGAGAATAGTATTCTCATAAATTGCGAAGGAGGATTTCATGGGCCAGCTGTCGCATCGGGAAGACGTCCCATTCCCGATCTTTGACGCGGATAACCACCTGTACGAGCCCCCAGAGGCGCTGACCAAGTTCCTGCCCAAGGAGTACAAGGACTTCGTCCAGTACGTCCAGATCAACGGGCGGACCAAGATTGCGATCCGCGGTCAGATCAGCAACTACATTCCCAACCCGACCTTCGAGGTCGTCGCCCGGCCGGGCGCCTGGGAGGAGTACTTCAAGTACGGCAACCCGGACGGCAAGAGCAAGCGCGAACTGTTCGGTGAACCGATGCGCGCGATCCCGGCGTTCTTCGAGCCCGGCCCGCGCCTGGAGAAGATGAACGAGCTTGGTCTGGATCGCACTCTGATGTTCCCGACGCTGGCGAGCCTGCTCGAGGAACGTCTGCGCGACGACCCGGTGGCCGTCCACGTCCTGATCCACGCGCTGAACGAATGGCTCGACGAGGTCTGGGGCTTCAACTACCAGAACCGGATCTTCACCACCCCGGTCATCACCTTGCCGATCGTCGAGAAGGCGATCGAGGAACTGGAGTGGGCCGTCAAGCGCGGCGCGCGGTGCATTCTGATCCGCCCGGCGCCGGTCCCGGGCTTCCGCGGCCCGCGTTCCTTCGCGGTGCCCGAGTTCGACCCGTTCTGGGAGCGGGTCGTCGAGTACGACTTACTCGTCGGCATGCACTCCAGCGACAGCGGCTATTCGCGCTACACCTCCGAGTGGGACGGCGCGGAACAAGAGATGCTGCCGTTCCAAACCAATGCGATGGGCATCCTCAACGAGTGGCGGCCGATCCAGGACGCGGTGGGGTCGTGGGTGATTCACGGCGCGCTGTACCGGCACCCGAAGCTGAAGGTCGCGATCGTCGAGGCCGGGTCGAAGTGGATGACGCCGCTGCTGGACGGCCTGGCCGAGGTGTTCCGCAAGGCCCCGGAGGTATTCCCGAGCGACCCCGTCGAGATGGTCAAGAACCGCATCCACGTGAGCCCGTTCTTCGAGGACGGCATCGACGATCTGGTCAACCTCGTCGGCGTCGATCAAGTGTTGTACGGCTCGGACTGGCCGCACCCGGAGGGGCTGGCGGAGCCGACGTTCTACGTCAACGCGCTGTCGCATCTATCCGTTGAGGATCAGGCAAAGATCATGGGCGGCAACCTCGGTCGGCTCGTCACGGTGTGACGTCTAGGGGCTCCGGGCGGCGACGATGCAGGACGTGAAGCGTCCTGAGAAGGAGCCGGCCAACCGACAGTGGCAGACCATCCCGGAGATGGTCTTGAGCGCAGCGGACCGCTTCGGCGACGCGGAAGCGGTCGTCGACGGTCCGCTGCGCTTGACATTCGGTCAGGTGACCGAGAGAATCCGTTGTGCCGCAGGCGCTTTCGCCGACCTCGGCATCGACAAGGGTGACCGGGTCGCTGTCTGGGCGCCCAACTCGGCCGAGTGGATCATCGCGGCGTTCGGGTTGCTCACCGCCGGCGGCGTGCTCGTCCCGGTCAACACGCGGTTCAAGAGCGAGGAAGCCCGCGACATCATCGTCCGCAGCAAGGTGAAGGCCGTCCTGGTCCAAAAGGGTTTCCTGGACCAGGATTACAGCGCGCCCGCCGGAGTGCCGGTGATCGACCTGAAGTCCGACTTCCTGTCCAGTGGTTCGCCATTCGAACGGCCGGTGAGCGGCACCGACACCTCGGACATCATCTTCACCTCGGGCACGACCGGGCGTCCCAAGGGGGCGATGCTCAATCACGGTCAAACGCTGCGCATGTACGAGGAGTGGGCGACGCTCGCGGACCTGCGGGAGGGCGACCGCTACCTGCAGATCAACCCGTACTTTCACACCTTCGGACTCAAGGCGGGTCTGGTCGCCTCGTTCCTGCGCGGCGCCACGATGCTGCCCGTCGCGGTGTTCGACGTCGACACCGTAGTGAATCTTGTTGAACGTGAACGCATCACGATGCTGCCCGGACCGCCGACGCTGTATCACTCGTTGCTGACGGTGGCCGACAAGTCCAGGCTGTCGTCGTTGCGTGCGGGCGTGACCGGCGCCGCCGACATCCCGGTCGAGCTGGTGCGTCGCATCCACGACGAACTGCCGTTCGAGACGCTGATGACCGGTTACGGCCTCACCGAGGCCGGCAACGTCACCCTCTCCCTGCCGGGCGATTCCTTCGAGGACGTCGCCACCACCGCGGGCGTGCCGTGCGAGGGGGTCGAGGTGCGCATCGCCGAGGACGGCGAGGTGCTGGTCCGTGGCTACGGAGTGATGCGGGGGTACCTCGACGAACCGGAGGCCACCGCCCAAGCGATCGACCGCGACGGCTGGCTGCACACCGGAGACCTCGGAGACTTCACGGAGACCGGGCGGCTGCGCATCGTCGGCCGGAAGAAGGACATGTTCATCGTCGGTGGGTTCAACGCCTACCCGGCCGAGATCGAGGGCTTCCTGCTCAATCACCCGGCCGTGGCACAGGCCGCGGTCATCGGTGTCCCCGACGAACGGATGGGCCAGGTCGGCAAAGCGTTTGTGGTGCGCAACGGCGAGGTCAGCGCCGACGAATTGATCGGCTGGTGTCGTGACCGGATGGCCGGATTCAAGGTGCCCCGCACGGTAGAGTTCCTCAATTCACTCCCACTCAACGCGACGGGGAAAGTGATGAAGGACCAGCTCCGATGAACAACGGCGATATCCATTCGATGGTGATCGCATCGGACTATCGCGTCCCCGATCCCACCCGGGTATGGCCACTGCTGAAACGCAACAAAGCCGCCCTGGCCGATATCGGCGCACACCACGTGTTGGTCTACACCTCGACCCGCGATCACGGGCGGGTCCTGGTGATGATCGGCGTGCACAGCCGTGAGCCGATCGTGGAGCTGCTGCGGTCCCGGGTCTTCTTCGATTGGTTCGACGAGGCCGGCGTGGAAGACATTCCCGCGGTCTTCGCCGGCGAGATCGTCGACAGGTTCATCGCGCAGCCACCGACAACTCCGGCGGCGCCGGGCGTCGTGGTGGCCGCCATCGCCTCCGTCAACGACGTGTCCCTGCTGACCTCCGAAGTCAGCACGGCGATCGACAGATTCACCACGGCCGGCATCCGAAAGACGTGGGTGTTCCAGGCTTTCGACGACGATCACGAAGTGCTGATCCTGCAGGAGTTCCCCGACGAGAAAAGCGCGCGGGACTGGATCGACCACCCAGACGCGGCGGCGCAATGGATGTCGGGTGCGGGCATCGGCGCCTACCCACCGTTGTTCGTCGGCCGATTCTTCGACATGATGCGCATCGAGGCGGACTGAGGATCCGCCGGTGTTCGTGTGCCTGTGTAATGGAGTCACCAGTCAAACGGTGACCGAAGCCGTTTCGTGCGGGGCGTCGACCACCAAGGAAGTCGCCCAGGCGTGCGGGGCGGGAGCCGATTGCGGACGCTGCCGTCGCACGGTGCAGGCCATCCTGCGATCGTCCAGTCCGGACCGAACCCCGAACTCGCGCTAGCTCGTCAGCGGCGCGGACTGCCATCCGGTGATGTCGGTTGGACGAGTTCGACCAGCAGGGCCGGGATTTCGAGTCGCGGCAACATCACCTCGATGAACACCATGCGGTCTCGCTGCTCGGCAGCGGCGGTCAGGGCGTCGTCGAGTTCGCCGTAGGTCCGGACCTGGAACGCCAGGTGGTCGGTGACCCCCAGCGCGCGGGGGACCTCCGTCCACTTCCAATTGACGATGTCGTTGTACGGCGCGGTCTCGCCGTGGATCGCCCGTTCCACGGTGTAGCCATCGTTGTTGACCACCACGATGACCGGGGACAGCCCCTCACGCGAAAAGGTGCCCAGTTCCGGGACGGTCAACTGCGCGGCGCCGTCCCCGATGAGCAGCACCGTCCTGCGGTCCGGATGCGCCACCGCGGCCCCGAGCGCGGCGGGCAACGTGTAACCGATTGAGCCCCACAGTGGTTGGCCGATGAAGGTCACACCCTGCGGCAGCCGGTGGTCGGCCATGCCGTAGAACGAGGTGCCCTGGTCCGCAAGCACCACGTTGCCGGGGGTGAGGGCCACGCAAAGGCGGTCCCACAACATCTTCTGGGTGAGTGGCTGGTCGCGCGGCGGGGGCGGCGGCAGCGGCTCGGCCGGCGGCGACACCACCGGTGGCGAGGAGACTCCGCGGCGCACCAGGATCGCGGTCAGCGCATCGAGCGCCGCGCCCATTTCCAAGGGCGCGAAGACTTCTCCGGCCACGCTGCTCTGATACTGGCCGACATCGATCGTCCGGGCGGGGTCGATGCGCTGGCTGAAGAAGCCGCTGACCATGTCGGTGAACACCACCCCGGCGGTGACCAGCACGGGCGCCTCTTCGATCGCGGTGCGCACCGCCGGCGCGCTGGCGGACCCGGCGTAGATGCCCAGGAAGTTGGGCGAACTCTCGTCGAGCAGACTCTTTCCCCACATCAACGTGGCGTGCGGCACCACGTCGGCCGCCAGCAACGCCTCGAGTTCTTTGATCGCCTGCAGTCGGTGTACCAGCAAGTCGGCCAGGACGGTGAGCCGGTGGTCGCCGATGAGTTCGGCCGCGGCCTCGGCGAACATCGCCAGGGCGCGGGGGCTGGTGCCACCGCTATAGCGGGGCAACGGCGCCTCCGGCGGCTCGGTGGGGAAGCGAGCCACGTCGGTGGACATCAGGATGTATCCGGGGCGCTTCTGCTCGCGCACCTCGGACAGCACCCGGTCGATCTCGCGGCGGGCCGTCGCGGGCATCAGATTGGTTTGGGCGCAGGTGATTTCGCGGCTGACCCGGAAGAAGTGCTCGAAGTCCCCGTCGCCGAGCGAATGGTGCAGCGCCCGGCGGGTGTGCTGGGCATCCTTGGACGGGCCGCCGACGATGTGCACAACGGGTACCTGCTCGGCATAACTGCCCGCGACCGCGTTGGCCGCGGAGAGCTCTCCGACCCCGAAAGTCGTTACCAAGGCCGACATTCCGCGTAACCGGCCATACCCGTCGGCGGCGTAGCCGGCGTTCAGCTCGTTGGCGTTGCCGACCCAGCGAATGCTGGGGTGCGCAATGATGTGGTCGAGGAATTCCAGGTTGTAATCGCCGGGAACGCCGAAGATCTCCGAGACGCCGAGCTCGGCGAGGCGGTCCAACAGATAGTCACCGACGGTGTATGCGGGATCGGTCGCAGCATCAGTCACAGGCACGACGGTACGCTCGGTCGAATCCGTTCCGGGCGAGACGCCGGGCCAGTATCGTGCGGGCCATGGCACTCAAAGAATCCCGCGACATCGTCATCGAAGCCAGTCCGGAGGAGATTCTGGACGTCATCGCCGACTTCGAAGCGATGCCCGAATGGTCGGAACCGCATCAGAGCGCGGAGATCCTGGACACCGGTGACGACGGGCGCCCCCGGCAGGTGAAGATGAAGGTCAAGGTCGCCGGGATCACCGACGAACAGGTGGTCGCCTACACGTGGGGCGACAATGTGGTGAGCTGGAAGCTGGTCAGTTCCTCGCAGCAGAAGGCGCAGGACGGGAAGTACACCCTGGTGCCGAAAGGCAACGAGACTCTGGTCAAGTTCGAGCTTCTCGCGGACCCGAATGTGCCGCTGCCCGGCTTCGTGCTCAAGCGCGCCGTGAAGGGAACGATCGATTCGGCGACCAAGGCGCTGCGCGACCGGGTGCTCCAGGTGAAGAAGGGTAAGTAGCTGCCGTGAGCGGCGGCCCGCTGTCCGGGGTGAAAGTCATAGAACTCGGCGGCATCGGGCCGGGACCGCACGCGGGAATGCTGCTCGTCGATCTGGGAGCCGACGTGGTGCGGGTGCGGCGTCCAGCGGGCGGCTTGGGGATGCCGGCCGAGGACCGCGATCTGCTGCACCGCGGCAAGCGAATCGTCGACCTGGACGTCAAGGCGCAGCCGCGAACGCTGCTGGAGCTGGCCGCCAAGGCCGACGTGTTGCTGGACTGCTTCCGGCCCGGGACCTGCGAGCGACTCGGCATCGGGCCGGACGACTGCGCGGCGGTCAACCCGCGGCTGATCTACGCGCGGATGACTGGGTGGGGACAGGAGGGTCCGCTGGCGCCGACCGCCGGTCACGACATCAACTACCTGTCGCAGACCGGCGCCCTGTCGGCGCTGGGCTACGCCGACCGGCCGCCGATGCCGCCGCTGAACCTGGTCGCGGACTTCGGTGGCGGCTCGATGCTGGTGGTGATCGGCATCGTGGCCGCCTTGTACGAACGGGAGCGTTCGGGCGCGGGGCAGGTGATCGACGCGGCGATGGTCGACGGGGTCAGCCTGCTGGCCCAGATGATGTGGACTATGAAGTCCACTGGCGCACTGCGGGACCGACGCGAATCGTTCCTGCTCGACGGCGGCGCCCCGTTCTACGGCTGCTACGAGACCGCCGACGGACGATACGTCGCCGTCGGCGCCATCGAACCGCAATTCTTCTCGGCGCTGCTCGACGGGCTCGGCCTGTCACCCGACGACGTGCCCGCCCAGCAAGACAAAGCGTCCTACCCACGGATGCGCGAGATCTTCACCCAGCGATTCGCCAGCCGGACGCGGGACGAATGGACGCGGACCTTCGCCGGCACCGATGCTTGTGTCACCCCGGTGCTGACGTGGCAGGAGGCCGCCGCCGATGGGCACCTGCGGGCGCGTTCCACCCTGATCACCGCCCACGGCGCCGACCAGGCCGCACCCGCCCCACGCTTTTCGCGAACCCCCGCCGGGCCCGTCGGACCGCCTCCGGCGGCGACCACGCCGCTCAACGAAATCGACTGGTAGAAAATCCTTTACGGCGAACCGGTCCGCATCGCGGTCGGCGTTGCTAAGTTGATCCTCAGTGGCCGTAAAAGCATCAAGGGAATTCGTCGTCAACGCGCCGCCAGAAGTGGTCATGGAGGCGCTGACCGATGTCGGCGTCCTGTCATCGTGGTCGCCGCTGCACAAACATGTCGAGGTGATAGACCGGTATCCCGACGGCCGGCCGCACCACGTCAAGGCCACCATCAAGGTTCTCGGGCTGGTCGACAAAGAGGTCCTGGAATACCACTGGGGACCGGATTGGGTTGTCTACGACGCCAAGGGGACCTCGCAGCAGCACGGCCAGCACGTCGAGTACACCCTCAAACCCGAAGGGGTCGACCAGACTCGGGTGCGCTTCGACATCACCGTCGAACCCGGCCGGCCCATGCCTGCGTTCGTCGTGCGGCGCGCGGCCGAGAGTGTTCTCGACGCCGCGATGAAAGGGTTGTGCGACCAGGTGGCAGGCGGCAGCGGTTCTTCCCGGCCGGAATAGCCTTCGCCGGTGGCTGCGCTGGCGTTAACTTAGTACTAGTGGCCGTTCAAGCATCTTCGGAAATCGTCATCGACGCGCCTCCGGAAGTCATTATGGAGGCGCTCGCCGATATGGATGCCGTGCCCTCGTGGTCGTCGGTCCACAAGCGGGTCGAGGTCGTCGACAAGCATCCCGACGGCCGCCCCCACCACGTGAAGGTCACGATCTCGGTGACCGGCATCCACGACACGGAAGTGCTCGAATACCATTGGGGCGCAGACTGGATGGTGTGGGACGCCCACAAGACGGCGCAGCAGCATGGTCAGCACGGCGAGTACAACCTGAGCCGCTTGGGCGTCGACAAGACCAGGGTGCGCTTCACCATCACCGTCGAACCCTGGGCGCCGCTACCGGAGTTCTGGATAGCCCGGGCCCGAAAGAAAATTTTGCACTCGGCGCTGGAGGGGCTGCGCAAGCGGGTGATGGAGGGCTTCGGATCGGCTAGGTAGCGTCGCGCAGCCCGGCGAGTCGCTTGATCGCCTCGTCGAGGGTGTCGTCGCGTTTGCAGAAGGTGAAGCGCACCAAGTGATTCCACACATCGGCCGGACCGTGCGTGGCCGCCGGCTCGCAGAAGGCCGACATCGGGATCGCGGCGACTCCAACCTTTTCCGGGAGCGCCGCGCAGAACGCGCCGCTGTCGTCGTAGCCCAGCGGACGGGGATCGGCGCACAGGAAGTAGGTGCCGGCGCTGTCGTGCACCTCGAACCCGACGTCGATCAGCCCGGCGGCCAGTCGATCGCGCCTGGCCTGCAAAGTGGCGCGCAGGCCGGCCACCCACGCGCCCTCGGTCTCCAGTGCCAGGGCCACCGCCGGCTGGAACGGCGCGCCGCCGACATAGCTCAGATACTGTTTCGCCGCGCGCATCCCCGCGATGAGATGCGCTGGGCCGCAAGCCCATCCGATCTTCCAGCCGGTGCAGTTGAACATCTTGGCGGCGCTGGAGATGGTGATCGTCCGCTCGGCCATGCCGTCGAAGCCGGCCAGCGGAACGTGCTGCCGCCCGTCGAATACCAGGTGCTCGTAGACCTCATCGGTGATCACCAGCAGGTCCGCCGCGGTCGCGACCTCGGCGATGGCCGCCAACTCGTCGGCACTCAGCACGGTGCCGGTCGGGTTGTGCGGGGAGTTGACAATCAGCGCGCGGGTCCGTGGCGTCACGGCCCGGCGCAGGGCGTCGGCGTCCAGGGCGAAGCCGCGGCCGTGGGGGACCAGGGGCACGACCACCCGTTGCGCGGAGGCCATCGCCACCACCGGTGAATAGGAGTCGTAGAACGGTTCGATGAGCAGGACCTCGGAGCCGGGTTCGACCAGGCCGATCACCGCCGAGGCGATGGCCTCGGTCGCCCCCACCGTCACCAGCACCTCGGCGTCGGGGTCGTAGGTGATGCCGTAGCGGCGCTGCCGCTGGGCGGCGATGGCGTGGCGCAGCGGTGCGATGCCGATGCCCGGTGGGTACTGGTTGACGCCGTCGGCGATGGCCTCCTGGGCGGCCTTCAGCATCGCCGGGGGTCCGTCCTCGTCGGGGAACCCCTGGCCGAGGTTCACCGCTCCGATCCGCGCGGCCAGCGCCGACATTTCGGCGAACACCGTGGTCGCGTAGGGGCGCAGTCGCGACACCGTCATGGTGGTTGAGCTTAGGCGCGGCGGGCCACGGCCAGTGCCCGGGACGTGGCAGGCCAGCGTGAAGTTAATTGCACACTCGTCGCCGAGCGTGAAAGTAGTTTCACGGTCGGCCGGGGCGGCCGTCCCGGCCGGGCGAGCCGACGCGTGGTCGTCGTCACACGCCGCCCCTGAGCTGCGCGGTTTGGCCAACCAACAGGTTGGCCGGGGGCCCTGTTAGGGTGGGGCGGGATCTAGTCTTCAAGACGGATTCGAACCCTATTCGCCAGATCAGGAAGTCGTCATGTCCGAAGAAGCTTTTATCTATGAGGCCATCCGCACCCCGCGGGGCAAGCAGCGCAACGGTTCGCTGAACGAGGTGAAGCCACTCAACCTGGTCGTAGGCCTGGTTGACGAGCTCCGGCGGCGTTTCCCCGACCTCGACGAGAACCTGATCAGCGACATGATCCTGGGTGTGGTGTCCCCGGTCGGCGACCAGGGCGGCGACATCGCCCGCACCGCGGTGCTGGCCGCCGGCCTGCCCGAGACCACCGGCGGCGTGCAGCTCAACCGGTTCTGCGCGTCGGGCCTCGAGGCCGTCAACACCGCCGCGCAGAAGGTACGGTCCGGCTGGGACGACCTGGTGCTGGCCGGCGGTGTCGAGTCGATGAGCCGCGTCCCGATGGGCTCCGACGGCGGCGCCTGGGCAACCGACCCCGAGACCAACTACCAGATCGGGTTCGTGCCCCAGGGCATCGGCGCCGACCTGATCGCCACCATCGAAGGCTTCTCCCGCGAGGACGTCGACCGCTACGCGCTGCGCTCCCAGGAGAAGGCGGCCGCGGCGTGGTCCGGCGGCTACTTTGCCAAGTCGGTCGTTCCGGTGCGCGACCAGAACGGTCTGGTGATCCTCGACCACGACGAGCACATGCGGCCCGACACCACGCTCGAAGGCCTGGGCAAGCTGAAGACCGCGTTCGACGGCATCGGCGAGATGGGCGGCTTCGACGACGTGGCGCTGACCAAATACCACTATGTCGAGAAGATCAACCACGTCCACACCGGCGGCAACAGCTCCGGCATCGTCGACGGCGCCGCGCTGGTGCTGGTCGGTTCGGAAGCGGCCGGCAAGTCGCAGGGCCTGACCCCACGGGCGCGCATCGTGGCCACCGCCACCAGCGGCTCGGACCCCGTCATCATGCTCACCGGCCCGACCCCTGCCACGCGCAAGGTGCTCGACCGCGCGGGCCTGACGATCGACGACATCGACCTGTTCGAGCTCAACGAGGCGTTCGCGTCGGTGGTCTTGAAGTTCCAGAAGGACCTCAACATTCCGGACGAGAAGCTCAACGTCAACGGTGGCGCCATCGCGATGGGCCACCCGCTGGGCGCCACGGGCGCCATGATCACCGGCACCATGGTCGACGAGCTCGAGCGCCGCAACGCGCGTCGCGCCCTGGTCACGCTGTGCATCGGCGGCGGCATGGGTGTCGCCACCATCATCGAGAGGGTTTAAGACCATGGCAGAGAACACCATTCAGTGGGATAAGGACGCCGACGGCATCGTCACGCTGACCCTGGACGACCCCACCGGGTCGGCCAACGTGATGAACGAGCACTACAGCGAGTCCATGCACAACGCTGTGGAACGCCTTGCCGCCGAAAAGGATTCGATCACCGGTGTGGTCATCACCAGCGCGAAGAAGACCTTCTTCGCCGGCGGCGACCTCAAGGGCATGATCAACCTCGGCCCGGAGAACGCCGGCGAGGCGTTCGACACCGTCGAGTCGGTCAAGCGTGACCTGCGCGCCCTGGAGACCCTCGGCAAGCCAGTCGTCGCCGCCATCAACGGGGCCGCGCTGGGCGGCGGCCTGGAGATCGCGCTGGCCTGTCACCACCGCATCGCCGCGGACGTCAAGGGTCTGGTCGTCGGCCTGCCCGAGGTCACGCTGGGCCTGCTGCCCGGCGGCGGCGGGGTGACCCGCACCGTGCGGATGTTCGGCATCCAGAACGCTTTCATGAACATCCTGTCGCAGGGCACCCGCTTCAAGGCCGACAAGGCCAAGGAGATCGGCCTGGTCGACGAACTCGTCGGCTCGGTCGACGAATTGGTGCCCGCCGCTAAGGCGTGGATCAAGGCCAACCCCGATTCGCACGAACAGCCCTGGGACAAAAAGGGTTACAAGATGCCCGGCGGCACTCCGTCTAGCCCCGCGCTGGCGGCGAACTTGCCGGCGTTCCCGGCGCTGCTGAAGAAGCAGCTCAAGGGCGCGCCGATGCCGGCGCCGCGGGCCATCCTGGACGCCGTGGTCGAGGGCGCGCAGGTGGACTTCGACACCGCCAGCCGCATCGAGAGCCGCTACTTCACCCAGCTGGTGACCGGCCAGGTCGCCAAGAACATGATCCAGGCGTTCTTCTTCGACCTGCAGCACATCAACGGCGGTGGTTCCCGGCCGGACGGCATCGAGCCGGTCAAGATCAACAAGATCGGGGTGCTGGGCGCGGGCATGATGGGCGCCGGCATCGCCTACGTGTCGGCCAAGGCCGGCTACGAGGTGGTGCTCAAGGACGTCAGCCTCGAGGCCGCCCAGAAGGGCAAGGGCTACTCGGAAAAGCTTGAGGCCAAGGCACTTCAGCGGGGCAAGACCACCGAGGAGAAGAGCAAGGCGCTGCTGGACCGCATCACCCCGGCCGCCGACCCGGCCGACCTCAAGGGCGTCGACTTCGTGATCGAGGCGGTGTTCGAGAACCAGGAACTCAAGCACAAGGTGTTCCAGGAGATCGAGGACATCGTCGAGCCCAACGCGCTGCTGGGGTCGAACACCTCGACGCTGCCGATCACCGGTCTGGCGACCGGTGTGAAGCGCCAGGAGGACTTCATCGGGATCCACTTCTTCTCGCCGGTCGACAAGATGCCGCTGGTGGAGATCATCAAGGGCGAGAAGACCTCTGACGAGGCGCTGGCCCGCGTGTTCGACTACACGCTGGCCATCGGCAAGACCCCGATCGTGGTGAACGACAGCCGCGGGTTCTTCACCAGCCGCGTCATCGGCACGTTCGTCAATGAGGCGCTGGCGATGCTGGGTGAGGGCGTGGAGCCCGCGAGCGTCGAGCACGCCGGTTCGCAGGCCGGCTACCCGGCGCCGCCGCTGCAGCTGTCCGACGAGCTGAACCTGGAGCTGATGCACAAGATCGCGACGGCCACCCGCAAGGGCGTGGAGGACGCGGGCGGCACTTACGAGCCGCACCCGGCCGAGGCCGTCGTCGAGAAGATGATCGAGTTGGAGCGGCCCTCGCGGTTGAAGGGCGCCGGCTTCTACGAGTACGTCGACGGCAAGCGGACCCGGCTGTGGCCGGGCCTGCGCGAGACGTTCAAGTCCGGCAGCGCGGAAATTCCGTTGCAGGACATGATCGATCGCATGCTGTTCGCCGAGGCGCTCGAGACGCAGAAGTGCCTTGACGAGGGCGTGCTGACGTCGACCGCCGACGCCAACATCGGGTCCATCATGGGCATCGGGTTCCCGCCGTACACCGGTGGTAGCGCGCAGTTCATCGTCGGTTACGAGGGTGCGCACGGTGTCGGCAAGGAAGCCTTCGTGGCCCGGGCCAAGGAACTGGCCGCCCGCTACGGCGACCGCTTCCTGCCACCGGCATCGCTGAGCTGATCACCGACGCACGCGGCCAGCCCCCGAAGCGACGTGTTCGGGGGCTGGTGCGTTCGGTGGCTCGACGGCTGTGCTGCGCCCGAGACTTAAGCCATTGCGAAGCGATACGGCGTGTCGTCGCAACAGGTTACGTGTCGCCGCGCGCGAATAGGTAGTACCACGCCGGGGTCTTCTCGGCGCGGTCCAGCTCGCGCTCGGGGCCGGCCGACAACAGCGTCCAGCTCTGCGCGAATCGGCGTTCCATCTCGGCGCGGTCGACTCCGCGCACCCCGACCCGACCGCCGGGCACGAACGCGACGATCAGCAGCCGTGCGTCGGGCCTCGCCAGGGCGCTGATCTCGCGGACGTAGGCGTCGCGGTCGGCGTCGCTCATGTTGTGCAGGCAGCCGTTGTCCACGATCAAGTCGAAGTTCGCACCGACGCCGGCCCGGCTCAGCTGCGTGACGTCGGCCCGAAGGAAGTCGACGGCGGCGCCGGCCGCGCTGGCCTTGGCACGTGCGCGTTCGAGTGGTTTGGCCACGAAGTCGACCGCGGTGACCTTCCAGCCGTGTTGGGCCAGATAGATCGAGCAGTCGCCGGTACCGCAGCCGACTTCCAGGGCCGACCCGGCGGTCAGCGCCGCGGCGTCAGCCGTTCCCTCGACCAGGCCCCGCAGGCTCTGCGCCAGCGGATGACCATCCCACGGGGTGAACCCGATGCGGTAAAAGATCCGAAACAGCGTTTGTTTGGAAGCCATAGCTCACCCTAGGCCCACGGGGACGGTCACCTGGAGGCGGCGGCGATGCGGCGCCATTGCTCCCGCGGGAAGGCCCGGGGATCGGGCAGCAGCACCTGGACGCAGACGTGGTCGGCGCCCGCGGAACGATGCTCGGCGACGCGGCGCATGATGGCCTCTTCATCACCCCACGCGATGATGGCGTCGAACAGCCGATCGCTCACCTGCGACAGGTCGTCTTCGGTGAAGCCGCTGCGCAGCAGGTTGTTGGCGTAGTTGGGCAACGCCAAATACGACCGCAGCCAATCGGTTCCGATCTGTCGGGCCTCGTCGGCGCTGTCGGTCAAGATCACCGTCTGTTCGGGCAGCAGCAACGGACCGCTGCCCAAAGTCGAACGGGCAGAAGCGGTGTGCTCGGGGGTGACGAGGTAAGGATGGGCGCCGCCGGCCCGGGTCGCCGACAACGTCAGCATCTTGGGGCCCAGCGCGGCAAGCACCCGGCGCTCGGTGGGAACCGGCCGCGGCGCGGCGTCCAGGCCGTCCAGAAAGGATGCGGTGGCCGCCAGCGGTTTGCGATATCGCCCGGGTTGGCCGGCGTCGATCAGCGGGGCGTGGCTGACGCCGATCCCGAGCAGGAAGCGGTCACCGTGCTCGGCCGTCAGCGTCGCGTAGGAGTCGGCGACATCGCCGGGCGAATGCATCCACAGATTCAGGATGCCCGTGGCGATCACGGTCCGCTTGGTCGCGCCGAGCAGATGCCCCACCGCGTCGAACACCGGCCCGCCGACATCGGGTATCCACAGCGCCGGGAACCCCAGTTCGTCGAGTTCGGCTGCGGCCTCCGCGGATTCGGTCGGGTCACCGTAGCGTAGCTGACTGCTCCAGATTCCAACGCCCGTCAATTCCATGTGCAGTCTTCCCTTCGTGGCGCGCGCCTGCCGCGGTGGCTCGGGCCGCGGCTCTACACGACATGCTGTCAGACGTCGCTTCCGGAGTATTCGGGCACCGGCATCGAATCGTGCATCCGGACGCCCCTGGTGTTGAGCTTCGCCACAGAACGGGACAGCGACCCGGGCATCGCCGAGATCAGCTGGGCTCCACGGGTTAACGCCCACACTCCGATTCGTGAACCGGGGATGATGCCTTTGGCGGCGCCGCGGGCGAAAGTCCGGCTGCGCCGCACCGATTCGTGCATCCGCAGTTCGTAGGCGGCGAAGGCGCGCAGGTGGTCCCCGTCCGCCTCGGCGAGCTCTCCGGCCAACACATACGCGCCCAGGACGGCGAGACTGGTGCTGCCGCCCACCGCGGGCCCCGGGCAGTAACCCGCGTCACCGACCAGGGTGACCCGCCGCCGTGACCACCGGTCGGTGCGCAGCTGGGTGATCGAGTCGAAGTAGAAGGTGGGCGTGTGCTCCAGTTCTGCCAGCCAGGTGTCCACCTGTTCGTGCATGCCGGCGAAAGTGTCGCGCAGTATCTCCTTCTGCCGCAACGCATCGCGATGCTCGTAATCCAATTCCTCTTTGCTGCGGAACAGGAACACCGCCCGGGCGTCATCCAGGTGGTCCGCCGTATAGATTCCGGCGAAACGGCCGACGCCGACGTGACCGACCATCTCGCCGGATTCGACGAGCGCCTTGGGCGCCGACAACACCGACAGGTACCCGCCGAGAAAGCGCGTCAGGTTGGCTTCCTCGCCGAAGGTCAGGCGCCGAACGTTGGAGTGCAGCCCGTCGGCGCCCACGATGACGTCGAAGGTACGCGCCGGCGAATGCTCGAATGTCACGGTGCCGTCGTGCTCGATCGCGGTGATGGAATCACCGAACACGTACTCGACGTCGTCGCGGGCCGCGTCGTAGTAGATCTCACTCAGGTCGTCGCGCATGATTTCCACGTGCGAATCGGAGGTCGCGGCGTAGATCTTGGTGAGGTCGACCTCGATGGCCTTCGTCCGCCCTTCGCGGTACATCGTCAACCGTTCCGTTCTGGTGGCCCGCGCCTCGATGCGCGGAAGCACACCCATCTTCGTCGAGATTTCCATTGCGGGACGGAACAAGTCGACGGCGTGGCCACCGGTTTTGCGCAGCGTCGGTGCGCGCTCCACCACGGTGACGTCGAAACCGTACCGGGTGAGCCAGTACGCCAGGACCGGACCCGCGATGCTGGCGCCCGAGATGAGTATGCGCATGATCACCTCCCACGCTTACTTAACGTTCGGTAAGCTTAACATCCCACTTACCTATCGGTAAGTCAGGTAAATTGGCGGGGTGAGCAGGCCCCGGTCGGATACCCGTGAGCGCATCCAACAGGTCGCCCGGGAGCTCTTCTTGCAGCGCGGCGTGCAGCGCACCAGCCTGCAGGACATCGCGGACCGGCTGGGTATCACCAAACCCGCCTTGTACTACCACTTTCCCTCACGCGAAGACCTGGTGCGCAGCATCTTGGTGCCGCTGATTGACGAGGGTGAACGCTTCGTGGCCGAGCACGAGGGTCACCGCCGCAACAATGCGCGCGAGCTGCTGGAGGGGTATTTCGATTTCCACTACCGGCACCGCCGGGACCTGGTGCTGCTGTTGACCGAGCTGTCGACGCTGATCGACCTCGACCTCATCGACACGGTGCTCGCGTGGCGTGAGCGGCTGGCCAGGCTGGTGTTCGGCAAGAAGCCGACGCTCGCGCAGTCCACCCGGGCGGTGGTCGCGTTCGGTGGCTTGCAGGATTGCTGCGTGCAGTTTCCCGATGCGCCGTACGAAGAGCTACGCGAGAAGTCGGTTGCGGCCGCGCTCGACGCGCTGGGTGGGTAGCGGAGGGCTACAGTCCCGGTATGCGCTTTGGACTCTTCATTCCGCAAGGCTGGCGAATGGATCTGGTCGGGATCGAACCCGAGAACCACTGGGCAGTGATGCGAGATCTGGCGACCTACGCGGACCGCAGCGCCTGGGACTCGCTGTGGGTCTACGACCATTTCCACACCGTTCCGGTGCCGACGGGTGAAGCCACCCACGAAGCCTGGTCGTTGATGGCGGCATATGCGGCCACCACCTCGCGGATCAAACTCGGTCAGATGTGCACGGCGATGAGCTACCGCAACCCCGTCTACCTCGCCAAGGTCGCCGCGACTGCCGACATCATCTCCGGTGGCCGCATCCAGATGGGGATCGGCGGTGGCTGGTACGAACACGAATGGCGCGCTTACGGTTACGGATTCCCGTCGGCGGGGGTGCGGTTGGGTCGGCTCGACGAGGGCGTGCAGATCATGCGCGACGCCTGGCGCGACGGCAAGGTCAGCTTCGAGGGCAAGCATTACCAGGTTGACGGGGCGATCGTCGCGCCAAAGCCCCTGCGGGAAAACGGGATTCCGCTATGGATCGCCGGCGGCGGTGAGAAGGTGACGTTGCGGATCGCCGCTCAATACGCGCAGTACACCAACTTCACGCCGGAGCCCGAAGCGTTCGCGCACAAGTCCGAGGTGCTGGCCGAGCACTGCCGCAGCGTGGGCACCGACTATCACGCGATTGTGCGGTCGGTCAACGTCAATGCGATCGTCGGCAACTCCGAGGCCGATGTCAAAGACCGGCTGCAACGAGTCCGCGACCGGCTGGTGGGTTGTGTGGGCGAGGCCGCGGCGGATGCGATGATCGCCGGCACCAGCGGACCGGACTCGGCGACGGGCACACCGGATCAGGTGATCGAGCGACTCGCGAAGATCCGCGACCTCGGGTGCGAATACGCCATCTGCTACTTCCCCGAGGCCGCCTACGACCGTTCGGGTATCGAGATGTTCGAGAGCCAGGTCATACCCGCGCTGACTTAGCCAACCTCGAAAGCCGGCGTCAGATGTCGGAAGTCGTGTACCTGGTCTTGGCCGGCGGCGCGGCCAGCAGCGGAGGAAGCTGGGTCAGCTTGCCTTCGCCGGCGCGGAAGGCGCGGTAGGCCTCGTCGTTTTCGACCGTCTCCCAGATCTCGTAGATGAGCCAGTGCGCTTCGTCGTCTTCGTCGATGAGCACGTCAGTGCGGACGTTGCCGTCGAACGCCCGGGTGTCCTGTAGCGCCCGGCCCATCAGCTCGCGCCCCGCAGCGACCTCGTCGGGCTTGAATCTGAGCTCAAGTATCACGGTGACCGTCATGGGCCCAACATATCTTCGCGCCTGGTCGGGCGGCGGCCCGCCCGTCATCCCAAGGAGGAGAATGCGGTTTCCACTTTTCGGAAAGCTGTTATACGGTTCAGTCGGAATTGTTCATTTGGTGCACCGTGGACGTCGCTGGAGGACCCCTCAATGCAGAAGGCGCTGGCTCCCGAGATCTCAACCTGGCCCGACGAGAATCCGCAGCTGATCGGCAGTCGGTGCGGTGATTGCAACGCCACCACCTTTCCGGTGCAGGAGCGGTGCCCGCGGTGCAGCGGAGGCGCGATGAGCGACGTGCTGTTGCCGCGGACCGGGACCGTCGTCGCTTGGACCACCCAGGGCTTCCCGCCCGGGGCCCCGTACGCCGGCCCGACCGGCAAGGACTTCGTGCCGTTCGGCGTGGGTCTGGTCCAGCTCGGCGACGTGATCCGGGTCGAGGGCCGGCTGACCGAGAGCGACCCCGCCAAGCTGAAGTTCGGCCAGGAAGTCGAACTCACCATGGTGCCGTTCACCACCGACGCGGACGGCAACGAGATCGTCACGTTCGCTTTCCAGCCGGTCTAGACAGAAGGAGCCTGAGATGACCAATGATGTGGCGATCATCGGTGTGGGCCTGCATCCCTTCGGCCGGTTCGAGAAGACCGCGATGCAGATGGGCGCCGAGGCCATTCAGTCCGCGCTCACCGACGCCGGAGTGCAGTGGAAGGACATCCAGTTCGGCTTCGGTGGCAGTCACGAAGTGTCCAACCCGGATGCCGTGACCCGCCTGGTCGGACTGACCGGCATCACCTTCACCAACGTCTTCAACGCCTGCGCCACCGCGGCCAGCGCCATCCAGCAGACCGCGGACACCATCCGGCTGGGCAAGTACGACATCGGCATCGCCATCGGCTTGGACAAGCACCCCCGCGGCGCCTTCACCGACGACCCCGCCAAGCTGGCGCTGCCGCAGTGGTACGCGCAGAACGGTCAGTTCGTCACCACCAAGTTCTTCGGGATGAAGGCCAACAAGTACTTGCACGACCACAACATCTCCCAGGAGACGCTGGCGCGGGTGGCCAACAAGAACTTCCGCAATGGCGCACTGAACCCGAATGCCTTCCGGCGCAAGGAGATCTCGGTCGAGGAGATCCTCAACTCGACCGTGCTCAACTACCCGTTGACGCAGTACATGTTCTGCGCGCCCGACGAGGGGGCCGCGGCCGTGATCATGTGCCGCGCGGACATCGCGCACAGGTTCACCGACAAGCCGGTGTACGTGCGCGCCTGTGAGATCCGCACCCGCACGTTCGGTGCGTACGAGGTGCACGCCACCTTCGCGCCGCTCGATGAGGACGTCTCCCCGACGGTGTACGCCGCCAAGGCGGCCTACGAAGCCGCGGGCATCGGGCCCGAGGACGTCGACGTCGCCCAGCTGCAGGACACCGACGCCGGCAACGAGGTCATCCACATGGCCGAGACGGGGCTGTGCGCCGACGGCGAGCAGGAGAAGCTGCTGGCCGACGGCGCCACCGAGATCCACGGCTCGATGCCGGTCAACACCGACGGCGGGCTGATCGCCAACGGCGAGCCGATCGGCGCGTCGGGGCTGCGGCAGATGCACGAACTGGTGCGGCAGCTGCGCGGCGAGGCGGGGGAGCGGCAGGTGCCCGGCAACCCGCGCGTCGGCCTGGCCCAGGTTTACGGTGCGCCCGGCACCGCGTCGGCGACCATCCTGTCGCTCTGAATCGCTTGCGCCGCAGCCTAAATCGCCGGGCCCAGCAGGTCGTCCGCGTCGCGGATGATGTAGCCGTAGCCCTGCTCGGCCAGGAAGCGCTGCCGGTGCGCGGCGTACTCGGCGTCCAGGCTGTCGCGCGCCACCACGGAATAGAAGATGGCGCCCCCACCGTCGGACTTGGGCCGCAGCAACCGGCCCAGCCGTTGCGCCTCCTCCTGGCGTGAGCCGAACGTTCCCGAGACCTGCACCGCCACAGAGGCTTCCGGCAGGTCGATGGAGAAGTTCGCAACCTTGGACACCACCAGGGTGGACAGCTCGCCGCGCCGGAACGCGTCGAACAGTTCCTCGCGTTCCTTGGTCCGGGTGGACCCCTGGATCACCGGGGCGTTAAGCTCGGCGCCAAGCTCGTCGAGCTGATCGAGATAGGCACCGATCACCAGCGTCTGCTCACCGGGATGCTTCGCCAGGATCGACTTGACCACAGCGATTTTGGTGTGGACAGTCGAGCACAACTTGTACCGCTCTTCGGGCTCGGCGGTGGCGTAAAGCATGCGCTCGTTGTCGGTCATGGTGACCCGCACCTCGACGCACTCGGCCGGCGCGATCCAGCCCTGCGCCTCGATATCCTTCCACGGCGCGTCATAGCGCTTCGGGCCGATCAGCGAGAACACATCGCCCTCGCGGCCGTCCTCGCGGACCAGCGTGGCGGTCAGACCCAGGCGCCGCTTGGACTGCAGATCGGCGGTCATCCGGAACACCGGCGCGGGCAACAGGTGGACCTCGTCGTAGATGATCAGCCCCCAGTCCCGGCTGTCGAAGAGTTCCAGGTGCCGGTATTCACCCTTGGTGCGGCGGGTGATCATCTGATACGTCGAAATGGTGACGGGCCGAATCTCCTTGCGCTCGCCGGAGTATTCGCCGATCTCGTCCTCGGTGAGCGACGTGCGCGCGATCAGCTCGCGCTTCCATTGCCGGGCCGCGACGATGTTGGTGACCAGAATCAGCGTCGTCGCACCGGCTTTCGCCATGGCGGCCGCGCCCACCAGCGTCTTGCCGGCGCCGCACGGAAGCACCACCACCCCGGATCCGCCGGACCAGAAGGAGTCGGTGGCCATCTGCTGATAGTCGCGCAGGTGCCAGCCGTCCTGGGCCAGGCTGATCGGATGCGCTTCGCCGTCGACGTAGCCCGCGAGATCCTCGGCAGGCCAACCGATCTTGAGCAGCATCTGCTTGACGCGGCCGCGCTCGCTGGGATGGACGACGACCGTGTCGTCGTCGATGCGGGCGCCGAGCATCGGGGCAATCTTCTTGTTGCGCAACACCTCTTCGAGCACCGCGCGATCCAGGCTCACCAGCGTCAGGCCGTGCGCGGGGTTCTTCACCAGCTGCAGGCGACCGTAGCGGGCCATGGTGTCGACGATGTCGACCAGCAGTGGTTGGGGCACCGCGTAGCGCGAGAAGCTGACCAGCGCGTCGACCACCTGTTCGGCGTCATGACCCGCGGCGCGGGCGTTCCACAGCGCCAGCGGCGTGATGCGGTAGGTGTGCACGTGCTCGGGTGCGCGTTCCAGCTCGGCGAACGGCGCGATGGCGGCGCGCGCCGCGCCGGCCAGCTCGTGGTCTACCTCGAGCAACACCGTCTTGTCGGACTGCACGATCAACGGTCCGTCAGACATGTTCAGCGCCACTCCTTCTCATCGGTGCTTCTGCGTGCCAACCATTATCCGGCGGTGGCCGACACGACCGAGGTGATGCGGTGGATGGCGAAGTCACGCAGCCGCCCGGACGCGGAATCGAAGGCGACCAGCTGACCGCCCTTGATGGTGATCGGCGACACCACCCTCTGGGTGGCCACGCCCGCCGCATCCAGATAACCGATCACCAGGGTGTCTTGTTCCTTGGCCGCGCGCTGCAGCTGCGTCATGGTCACGGCGGGATCGATGCGGATATTGCCGAACGGTGCGGCGGTCACCTTGCGAAGCACGGCCACCACCGCGTTGAGGCTTTCGCTGTTGGGGCGCCGGGCCGGGCGATAGGGCCGGCGCTGCTGGGGTGTGGCCACCCGGGCGCCGCGCGGACGCACGTCGACGATGGCGCCGGATGAATCCTCAGCCGCCGGCGCGAAGCCCGCGGACCGCAGGGCGGCGAGCACCTCGCCGATCGGAGCCGGCGACACCGCGACCGTCGGCGCCAGGGCCCGCAACTGCACCTCCCCGGCCGCCGGCGCGGCCAAAGCCTGGGCCAGCAGCGCGGGGTCCTCGCACCGCACGAACGACGCGGCGATGCCGATCCGCAGCTGCCCGTGCCGGCGCGCGACATCGTCGATCAGATAGGTAAGCCCTTGGGGCACAGGCGTTTTGGAATGCCTGGCGAACAAGGAATGCATCCAGTCGCGAGTCTTGCCGACATCGAGTGCGTGCCGGATCGACTGCTCGCTGACGCGGTACACCATCGCGGCGCCGGCCGATTCGACGGTGGCGACGACGGCGAGTTGCTCGGCCAGGTCGCGTTCCAATGGCCCGGGCACGACCACGGTCAGGTCCGCCTGCACCAAAAAGTGGTCGACCGGTTTGGGTAGCGCCCGGTTCATCGCCTCGATCGCGACCTGCGGATCGCCGTCGTTGTCGAGCAGCGCACGGCCGGGTGTGCTGATCGCGCCGCGGCCGACCAGTCCCAAGGCGGTGCTCTCGGCGAGCAGGTCCCCGACGGGCCCGGGCTGCAACCGCTTCGCCCAGCGTGGACGCCGCCAGATCAGCGCCGCCGAGGCTGCCGCCGCGTCGACGCCGGCGCCGGGGGACAGCTCGGAGAGCATGCCGAGCAGCAGCCGGCGATCCAGCGGCGCGGCCGTCGAGTACAGGCCGTCGGTGAGAGCCCCGTAGGGCTTCGCGTCGGGGCCCCGACTGCCGATCAGCGCCGGCCGACCGGGAAGGTCGAGCCAGCTGCCGGCCAACAGCTGCCAGCGTTCGGCCGCCGACGTCGCGGTGTACCGGTCGGTGGCGACCGTCGGCGCCCAGTACGGCGCCTCGCCGGTGACCGGCTCGGGGTCGGGCATGCCGCTGGCGATCAATCCGGCCGCGGCCGTGACTTCGAGGATCAATCCCAGCCGCGGCTCGTCGATGCCGGTCACCTTGCTGAGCCGCTTGACGTCGCGAATCCCCAGGCCGCCGCTGCGCAGCTCGGAAACCGGTGCGGCGGAGAGCGTTTCAAGCACAACGTCGACCTCGTGTAGCAAGTCGATGACGGCCCCGGCGGCCACCGCGTCCGCGTCGTGGGCTGTGGTCGTCGAGACCACCGGGTCGGGTGCGGTCAGCTGCATGGGGCCGGGCTGCTCGCCGCGCAGCACCTGCCCGACGTGGCGGGGCAAGATCACCGTCTCGGCGTCGATGCGCCGCAGCAGGCCCATGGCCAGCAGCTGGGGGACCGGCCGGTCGGCGGGCGCGCCGGGCGCGGCGTCGCGAGTGCGGCCCATCGGGGAACCTTCGAGAAGCTTCTCCAGCACGTCGAGCTGGGCCTGATCGAGGTCGTCGATCAGACCGGCGATCTGCTCGGCGCTGCGCGACATGTCCTCGAGAATGACCTGGCCCGGATGCCAGGGCATCCCCGTCGCGGCGTCGGCGGCCACGCGCAGCGCGGCCTCGCCCCAGACCAGGGCGCGTTGCCGGAGGTCGTCCAGCGCATCGAGGACGTCGGCTTCGGCGGCGCGGTCACCAATCAGCGCCAGCAGTTTCGCGGCGGGCACCGGCTCCGCATCGGCCTGCAGCACCAGCAGCGCATCGAGTACGGCCAGGCGCAGGAAGTCGAGGTCGTCGGTGCCGGCCTTGATCGACTGGCGAGCCTGGGCGCGCGCGGCCAGCGCGGCGATGCTGCCGGGTGGGGGCTGGGCCAGGTCCGGCCGCAACTCCAACAGTCGGATCAGCCGCTCATCGGATAACTCGGCCAGCCACGACCCCAGCGGGATATCCGGGGTGTTGTCGGTCATTGCTGACCAGCGTAAAGCAGGTGGCGGGTACCCAGCAGACGCTCAGCGCGGGGAGGTCTGATTGAACCGTGCCTGGCGCCGGGAGTAATCGCCCCAACGCCGGATCGAGTCTGCGGCGACGTGCCGCACGGGCACATTCTTAAGGCGGGCGCGGCGGCGCAACTTGTTCACGGCGTCGTCCATGGAAATGTCGAATCGCGAGCTGAGCATCGCGGCGGCGATCGTCACATCGAGGTCGAAGTCGTCGGTGTCCAATTGCGATTCGATATGCACTCCGTCGGACAGGAGAGCCGAGACCGCCAGGTCGGCCGCGATCGCGGTGTCGATCCATTCGGCGTGGTCCGGAGCG
Organism: Mycobacterium sp. NGS17; assembly: GCF_059813205.1. Taxonomy (NCBI): domain Bacteria; kingdom Bacillati; phylum Actinomycetota; class Actinomycetes; order Mycobacteriales; family Mycobacteriaceae; genus Mycobacterium; species Mycobacterium sp. NGS17. Next base: position 104,059 of record NZ_JCALED010000006.1, on the reverse strand, counting down.
CGTTCGCGGCGGCTGCGATAGACGGTGAACGCTCCTACTACGTCGCCGTCGAGCATCATCGGATACGCGGAGGCTCCGACGATGCCGAGGTCGAGGGCGGCCGTGGCGTAGCCGGGCCAGAGGGCACAGTCGCTGGCCAGGTCGGCGACGTGCACCGGAACGCCGCTGAGCAGGGCCGCATGCATGGGACCCTCCGCCAATTCGGCGCCCCACTGATCCATGTTGCTGGCGCGGGCGTCGCTGGCGGTCAACAGTGCGAGCTGCCCGGACGCGCTCTGCAGCGAAATAGCTGCGCCGACGACGGTGTCGAATGCTTCCACGGCCAGGACGCACAGCGAGGCCGACCATCCGCGGCCGGGGTTTTCGCGGGCGTGCGCCATGAGCAGCTGCCACAGCCGGCGGCGCCGCTGACTGGATGCCGTCGGGCCGGACGGCCCGCGCGAGGTGCCTACCGCGAGTAGCGCATCGGTCAGCCTCGTGTTCTGCTCGATCAGGAGGTCATGCAGACCGCGATAGCGCGACGCCGTCAGGGCAAGGGCGCGACCGTCTGCGCTGCGGTCGATGCCATCGGCGATCAGCGGGGTGATGTCTTCGACGTGGTGCAGCAACCCCACCACCCGGCCCTCGTCGTCGCTGATCGGAGAGTTAACCGGGCTCCATATCTTGGGAATGAATTCGGCGCTGCCGCTGGGTGCGATGTCGTAACGCTGAATGGGCATCTGGTGCGCGGCCGCGTCCCGCAGGACCCGGCTGAGCGACGCTTGCAGGTTCTGCACGCCGGTGGCCGCGACGTCGGCGGGATTGTCTGGGAAAGCGTCGAACATCTGCTCGCCGATGAGTTCGTCGCGCTCACGACTCGTCGCCCGCAGGTAGGCGTCGTTGACGGCCCGGATGTTGAGTTCCGCATCCAGGAGCAGGTAAGGAGCCGCCGTCACGGCAAAAACCGGACTGTTCGCGGCGGCGTCTAGCACGGCTGGCACGATCATTTCAGCGTAACTCGGCGTGGCCGACCGTCGCATTACGTTCGAGGGCGCCCAACACCCAAGCCCTTGCGGCCACATGCTGTGCGCCACCTGTCAGAATGGACCTCGTGGCTGACAATGCTGAGGGCAAAGCGCGCAAAACCAAGTATGTCGACAACGGCTGGCCGACGACCGACCCCGACGACCACGCGGTGAGCGAACTCGTGACCGATCGCACGGGCGCGCTGTCGCCGTTCGGCGAGCTGGTGTTCCCGCTGCCTTCCACCGAACTGCCCTACCTGCACCCGGTCACCGTCGTCAATCGGTAGGCCGCCAGATGGCCTCTGAGGACTCCAAAGCCTCGGCGAAATGGGCGTCGGAGAATTCCGGCCCCGGCGTCCTGTCACATCTGGACGACCGTGGGGCGGCGCACATGGTCGACGTCAGCGAGAAGGCAGCCACCAAGCGAACCGCGATGGCCGCCGGGGTGGTGCGCTCATCGGCGGAAGTGCTGGCGCTGATTTCGACCGGCGGCCTGCCCAAGGGCGATGCCCTGGCCACCGCGCGGATAGCCGGCATTCAGGCCGCGAAGCGCACCAGCGAACTCATCCCGCTATGTCATCAACTCGCTCTCACCGGGGTCGACATCGACTTCACCGTGCGGGAGTCTGAGGTCGAGATCATCGCAACGGTGCGAAGCACCGACCGCACGGGGGTAGAGATGGAAGCGCTGACGGCGGTCAGCGTCGCGGGGCTGACGCTCTACGACATGATCAAGGCGGTAGACCCGGCCGCACGAATCGACGACATTCGAGTGCTGCGCAAGGAAGGCGGCAAGACCGGAAGGTGGGCGCGCCCATGAGCACCCGTTCCGCCCGCATCATCATCGCCTCGACCCGCGCGTCCTCAGGGGCGTACGACGACCGTTGCGGCCCGATCATCGCCGAATGGCTCGCAGAGCGCGGCTTTTCGGCCCCGGAGGCCGAGGTGGTGGCCGACGGACCACCGGTCGGCGACGCGCTGCGCACCGCGATCGACGCCGGGGTCGACGTCATCATCACCTCCGGCGGCACCGGCATCTCGCCCAGCGACAGCACACCGGACCACACCGTGGCCGTCGTCGACTACCTGATTCCGGGACTGGCGGAAGCGATCCGCCAGTCGGGTCTGCCGAAGGTGCCGACATCGGTGTTGTCGCGCGGGGTGTGCGGTGTGGCCGGCCAGACCCTGATCGTGAACCTGCCCGGTTCGCCCGGGGGCGTTCGCGACGGCCTCGGCGTGCTCGCCGATGTGCTGGACCACGCACTCGATCAGCTCGCCGGCAAAGATCACCCGCGATGACGCTCGTCGTGCGCGCCGCGATGACCGAGCACCCCATTTCACTGGCCGAGCATGAAGAGTTGGTGGGCCATCAGTCGGCAGGGGCCATCGTCGGGTTCGTCGGCATGATCCGCGACCACGACGGCGGACGGCGGGTGGTGCGGCTGGAGTACTCCGCGCACCCGTCTGCCGACCAGGTCATCGCCGACGTGGTGGCCGAGGTGGCCGAGCAGTCCAGCGGCGTGCGCGCCGTCGCCGCCAGCCATCGCATCGGCGCGCTGCGCATCGGAGAGGCGGCCCTGGTTGCGGCCGTCGCCGCCGACCACAGGCAAGCGGCATTCGCCACCTGCGCGCACCTGGTGGACACCATCAAGGCGCGGCTACCGGTGTGGAAGCACCAATTCTTCGCCGACGGAACCGAGGAGTGGGTGGGCTCGGCCTGACGCGCTAGGCACGGCGGCCACCGGAACGGTGCGCCGAGCCCGACACGCCCCGAAAAGGAGGGGTTTCGGGGCGTGCGGGGAGTACGGCGGCGTCAGGCGTTAGGAGACGGCTGAGCGAGAGCGTCCAGCGCGTCGTTCCCGTGAACGTCCTGGGCCCGGATCGCATCCCACAGCTGCACGAGGTAGTTACCTTCAGAAGCCTGCTGCGGCATGTCTTCCGGAACGAAACCGTGGAAGCCCGTGTCCACGACGGGCGGTGCGTCCGCCGGAGGTGCGGGCGGCATCGCGTCGGCCGGAGGTGCGGGCGGCATCGCGTCGGCCGGCGGCGGTGCGTCGGCCGGGGGAGCCGGCGGCAGGTCCACGGGAGGTGCGGGCGGCATCGCGTCGGCAGGGGGAGCCGGCGGCAGGTCCGCCGGGGGCGGCGGAGGAGCGTCCGGAGGTGCCGGCCGGTCAAACCCGGCCAATTGCACCGGAGCGGGCGGGGGCGCGTCGGCGGGTGGGGCCAGCGGTGCCGGGGCGCCATTGATGCCGGGCGCATCCAGGCTGGCCGGAGCCGGCACGTCGCGCTGGGTGGGACCCGACAGGGGGCCACCGCACACGGGCCAGGCGCCACGACCCTGGGTGGCGAGCACCCGCTCGGCGACGGCGATCTGCTGTTCCTTGCTGGCGAGTTCGGCCGACGGTGCGTACTGGCCACCGCCGTGTGCGGCCCAGGTGCTCGCGCTGAATTGCACGCCACCGTGGTAGCCATTGCCGGTGTTGATGCCCCAGTTGCCACCGGATTCGCAACGGGCTACCTGATCCCATTCACCGTCGGTGGCTGCGGCCGCTTGGCCGGCAAGGGCGATGCTGCCGCCACCAAGGACCGCGCCGGTGAAGGCGATCTTGGCGACGCTGATGTTCGAACTGCTGGGCTTACGGTGACGTCCACTCATACGCGCCGATGTATTCCTCTCTCGTCACGCGCCTGCGAGGTCAGCTGTCGGGTTCGGGTTGGAGAGGCCACCCGGCCGGCGTGGTCTCGAACGAGACGACGTCGACTTCACCCCTAGGAGCCGCGAGCGGCCCCAATCCGATCACGGTGGACCGGTGGGTCCCCCGTCTCCATCCATGTAGTTCGGAGGCCCCCGCCTATTGGATGGAGCTCGGCGCGATAGGGAGGGGAGGTCCGCCAATCGGGATGGCTGGCGAGCCTCCGGAGACGTTAACCGTTTCTGTTGGTCTCGTCACGTCTAGGGAAACCCGGCGTTTCCCGCTCGGCCATCTACGAAAACCGCAGGAACACATAGTGTTTGCGCAGGTCGCAAAGCGCGATATCGGAGCGTGATCGCGCCGTTATCGTTCCGTTACGTGAGATATGTCACAGTTTCAACCGCCGGAAAATGGCGGCAGAACATCGATCGTGTCACCGGGTTGCAACGCCGCGGTCTCGTCGCGCACCGCGATCCCGTCGCGCAGGTATGAGCATCGGGTCAAAACGGTGGCCAGGAGGGACCCTCGAACGGCGAGCCGCTCGACCAGCTCGCCGACCGACGTGCCGGGGCGAAGCACCACTGCCTCGGAGTCGACGCCGGCGGCCGCCCGCGCGGCCGCGAAGTAGCGCACCGTCACCTGGATTCCGTCGGCTTGGACAGGGGTCTGTCCCATGGGACTAGCCACCGATCGCGCTCATCGGGCGGTCGGGCTGGATGAAGTTCGGATCGTTGATGCCGTGGCCGGCGGGCTTGCCCCACATCGCGGCGCGCCACGCCGCCTCGACGGCGTCGTCGGGTGCACCGCTACGCAGCAGCCCACGCAGGTCGGTCTCCTGCTCGGCGAACAGGCAGCTGCGGACCTGACCGTCGGCCGTCAAGCGGGTGCGGTCACACGCCCCGCAGAACGCGTGCGAGACGGATGCGATGACCCCGAACTTGCCGCTCGGCGTGCCGGGGCCGGTATCGACCAGCCACAGCTCGGCGGGGGCCGATCCCCGCGGCGCAGGGTCGGGCCGCAGCCGGAAATGGGGGCGCAGCGCGGCCAGCACGTCGTCGGCGCTCAGCGCCGCGTCCCGCCGCCATCGGTGTCCGGCGTCCAGCGGCATCTGCTCGATGACGCGCAACTGGTAGCCGTGCTCGAGGCAGAACCGCAACAATCCCACCACGTCCTCGCGGCCGGTGCCGGGGTCCAGCACGGCGTTCACCTTGACCGGCGTCAGGCCGGCGTCGTTGGCGGCTGCCAGGCCGTCCAGCACGTCTGCGAGCCGGTCGCGACGGGTGATGGCCGCGAAATTCCGGCGATCCACGCTGTCGAGTGAGACGTTGACCCGATTCAGGCCGGCCGCGGCGAGCCCGGCTGCGCGCCGCGCCAGCCCGACACCGTTGGTGGTCAGCGAGATCTCGGGGCGGGGCTGCAGGGCGGCCGCCTCGGCCACCACCTCTTCGAGGTGGCGCGCCAGCAGGGGTTCACCGCCCGTGAACCGCACGCTGGTGACCCCCAGCCGGGTGACCGCGATCCGCATCAGTCTGGCCACCTCGTGGGCGCTCAGCAGTTGTTCGCCCGGCAGCCAGTTGAGGCCTTCGGCCGGCATGCAATAGCTGCACCGCAGGTTGCAGCGGTCGGTCAGCGAGACCCGCAGATCGGTGGCGACCCGCCCGTAGGTGTCCACCAGCGGGCCGCTGGCCGGCACATCGCCGGGAACGGCCGGGCCGTCATCGCGGCGCGGCACCGAGGGGACGCCCAACGTCGTCAAGGTCATGCGGCCACCGGCGGCGCGTAGTGGGGCGGCGAGCTGACCGGCACGATCTGCTTACCCAGCGGCATCAACGACACCGGAATCAGTTTCAGGTTGGCCAGCGCCAGCGGGAGGCCGACGATCGTGAGCGCCATCGCTGCCGCGCTGACCAGATGACCGATCGCCAGCCACACCCCGAACAGCACGACCCAGATGACGTTTCCGACCAGGGCGCCGGACCCCGCCGTCGGCTTGTCCACAATCGTGCGGCCGAACGGCCACAGCGCGTATGAGGCGATGCGCAGCGACGCGAAGCCGAACGGAATGGTGATGATGAGCACGAAGCTGACGATCGCCGCGGCCAGGTAGCCGACGGCCATCCAGAGGCCGCCGAAGACTAGCCAGATGACGTTCAGGATCAGGCGCATATCTCCTCCGCGGTTATCACCAAGCGTACCGAGTGCCAAATAACGGGGGTGCTCGTCATCTGGGCTTCCGAGTAGGATCAGACTCCTAATACGGCGTCCTGCGCAGGCGGGACGCATATTTTGTTGCCTAATTCCGTTGATTCGTTAGACAAGCAGGTGAGACCAGTGCCGACGGGCAAGGTGAAGTGGTACGACGCTGATAAGGGCTTCGGCTTCCTGTCGCAAGAGGACGGCGAAGACGTGTACGTTCGCTCGTCGGCGTTGCCCGCTGGGGTCGAGGGCCTCAAGGCGGGCCAGCGTGTCGAGTTCGGCATCGCCTCCGGACGGCGTGGACCGCAAGCGTTGAGCCTCAAACTGATTGAGCCGCCGCCCAGCCTGACCAAGACGCGGCGCGAGGTGCCCGCCGAGCACAAGCACAGCCCCGACGAGCTGCACGGCATGGTCGAGGACATGATCACGCTGCTGGAAAGCGCGGTGCAGCCCGAGTTGCGCAAGGGTCGCTACCCGGACCGCAAGACCGCCCGCCGGGTTTCCGAGGTGGTCAAGGCCGTGGCCCGCGAACTCGACTCCTGACGGTGCGTGTGTCCCGCCACGCCGGCCGGCCGGTGGCACACGGCCAACCAGCAGAATCACCGTCTGCGCCCCAACGGAGGGTGGCGACGCCCGCACTGGGGTACTCCCTGCTCACGACGGGTATCGAGCAAGGAGGCTGTGATGGCGCAGCAAAAGCAGGTCACCGAAGAGGAAGCGAGAGCGCTCGCCGAGGAGTCGCGCGAAACGGGTTGGGAAAGACCATCTTTCGCCAAAGAGTTGTTCCTTGGTCGTTTTCCGCTGGAGCTGATTCACCCGTTTCCCACACCCTCGGAGGCTGACGAGGCGCGCACCCGTGCGTTTCTCGACCGGCTACGAGAGTTCCTGGACACCGTGGATGGCAGCGTCATCGAACGCGATGCGCAGATCCCTGACGAGTATGTGAAGGGTCTGGCCGATCTGGGCTGTTTCGGGATGAAGATACCGTCCGATTACGGCGGGCTGAATATGTCGCAAGTCGCCTACAACCGGGCCCTGATGATGGTGACGAGCGTGCATCCGAGTCTCGGCGCACTGCTGTCGGCTCATCAATCCATCGGCGTACCCGAGCCGCTCAAGCTTGCCGGGACACCCGAGCAGAAACGAAAGTTCTTGCCGCGGTGCGCGGCTGGGGCGATATCGGCTTTTCTGCTTACTGAACCCGACGTCGGCTCCGACCCGGCACGGCTGGCCTCGACGGCGACACCGGTCGAGGACGGCAAGGCCTACGAACTCGATGGCGTGAAGTTGTGGACCACCAATGGCGTGGTCGCAGAGCTGCTGGTGGTGATGGCCCGGGTGCCCAAGGGCGACGGACATCGAGGCGGCATCAGCGCCTTTGTCGTCGAAGCTGATTCGCCCGGCATCACCGTGGAGCGACGCAATAAATTCATGGGGCTGCGCGGCATCGAGAACGGTGTGACCAGGCTGCACAAGGTCCGGGTCCCGAGCGAAAACCTGATCGGCCGCGAAGGCGACGGCTTGAAGATCGCGCTGACCACCCTCAACGCCGGACGGTTGTCGATTCCCGCCAGTGCGACGGGCTCGTCGAAGTGGGCACTGAAGATAGCGCGCGAATGGTCCGGTGAGCGTGTGCAGTGGGGCAAACCATTGGCCCAACACGAGGCGGTGGCACGCAAGCTCTCATTCATCGCCGCGACCAACTACGCCCTTGACGCGGTGCTGGAACTGTCCGCCCAGATGGCCGATTAGGGCCGCAACGACATCCGCATCGAGGCGGCGTTGGCCAAGCTATGGTCCAGCGAGATGGCCTGCCTGATCGCCGATGAGGTCATGCAGATTCGGGGCGGGCGGGGATATGAGACGGCGGAGTCGCTGGCGGCGCGCGGCGAACGTGCGGTGCCGGTCGAGCAGGCGGTGCGGGACCTGCGGATCAATCGCATCTTCGAGGGGTCCAGTGAGATCATGAGACTGCTCATCGCACGCGAAGCGGTCGATGCCCATCTCGCCGCGGCCGGTGACCTCGCCAAGCCCGACACCGGCTTGCGGCAGAAGGCCGCCGCGGCCGTCGGGGCAAGCGGGTTCTACGCAAAGTGGTTGCCGCAGCTGGTTTTCGGTGAAGGGCAGCGGCCCCGCGCCTACCATGAGTTCGGTCCGCTGGCGGCACACCTGCGCTTCGTCGAACGCTCCAGCCGCAAGCTGGCACGCAACACCTTCTACGGGATGGCACGTTGGCAGGCAAAACTGGAGCAGCGGCAGGGCTTCCTCGGGCGCGTGGTCGATATCGGTGCCGAACTGTTCGCGATGTCCGCGGCGTGCGTGCGGGCGGAGTCACAACGCGCCGCCGATGCGGCAATTGGTCAGCAGGCGTACGAGCTCGCCGAAACGTTCTGCCGGCAAGCGGCCTTGCGGGTGGAAGCCCTGTTTCACGCCCTGTGGGACAACACCGACGGCAGCGATGTCGCGCTCACCCGTAACCTGCTTCAGGGGCGCTACGGCTGGCTCGAGGACGGGGTCATCGATCAGTCCGAGGGCACCGGGCCGTGGATCGCCGAGTGGGACGAGGGCGCGTCGACCGAGACCAACTTGGCCCGGAGATTTCTCACGACCTGAGGCGCAGGTCGAACCTGAGGCCGCTGAATCCCGGCGATCGCTCGGCAATGAATCGATGTTGAGCGACTATGGGAGATATGGCTTCCTATGTTGCTTCGGCGGGTGAATTCACCCGCGACACCGACTACATCACCACCCGCATCACCGCCGATGGGCGCGACGGCTATCCGGTCGAGCCCGGGCGGTACCGGCTGGTCGTCGCCCGGGCGTGCCCATGGGCGAACCGCGCGATCATCGTGCGCCGCCTGCTGGGCCTGGAAAGTGTTCTCTCCATTGGCTTTTGCGGCCCCACCCACGACGAGCGCAGCTGGACGTTCGACCTCGATCCCGGCGGCGTCGACCCGGTGCTGAAGATCCCGCGGCTGCAGGACGCCTACTTCAAGCGTTTCCCGGACTACCCCAAGGGCATCACGGTCCCGGCGATCGTCGACGTGGGAACCGGTGAGGTGGTCACCAACGACTTCGCGCAGATGACCCTGGATCTGTCGACGGAATGGTCGGCATACCACCGCGACGGGGCACCCGAGCTGTATCCCGAACACTTGCGCGCCGAGATCGACGAGGTGAGCAAGAAGGTCTACACCGAGATCAACAACGGCGTGTACCGGTGCGGGTTCGCCGGCTCGCAGCAGGCCTACGAAGCCACCTACGACCGCTTGTTCACCGCGCTGGATTGGGTGAGCGAACGGCTGAGCGAACAGCGATTCCTAGTGGGAGACACCATCACCGAAGCCGACGTCCGGTTGTTCACCACCCTGGCCCGCTTCGACCCGGTCTATCACGGCCATTTCAAGTGCAACCGCGGCAAACTGAGCGAAATGCCGGTGCTGTGGGCCTATGCGCGCGACCTGTTCCAGACACCCGGATTCGGTGACACCGTCGACTTCGTCCAGATCAAGCAGCACTACTACATCGTGCACGCCGACATCAATCCCACCCGGATCGTGCCCAAGGGTCCGGACCTGGCCAGCTGGCTATCTCCGCACGGGCGAGAAAGTCTCGGTGGCAAGCCGTTCGGGACGGGGACACCGCCCGGGCCGCCGGTCGAAGGCGAACGCGTGCCCGCCGGGCACGGGGCCTAGTTCGTGGCGGCGAACGTCGACTCGTTGCGCCCAAATACGCGCATTTGCACAACAACTCGACGTTCGGCGCGAACCCTCAGAAGGTCAGGCGCACGGACCATTCCGCGTGCGGCACATCGCGCAACTCGCCCGCGGGATCGACCGCCAACGTCAGCAACTGCACGACGATGCCGGCCAGCCGCCCGCGATGCGGATCGACCGACGGGATCGTCACGGCGAACCGGGTGCCCGGCCGGAAGATGGTGCTGGTCGTGTTGGTCGGGTCGTCGTATACCTGGAGCAGCCGCCAGGGCGCCCGGTAAATCGCGTCGGGCACCGAGAGCTGAATCGGGTAACGTTCGCTGACCTTCAGCTCGCCCTGGTTCTGCGGTGTCTCGCAGTCTTCGAGGTTGAGCACGTTGCAGTACAGGTAGGGCCCCACCCGCGTCAGGTGACCGTGTGAAAACGCGCTGATCTCGGGGTGCCGCGGTCCGGAGCGGCCCACCAGCAACCAGGCGCCCACGCCGGCGCCGACGCAGAGCACAGCCACCACACAGGCGAGCAGCACGGCCACCCCCCGCTTGCTTCTGGGTTTCACTCGGCAACCACCGCCGGAGCGCCGACACCGCGGCGCTTGCCCTCCTGCTCGACCATGATTGGCCTATTTCCTCCCAGGCCGGGAATCAGTGAGTTACCGCGGAAGCTGACCAGGGTCTGCGCCAGGCCCAGGATGAGCAGCGCAGTGACCGCGGTGAAACCGACCCACAGTTCGGTGTACACCAACACCCCCAGCGCGCCGCCGAGGACCCAGGCCAACTGCAGTGTGGACTCGGAGCGCCCGAACCCCGATGCGCGGGATTCCTCCGGTAGATCGTTCTGCAGCGACGCGTCCAGGGACGCCTTTCCGATGGCGCTGGCCCCCGACGTGACCAGGGTGGCGATGACGGCCAGCACCAGGTTGCCGGCCACCGCAGCGGCCAGCGCGACGGCGCTCACCGCGACCGTGCAGCGCACCACCAGCACGGCGGGCCGCCCCAGCTTCAGGCGCGCACTGGTGAAGTTGCCGACGAAATTGCCGATCCCCGCCGCGGCGCCGATCACCCCGAGCATCGCGACCTGGGCCCAGCCGTTGGCCTGATGGGCCTTCGCGACGAATGCGGGATAAAGGAACAGGAAGCCCACCATGACCTTGATGGTGCAGTTACCCCACAGCGACGTAATGATGTTGCGGCCCAACGGCTGTCGCAACGCCCCGCTGACCTCCTTGTGCCAGCTGCGCCGCAGCGGTTCACTGTCCTGGCGATAGCTCAGGGTGGCGGGGACCTCGCCGGCGGTCACCTCGACCCAGCGCGGTATCCGCATGGACAGCAGGGCGCCGGCGATCGTCACCGCGATCACCACGAATAAAGCCCCGGGCAGCTTGAACAGGTGGGTGCAGACGAACTCGACGCCACCCGCGATCGCTCCGCCGACGATCGTGCCGCCCAGCAGGCCGAACATGGTCAGCCGCGCGTTCACCCGGACCAGGTCGATGGTCGGCGGCATCACCCGCGGTGTCACCGCGCTGCGCAGCACGCTGAACGACTTCGAGAACACCATCATCGCGAGTGCGCACGGGTAGAGGACCCACGAGGGGAAACTGCCGCTCGCGCCGTCGTAGTTCATGACCAGCAGTACGGCCAGGGCGGTGCGAAGCGCGAACGATGCAGCCAGGGCGACGCGGCGGCCGTGCTGCAGCCGGTCCAGCGCCGGGCCGATCAGCGGCGCGATCACCGCGAACGGCGCGATCGTGATCAACAGGTACAGCGCGACCCGGCCCTTGCTCTCGCCGGTTGCGGCGGCGAAGAACAGCGTGTTGGCCAGTGCGACGGCCATCGCGGCGTCCACCGCGAAGTTGGCCACCACCGGCCACGTCAGCGCCGTCAGACCCGACTTGTCCGCGCCGTCGGCGGTCGCGGCGCGCTGCACCATCCAGTACATCCGCGAGCCCATCTCGCGACTGCGCAGCGCCGCGGCGCGGGTGACGGTGATCCGCTCGCCGGCACCGCGAGGCGCCCCGCCGCTGTTGCGTTCCGGCTCCGGCTCATGGTCCAGAGGGGGCAAATAGCGGTTGGCGCTCGGCATCGGCGACGGGCGGCGGGTACGCCGGTCGGCCGCGCCGCCGGCGGGGTAATTCGCCGCGCCCGGGTGCTGAGCGGCAGGGCCGTTGCGGGGCCGGCGGCCCGGCTGAGCGGCCACCCGGCCCGGATTGTTTTGCCGCCTTCCGGACACGTCCCGATTCTCCCCTATGCCGACTGCATGCGTCTGCAGGCAACGGGGTGTGGCTCGTCAACCTAGTATTGGAAACGCCATGCAGAAAGAAGACAGCGTGACCCGACCAACCGAGGAGCCCACCGTGGACTACGCCGTGGCGACCGTCGGCGACTGGCCCGAGGGGTTGGCGGCGGTGCTGACGAGCGCGGCGGACCAGGCCAGGGCCGCCGTCGTGGAGTTCAGCGGGCCGGAGATGGTCGGCGATTATCTGGGCGCCGGCTACGAAGACCCGAACACCGCCACCCACCGGTTCCTGGCGCATCTACCCGGCTACCAGGGATGGCAATGGGCGGTCGTGGTGGCCGCCTATCCGGGCGCCGACCACGCCACCATCAGCGAGGTGGTGCTGGTGCCGGGGCCGACGGCATTGCTGGCGCCCGAATGGGTGCCGTGGGAGCAACGGGTGCGGCCCGGGGACCTGAGCCCCGGTGACCTGTTGGCGCCGGCCGCCGACGATCCCCGGCTGGTGCCCGGCTACACCGCCAGTGGGGATCCCCAGGTCGACGAGACCGCCGCGGAAATCGGGCTGGGCCGTCGTTGGGTGATGAGCGTCGAGGGCCGCTCCGAGGCGGCCGAACGCTGGCGCACCGGCGATTACGGCCCCGATTCGCCGATGGCGCGATCCACCAAGCGGGTGTGCCGCGACTGCGGCTTTTTCCTGCCGCTGTCGGGTTCCCTGGGGGCGCTGTTCGGAGTGTGCGGCAACGAATTGTCGGCCGACGGGCACATCGTCGACAAGCTGTACGGCTGCGGCGCCCACTCGGACACACCGGCCCCGGCGGGCAGCGGGTCGCCGGCTTACGAGCCGTACGACGACGGCCTTTTGGACGTCGCCCAGGCACCGGTCGAGCCATCCCCGCCGCCTTCGGAGCCGTCGGAGGCCGCGGAAGAGCAGCCGGAGCCCGAGGCTGTGCAGCCCCAACCCGATACGCCGGGCGAACCGGCGGAAACGGATACGTCGGAGGCCGCGCCGGTGGCCGAGGCACCGGAGCCTGGGCAGCCACCGCGGGATGAGACGCCCGACTGACCGGTTTCGGCGGCGGCCTTGATGCGCGCCAGCGACGCGTTCATGCCCTCGAGCAATTCGCGTTCGAACTTGGTGGTCCCGCCGAAGAGCGCGTTCACCGACAGATTCGAAAACGCGGTGACGCCGTTTTCGGCGTGGCGACTCTCGATCAGCCGGGTGCCCTCGCCGCTGGGCTCGAGCTCATAAGTCCAGATGGTGTTGTTGGTGTCGACCCGGAACGCGAGCCTGCGGTCCGGGACGACCTCGACGACGGTGCAGGTGGTCGGCCAGAACAGCCGCTTGCGGCGGTTGAGGTTGAGGGTCCGGGTGCCCTGACGCAGCGGGCCGAAGGGCTTCATCCACCGGCACTGCGGACTCCACTGCGGCATCCGCCGCAGATCGGAGACCAACCCCCACACCGTGGCGGCCGGGGCGTCGATATCGACATGCGCTTGCAACAGCGGGGCTACCATCGCTCCTCCAGGTTCCGTGCGTTACTCATGGTCGAGGAAATTTTCCAGCCCGGCCTGAGCGCCGCGCGCACCACGGCGGGCCGCGGCCAGCTGCAGCAGGAAGATGCTCGTGCCGAGCGCCCCCACGCCCAGCCCGGCCAGGGCAACCGGACGCCAGCTCTGCAGGGAGGGCACCAGGAAAGCGGCGCCCACCGCAATCAGCCATCCCAGCGCACCGAGGATGATGAACGGCCACGCCCGCAGCAGCGCAGCCGGCAGCGGCGGTGCTGTGCGGTCGCGACCGGGCTCGGCAGACATCGCGATCAACATAACCCGCCGGTGGTCTCTGCAGACGGCGCACCCGCTTGCCCGACACCTCGGGGCAAAGCGGGATACGCGGGCGGATAAGCGTTTCGATGAAAAAACCCCGCCGCTTGGCCATACCGATCAACACCCCGTCGTTCTCGGGTTCGTGTCCCGGTTTGTGAGCGTGCCGTGTAACCTCGCGCCATGCCTGACAGCGATGCGCGGCTGGCCAGCGACCTGTCACTGGCAGTAATGCGGCTGGCCCGCCAACTGCGGTTTCGCAATCCGTCGTCGCCGGTGTCGTTGTCCCAGCTGTCGGCGCTGGCGATGCTGACCAACGAAGGCCCGATGACGCCCGGCGCACTGGCGATTCGCGAGCGTGTCCGGCCGCCGTCGATGACCCGGGTGATCGCGTCGCTGGCCGAGATGGGACTTGTCGACCGCGCGCCACACCCGGTCGACGGCCGACAGGTACTTGTTTCGGTCTCCGAGTCCGGCGCCGAGCTGGTCAAGGCAAACCGTCGTGCCCGCCAGGAGTGGCTGGCCAAGCGGCTGGCGACGCTGGACAGCCAACAGCGCGACACCCTGCGCAACGCGGCCGACCTGATGCTGGCCCTGGTCGACGAAGGCCCGTGAGCCACACCACCGAATGATCACCGACGTTGACGACCCCGACGATCCGAGGCTCGACGATTTCCGCGACCTGAACAGCGTCGACCGCCGTCCGGATCTGCCGTCCGGCAAGGGTCTGGTGATCGCCGAAGGTGTGCTGGTGGTGCAGCGCATGCTCGCGTCACGCTTTCGTCCGCATGCCCTGCTGGGCACCGACCGTCGGCTCGCCGAACTCGAAGATGACCTGGCCGGCAGCGCGGTGCCGTTCTACCGGACCTCCGCCGACGTGATGGCCCAGGTGGTCGGCTTCCACCTCAACCGCGGAGTGCTGGCCGCCGCCCGTCGGGTGGCCGAACCCAGCGTTGCCGAAGTGATCGCGAAAGCCCGCACCGTCGCGGTGCTCGAAGGGGTCAACGATCACGAGAACCTGGGCTCGATCTTTCGCAACGCGGCGGGCCTCGGCGTCGACGCGGTCGTATTCGGCAGCGGCTGCGCCGACCCGCTGTACCGGCGCGCGGTCCGGGTGTCGATGGGCCATGCGCTGCTGGTGCCGTTCGCGCGCGCAACCTGTTGGCCGGCCGACCTCAAAGGGTTGCGGGACAACGGGTTTCGACTAATGGCGATGACACCGCAGGGCACCGCTTGCGCCTTGCCGGACGCGATGACGGCCGCACGCGATGAACGCGTCGCGGTATTGGTGGGCGCCGAGGGGCCCGGACTGACGCCGGCCGCCCTGCGGTCGAGCGACGTGCGGGTGCGCATCCCGATGTCGCGGGGCACCGACTCCCTCAACGTCGCGACGGCGGCGGCGCTGGCGTTCTACGAGCGGGCCCGTTCGACGACGAGAGGCGGAGATGGACAGTCAAACTAGGCTCCGGCTGATGAGGGACGAGTCCGTGCCCTGGGCAACGGGTTTGACGGTGTCCGGATTCGTTGCGGCGGTCACCGCCGCCGCGATCGTGGTGCTCAGTCTGGGGCTGCTTCGGGTGCACGCGCTGCTGGCCGTCGGGCTCAACGTCGTCGCGGCGGGAGGGCTCGCACCGACCTTGTGGGGGTGGCGGCGCACCCCGGTGCTGCGCTGGTTCGTGCTAGGTGCGGCGGTCGGTGTAGCGGGAGCCTGGTTGGTGCTGCTCGCCTTGACGGCCGCGGGTCACCATCGGCCCTAGCGCTGTCCGCCAGAGCGCACGCCGAGCAACACGTCTTCCCACGCCGGAATGACCGGCTTACCCCGGCGGGTGTGCACGGGCTTTTCCTCAGGCTCCGCGGCCACCGGTGGTTCCGGCACGGGCGGCTTCGCGGGCTCTTCGAAGTCGACGTGGGCCACCCGGGCCAGGGGGCGCAGCGGAAGTTCGAAGCTGGGGTCGATCAGCGCGCTGGCCGCGTCGTCGATGGCGGTGACCGTTCCGCCGTGGGCGCCCGGCGAGAAACAGAAATGCGCAAGGTTGTCGGACCGGCCGACCTTCCACGCGAGTTGCACCGTCCAACGGTTGTCTTCGTTACGCCAGGCGTCCCAGCTCAGTTTGTCGTGGCTGAGACCCCGTTTGACCAGTGCGGCGCTGACCGTCTCCAGGAGGGTCAGCACGGCGGGACCATCCGCCAGCATCGGGTGCGCGGCGGTTGCCAGTTCTGCGGCGCGGAACCGTTCCAACAGCACCGGGTGGGCGAAGCGGCGGATCCGCGACACCTCCGAGCCCGACGCCGCGGCGACCTGCTCGACGGAGGCGCCCGCGCGGATTTTGGCCTGAATTTCTTTGGGGCTCAGCATGTTGGTGACTTCAATCTCGAGCTGCGGTTGCTCGCAGGACAGGGCGGCGTCGCGCAGCAGGGCTCGCAGGCGGTCGTCGGCCGCCAGCTTGAATTGCTCCGCGGCATCGTCGCCCTCGCAGATGACATATTTGCTGTCGGCATCCAGCCCAACCACTTTGAGTTCCCGCATGGTTATCTCCTCGCAGGCTCCGTGCAGGTCAGCGACGGACCCGTCACGTGCGCACTGTAGTCCAGCAACCGCCCATCATCTGTGCTGACACGCTGTGCGGTTGCGGCTTGATTGCCAGTCGGTTACAAGCGCGCGACGACCCAATCGATGCATTGGGTCAGTGCGCTGACGTCGTCGGGGTCCACCGCTGGGAACATCCCCACCCGCAGTTGGTTGCGGCCGAGTTTGCGGTACGGCTCGGTGTCGACGACGCCGTTGGCCCGCAGAATCTTCGCCACGGCCGCGGCGTCGACCTCGTCGGCGAAGTCGATGGTGCCCACCACCTGCGAACGCAACTTCGGGTCGGCGACGAATGGCGTGGTGTAGGACCGGTCCTCGGCCCAGGAGTACAGCCGGCCCGACGAGTCCGCGGTGCGTTTGACGGCCCAGTCCAGCCCGCCGTTGCCCAGCATCCAGTCGACCTGCTCGGCCATCAGCGCCAGGGTGCCGACCGCCGGGGTGTTGTACGTCTGGTCCTTCAGGCTGTTCTCCACCGCGATGGGCAGCGACAGGAAGTCGGGAACCCAGCGGCCGGAGGCCGCGACGGATTCGACGCGGGCCAGCGCCGCCGGGCTCATGATGGCCAGCCACAGGCCGCCGTCGCTGGCGAAATTCTTCTGCGGAGAGAAGTAGTAGGCGTCGGTCTCGGCGATGTCGACGGGCAGGCCGCCGGCGCCCGAGGTCGCGTCGATGACGATCAGCGCGTCGCCGGAATCTGTCGGCCGGCCGACGGGCACCGCGACGCCGGTCGACGTCTCGTTGTGCGCCCAGGCGATGACGTCCACCGATGGGTCGCCCTGCGGCTCGGGGGCGCTGCCGGCATCCGCCTTGATGACGACGGGATCGCCGACGAACGGGTTCTTGGCGACTGCGGAGGCGAACTTGGAGCTGAACTCGCCGAAGGACAGGTGCAGCGAACGCTTGTCGATCAGGCCGAAGGCCGCGGCGTCCCAGAACGCGGTGGCCCCGCCGTTGCCCAGAATCACCTCATAGCCCTCGGGCACGGAGAACAGATCGGCGAGCCCGGACCGCAGCCGGCCGACCAGGTTTTTGACCGGCGCCTGCCGATGGGAGGTGCCGAACAGCGGCGCGGCCGAAGTGCTCAACGCCTCCAGTTGTTCGGGCCGGACCTTCGACGGGCCACAGCCGAAGCGGCCGTCTCGGGGTTTGATGTCAGCGGGGATCTCGAGCTGGTCAGCCATGCCCATCAGGGTAGTGAGCCGACCTGACGGGCCGGTGCGGCGGCCCGCCCCCGGGCCCAAGCCGCCGGGTGAAAACGCCTGCTCGCGCGTGGTCGGAGGTTTGACCCCATGTGATCTGGGGCATAAAAAATCCATGACCACCGGTCAGATCACACTGCCCGAGGGGGTCTGGAGAATATCCGGTACCTGCGGTACTGTCTGGACACAGCACGTCCAAATGTAAACCTCGTTGGGGAGGCCTGGATATGGCTAGGACGCGAATGGTCCGGCGTTGGCGCAGCAACATGGAAGTGCGCGACGACGCCGAATACGTCAACATGCTTGCCACACTGTCCGAGGGGTCGGTGCGGCGCAACTTCAACCCGTACACCGACATCGACTGGGATTCGCCAGAATTCGCCGTCACGGAGAACGACCCGCGGTGGATTCTGCCGACGACCGACCCGCTGGGCCGGCACCCGTGGTATCTGGCGCAGTCGGACGAACGCAAGATCAAGATCGGGATGTGGCGCCAGGCCAACGTGGCCAAGGTCGGACTGCACTTCGAATCAATCCTGATCCGCGGGCTGATGAACTACACGTTCTGGGTGCCCAACGGGTCGCCGGAGTACCGGTACTGCCTGCACGAGTCGGTTGAAGAGTGCAACCACACCATGATGTTCCAGGAGATGGTCAACCGCATCGGCGCCGACGTGCCTGGCATGCCGCGGATCCTCAAGTGGCTCTCGCCGTTGGTTCCGCTGGTGGCCGGCCCGCTGCCGGTGGCATTCTTCATCGGCGTACTCGCCGGCGAGGAGCCCATTGACCACACTCAGAAAAATGTTCTGCGCGAAGGCAAGTCGCTGCATCCCATCATGGAGCGGGTGATGGCCATCCACGTGGCCGAAGAGGCTCGCCACATCTCGTTCGCCCACGAGTTCCTGCGCAAGCGGGTTCCGGAATTGACCAAGAGACAGCGGTTCTGGACCGCGCTGTACCTGCCGCTGACCATGAAGGTGCTGTGCCGCGCAATCGTGGTGCCCCCCAAGGCATTCTGGCGCGAGTTCGACATCCCGCGTGAGGTGCGCAAGGAACTGTTCTTCCGCTCGCCGGAATCGCGTAAGTGGCTCAGCGACATGTTCGGTGATGTGCGGATGCTGGCTTATGACACCGGCCTGATGGAGACGCGCTCGGCCCGGTTGATGTGGCGGTTGTGCAAGATCAACGGCAAGCCTTCGCGTTACCGCAGCGAGCCGCAGCGCCAGCACCTGGCCGCGGTCCCGGCCGCCTAATAACTGCGAGATCCTTTATGCCGCACGTTATTACCCAGTCGTGCTGTAACGACGGGTCCTGCGTCTTCGCGTGCCCGGTGAATTGCATTCACCCGTCACCAGATGAGCCGGGCTTCGCCACATCGGAAATGCTCTACATCGATCCGGTGGCGTGCGTGGACTGCGGCGCGTGTGTCAGCGCATGCCCCGTCGGCGCGATCGCACCCGACACCCGGCTGGACTCCAAGCAGCTGCCTTTCATCGAGATCAACGCCTCCTTCTATCCGGATCGGCCGAAGGACGAGAAGCTGCCGCCGACGTCGAAGCTGGCCCCGGTGATCCCGGCCGCCGAGGTGCACGCCCGCCGGAGGCCGCTGACCGTGGCCATCGTCGGATCGGGGCCCGCGGCGATGTATGCCGCCGACGAACTGCTGACCCAGCAGCGCGTCTGCGTCAACGTCTTCGAAAAGCTGCCTACGCCTTATGGATTGGTGCGGGCAGGGGTGGCGCCCGATCATCAGAACACCAAGAGGGTCACCCGTCTTTTCGACAGGGTCGCCGGTGATCGCCGGTTTCGGTTCTATCTCAACGTCGAGGTTGGCAAGCAGCTGAGTCATGCGGACCTGCTGGCTCACCACCACGCGGTGCTGTACGCCGTCGGCGCACCCGATGACCGCCGGCTGGATATCGAGGGCATGGACCTGCCCGGTACCGGTACCGCAACCGAACTGGTCGCGTGGATCAATGGGCATCCCGACTTCGCCCACCTGCCAGTCGATCTCAGCCACGAGCGGGTGGTGATCGTCGGCAACGGCAACGTCGCGCTCGATGTTGCCCGGGTGTTGACGGCGGATCCCGACGACCTGGCCCGCACCGACATCGCCGACCACGCGCTGGCAGCCTTCCGGGGTTCGGCGGTGCGCGAGGTGGTGATCGCAGCCCGGCGTGGCCCCGCGCAGTCGGCGTTCACGCTGCCCGAGCTGATCGGGCTCACCGGCAGCTCCGAGGTGGTGCTCAGCGCGGCCGACCATCAGCTGGTGGCGGCCGATCTCGCGACCGCTTCGGACGCGTTGACCAAGCGCAAGCTGGAAATCTTGAGCACGCTCGGCGACGATTCGACGCCGTCATCGCGTCCGAGGATCAGGCTGGCCTATCGGCTCACCCCGAACCGCGTGCTGGGGGAGCAACGCGCGACCGGTATCGAGTTCTCGGTCACCGGCACCGACGAGACGCGCGTGCTGGACACGGGCCTGGTGCTGACGTCGATTGGCTACCGCGGCAAGCCGATTCGCGATCTTCCCTATGACGAATCGTCGGCCGTGGTGCCGAACGACGGCGGCCGCGTCGTCGAACCCGGATCCGGTGAACCGGTGCCCGGCGCCTACGTCGCGGGCTGGATCAAGCGGGGGCCCAGTGGGTTCATCGGTACCAACAAGTCCTGCTCGTTCGAGACCGTCCAGTCCCTGGTGGCCGACTTCAATGCAGGCAAGCTGACCGATCCGGTCGGCAAGCCCGAGGCGCTGGCCGCCCTGGTGCACTCCCGTCAGCCCGAGGCCATCGACGCGGCGGGGTGGCGCGCCATCGACGCCGCCGAGATCGCGCGCGGCAGCGCTGAGGGCCGGCCCCGCAACAAGTTCACCGACGTTTCCGCCATGCTCGCGGCGGCGGCCACCGCAGAACCGGCGCCGCCACCGCGGCGCCGGCTGCTGGATCGCCTGCTCGGCTAGTTCGCTGCCTGCCCGGCCATCGCCGCCGAGATCTCGTCCATGCTGACCTCGCGGACCGGCTGGCCCAGTGACCAGTGGTGGCCGAACGGGTCGGCCACCATGCCGTAGCGATCGCCCCAGAACTGGTCGTCCAGCGGGGTCACCACGGTTGCGCCCGCGTCAAGCGCGCGCTGGAAGCTGGCGTCGACGTCGGTGACCTCGAGGTGGATCGTGACGGGGGTGCCGCCCAGCGACGTCGGCGTCATCGATTTGCCCCCACACATTTCGGGGAAGTCGTCGTTGAGCATCACCGTGAAGCCGTTGATACGCACCGCGGCGTGCACCAGTTTGCCGTCGGGGCGCGGCACGCGCCCTATTTCCTCCGCCCCAAAAGCCTTGACGTAGAAGTCGATTGCCGCGGCGGCATCGTCGACCACCAGGTGCGGGGACAGTGCCGGTTCGATGTTGATCGCCATGCTGGTTCTCCTTGTTCGGTTCCCGTTCCTGCCCGGGGGACGGGCAGGCCCACGATTTATGACTGCGTCGGCGATGGAAACTCATCGCGACGACAACCATTAGATCGCCGGGTACCGACAATCGAGCGGCTCAGGCGTTGGTGAGACTGCGGTCCCAGCCCTCGACGGTCTCCGGGCTGCGCGGGCCGGGGCCCACGTAGATGGCCGACGGCCGGACCAGCTTGCCCAGCCGCTTCTGCTCGAGGATGTGGGCGCACCACCCCGCGGTCCGGCCGCAGGTGAACATCGCCGGCATCATGCTGGCCGGTACTCGGGCGAAGTCCAGCATCACCGCGGCCCAGAACTCGACGTTGGTCTCGATCGCCCGGTCCGGACGGCGTTCGCGCAGCTCCGCGAGGGCGGCCTGCTCCAGCGCGACGGCCACCTCGTGGCGTGGCGCGCCCAGCCGTTCGGCGGTAGCGCGCAGCACCCGGGCCCGCGGGTCCTCCGCGCGGTAGACCCGGTGCCCGAAGCCCATCAGCTTGTCGCCGCTGTCCAGGATCTTCTTCACCAGGCCCCGCGCGTCGCCGGTGCGCTCGACCTCCTCGAGCATCGGCAGCACCCGCGCCGGCGCCCCGCCGTGCAGCGGGCCACTCATCGCGCCGATCGCACCGGACAACGCGGCCGCAACGTCGGCGCCGGTCGAGGCGATCACCCGTGCGGTGAACGTCGAGGCGTTCATGCCGTGCTCGGCGGCCGAGACCCAGTAGGCGTCAATCGCTTCGACGTGCCGCGGGTCCGGCTCACCCTGCCACCGCGTCATGAAACGGGCGGTGACCGTGTCGCATTCGTCGATGATCCGCTGCGGGACGGCGGGCTGGTAGATGCCGCGCGCCGACTGCGCGACGTAGGACAGCGCCATCACCGACGCCCGGGCGAGCTGGTCGCGGGCGACGGTCTCTTCGGTGTCCAGCAGCGGCTTGTACCCCCAGATCGGGGCGAGCATCGCCAGGCCCGCCTGCACGTCGACGCGGACGTCGCCGGTGTGGATGGGCAGCGGGAAAGGCTCGGCGGGCGGCAGGCCGCGGCCGAACTTGCCGTCGACCAGCAGCGCCCACACGTCGCCGAACGTGACCTGCTGGGTCACCAGGTCTTCGATGTCGACACCGCGATAGCGCAGCGCACCGCCGTCTTTATCCGGTTCGGCGATTTCGGTGGTGAAGGCGACCACGCCCTCGAGGCCGGGGACGAAGTCTTCGGGGACCACAGTCATACCGAAAATTCTCGCACCCCCTGATCGGCCCGACGCTACCGGCCGGTAGCAAGCGCCGGTAGCGTGGACCCGATGGCAGGACCAGACCCCGAACCAGGAAAAGAGCACCTGCAAAGAATGCGTGTGGAGTACGGGTCGGTGGAAAAAGACGGCAGTCCAGATCTCGACGCGGATTGGCTCGATGACGGCTGGGTTTCGTTGTTGCGCAAATGGATCGACGACGCCGAGCGGTCGGGTGTCGCCGAACCCAACGCCTTCGTGCTGGCGACCGTCAGCGCCGACGGCAGGCCGGCCAGCCGGTCGGTGTTGTGCAAGAGCGTGGACGAGACCGGAATCACTTTCTTCACCAACTATGACTCGGCCAAGGGCGACGATCTCGCGGCCACCGGGTACGCCTCGGCGACCTTTCCCTGGTACCAGCTCGGCCGTCAGGTCCACATCCGCGGGCCGGTGAGCAAGGTCAGCGCGCACGTCACCGAGGACTACTGGTCCAAGCGGCCGCGCGGGTCGCAGCTGGGCGCCTGGGCGTCGCACCAATCGCAGCCGATCGCCTCACGGGCGGCCCTGCTCGACCAGCTGAGCGAGGTGACCGCCCGCTTCGCCGACCGCGAGCACGTCCCGGTCCCGCCGGGCTGGGGTGGCTATCTCATTGCCCCGGAGCTGGTTGAGTTCTGGCAGGGCCGGGAAAACCGATTGCACAACCGCATCCGCATCATCGGCGACCGGGTGGAGCGCCTGCAGCCCTGACCGCGTCGTACGGGAATCGATTGCCTGCGTGACCAGCAGACTCGACCCCGGGCAGGCGTCTTATCCTCATAACGACTACTTTTGCAGTAAGCACCAAGTCAGCAGCCATTCAGCCAGAGCGCAAAGGGGTTCTCGTGGCAGACACCGACGACACCGCCACTTTGAAGTACCCGGGCGGCGACACCGACCTGCAGATCGTCAAGGCCACCGAGGGTGCTGACGGCATCGCGCTGGGCTCGCTGTTGTCCAAGACCGGCTACACCACGTTCGACAACGGCTTCGTCAACACCGCCGCGTGCAAGAGTTCCATCACCTACATCGACGGCGACGCGGGCATCCTGCGCTACCGCGGCATCCCGATCGAGCAGCTCGCCGAGAAGTCGACCTTCATCGAGGTGAGCTACCTCTTGATTTATGGCGAGCTGCCCAGCAAGGAGCAGCTGGCCGACTTCACCAAGCAGATCCAGCTGCACACCATGCTGCACGAGGATCTCAAGCGGTTCTTCGACGGCTTCCCGCGCAACGCGCACCCGATGCCGGTGTTGTCCAGTGCCGTCAACGCGCTCTCGGCCTACTACCCCGATTCGCTCGACCCGATGGACAGCGAGGACGTCGAGCTGTCGACGATCAGGTTGCTCGCCAAGCTGCCGACCATCGCGGCCTATGCCTACAAGAAGTCGGTCGGCCAGCCCTTCCTTTACCCGGACAACTCGCTGTCGCTGGTGGAGAACTTCCTGCGGATGACGTTCGGCCTGCCCGCGGAGCCCTATCAGGCGGATCCCGAAATCGTTCGGGCGCTGGACATGCTGCTCATCCTGCACGCCGACCACGAGCAGAACTGTTCGACCTCGACGGTCCGGCTGGTGGGGTCGTCGCAGGCCAACCTGTTCACCTCCATCTCCGGTGGCATCAACGCGTTGTGGGGGCCGCTGCATGGCGGCGCCAACCAGGCGGTGCTCGAGATGCTCGAGAAGATCCGCCAAAGCGACGACGACGTCAGCGAATTCGTGCGCAAGGTCAAGAACCGCGAAGAAGGCGTGAAGCTGATGGGCTTCGGTCACCGGGTCTACAAGAACTACGACCCCCGCGCGCGCATCGTCAAGGAGCAGGCAGACAAGATCCTGGCCAAGCTGGGCGGCGACGACGACCTGCTGAGCATCGCCAAGGAGCTCGAAGAGGCGGCGCTCACCGACGATTACTTCGTCGAGCGCAAGCTCTACCCGAACGTCGACTTCTACACCGGCCTGATCTACCGGGCGCTGGGTTTCCCGACCCGGATGTTCACCGTCCTGTTCGCGCTGGGGCGGCTGCCGGGGTGGATCGCGCACTGGCGCGAGATGCACGACGAGGGCGACAGCAAGATCGGGCGGCCGCGCCAGATCTACACCGGTTACACCGAGCGCGACTACGTCACCATCGACGCGCGCAAGTAAGCGGATCCGCAAGCGCGGCAATCACATTCGCGATGTGAGCGAGGCCAGCACCGCCATCGCGGCGTTGTGGCCGCCGATGCCCGACACCGCCCCGCCCCGGCGTGCGCCGGAGCCGCACAGCATGATCCGTTCGTGCGCGGTGGCCACACCCCATTGCCGCGCGGGGGTGTCCAGCGGGTCGTCGTCTTCGGCGAACGGCCACGACAGGCCGCCGTGGAAGATGTTGCCCGCCGTCATCCTCAGGGTGCGGTGCAAGTCCAGCGTGGTCGTCGTCTCGATGCAGGGCCGGCCGCGCGCGTCGCTCAGCAGAACCTCTTGAACCGGTTCGGCCAGAACGGAATTCAATGACGCCAGTACGGCGTCGGTCAGCCGGTCGCGCAGGGCGCCGGAGTAGGTGCCGTCGAACAGCGAGTGCGGCGTATGCAAGCCGAACACCGTCATCGTATGCGCGCCCGAGTCGCGCAGGCCGGCCGAGAGGATGCTCGGGTCGGCCAGCGAGTGGCAATAGGCCTCGCAGGGCAGCGGATTGGGGATGTGCCCGGTCGCCGCTTGCGAATACGCGGCGTCGAGCTGGGTCCAGGTTTCGTTGACGTGGAAGGTCCCGGCGAAAGCGTGCTCGGGTCTCACCTTCTCGTCGAGCAGCCGGGGCAGCCTGCGCAGCACCATGTTGACCTTGACCTGCGCGCCCTGGGGCGGGGGCGGCGGTCGGTCGCCGACAAGCCCGGCCAGGACTGTCGGTGTGACGCCGGCGAGAACGAACCGCGCCCGGATCCGATGCTCTTCGTCGCCGGTGCGATATCTCACCTCGCCGCTGGGATCGACGGCGTAAACCTCTGCGCCGGTGGTGATTTCGGCGCCATAGCCCTCTGCCGCCGCGGCCAGGGCCGTGGTGACCGCGCCCATGCCGCCGATCGGGACGTCCCAGTCGCCGGTGCCGCCGCCGAGCACGTGATACAGAAAGCAGACGTTCTGCGCCAGCGAAGGGTCGTCGAGGCGGGCGAACGTGCCGATCAGCGCGTCGGTCGCGATCACCCCGCGCACCACGTCGTTGCGCACCGCGTCGGCGATCGCGTGTCCGATCGGCTCCTCGATCATCGCGTGCCACGCGCGCGCCGCGCGGCGATCGGCGCCTCGCATCACCTGCCGGCGGACGCCCTCGCGGGTGCGCAGCGGCTCGAGCAATGTCGGCCACAGGCGTTCGGTGACCAACCGGCAGCGTTGATAGAAGTCGGCGAACCCTCGCGCATCGCCCGCGGCCCCGATGCCGGCGAAGGTGTCACCGTCCGACCCGATCAGCAGCCCGCTGCGGCCGCGGGTCGCGGGATCGGGTGTGTAGGACGAAAACGGCCGCCGGGCCAACCGCACGCCGGCGCCCAGATCCTGGACGATCCGCGCGGGCAGCAGGCTGACCAGGTAGGAGTAGCGCGATACCCGAACGCCGACACCATCGAAGGCGTGCGCCGAGACCGCCGCGCCGCCGGTGTGGTCGAGCCGTTCCAGCAGGCGAACCCGCAGGCCCGCGCGGGCCAGGTAGGCGGCCGCCACGAGGCCGTTGTGGCCGCCTCCGATGACGACGGCGTCGACTTGGCTCGGGTGGCCGCTCAGCTCAGGTAGCCCTCGACCTCGTCGGGCGGGCGCACCTCCGCCTCCCGAGGGTCGCCGCCGGTCTCACGTAGGGCCCGGCGCTGCCGCAGCAGGTCCCAGCACTGGTCGAGTTCCACCTCGACCCGCCGGAGGCGGTCATGCTCTTCGGACGTGTCGATGTCCCCGCGCTGCAGCTGGGCCCGCAGCGCCTTCTCCTCGGCGACCAGGTCGCGAATCACTGCCAGCGTGTCGTTGTCGGTCGGTTTACTGCCGTTGGCCATCACTCCAGTGTGCCCGACTCGCCAGCTAGTGGACGGCCCCGCCGACCCGCGGCGGCGATGGAGCGCTAGCTGGGGCCCGGGAGCCGCAGCACCAGCCGCGCCCCACCCAACGGGCTGCTCTCCAGTGCCGCCGTTCCCCGGTGCAGCTGGGCCTGCTGGGCAACCAGTGCCAACCCCAGGCCCGACCCGGAATGGGAGGCCGTCGAGCCACGAGAAAACCGATCGAACACCACCTGGCGCTCGTCCTCGGGCACGCCGCTGCCGTTGTCGTCGATGGCGATCTCGACGCCGGCGCGCGAGCTGACCGCCGAGAGCTGGACCTTGGTGGCGCCGCCATGCTTGACGGCGTTGGCGATCGCGTTGTCGACGGTGAGCCGCAACCCGGCCGGTAACCCGACGATGATGCAGGTGGGTGACGGCACGAGCGAAACGTCGACCCCCGGATAAATCCGGGTGGCGTCATGGGCCGCGCGGTCGAGCAGCTCGGTGATGTCGACGGGCACGTGATCGTCAGCCGTCGACAATTCGCCCTGGGCCAACCGTTCGAGGGCGGTCAAGGTGGCCTCGATCCGCGACTGGGTGCGTACGACGTCGCCCAGCACCTCTTTGCGCTGTTCGTCGGGCATGTCGAGGGTGGACAGCACTTCGAGGTTGGTACGCATCGCGGTCAACGGAGTGCGCAGTTCGTGCGAGGACACGGCGGCGAAGTCGCGGGCCGACGCGAGCGCATCCTTGGTCCGGTCCTGTTCGGTCCAGATGCGTTGCAGCATGCCGCGCATGGCTTCGGCGATCTCGACGGCCTCGCTGGCGCCGCGCACCGCTACCTGTGGGCGCTCGTCGGCGTCGATCGAACGGGCTTGCTGGGCAAGGCGTTTGAACGGTCGTACCGCGAAAGCCGCCAGGAGCCAAGCGAATACCGCCGCCGCACCGATGGAGAGCGCACAGATCAGGATGACCCGGCGATGCAGGTTGTTGGTCTGGGCGATCGTGTCGTCGTACGTCGCACCCACCGCCACCGTCGCAGGCTGCGGCGTGCGGACCTCCAGGGTGCGAACCCGGTAGCGCACCCCGTTGATGTACGTGTCGGCATACCCGACATCCAGCGGCGGCAGCGTGACGTCCGAGTTGGACATGACCTGACCCTCGCGCCGGACCGTGATGACGGTGTCCTGGTCGTTGGGGGTGCGCGGGATGTCGGCGAGTCCACGCGGCAGGAAGGGGATGGCGAAGCCCGCCGCCTCGTCCAGGCGGCGATCGAGTCGTTCCTTCCAGGCGCTGGTGATACCGAACCACACGACGGCGCCCGCGATGACCACCACGATGGCGGTGCCGATGGCCGTCGCGACAGCGACCCGCGCCCGTAGCGATGGCGTACGGGTCGCAATCCGGGACAGAAAGTTCATTGCCGGTCGACCTGCTTACTGCATGCGCAGTACGAATCCCACTCCGCGGACGGTGTGCAGCAGCCGGGGACCACCGTTCGCCTCCAGCTTGCGGCGCAGATACCCGATGAAGACGTCGACGACGTTGGTGTCGGCGGCGAAGTCGTAACCCCACACCAGCTCGAGCAGTTGCGCGCGGGACAACACCGCAGTCTTGTGTTCGGCCAGCACCGCCAGCAGGTCGAATTCCCGCTTGGTCAGGTCGACGTCGACGCCGTTGACCCGGGCACGCCGTCCAGGGATGTCGACTTCTAGCGGCCCGACCGTGATGGTTTCCGACGAGGACGTGGCGGTGGCGCCGCGGCGGCGCAGCAACGCCTTGACCCGCGCGACCAGCTCGGCGAGCACGAAGGGTTTGACCAGGTAGTCGTCGGCTCCGGCCTCGAGGCCCGCCACCCGATCGTCGACCGAGCTGCGCGCCGACAGGACGCAGACCGGGACGTCGTTGTCCATGGCGCGCAGCGCCGTGACGACGCTGACGCCGTCCAGCACCGGCATGTTGATGTCGAGCACGATCGCGTCCGGGCGCGTCTCGGTGGCGCTGCGCAACGCCTCGGCGCCGTCGACCGCGGTCGACACCTCGAATCCGGACAGCCGCAGACCGCGTTCGAGCGACGCGAGCACATCTGAATCGTCGTCGACGACCAAGACCCGCGGTGAGCTAGCGCCTGTGTCCATGCCGCCCATTTTGCCTGATTGTCGACTATGGCTGTGGGAGGCGCGACCTTGCGGCCGAGCAGTCGCAAAAGCACCCGACACGCCGAGGAAAACGGGACATTTGCGTCTGCTCGCGGGTCTACGCGCCGGGCAAACCGATGTTGCGGTAGCGCCGCAACCGGGCGGCGAGCCGCTCGGCGGCGGGGAGCTCGCGCAGCGCATGTACCTCGGCGGCGATGGCCCGCGCCAATCGCCGCGCGAACTCGACCGGCTCGTCGGCGGCGTCGGGATACTCCGGCACGACGGCGTCGACGACTCCCGACTTCAGTAGATCGGCCGACCGGATGCCTTGGGCCGCAGCAAGTTCGGCAGCGTGCTCGGTGTCGCGGAACACGATCGCGCTGGCGCCCTCCGGCGGAAGCGGGGCCAGCCAGCCGTGCAACGCGGCGAGCACCCGATCGGCCGGCACCATCGCCAGCGCGGGCCCGCCGCTACCCTGGCCCAGCAGCACCGACACCGTCGGGGTTTCCAGCGTCACCAACTCGGCCAGGCATTGCGCGATCTGCCCGGCCAGCCCGCCCTGTTCGGCTTCGGCCGACAGCGCCGGCCCCGCGGTATCGATCGCCAGCACCAGCGGCAGGCGCAACTCGGCAGCCAGCGCCATGCCGCGCCGGGCTTCGCGCAGCGAGGCGGGCCCCACCCCACCTTTTTCGAAGCCGCCCGTCAGCCGCTGCTGGCCCAGCACCACCACGGGCTGGCCGGCGAACCGGGCCAGCGCCAGCAGCGTGGTCGCCGCCTCTCCCTGGCCGGTCCCCGACAGCAGCACCCGATCGGTGGCGCCGTGCCGCAGCAACAGGCCCACCCCCGGCCGGTCGGGCCGTCGCGACGCCACCACCGAGTCCCAGGCCGCGACGTCGGGCGTCGGTTCGGCCGGCGCCGGCGCGGGCAGCGGCCCGGGAGCGTCGACGATCACGGTCATCGCACGGTCCAGCGTGCGGCGCAGCTCCTCGAGCCGCACGACGCCATCGATCACGCCGTGCCGCTGCAGGTTCTCCGCGGTCTGCACGCCCTCGGGAAAGGGTTCGCCGTACAGGAGCTCATACACCCGCGGGCCGAGAAAGCCGATCAACGCGCCCGGTTCGGCGACCGTCACATGGCCCAGCGACCCCCAGGACGCGAACACCCCGCCGGTGGTCGGATTGCGCAGATAGACCAGGTAGGGCAGGTGCGCTTGCCTGTGCAGCCGGACCGCCGCGGCGATCTTCACCATCTGCAGGAACGCGACCGTGCCCTCCTGCATGCGGGTGCCACCGGAGCTCGGAGAGGCCAGCAGCGGCAACCCCTCGGCCGTCGCCCGCTGCACCGCTGCGGTGATCCGCTCGGCCGCGGCGACCCCGATCGACCCGCCCAGGAAGCCGAATTCGGAGACCACCACCGCGACCCGCCGGCCGAAGACGCGTCCCTCGCCGGTGAGCACCGATTCGTCCAGGCCCGTCGCGGCCCGGGCGTCGGCGAGCTCCTGGGCGTAGGACGGGCCGACCGGCACGTCGAGCGGTTCACCGTCCCAGCGGACGAAGGAATTCTCGTCCAGCACCGCATCGCGGAGTTGAGCAGCCGTGATACGACTCACGAGACGAGGCTATATAGGGTGGCTGCCATGATCGGTGTTACCCAGGCCGAGGCCGTTATGACGATCGAGCTGCAGCGTCCCGAGCGCCGCAACGCGTTGAACTCCCAGCTGGTCGAAGAGCTGCGCGAGGCCGTGCTGAAGGCCGGCGACGGCTCCACCCGCGCAATCGTGCTGACGGGTCAGGGCACGGTGTTCTGCGCCGGCGCGGACCTGAGCGGTGACGCCTTCGCGGCCGACTACCCCGACCGGCTCGTCGAGCTGCACAGGGTGCTCGATGCCACGCTGATCCCCGTGATCGGGGCCATCAACGGCCCGGCCATCGGTGCCGGCCTGCAGCTGGCCATGCAATGCGATCTGCGGGTCGTCGCACCCGACGCGTTCTTTCAGTTCCCGACCTCGAAATACGGCCTGGCCCTGGATAACTGGAGCATTCGGCGACTATCGTCGCTCGTCGGTCACGGCCGGGCCCGGGCGATGCTGCTCACGGCCGAAAAGCTGACCGCCGACGTGGCGCTGCAGACCGGGATGGCCAACCGCATCGGGACGCTCGCCGACGCCCAGGCCTGGGCCGCCGAGATCGCCGGTCTGGCACCGCTGGCGATCCAGCACGCCAAGCGGGTGCTCAATGACGACGGTGCCATCGAAGAGCCCGGGCCGGTGCACAAGGAACTGTTCGACAAGGCCTGGGGCAGCCAAGACGTCGTCGAGGCCCAGGTCGCCCGGATCGAGAAGCGGCCGCCGAAGTTCCAGGGGGCCTGACGACTATGCGCGGGACGCTACGGCTGGTCGCCGGTACGGCGTCGCTGGCGGCCGGTGGTTGGCTGGTGCGAGCGTTGCACGGCGCGCCGGACGCGCTCGGCGCCCACCCGGCATCGATCGCCGAGGCGGCCGCCGGGTCGCCGCACTACCGTGACGGTGTTTTCGTCAACGTCGAGCCCGCCTCCGAAATCAAGATGGACCGCGAGCAATTGCGGCTCATCGCGTGGGAGCTGATCGGCAACCGGGGCGGCAGCCGTCCGAAGGGGCCGATCCCGCTGGCCTCGCCGGGGATCCTCGACGCCGGCCCGGGCCGGCTGGCCGTCAGCTGGTTCGGCCATTCCACGGCGTTGCTGGAGATCGACGGCTACCGGGTGCTCACCGATCCGGTGTGGAGCGACCGGTGTTCGCCGTCGGACGTCGTGGGCCCGCAGCGGCTGCATCCGCCGCCGCTTCCGCTCGAGGCGCTGCCCGCCGTCGACGCGGTGGTGATCAGCCACGACCATTACGACCACCTGGACATCGACACGGTCAGGGCGCTGGCCCGCACTCAGCGGGCACCGTTCTTCGTGCCGCTCGGCATCGGGGCCCACTTGCGCCGGTGGGGGGTACCGGAGCCGCGCATCGTCGAGCTCGACTGGCATCAGAGCGCCAAGGTCGACGAGCTGGAGGTGGTATGCGTACCGGCGCGGCACTTCTCGGGACGCTTTCTGGACCGCAATACGACGCTGTGGGCGTCGTGGGCGTTCGTCGGCCCCAAGCATCGCGCCTACTTCGGCGGCGACACCGGCTACACCAAGAGTTTCGAGCAGATCGGCGCCGATCACGGGCCGTTCGACCTGACTCTGCTGCCCATCGGGGCCTACAACACGGCGTGGCCCGACGTGCACATGAACCCCGAGGAGGCGGTGCGGGCGCATCTGGACGTCACCGACGGCGGACTGTTGGTGCCGATCCATTGGGGCACTTTCCGATTGGCCCCGCACCCGTGGGCCGAACCGGTTGAGCGCCTGCTCACCGCCGCCGCGCCGGAGCGGGTGAAGGTGGCGGTGCCGCTGCCGGGTCAACGCATCGATCCCGCGGCGCCGGAGGAATCCGCCCCGTGGTGGCGGCTGTAGATCGCCCCGGCGCGCACGCGCGTAGGGTTCGCGCATGATCAAACGCGCGGCCGGGGCCGGCCTCACCGCGGCGCTGCTCGGGTTGACGGGTTGCGGCTCCGCGCAGCCGACCGCCGGGTCGCCGTCCACGTTGTCTGACGTCCCGCCCAACCAGGTTTCCGGCGTGGCGATCCCCGCCGGCCGCGTGGACGATGCCGCGGCGAAGCTGGACGGGCTGGTCGGCGACTTGATGAAAAGCACCGGCATCCCGGGGATGGCCGTAGCCGTCGTTCACGGCGGAAAGGTGTTGTACGCCAAAGGCTTTGGCCTAAAAGATGTGAGCCGAGGGCAAGGTCAGGACAACAAGGTGGACGCCGACACCGTCTTCCAGCTGGCCTCGGTGTCGAAATCGGTGGGCGCGACGGTGATCGCGCACGAGGTCAGCGACAACGTCGTCGGGTGGGACACGCCCGTCGCGTCCAAGTTGCCGTGGTTCACGCTGAATGATCCCTACGTCACCAGTCATGTGACCATCGGCGATTTGTATGCGCATCGCTCCGGGTTGCCGGACCACGCGGGTGACGAGCTGGAAGACCTGGGCTACGACCGCCGGCAAACGCTGGAGCGGCTCAAGTACCTGCCGCTGGACCCGTTTCGAATCAGCTACGCCTACACCAACTATGGGATCACCGCCGGTGCCGAGGCGGTGGCGGCCGCGGCGGGCAAGCCATGGGAGGAGCTGTCCGACGAGGTGCTCTACCGCCCGCTGGGCATGGCGTCGACGAGTTCGCGGTTCGCCGACTTCATCGCCCGGCCCAACCACGCCGTCAACCACATCAAGATCGACGACAGGTGGCAGGCCCGCTTCCAGCGCGACCCGGATCCCCAGTCGCCGGCTGGCGGCGTGAGCTCATCGGTGAACGACATGGCGCGCTGGCTATTGATGTTGCTGGGCAACGGAACCTACGACGGTCACCGGGTCGCGTCGCCGGAGGCCCTCCTGCCCGCCACCAGCCCGCAGATGGTGTCATCACCCGCCAAGACGCCGCAGGCGCGCACCGGGTTTTACGGATACGGCTTCAACTCCTCGGTCGATTCGTCGGGACGCACCGAGTACAGTCACTCCGGCGCTTTCGATTTGGGAGCGGCCACCAACTTCGTGGTGCTGCCTTCCGAGGATCTGGGCATCATCGCGCTGACGAACGCCGCGCCCTACGGCATCCCCGAAACGCTCACCGCCCAGTTCATGGATCTGGTTCAGTACGGTCAGATCCGTCAGGACTGGGCGCCCTTGTACAAGAAGGCGATCGGCTGGCTGAACAACCCGCTCGGCTCGCTGGTCGGCCGGCAACCCCCGACCAACCCCGCCCCGGCCAGGCCGCTCGGTGACTACGCCGGCAGCTACGCCAGCGACTACTGGGGACCGGCCGTAGTGACCCAGCACGACGGCGCGCTGCAACTGCGGATGGGTCCGACAAACCGGACGGCCACCCTCACCCACTGGGACGGCGACACCTTCACCTTCACGTTGACCGACGAAAACGCCCCACCCGGAACGGTTTCCAAGGCCGTTTTCGGCGACCATACGCTGAACTTGGAGTACTACGACTCGGACAAGCTGGGAACCTTCACGCGATGACTCACGCCTCTGGCCTCACCGACGCCGAAGTGGCCCAGCGGGTGGCCGACGCCAAGAGCAACGCGGTACGGGAACGCGCCACACGCAGCATCACCGACATCGTCCGGGCCAACGTGTTCACCCGGATCAACGCGATCCTGGGAGTGTTGCTGCTGATCGTGCTCGCGACCGGTTCGCTGATCAACGGGATGTTCGGGCTGCTGATCATCGCCAACAGCGTCGTCGGCATGGTGCAAGAGATCCGGGCCAAGCAGACGCTGGACAAGCTCGCCATCGTGGGGCAGGCGAAACCCTTGGTGCGCAGGCAATCCGGGACCAGGGCGGTGCCGCCCGGTGAAGTGGTACTCGACGACATCATCGAGCTGGGCCCCGGAGATCAGGTGGTCGTCGACGGCGAGGTCGTCGAGGAGGCGAACCTGGAAGTGGACGAGTCGCTGCTCACGGGGGAGGCCGACCCGATCGCCAAGGCCGTCGGCGACGCGGTGATGTCGGGCAGCTTCGTCGTCGCGGGCAGCGGCGCGTACCGCGCCACCAAGGTCGGCCCGGACGCCTACGCGACCAAGCTCGCCGAGGAGGCCAGCAAGTTCACCCTCGTGAAATCCGAACTGCGCAACGGCATTAACCGCATCCTGCAATTCATCACCTACCTATTGGTGCCCGCCGGACTGCTGACCATCTACACCCAGCTGTTCACCACGCGCGCGGACTGGCGGCAGGCCGTGCTGCGCACGGTCGGCGCACTGGTGCCCATGGTCCCCGAAGGGCTGGTCCTGTTGACGTCGGTCGCGTTCGCGGTCGGGGTCGTGCGGCTCGGTCAGCGCCGGTGCCTGGTTCAGGAGTTGCCCGCCATCGAGGGACTCGCGCGCGTCGACGTGGTCTGCGCGGACAAGACGGGCACCCTGACCGAGAGCGGCATGCGGGTGGCAACCGTGGACGAACTCGACCCCGCGGCGAATGGGATTGCCGATGTGCTGGCCTCGCTGGCCGCCGCCGATCCGCGACCCAACGCGAGCATGCGGGCCATCGCCGAGACCTATCACCAGCCCCCCGGCTGGACCGCCACGGCGACAGCACCTTTCAAGTCGGCCACCAAATGGAGCGGTGTTTCTTTCGACGGGCACGGGAACTGGGTGATGGGGGCTCCGGACGTGTTGCTCGAGCCGGCCTCGGCGGCGGCCGAACAGGCCGAGCGGATCGGCGCGCGGGGGCTGCGGGTCCTGCTGGTCGGCGCGGGTGACGTCGCCGTCGACCATCCCGACGCGCCGGGCCGCGTCACCCCGGTCGCGCTGGTGGTCCTCGAACAGAAGGTGCGCCCGGACGCGCGCGAGACTCTGGATTACTTTGCCGAACAAGGCGTTTCGGTCAAGGTGCTGTCCGGGGACAACGCGGTCTCGGTGGGCGCCGTCGCCGGAGAGCTCGGGCTGCGCGGCGAGGCGATGGACGCGCGCCAATTGCCCTCGGAACCTGCACATTTGGCCGACGCGCTGGACACCCACACCGCCTTCGGCAGGGTGCGGCCGGACCAGAAGCGCGCCATGGTGCACGCTCTGCAATCGCACGGGCACACCGTCGCGATGACGGGCGACGGCGTCAACGACGTGCTGGCCCTCAAGGATGCCGACATCGGTGTCGCGATGGGCGCCGGCAGCCCGGCAGCGCGCGCCGTGGCGCAGATCGTCTTGCTGGACAACAGATTCGCGACGCTGCCTTACGTCGTGGGCGAGGGCCGTCGGGTGATCGGCAACATCGAACGCGTCGCCAACCTGTTCTTGACCAAAACGGTGTACTCGGTCCTGCTGGCGTTCCTGGTGGGCGTCGAATGTCTGCTGGCCAAACCGCTGGGGGCCGACCCGCTGCTGTATCCGTTCCAGCCCATCCATGTCACCATCGCGGCCTGGTTCACCATCGGCATACCGTCGTTCATCCTGTCGCTGGCGCCCAACAACGAACGCGCCCACCCGGGCTTCGTGCGCCGGGTCCTCACGTCCGCGCTGCCCTGCGGACTGATCGTCGGCAGCGCGACGTTCGCCTCCTACCTGCTGGCGTATCACGGGCGTCACGCCAGCTTCGTCCAACAGGATCAGGCGTCCACGGCTGCCCTGATCACGCTGCTGATGACGGCGTTGTGGGTGCTGGCGGTGGTGGCCCGGCCGTATCAGTGGTGGCGGGTGGCGCTGGTGATCGCTTCTGGTCTGGCCTATGTCGTGATTTTCAGCCTGCCGTTGGCACGCAAGGAGTTCCTGCTCGACCCGTCCAACGTCGCGGTGACGTCGACGGCGGTGGGCATCGGCGTGCTGGGCGCCGCCGCGATCGAGGCCACCTGGTGGATCCGCGCCAAAGTGCTGGGCGTGCGGCCGCGGCTGTGGCGCTGAGCGCGCCGAACTCACCCGCAGCGGGCCCTCGCCGGCCAAGTACGATGCCGGGGAAAAGGGAGGCTGCATGGGATTCCTGGACAAGGCAAAGGACCTGTTGTCGCAGAACGCCGACAAGGTCGAGATGGCAATCGACAAGGCCGGCGAGTTCGTCGACGACAAGACGCAGGGCAAGTACACCGACACCATCCACCAGGTGCAGGAGCAGGCCAAGAAGGCCACCGGCGCTGCGGACACCGGCGACCAGCAGAACTGAGCGATGGCGAAGCTCTCCGGATCCATCGATGTCCCGCTGCCACCCGAGGTGGCCTGGCAGCACGCCTCCGACCTGTCCCGGTACAAGGACTGGCTGACCATCCACCGGGTGTGGCGCAGCATCCTGCCCGACGAGATCGAAAAGGGCACGGTCGTCGAGTCGATCGTCGAGGTCAAGGGCATGTACAGCCGGATCAAATGGACGGTCGTGCGCTACAAGCCGCCCGAGGGCATGACGCTCAACGGCGACGGCGTCGGTGGGGTCAAGGTCAAGCTGATGGCCAAGATCGCACCCAAGGACGACGGGTCGGTCGTCAGCTTCGACGTGCACCTCGGCGGCCCGGCGCTGTTCGGCCCCATCGGCATGATCGTCGCCGCCGCCCTGCGCAGCGACATCAACCAATCGCTGGAGAACTTCGTCACGGTGTTCACCCGGGCCGACCCGAGCACCAACGGAGACGGTGCGGCTCATCGCTGATCGCCGGCGATGAGTTTCGGGCGCGGCGGCAGTCGATAGTGTGAAGCCCTTTCCTTCGGGCCAGGACACCATCAGGAGGTCACCGTGCCTATCCGTGACTGCGCCCCGCTGGGCGCTCCATGCTGGATCGATCTGACCACATCCGACGTCGGCCGCGCCCAGGAGTTCTACGGCCTGGTCTTCGGCTGGACGTTCGAGTCCGCCGGATCCGAGTACCACGGCTACGTCAACGCCGCCAAGGACGGTCACCCGGTGGCCGGCATCATGGCCAATCGGCCGGAAGCCGAGTCGCCCGACCGCTGGGCCACCTACTTCCACACCGCAGAGATCGACACCACAATCGCGGCCGTGACCGGGGCCGGTGGTGCGGTGTGCATGGCGATCGAGGTGCCCGCCAAGGGCCACATGGCCGTCGCGACCGACCCCGCCGGCGCCGTCTTCGGGCTGTGGCAGCCGCTGGAACACCGCGGCTTCGAGCTCATCGGGGCCTCGGGCGCCCCGGTGTGGCACCAGCTGACCACACGCGGCTACGACGCGGCCCTCGACTTCTACCGCGAGGTTCTCGGATGGCAGACCGAGACTGTGTCCGACACCGACGAATTCCGTTACAGCACGGCACGATTCGGTGACGAGCAATTGCTCGGCGTGATGGACGGCGCCTTCTTGCCGGAGGAGATCCCGCCGAACTGGGTGATCTTCTTCGGTGCCGAGGACGTCGACAAGACACTGCGGGTCATCGCCGACAACGGCGGCGCGGTGGTGCGCGACGCCGAGGACACCCCGTACGGACGGCTGGCCGCCGCCAGCGATCCGACGGGTGCGATCTTCAACTTGTCCTCGCTGCAGGCCTAGCGTCTCTGGACGGCAGCGTCACGCCGGCGTGGCCGTCGGCGAGTTGCGCCACGCTAGCGGGACGCTCGCTCACGGGAGCCGGCCCCGTAGTCCGTTAGTCTCGCTAGCATGACTCGCCGACTGCGTCCCGGTTGGCTGGTGGCCCTTTTCGCCGTCATGGTGTCGGCCAGCGCATGGCTGCCGTGGCTGCGGACGCGGGTGAACGGCGGGGGCTGGGCCAACGCCATCGGCGGCGCCCACGGCAACTTGGAGCTGCCGCGGGGGTTCGGCGCGGGTCAGCTGATCGTTCTGTTGGCCTCGACGCTGTTGGTGGTCGGCGCCATGATGGGTCGTGGTTTATCGGTGAGGCTCGCTTCGGTTGCCGCACTGCTGATTTCGTTGCTGATCGTGGCGCTGACGGTCTGGTACTACAAGCTCAATGTCAATCCGCCGGTGTCGGCCGAATACGGGCTGTACGTCGGCGCGGGCGCGGCCGTCGGTGCGGTCGGCTGCTCGCTGGTGGCCGTCATCGCCGCCTTGGCTTCCCGCCGGCCCGGTCGCTGACTTTCAGGCGGGTGGGAATTCGTGCTGTCCCGAGGCGCCGCTGCTCTCGGGCTCGTTGACACCGAATACGAAGGGCGCGAACACGATTTCGCGTCCGTCCGGGTCGCGGAAGGTGGCCGCCCCTGTCGCCGCCCAGTACGGGTGCTGCTCGACGGGCTCGACGCCGGCGTCGCGCAGGCGCGCGAGGGCGGCTTGCTGCGCCTGCTGGTCGGGAAAGTACAGACACAGCTGTTCGTGGGGGTCCACCGCGACGTCGTCGCTGGCCTCGACGATTTCCATGGTGAGGTTCCAGCTGGGCAACCCGAAGATTGCGCCGTTGCTTCCGTAGCTGTCCCCGAAGGTCTCGTAGAGCGGCAGGCCGACCAGATCGCGGTAAAACTGCACGGTTTCAGCGAAATGTGCGGAGCGGCGCGCGAAACGGATGGCGCCGATCGGCGCGAGTTGCAGTGGCCAGTGTGTGTGGCGGTGCCTGCCGGTGCGCATCACAGTCCGATCGCGGCAGCGGCCGAGTCGGAGGTGTCCCAGCACCGCAATTGCGCACCGGGCGCCCAGGTGGAGTGGGTCCCACTGGAAATACGTTCGGGCAGTTGAAGTTTGCAGACCGGGCCGTCACCGACGCGGGACGCGTCGAAGACCAGACAGTAGGAGGCGTCGGTGTTCATGTCGGTGGTGAGGGTGACCAGGTAGCCGTCGTCCTCACCGACGGCGCCCACGCGTGGCGCCATCGCGGTCTCACTGCCGTAGACGCCCTCACCGAACGAGAACACCTCCTCGGTTCCGGCGCGCAGGTCGTGTTTAACCAGGCCGTCGAACAAGAACCAGCCTGGCCTGCCGGTGGCGGCGTAGGTGTAGCGGTAGTCGCCGCCGGCGCATTCGGGATTGATGGTGCCGAATTCGGTGATGGACTCCGAAAGCCGCTCTTCTCGTACCGCCCCGGTGACCAGATTGAACCGCCACCGGTGCAGCCGTGCCTGCAGGCGATCGAGGGCGAGGAAGCGAAACAGCTTCTCCCACTTCGTCCCGCCGGTATCGAGCGGGGACGGATCGCCCTCGAAGAAGCCGTCGAGCACGATCTCGTCGCCGTCCTCGTAGGCGTTGGTGAAGTGCAGCACGAAGGTGGGGTCGGCCTCGAACCAGCGAATGTCTGCGGTGCCGCCGCGGCGCGGGATCACCGCGAACCGCGACGGGATGTCGGGGTAGAAGCGCGGCAGGTGCACGTCGTGCTCGAGCAGCTGGGGATCCCAGAACAGCGGGAAATCGTTGAGGATGGCGTAGTTCTCGGTAAACGCCATGTCGTGGGGCAGACGCGGACCGGGCAGCGGGATGTCGACGTAGTGCG
The DNA here is from genome assembly GCF_059813205.1 of Mycobacterium sp. NGS17. NCBI lineage: Bacteria > Bacillati > Actinomycetota > Actinomycetes > Mycobacteriales > Mycobacteriaceae > Mycobacterium > Mycobacterium sp. NGS17. The sequence goes on along the minus strand of NZ_JCALED010000006.1, from coordinate 64,837 downwards.
CCAGCTGGTTGTGTTCGTCGACCACGCCGTAATGCATGTACGGCTCTTGCTTGCTGTAGTTGAAGAACAGCAGTTCACCGGTTCTGTTGTCTACCTTGGGATGTGCGGACACACCCCACTCGACGGGGAAGCCGCCGCTCCAGGACTCCTTGCCCAGCGTGGCGGCCGAATACGGATCGATCCGGTACAGGTCGCCGCACTGGTAGAAACTGGTCAGCGCGATCCCGCGGTGGACGATGACGTCGGTGCTCGACGCGTCCTTCATCTTGGTACGTGCGCCCCACCCTTGTTCGCGCCGCGCCAGTTGCACGGGCTCGGCCAGACCCGGCCACAGCGGCTCACCGGCCTCGTTCTCGGCCAGAAACCCGTCCGTGCGGATAAAACGGTTGCGGTAGAACGCCTTTCCGTCACGGAAGCCGACCACGTGCACCATGCCGTCGCCGTCGAACGGATGATAGGTCTTCAGCGCCGGATGGAGCGGGTTCTCGGTGTTGCGCAGGTAGACGCCGTCCAGATCGCGGGGGATTTCGCCCTCGACAGCGCGGACGTCGTCGGCGTCCCACTCGGTGGTCTGGGGCCGCCACGGTCCGGTCCGGTAGGGATGCTCGTCGTCCTCAGGCAGCGTGGAAAGGAACTTGCCGACGATCTCAACATCCATTCTCACTCGCCTCCGGTGCCGCTGACGACGAAACTCACTGTGGTGGCGGTGCTGCCGCCGAAGTTCAGCGTGCCGAAAGTTTGGGCGTCATCGACCTGGTATTCGCCGGCGTCGTCGCTGACCTGCTTGGCCGCGTCAAGCAGCATCCGCACGCCGGAGGCTCCGACCGGATGTCCGCCGCCGATCAGGCCGCCGCTGGGATTGATCGGCAAGCGGCCGCCGATCTCGATTTCGCCGTTCTCGATTGCCTTCCACGATTCACCCGGGCCGGTCAGCCCAATGTGGTCGATCGCCAGGTACTCGCTGGGGGTGAAGCAGTCATGCACTTCGAATCCGTCGACGTCGTCGAGGCTGCGCCGGGCGCGGCGCAGCGCGTCGAGTACCGCGGCCCGCACATGGGGCAGGACGTACGGGTCGCCATCGGCGCGGTCGAGTTTTTGTCGCAGACCCAACCCGACGGTGCGATGGCCCCACCCGTCGATTCGGGCGATCGCGCGCGCATCGGGATGGTCGCGCAGATACGCGTCGTTGACGAGTACCAATCCGGCGCCGCCATCGGTCATTTGGCTGCAGTCGAATCGACGAAGCCGGCCTTCGGTGATCGGGTTGCTCGCGTCGTCGTCGGTGATCGGGTCGGGGACGATCCATTCCCGGGTTTGAGCGTTGGGGTTCCGCCGTGCGTTGGTGAAGTTCAGCTGTGCGATGGCGCGCAGGTGCGCGTCGTCCAGGCCGTACCGCCGGTCGTACTCGTCGGCCACTTGCGCGAACATGGATGGCCATAGGTAGCGGGCGTCGGCCCCCTCGTGCCCGGTCCACGCGGCCGCACCCAGATGCTGCGCGGCGGTGTCGCCGGGGACGGTCTTCTCCAACTCGATGCCCATCACCAGCGCGGCATCGTAGGCGCCCGATCGCAGGTCGGCCATCGCCGAGAGCGCCGCCACGCTGCCGGAGGCGCACGCCGCCTCGTGTCGTGAAGCCGGTGTATCCCAGAGGCCGTCGCAGACCGTAGCCGGCATCGCCCCGAGGTGGCCCTGACGCGCGAACATCTCGCCGAAGGCGTTGCCGACGTGCACCACCTCGATGTCGGCCGCATCGACCCCGGCCGCCGCCAGCGTGGCGTCGACGACCTCGGCGGTCAACGCGGCGAAGTCGCGGCCTTCTTTGGTGAGGTTGCGAGCGAAATCGCTTTGATAACCACCGAGAATCCACACACCGGCCGAGTCATCCATACGCCGACGGTACTCCGGGACGGCGGGGATGTTCAGCGCTATCGGCCACCCGATGCGGGTCGGCCAAGAGCCGAGAAAAAGGGGCGGCCCCGTCGGCTCTCGGGCTGAACCGACGGGACCTAGACGGGTGCGCAGGCCGGCCGACGCACACGCCTCTGTTGCATCATTGCCACCGATGGGGGTCGACAAACATGCGGACCCTAACTCGTTCGCTTGTGCGACACCGTTGGCGCGCACCGGGCGGCCGACGATTTTCGTTACGCGCGTGTGCAATAGAGCTTCGGAGAACTGTGCCGGTGCAAGGCTGAGCTGCGGCAATGTGGTGCGCTTGTACCGATCGGCGGCTCGCGTCGCCGCTCGGCTTCCGACGGAGTCCGACGCGCCAACCGCCTGCGCCGAGGCGCGCACCGCCACCGGCTTCCCGGGGGCGCCTAGCAAATCTGGCGATGTCGCCACCCGCCGCGTCCCCCAACCGCCGCGCCATTGCCGCGAGGCATGTGGCGAGGCGCCCGCCTCACCGCGACACAGCCGGACGGTCGAGCGATCAGCCACCTGGCGGTGACGCCGACCGCGGCCCATTTCGGCACCATGCCGGGCGCCCTTTGACCCGGTTAGCGGCCACGACGGCAAAGGCCTTAACGCTTCTCATCTGGCTCGCATGAGTGATGAGCTAATCATCTGCGGACCGCGGCGTGGGCAGGGACCGTCGCGTTGCGACACGGTCACGGATGAATACCTATCAGCTCATCACTGGTCACATTTGCCCCGCCAATCACTATCGTCACATGAGCCAGCTAAGGGACGTCAACGCGGTGTCCTACCCCTCGAAAGGTGCTACATGTCGGCGTTTCTGCGAAGTGTGTCGCTATCGATGGCGTCGGCGGCCGCTATCGGATTCGTCCTCGTGGTGGGGCCCGCGCCGGTTGCAAACGCCACACCGTGCGGGGCGCCCGAGGCGAACGTGGACCCTCCCGCCGCGCCCCCGGCCATGCCCGCGCCCCAGCCGGTCGTGCAGCCGCCGACCGGGCGCCGGCCTACCCACACGAATGACCAGGCGCCACTACCGAGGCTGGGGCCACTGATCTCGTCACTGCTCAAACCGGCCGCCCCGGGCCGCCAGTACGCCGCACCGCTGCATCCGCAAGCCGAGGTGCTGCCTCCCGGGCCCAATCCGCCCGCGCCCGGCGTCCCGCTACCGCCCAACGCAAACCAATTGCGCCCCAACGCCGCTCCCGTTCCGCAACCGCAGCCACAGCCCCAGCCGCAGCCCGAGCCGGGACCGCCGCCTCCTTCGATCGCGGGGGCTCCGACGTCGCTCGTCGACTGGGTGACCGGACCCAACGGCCCCAACAAAACTCTGCAACGTTTCAGCATCTCCGGTACCGACCTCGGAATTGCCTGGGACAACGGTGATCCCGCCAACCGCCAGGTGCTGATGGCCTTCGGTGACACCTTCGGCTACTGCAAGGTGCACGGCCAGCAGTGGCGCTACAACACCTTGTTCCGCAGCAACGACCACGACCTGTCCAAGGGCATTCACATCGCCGACGGTGTGCCGAACGACAGGTATTCCGGCTCGCCGGTGTGGGCGCCCGGACTTTCCAAGCAGGTCGTCAACACCATCCACAAAGCCGCGCACGAGACTGGGATCATCCCGACCGCGGCGATGTCGATGGGCAGGACCCAGTACATGAGCTACATGTCGATTCGCCAATGGGGCCGCGACGGCGAATGGTCGACGAACTACTCGGCGATCGCCAGGTCCAACGACAACGGCCAGAACTGGGGGATCTTCCCGACAACCATTCGTACCGCTTCGCCGGATGCCATTCCGGGAGCGGGGTTTACGCCGGGAAACGAGAACTTCCAGATGGGCGCGTTCATGAAGGGGAACGACGGTTACCTCTACCAGTTCGGCACCCCCTCAGGACGCGGCGGCGCGGCGTTCCTCTCGCGCGTCCCGCCGAATCAATTGCCCGACCTGACCAAGTACCAGTACTGGAACGGCGATAACGGCGGGCATTGGGTGGCTAACAACCCAGGCGCGGCGACGCCGATCTTCCCGGGCCCCGTTGGCGAAATGTCGGCCCAGTACAACAGTTATCTCAAGCAGTACCTGGTGCTGTACACCGACGGAGGCAGCAACGACGTGGTGGCGCGGACCGCGCCGACGCCCCAGGGGCCGTGGAGCCCTGAGCAACCGCTGGTGTCATCCTTCCAGATGCCCGGTGGCATCTATGCGCCGATGATCCATCCTTGGTCGTCGGGCCGAGACCTGTACTTCAACCTGTCGCTGTGGTCGGCCTACGACGTGATGCTGATGCACACCGTGTTGCCGTAGCGCCGTTGCCGGCGAACAACGACTGTCGAGTGACCGGACGCTTTCGCTCGCAGACGCCCGGGGGGATGCGGGCGTCTGCGGCGTCAGCTGCCGGAAATATGCATTGCAAGATCAGTTAGCCAGCGGCTCAATGCTTTTCGGTAAGTCTGCCGTGGGGGTATCGGCTACTGCGGTGGCAGCGGAATCCATCGCTTACCGTCCGTCGTCCACCCGCAGGGCAGGTAGTTCCAGTGCGCGGGCGGATTGGGGTCAAAACTCAGGCATTTCGGTGCGTAGAACGAAGGGCCGGGAGGCGGTGGGGCCGGCTGATTCTCAGCGCGTGCGATGGCCCCGCTGAGCATCACGGCTCCAACGGCCATCAGTGTCGCGAATAGCTTCCGCATCGCAAACTCGGCGAGTGCCCCGACGAAGCGGCGGGCGCTACGGTTCTTCCCTCGCATGCATGGTATCGATGCTAGCCCTCTTTTCCGTACGGTGTGGGACTTGAGATTCTCCGGTCGGTCACCGCGCAGCGAGCGGCTCAGCCGCCCACCGCTCCGACGGCAATGCCTTCTTATGTGGCCCATCGCAATTCGATCGGCCTGAGCGATGTCCCAATTCGGTTAGCCCGCGGCGTCTTCCGGCCGTATCCGCCTGGTCCGGCCAGGGGAGGAGCGGGCGACGTCCAGTCAGCCGGCTTCTGCCAGACGCAAGGAAGGCGCCGTCTCTTTGAGACTCCCGAGCCCGCCGACCGCTTCAACCGCTTGCCTGAACCGCCCATGCTGATCCATCACCCAGTCCAGCATCGCGGGCCACAGATCCACATCCGCGACGTCGTCGAACTGCGAGGTGACGCAGATGGCGGCGGCCTTCTTGCCGGGCTTGTCGTCCCACTCGGCGTCCTGGCCCAAGGCCCGCTCGAATTCGTCTTTTATCGCATGGAGTGCTTCGAACCGGGCCAAATTGACACGGGCATCGGGGCTGCTGAAGTAGAGCTGCACGCCGAGACCCTGGTGCGTGAAGGCGGTTGAGTAGGAGACCGCGCTCGTGCCGGTAGGCAGGTTGTATCGCGAGGCGCGTGTCGGTGTTTTCCGTTTTGTCCAGCCAGGGTGCTCCGCGCCGACCCGATTGAGAAACTGCTCCCAGAAGTCCCGATACAGCTTCGAGCGCTCGGTCAGCGTCGCTGGGTTGTCTTGCCTCCCCGACTTGCTTGGCTGAGCGACCGCCTCGGAGTCCGGCGCCGCGGTGGGGCCGCCGGCCTGGACCACCTCGATCCCGACTCCGGCAGGGCGAACATCGGCGTCTCGGGCGGCTGCTTTCCTGGCGGTTGCCGCTCGTGTCCTCGCCTTGGCGGCCCTCGCCTTCGCGGGCCTCGTCTGAACGACCAACGCCCCGAGCACGATTCCACCGATCGCGACAAAGAAGACAACAAAGAGAATGTAGAAGAAGTTCGCCGCATCCATGACGTCACCGCTGCGAAGCCAGCCGGCGGAACTCGGCGGCAAATCCGGACGGATGCCGGCTCATCGACTGGGCAGTCATGAGGCGGCTACTACAAGTGACTGTTGAACGCCGTCGTGGCCGTGAGATGCGCCGCGGGACAACATGCTCGCCCAAACCTCCGCGATTGGTGATGCAGTTTGGTGACGTTGCCCGACTCGTCGGTTCGAGCGTAAATGCCTCAGCTGGCAGTTACACGGGAATTGTGAAATCTCGCAACCGCTCTGCACCCTTGAGCCGCCGGCGCGATCGGGGGCAGACCGCCCTGGCTCGGGTCCGCCTCAGGGAAACGCTGGGCGGATCGGTCGTGAGGCTTTCTCCTTTTGCCTATCAGAGGCCCCCGCACCGTGACGGCGCAAGGATGGGCGACCACGGAGGGCAATCCGGTGGTAAAGGTTGCGGCGGGGGTGACGGGATTGGAGTTGGGAAGAGGTTAGGCCCTTCCCAGTAGTGCGCGGGAGCGTGAGTCCGCACGTCGTAGGCGAAGTAATAGGTGTGGCACACACTCATGTCCCAAACTAGGTCGGCATCCGACCGAGGTGGATCATTCGGCATAGCTTGTCCTGGGCACCATTGGAATGGGCCATAGGTGTAGGCGTGAGCGATACCAGCGCCCGGCCCCATACTCGCCATACCCAAACCGCCGGACATTAGCATTATCGTTGCTAATCCAACGATTTCTCGTTTCATAAACCGCAGGCTATTCCTCCTGACCCGGGAAGACTAGAGGATCGAACGGTTCGATTTACGTTGGTCGTTCGTTGCTGTGGACCCGGGTCGTGATTCAAGCACGCGCGGAGGTCCCGTCGGAGGAGGAGTAAGGCCGCGCGGTTGCTGTGCGCCCGAAACGTGCCGGGAGCGCTCTCAGCCGAATGACGTCAGTTGGTGCTCGACAGTTTGTCGGCGGGTGACGCCTGTCGACGTTTCGGCCGCTGCGTCGTGGGCTGGCCCTTGAGGCCCTTGGGGTTAGGGAGCTGAGCGTTGTCGAACGACGTCTCCCGGCTGGGCACTCGGCTCGCCACCACTATCTGCGGTTTGAATGTCTTTCCGCCCCGCAGCTCGACCTTGATCGCCGGGTCGGCGTACTGAGCCAACGTCCGCAGCGCCGACTTGCTGTAAGCGCGTAGCGCGCTGATGAATCCGTCATGCGGTACCGGCAATATCGGCGCGAACGGCAGGGTCAACGACAACCGCGCAATGTGTACCAACGACGGTGGGCGCGACAGGTCGATGATCAGCAGTTTGCTCGCGACGCGGGTGCCTTCGGCGAATACTCGAGCGGCTAGCGGCGGTGGCAGGTGGTGTAAAGACAGGGCGAACACGGCGAGGTCGTAATGGCCATCGGGGGCGTCGATGGCGGTCGCGTCCATCGCGCGGACCACCGCACGCGGGTGTCTGCCGAGGTTGCTCTCGGCGATGGTCGACACAAATGTGGGGTCGATGTCCGTGGCCGTCACTCGGGCGGTGGGATGCATCTCCAGCAGCGCTCGCGACAACCCGCCGTGGCCGGCACCGAGTTCGATGATGTTGGGATCGGGTACTTCGGCGACCTCATCGAGCGCGATGCGCGCGAAGTTCTTCTGGGTACCTGAAAACCTTTCCATGCGCTCCAATGAGCGGACCACTTTGCGCTTCAGATCGTCGACATCGTCGCGGTCGAGGTATTCCAGACGATCGGTTTGCAGCCGCCGGTCCAGCCATGAGGCGTCCGGGCCCCCGCGCGGCATACTGTCGATTTCGAGACTTTTGGCCGCCCCGCCGGCGCCCCGTTTCGAACGGGTCAAAAAGTTCAACACCAAGCCCAGCACCCCCGCTCGTGATCTTAGACGCTGCCCTATTCGTGCGGAGATGAACGCTACACGTGCGCTAATCGTTTTTCTGTGCGTACACACCGGGTCCTTCGTCGTGCGATTTCTTGAGTTCGCTTTCTGGCGGTGAGGCGTGGGAGGGCCGCGACGCCCCGGGCAACTGTTCAGATGTTGCCCGTGTACGCGACGGTGCCCTCTTCCTCGTTAGCCTTCTCAATCGCCGCATCTACCGCTTCGATCAAGTGGGGCTCATCATCGGGCAAGCATGCTGCCTCGATCTTGTTGACCCCGTCATGTTCAGCCCGGAACCGGTCGTGGCCGGAGAATTGCTTTTTGAAGTGCTGGCGCCAGTTGGCGCCTCTGGGCCAGGCGGGAAGCGGCGTGGTCTCGATCTCGTACACGTTCCGCACTTGCCTCAACGCCGACGGAAAGAGGGTCCTCGGCCCGTGCAGCGGCTTGGGTTCTCCAACACGCGAAATGCCGAGGTTCATTCGTCGTAGCCTCCCGTCTGCTTTAACCTTTCTTTCGCCTTGTGGTATTGCCACGATGCGCAGAATTACGCACCTGGTCGAAACGCGGGCAGATATCGGACGCGCCTTGGGCGGGCCAGCAACAGTGCATCTGGCCGCTCACTCGGTGCTCAGATGGTGCCCCTGCCAACCTTCTCGGCACTGCTCTGCCACGCTCAACTCCCTCAGTCGAAGGAGTGTCGCGGATCAGCCGAACTAACTGTCAAGCATCAGCCGAAACACTGTCACACATCAGCCGAAGACAGACTGTCACGCATCACCCGACGTCATACAACCACCTGTGCCCCCGGCAGGATTCGAATTAGTCGGCCACCAAAACCGGGACATGTGCCGCCACCTGCGTAAATAACCATCTACCAGGCACTTCGCGCTTGTCGCCGTTCGCTGGCCCCGCTGGCAATCGCTGGCAGGTACTGTGGGAGATAGCACGGAGATCGCACGGGGGAATCACATGGCATGCACCAAGGGCAGTCGAGGCTGGGGTCACATCCGCAAATTGCCGTCCGGCCGCTTCCAGGCGTCCTACATCCACGAACTGGTCCGGCACAACGCGCCGATGACGTTCACCACCAAGCCACGGGCCGAGGGCTGGCTGGCCGACGAACGCAAGCTGATCGAGCTGGACACCTGGACCTCCCCGGCCAGCCGTGCGGCGGCCCGCACAGCCCGCGTAATCACGGTCGGGCAGTACGCCACGCAGTGGATCAAGGACCGGCCGGTGAAGGCACGCACACGGCTGATGTACGAGAGCCTGTTGGAACATCACATCACGCCAAAGCTGGGCGCGCTGCCCATCGACAAGCTGACCGCCGACCGGGTACGAAGCTGGTACTCAGGGCTGGGCACCCTGCACACCCGGCGCAATTCCCACGCCTACGGGCTGCTCCATGCCGTCATGGCAACCGCCGTCAAGGACGGCCTGCTACCCGCGAACCCCTGCCAGATTGAGCGGGTGATGAACCCACAACGCAAGAGGGAGCCAGTCATCCTGTCCGTGCCCGAGGTCGCCGCCCTGGCCGATGCTGTACCGGAGAGGCTGAAAGCTGCCATCCTGGTGAGTGCCTGGTGCGGCGTGCGGTGGGGCGAACTGATCGAGTTGCGCCGTCGAGACATCGACGTGGACGCTGAGGTGCTGTACGTGGGGCGCGGAGCCACCCACCGGGGCGAGTGCCGCATAGATACCCCCAAGAGCGGCAAGCCGCGTGCCTTGGTGATCCCGCCGCATATTCGCGCCGACCTCAAGCACCACCTCGACGTGTTCGCGGACAAGGGTCCGAAGGGGCTGGTGTTCCCGCCGCAGCGAGGTGGCTGTCACCTTAACGACAAGGTGTTTAGGGATGCAATTGCCAAGCCGCTCGACGACATTGGGCGCAGCGACCTACGCATCCACGACCTGCGCCACTTCGCTGGGACGCAGATCGCCAGGGTGGGCAACCTCGCGGAGTCGATGGCGCGGCTGGGTCACAGCACCGTGCGGGCATCGTTGATTTACCAGAGCGTGGTTTCCGGCCGTGACGCTGAGATTGCCGCCGCGCTGTCGGCTCTGGCCGCTCAGTAGCCCCCCCGACACGCCGACTCGCTTAACGGAACCCTCTGGCGATTTGACCAGAGGTTTTCTACATGCCACATGGGAACTTGCCAAGGGGGACAACGGGTTTCATCGAGCGCCTACCGCTGGACCGTGCTAACATGTGCCGGTATCAACCAATTGAAGAGCCGAGTTCGACCGTTCGACTGGTGTTAGCCAATCCCACTGGGGATAGCAGCCGGGAAGACTGGACACCAAGCGCCGCTTGATGATTCCGCTTCTCGGCTTTTGTTTTCCCAGAAGGAGATTGCACCGATGGGCGCGCCACCCAAGCAGAAGATGATCCGGCTGAGGCAGATAGAGCCGACGTACGGCGTCCCGTATTCGACTATTCGCCAGTGGATTTACGAGGGCCGCCTACCCGCGTACCGCCCAAAGGGAGGCCGACAGGTCTTCGTCCGCGTTGAGGACTTGGAGGCGCTGTTCGTTCGCGTGGGCGGGGAAGACTGAGCGCACCAATGATTTTGTAGGAGGGCCGACGCCGACAACTGACCTGCTGACAACCCCGGCTGACCAACCGGCATGACAAACCCGAGAGAGGAAACCAACTGACATGTTCCGAAAACTAAAACGATTGGCCCACAATGCAAAACAAATCGAAGTCAGGACCGCCAGGCGCTGATGATGGCGAAAGCCGGGGCGGTCAGACACCGGCTCTCACACAACAGCAGCAGCAAGTCGATCACCGTATCGCAGCAAGCTACGACCACCTTAGCAGACAGGTTGCATGGTGGCCGGTTCACGACTACATCAACCGGCAGCGCAGACACTTTGTGGCACAGGAGGTTTCAGCGCCACCATTGGGAACGCCGGCATGGTGCAGCCTGCCCGACGATCACCCGGCGAAGCTGTCGGCGGTACTCAATGCGGCCGAGGCCATGGCGTACAGCATCAGCGCGGGCCAGGTTGCGGAAGCTGCGGCGGCACGCGTTATCTCGGCAGGCGCCGACTGGACCGCCATTGCGCGGGCTATACGTCAGCGGGCCGATTTCTACGCCGAGCGGCCCTATCTCCGGCGAGTGGTCGCATGACCTGGACGAAGCTGGGCGACGAATTCGCCGATCAGTGTTGGAGGCTGACCGCCCCCGCGTTCCGCCTCCATGTCGAGGGACTGGTGTGGTCGAACGCCAAGCACCTTGACGGTCGGCTTGCCAAGGACGAGATGCACCGATGGTCACACGACCCGGAGGCTGCCGAGGAACTGGTAAATCTCGGCTTCTGGGAGGACCACGGTGGGCACTACCAGATATACGCCCATCAGGGTTGGCAGATGACCGCTGCGCAATGGCTGCACCAGTCCTCGGTCAACTCTGCAAACGGGCGCAAGGGCGGTCGCCCACGGAAGCCGAAAGCCACTACTAAAACCGATTCGTTTAGCGATTCGAAAAGCGAAAGGGACGGGACGGGACGGGACGGGCCTGGACAACGGAACAGGGGTACGGAACTAAGCAACGGGCAGCGCAAAACCAGCGACGCCGACCGCGATGCCGACTATGCGGCAGACCTCAAGCAGTGGTGCGAGGACGAGCCGTGACAGCACGCCCCGGCTTCTCATCTAGGCATTCCGACGCAGGTAAGAAGAGGAGCGAAGGAACCGAACAAAATGAGTAATGCCAGCAGACGCACCGAAACCGGCTCTCCGGCATTGGGACATCCGGAAGCCGTAAAAGTCTGCGAGCGTGCGACTCAGCCCCGGCGTGTGGCCTCTGAGGTTGTGTGTCCTGCGCGCCTGAGCGAGCACGCAAGCATTCAGCGGGCAGGTCCCGGTGCGATGAGTGCCGCCAAACCTATTAGGCCGCGACGATAGCCCGAGGCGCGGCACCGTGAGGGCGCGACACGTGATCCAAACGGATCACGCCCCGCCAGGCGAATTAGCAAGGCGCACAGCCGTATCGGGCCGGGCAGCGATTGCACCGCCGACCCTATCCATGCGATCCTTCGCATATGACGACAACCTACGAGTCGGTGCATCGCCAGGCCCGAAAGAGACTGGTGGGGAAAACGTGCGCCCGCTGCGGGAAGGCATCGAAGTTGCAGGCGGCGCTCAAACCCTCAGTGCCACCGGAAAATCTGCGTCTCGACCCAAAGCGAAACTGCTGGTACAGCATCGACCCTGCAGATTATGTCCAGCTATGCAGGCGCCACCACTTTGCAATGGACTACCGAATCCGCACCGCGCACAGCCACTTTCGCCGCGCCGCCCAGCGCGCCCCCCGCTGCTGCGAGTGCGGGCAGCCGATGCTCTGCGGGCAACAGGGTGCGCACCTGTCCTGCGTTGCAGTGGCTGCGTCGTGAGCCAGAGCGTTACCAAGGTCGGGCACCGTATGCGCGAGATGCATTGTAGGACAACGGCGCGGTGACCGCGCAACTGCGTGGTTGTCGTCTAAACTGATGCGCAACAGCGCATTCCGATCCAAAGGAGGAAACGCCATGGCAGCACTTGCTAGCCCCGCCCAGTCGGCATTCAGCCACCTACCGGGCACCAGGCCGTCACGTCCTGCATACCCGCCGCCCGTGCCGCTCGGCTTCACCGACCCCGGCGGCACCACGACGGTAGAGCATGCCCTGCGGACGCAACAGGAGGTGGCGCAACAGTATTCGGACTGGCGCGCAGCCCACTCGCCCAACATCGCACCAGAAATCCTTAAGGACAATGCTGGTGCCTTCCAGATGTCCGATGCTGCGCTCGCTTTGCAGCCCGCCCTCGATGCCGCCAAGGCCGACGCCGACGCCGCGCAAGGCCGCGTGGACGATCTGTTCAGGGCACAGAAGGTCGGCAACGATCTCGAGGCCCGACTTGCGGCACAGTCTTTCTGGCACCGCAAGGAGCGCGTGCTGGATAGCGTCACAGACAAGGCGAAACTGGTTGCGGCCGTGCAGGAATTGATTCGCTCAGCCCCTGATGACCAGATTGCGAACCTAGCCGAGGAACTGCCGGACTACCTGGCGTCTCGTGGCGTCCCATCCGAGTGGCTGTCGAATGCATTGGCGTCCAGAGTTCCTGGCCTCGATGAAGCGCAGGCCGAGGCCACGCTCAAGGCCAAGCAGCACGCCGTCCTGGCGCGGAACCACGCGTCCCTGACCAAGGCCATCGCCAACGACAATCCGCCGCCGCCGCTGTACAACCCGTACTCGGCCGCGATCACGGCTAAGCCGTACACGAACGGGGAGTCTTTCGACCCGTCCAGCCAGTGACACCTGAGTTCATTGCAGCAGTGAGCGCACACACAGGCGTGCCGGAATTCCCCTTGTCCGGCGATTTGCCTGCTGCTGCATATGGGATAACGCGCAGCGCGCAGTGGACTGGAAGACCAGCACCGCACCGGCCGCGCCGCCGCAACCGCCGACTGCTGCTGTCCCGGCATCGACAGTCACCGGCGCCGACAGGATCACAATGACGGCCGGTCAAGTCACCAGCAGCGAGCAACTGGCCCAGCTTTCACGGCTGAGCGAATGCGGGCACGGCGCGAAGGTCGCCTCACGACCCTGGGCGCGGGCCCGCCGCCGCAACAGACCACACCGATGGACCGGCGGTGATGAACGTCAGTGAGGCCCCATCATCCCGCCAGGCCCCATCATCCCCGGCCCCATCATTCCGCCCATCATGCCTCGCATCATCGGCGGCATTCCATCGCGCACGAAGCCCGTGACCTCCTGGGCGTGCGCCCGAATGGCTTGCGTGAGGGCCGGATCATCGGAGGTTTCTTCGGCGATAACCCCGGTGGGGGTGAGGGTCAATTGGCGGCGGTAGCCGCCAGCGTTACGGAACAGTGTCGGCAGGCTGCCGCTCATGCACATGACCTCGGAACCGTGGTCAACGTGGGAGTACATGCTTGACACGTGTGCGTGCAGTTTCGCAGCGAGATCGGGAGCGTCGGACTGGGTGGTGGTGCGTATGCCGCCGGGGATTTCTTCGACCGTGCGGGTTATTTCGTTGTGTCGGTTGAACATGTCCATGTAGAGGCCCATGTCCGCCGGGCTGGCACCCATCATGCCGCCGTCGGTCAGGCGGATGCCTAGGACCGGTGAACCAAGGATTCCGCGAAGCGCATACGCGATACCCATAACCGCGCTAGCACCGAGCGCAGCGAGCGCTGCCCGCCGACTGAATGTAGTCATGAAACGACCTCCTGGGCGCCTCGATCATGTGGCCGTGGTGAATGAGTTTCGCGATCAACCTTTCCCACGCGACTACATCAATCGGCGGAAAAATTCGTCGTTGTCTCTTTCGCCCCGGACATGGCGCGCGGCCACCACACCTTCGGCCTGGATGGAATCGGCACCCGTCGGAACCGGCGGATCGCTTGGGCGCCTGCTGGCTAAGCGGACCGCAAGGATAATCGCTGTGACGACGGCGACCCACAGCAGCACCGTCGCCGGAATATTTCCGGCCATGCTGCACCAGCCCCAGCTATTTCCGCTGCACCACGTCGTCATCGTGTTGCCTCCCAAACTTCGGCACCGGCTGCTTTGTTACCTGTCAGGGTGAACATGGAGCGCCCGCGTGCTTGCTCGACCCTCGGCGCTATGGCCGAGGGTTGGTCGTGGGAGTGGTGGTGGGCGACTGTGGAGTTGGCCCCATCCTCCCGCCAGGCATCATCTCGCCTGGTTTCATCATCTCGCCCGGTTTCATGTCCGGACAGCAAGCCATCGGTGTTCTATGGTCATGCCCCGGACCATTCAAGCTCCACCAACTCAGGAAAAACCCCGAGAAGAAAATCGCCGCGACGATAAACAAGCCGCCAGCCACGATGCCCACCCACGCCAATGCCTGATTTAGGCGGCTTGGCTGGCGTCGAGAGTTCTTGGGCTGTTCGGTCGCGCTGCTGGTCTCATCTGCGGCGGTCGGACCTGTCATGGCGTAAGCCCCCTGTCCTGTTGGGTCGATTTGTCGTCATGCTACCCCACCCTGGGTGGGGTGGGATAGACTGCGGTTGCTGGGCAGGTGAGTCGGCTGCGTTTGCCCCCGACGAAAGCGCGAGGAGACGAAGATGGCACAGGAACTCACGGCCAAACAGCGTGCGGCGCTCAACCGGCTAAAGACGGTGCGGGGCCATCTCGATGGGATCATCCAGATGCTCGAAAACGACGCCTATTGCGTGGATCTGATGAAACAGATTTCTGCAGTGCAGTCGGCACTGGAGCGCACGAACAGGGTGATGCTGCACAACCACCTAGAGACCTGCTTCTCAGAGGCCGTGCTGGATGGACGGGGCGCATCGGCCATAGAGGAACTCGTTGACGCCCTTAAGTTCAGTCCCGCCTTAACCGGCCCGGATGCCTGCTTGAACGGCACCACCACCGACAAGGCCGTGAAAGCTGGCGCGTCGTGAGTGGCAACGCAAACCTGGCCCCGGCCAGCCGCTGGCGGCAGCAGTTCGGGTCGCGGTGAAGTCCATTGACGGGTTCAATCGGGCATGCTCTCGCGCTAGCCGGATCAATGACGTGGGAAATCCTGTGGGCATTGATCCTGGGATTCGCACTGTCGGCCATCGTCCAGGCAGTGGTGCGCAAATCGACAATTGTCCAGTTGCTTGGTGATGATCGCCCACGCACCTTGGCAGTGGCGGCGGGATTGGGCGCGGCATCGTCGTCATGCTCGTACGCGGCGGTTGCGTTGGCCCGCTCTTTGTTTCGCAAGGGTGCGAATTTCACGGCGGCCATGGCCTTTGAGATCGCTTCCACAAATCTGGTTGTGGAGTTGGGAATTATCCTCGCGCTGTTGATGGGTTGGCAGTTCACCGCTGCGGAGTTCATCGGCGGTCCCATCATGATTGTCGTGCTGGCGGTGTTGTTCCGGCTGTTCGTGCGATCCCGTCTCATTGAAGCTGCCCGTGAGCAAGCCAACTTGGGAATCGCGGGGTCGATGGAAGGCCATGCCGCGATGGACATGTCGGTGCAAGGCGAAGGGTCGTTTGGGCAGCGTCTGTTTTCTAGAGACGCCTTCACGTCTGTCTCACATGTGTTCATCATGGAGTGGGCTGCGATTCTGCGCGATCTCGTCATCGGTCTGTTGATCGCCGGGGCAGTCGCTGCATGGGTGCCAAATCGATTCTGGGAGAACTTCTTTATAATCGACCATCCAACGATTGCTGCGTTGTGGGGACCCATCGTGGGACCGACCGTCGCAATAGCGGCGTTCGTATGCTCAATTGGCAACGTGCCTCTTGCTGCCGTGCTGTGGAACGGCGGCATCAGCTTCGGTGGAGTGATCGCCTTCATCTTCGCGGACCTGCTGATCCTGCCGATCCTCAACATCTATCGGAAGTACTACGGCATTCGCATGATGTTTATCTTGCTCGGTACTTTTTACGCTTCCATGGTCGCTGCCGGGTACCTCGTTGAGTTGCTCTTCGGGGCCACCGATTTGATTCCAACCCACCGCAGCGCGATGGTGATGCACGCTGGGATCTCGTGGAACTACACGACGTGGCTGAACATCGTTTTCCTGATACTAGCCGCTGTGCTGGTGATCCGCTTCGTGCGAACCGGGGGGACACCTATGCTGCGCATGATGGGCGGTTCGCCCAGCGCACCATCCGGTCAACCTCACTGTGACCATTGAGGGTGGGTGGGCCAACCCCCGTGCCTCCATCAGCGCAAACATAGCGACCATGGCACACAACCACACTCGCGACAGCCACACAATGCACCATCCAGACACCAACGGCCACAGCCACACTCACACGGTCACCATCCCGTCCCGCTGACCATCGACCATCTTCGCTGCACGCGCCGCAGCAACCACGCGGGGGGTGGGGGGGAGCGCCCTGGTAGGTCGCCGGGTCACATGGCCGAGACACGCGATCCGGCTGGGCACGGATCAGCGCAGGAATGGGCGCTAGACTGGACGAATGCGTCACATCCCGAAAAGCACTGAGGCACAGTGGCTTCTGGCGTCCCTCGACGCGGAGTTGGCCGACTCGTCCAGAAGGGCCGGACGTGATTTGGTTTGGTCGGCCGCTGAGGAGCAGGTCTTGTCGATGATCGGGGAGGCTATCGACCGCAAGGTTGAACTGTCCGCCGAATACGCTGACGCAAAGGGAGCCGCGAAGGTCCGGCTGGCAACCGAAATCAGACTCACAGAACAAGCGGTGACAAGGCTTTTCCGCAGCATTTCCACCGAGGTCGCCGCGCCGCTATCCGCCACATCCTTAAAAGCACAGAGGGCCGCGCACTCTAGGTGGAACCGCGAGCGCATGAAGCAGGCTGGGGGATAAGCGATGCCGATTGCGCGTAACGGCCGGGTGGTGTCGAATGCTGACGGTCAGATGGCAACGCACGAGCCTGGCGCTTATGCGTCGGTGTTGCAGAAGGTGTGCGCCGAGATCGCCCAGGGCGAGCAGGGCAATGCTGTTTTGTTAGATGAACAGACGGCGCTGGATGAGCAGCAGGAGCAGTGCGCGCAGCGGACGGCTGAGTTGATGAGGCAGAGGCACGGCAAGCCGGTGAACTGCCGCAGCTATCAACTGCCGTCCGGTCTGCATGCACCGTTTGAGAGGTTCCCTGTAGGCGGGCAGCGAGGTTTCACGGTCACAGCGGACGACCAAATCATCTTGAAGCCAAGGCATGAGCCTAATTGCGTTGTCGGGGAGCGCCTACAGCCGCCGCAGGCCAGGCCGCACCGCGAGGCAAGTCGCACGCTGACTGAGGCCCGCGAGATCGGCCTGTCGATGCCCGAGGCCCTGGACCTCACACCGGACGAGGTGCAAGCCTTCGGAGAGCCGCCGGAATCGGCCCCAGACCAACGCAGGCGGATGAAACGCGGCTCCCGAGAGTAAAGGTCCACCGGCCAACGGGTCTAGCGGCTCTGCGGACAAGAGTCATTTGACTCACATGGGAGGTGATCCAAACGGATCAGGTGACCCATCTGGGTCACCTTGGGGTGGTCCTGTCCCGTACTCCACGAAGCCCCGGCCGTGTGTGTGCCGGGGCTGAATTCGGGTGGCGGGTTGGGCTATCTGGCGAGCGACACGTCGCCGTTGGTGTACCGGACGATTGGCTGGCCCTCGAAACTGACTGTGCCGGTGGGGCGGTCGAGGTCTTCAACCCAGTTCATCGCATTCTGAAGGGTAATGAACTTTTGCGGCGGTTGGCCTTCGAACTCCGCGTCGAAAAGCTGTGCGGCTTCGGTCATTTCGCGGCGTACCATTCGTCGGTCACGATCATGTTGGCCTGGACCACCACCACCTCGTCGGGGTCTATCGGGTCCCAGTCGCCGGTCCCCAGAATTTCGGCCTGCGCCCCCGAATACGGCCACCATCCGGTCTCCGGCTGCCACATCTCGGCCTTGGCCCTCTTCCAGGCTTCCCAGTCGGCCACCTTGTCACCCGTGACCGGCGCGTGAAGCCGGAGCAGCTTGGTGGCGTATTGCGGCAACGCGTTGGCGTAGTAGAGCATCTTGGTCATCCCCCTCCCGGCGCGGTCACGCCACTAGGTGCAACGCTGGCAGCGACCGCAATCATCCCTGACGTGCGGCTATGACGTGTGGGGCACCCCGTAGCTGACAAATCCGGTATGCGGTCGCGGACCAGCTTGGCATGTTGCACGTGCTGCACGTCGCCCAAGATTAGGCCGCACTATTCAAAAAGCAGGAGGTAGCTCCTCGGGCGCGACCCATTGCTCACGCGCTCCACCGACCGAAACGTGGTCAAGTGCGCGCTTAAGCGTCGCAGCCCGATCCGACGCCGTTGCACCTGTCTGCGCGATCAATGTCGGTCGCAATGGGTGATAGCTGGATATCAAGAATTCGTTCCGCACACTGAGTCGCTCCACATAGCGCACATGCGGTGGGCGGTTTGACTTTTCATGCCAACTGTTGCACCGGGCGCACGCCAGCACCAAGTTCCAAACTCCATCGACCGGTGCGCCACCGATGACCGGCCCGGCCGCCCACGCAAACAGGTGATCGACTTGACCGGTGATCGCCGAGCCGCCGGCAATGTTGATGGGCGCATAACAGTAAAAGCAGTGCCCCTTTTGGTAGCCGTTCAGGGCGGCTCGCGCCCTGGTGATGCTGGTGCGCCGCCTGGGCACCACGAGCGTTTCGGTGACTGGTTCGAACTCCACGGTCAGCAATTGCCGGGGAAGGTTGAGTTCCCATGCCGTTTCCACCAGCCGCCAGCGCGCCTCAACCTCTTCGCGCAAGTTCGGCCCGTGCCCGTCATCCAGCAACCCACGAACGTGGTCCGTGATGCGAATGCCCTTGCCTGTCTTGCGCTCATCAATGAAAAACCGTTCGGGAACCTCGGATTGATCGACGATGTGGAACGCGTCGATCACGTTCTGGAAGCCCAACTTCACGGTCTTGGCGCCCAAGCCGTCGGCATCCAGTTCGCCGCTGTTAAAGGCGCGGCAGGCGTCGAGGAAGCGGCTCTTTTGAAAGGTTCCCTGCTTGTCGTGTGTGCGGAGATGCTCAGCAACTCGACTGGCAAACGGCAGCGCGAGTTCATCCAGGCTGACAACCTCGGAGCCAGCACCAATCTCAAGCAAGGCCCCAGCCAACGCGAACTTGTACGAGGCCACGTTCTGCCCGAAGAGAACGATGGCCCGCCAGTACGAATCCAGCGATGGCACCTCGTGAGTGAACCGCGCAACTGCGTCGCCGCGATCCATCTATAAGACTCCTGACTTTAAAGCGGGTTCAGAAACGGCTTGCCGACACTCATGGCACCCCGCTGCACATCGCGTTCCAACGCCAACGCGTCACGGCCGTTATCCACAGTCACATAGCGGTATTCGAAGCGATCACGGATGTACTTGCGAGTGAGTGCGTCAAGCGACAACACACCGTCACCTATCTGCACCTGTTGCTGAGGCGAAAGGTGCGGCACGACGAACCGGTCGCACACGTACACGCAAAATTGGTCGCCGCTTCTGCGCCCAGACGCATGCGAATCCAGCCGCGTCCACAGCCCCTTGGCTTTCGCTGGCTCGTCCGGTGCGGCAATATCTTCTGCCGCAAGTCCCCGACCCGACATCCCGACGTAAACCAGCCGACCCTGCTCCCAGACGGTGTAGACGCCAGCGGCGACTTTCGGCACCGACGGGTTGGGCCAGTCCGCGAATCGGTGACACGGCCCCTTCTCGAGAACATGCAACAGTTCCTGCTGGTCGCTGTTAATCACTGGCCTTTCGTGCGACATCATTCGAAGCTTGCCAGATGTCTCTACTGCGACTCCGACCACCTCGGAGTCAGGTTGTAGCCGATAGCCGGGTTGTTCGCACCAGTTTGACAGATGAAGTGCCGCTCCATCTTTCGGACCTCCGCGTCAGTGGCTGTCTCAGATTCCCAGAGGATTTCTTTGCGGACGGTGAGGTCTAGGCGATGGTCCTCCAGGTCGGCAAGAATCCGTGCTTTGGCGCTGGGACTTCCGAAGTAGGAGATTGCGCCGGTCACATCCATACCGACGTAAATCTTGCCGTTAGGGTAGGTGATCTTGTAGACCTGCTTTCGTCTCATCGCGTCGAGTCACTTTGGCTCTAGCGATTTGAAGTACTCGGCTTGAATTGCAACATCCTCGACAGTCCTCGGAGTCGTGGTAACACCAATCGCGTACTCCTTGAGTAGGTCGCACAGGCGGTCGCCGTCGATGAGGTCTATCGGTGGTGCGCCATCTCGGCGGGATTCGGCGTTGGCATCGCTTGTGAATGATCCAGTCGTGATCAGAAGACCCTTCTCACCGCGACCGGCCATCGCCCCTCGGAAGTCCCTTACCGCGGACGCTCCGACACTTCCCTTGTATCGCTTGCATTGGAAGAAGACCGGGAAACTGAGAAGCGAAATCTGATATACGCCACGCCCGTCGATGCCGCCGTCGCCGCTTCGGCCCGTAACAACGGGACTCCGTACGCCAGCTTCTCTGAGGAGCCGTTGTGCCAGTCGCTCGAACGCGTGCGGTGACATGCCGAGCAAAGTGTCGAGAAGTTCGTCCTTCCAAGCTTGCTCGGCCTCAGTCTCGGCCTGGTCGATCTCGTTGTCTAGGAGGGATTGTGACCCCTTCTTCGCTTGCTTCTTCGGACCCGACCTGCGGATGGCTGCGCGGGACGCGATGTATTCGGACCGCAACGTTGGGATTTCAGCCTCGGTCACCGTCTGCCCATTCTCGGTAACCGACCAAACTCCGCGCTGGCTGTTCGTCAACAGCCCCATGCCCTTGAGGTACGTCCGCGCCCACGCGAGCCGGTACTGCACCTCGGTCATCGGGCCGTCCCCGTGAAGCACGCCTTGGACCTCTGGCGAGATGTTTTCGCGTTCGACGATGGCGGCCTCAAGTTCCGCGATGGACGCGGAACCTCCGAGGGCGATCACCGCCTGAAGAGCAGGCCAGAGGAAGAACTGATACGGAGGTACCTCCACAGTCATGGGTACAAGCATGCCAAGCGGTGATAGCTCTCGTTAACGAACCGGCCCGACAAGCGTCAAGGGAGGACGAAATACAAAAGAGCCAAGTCGGCAATACCGTGACCTCGACCAACCACAGGCTTTTGACGACGGCACATTGCAGGCGGCGCCAGGGGCGGGCAGGCCCGATGCGCTCCGCTTGACGAGCCCAAAGCCAGGGCGTTTCCGTGCGCTCTGCCTGCCATCATCTTGGAGACGGCAACGCAGCCCGCACCGATGGGAACCCACCTTGACGCTCAACATCACTCTCGTGACGCCTTTCGCCATCTACCAGTCAGCCGATTTCGCTATTAGGGGAGTGAAGGACAAATCGTTCAGTCGAGACGACTCGGCGAAGATAGTGGTCCTTCAATACCCTTCCTGGACGGGCTTCGTGACGTATACAGGGCTTGGCTTTTGGCGAGGCGACCACGTTTCAGAACTCATCGCGAACTGGCTGGATGATAGACAAGACCGAACAATGTGGGAAGTGGCTGCCGTCCTGCAAAGCGAGGGGGGAGGTTTACTCAGTGAGGCGCGGAATGCGAATGAATATTCCGGCAAACACACCTTTACATTAGCTGGATTTGAGGACAACTCAATCCGCGTATTTGTGATATCTAACTTCGAAAATTGCTACGGCGAAGAACGCGCAACAGTTGATGACTATCTGACTATAACGTCGCGCGAATTTCAGACCTGGGCAGGCGCCGCTGTCATCGTGACCGGACAAAAGAAGGCTGTACCCGTAATGCAAAAGCGAGTTCTGCGGAAACTGGCCATAATGAACCCCGAAGATGGCGAGCGCATACGACGCCAAATGCAAGAAATGAATACCGAAGCATCGAATTGGCTCGCGAGCAGAACGGAAGTCAACCCGGTAAGCCCAGATTGCGGAGTCATATCATTTCGCTTTGACGGTTACGGGCGATTGGCGTTGAGTGAAGTGCGGGGCGCCGGGGCCAAGCAGATTCCCATTGTCCTTTGTGGCGTATATCAAAACAAATTTATTGCGGAGGCGATGGCTAAAATAGGGTTAGATATGTCGAACGCGCGAATGGATAACGCGACTTTCGTCTCCACAAATGCGCCGGGCCCTGCTGGTCTGCCGCGCACAGCGTGTAGCTTCCCGGTCGTCAACACTGATTCATCGGGTGGCTACGAGATACATGAGATCACTGGTATCGATTTCCAGCCGGAGTGGGCCCACGATATTAACCAGCTTGGCCACGTGACTGGAACAGGCCGTGAGGAGGCCGTTGCCACAGCGAGAGTAATCCCCTGGCTAATGCGAGATGGTCAACTCTCAAGACTCAATTTCTTTGGAGACGCTTGGGCCATAAATGAAAACGATCAGATAGCGGCCATGCCGCACGGCATAATTGGCGAACAAGCGGCTCTCTATGCGAATGATTTGATTCTCCAGTTTCGGCTTTATGGCGCTGATGTCGCACAAATTGGAGGCACTAGAAGTACTGCAAACGCAATCAATGCCGACGGGGTAGTTGCGGGTTCTATCTCTCAAGAGGGTCAAAATAGCCGCCCGGCGGTATTTCGGGAGTCGTTCCCGCCCGTGGTGTTTCTGGAACCTCCACAGCAATGGGGAACTCGTCCAGTCGGCATCGACAACCAAGGACAAGTGCTAGTGCACGCCAATTTCGGACCTGGGAACGTTCGGTCGATTCTCTGGAACTTCGAAAATGGTAGTTGGTATTTCGTCGGAGGCGATACTGTAAGCGTGCAGCCCGTTGCCGTAACTAGCGATGGACTGGTCCTAGGTGTTTCGAAATCCGGCGCGGCACACGTTGCGGTGATTTGTGAGCCTGGTGGTGCGTGGCAAGAACTGGGAACGGGCGATGGATGGTCGCCTACGGGCATTAATGATGCGCGGGATGTTGTCGGGATCGTAATGCGAGACGGCCTGTTCTATCCGTGGCTCAGATTGGCGACGGGCGGGGAGTTTTTGCTGCCTTTCGTAAGGGGACACCAGACAAATCCCAAAGCCATCAATAATGCGGGCACTATCGTTGGTACTGCTCAGACAGATCATGGTGGTCACGCCGTTATTTGGCGTCGTGGTTGACTATTGGCCGAGGCAGCCGAGGCAGCTTTACCGGCTGAGCCTGGCCACCGCTGACCGAGGCCCAAGCGCGACAAGATTGCGGCTTTGTTCGCGCCGTGCCAGGCGCTGCTGACGGGCGGCGGCAAACATGCTGACTGACCGTCCTTACCTGAGTGGATGCGCCGGTAACTGCTGGCAGGCGCTACAGAAGATCACACGGAGATCGCACGAGCCGATCCCAGCAGACGGCGAAAAATAGCCTCTGAACAGGTATTTATGGTGGTGCCCCCGGCAGGATTCGAACCTGCGACACCGGCTTTAGGAGAGCCGTGCTCTATCCCCTGAGCTACGGGGGCGGACCGGCCTGAGCTTACCGGCAGGCCGGCGGCAATCGCCCCGGCGGTCAGCGCAGTTCGGCGATCACCTTGGAGAAGTTGCCGATGTTGTTGTCCTGCACGGTGAAGGACGACACGCCGTATTTTTCGCGGTATGCGAGCAACGTGTCGGCGATCTCCCGCGGCGAACCGCTGAGCACCGAGGGCTGGGACAGGATCTCCTCGTCGGACAGGTTGGGCGCGTAAGTGCGGGTCAGCTTGAGGTCGGGCTCGGTCTCGCCGTCGCGTGGCATCGCCGTGATCGCCAGGTTCAGCTCCAGGGAGTCGAACCGTTCTCTCGCGGCGTTGCGGACGAACTCGACGCGTTCGGCGAACGGATCCTCGACGTCGCGCACCTTGGAGCCGGTCAGCCCGATGATATCGGCGTTGCGGGCGGCGATGGTCAACACCCGATCACCGTTGCCGGCGATGATGAGTGGGGTCGACGGGTGGTGTTCTTTCAGGTACTTCGTCATGTGCTCGAGGTAGTCGACCCGGGCGCCGGCGCTGGGATAGGGAATCTCCGCGGCCTCGAACTCTTCTCGCACATAACCGGTGCCCAGCCCGATCTCCAGGCGGCCATCGCTGAGCAGATCCAGGGCCTGCATGTCGCGGCTGAGCAGGGCCGGCTTGTAGAACGCGGAGTTCAGCACGTACATGCTCAGCCGTAGCGTCGTGGTGACCATCGCGACCGCGGTCAGCGTCGGGAACGGTGCCGCGGCACCCAAATGGTCGGGCACACAAAGAATGTCGAAGCCGGCATCCTCGGCGCGCTTGGCTTTGTCGAGCAGCGCCTCGCGCGACTTGAAGAACCGCATGCTCATTCCGAAGCGAAAGTCTTTGGCCACCAACAATCTCCGTTCAACGATCCGACATCGACCAACTGCGGGCGGCCGCGGCCAGCCCCTGGGTCAGGGCGCTGGTGACCGACGACAAACCGTCGTCGCCCGGCAGCGGACTGCGCGGGCTGATCCCCCTGACCCGCGCCGAGAGCTCCAGTTGCGTTCCGCCGCCACGCACCCGGTTCACCGGGTTGCGCGGGTGCAAGCCCCGCAGCTCCGGCGGGATGTCGTCGAGGTTGGTGATCACCTGGTAACCGGTCAGCTGGATGTGCCGGTTCAGGTGGGCGGCCAATGCCCGATTGCGACCGCCGGCCAGCAGTTGGGTGCTCCGACCGTCGCGGCCATACCCGTGCAGCGACACCGCGACGTCGACATGGTCGAGGAACTCGGCGAGCCGTGGCGACTCGGCCGGATCGAACAGCGCCGACGGCAGGTGGTGCGGGTAGCGATCCGGATGGCGCACCGCATAGACCGATGCGCCGGCGGCTTCGGCGGCGCGCTCGGCGATGACGTCGGTCATCTCCTCCAGCCCGCCGCCGTGGATCGCGAAAAAGCCGAAACGCGAACGCAATCGGCTGATCTCGGTCACCCCAGGTTCGCGCAGCAGTGCCGAAAGTGACTGTGGCCCAGGCCCGGACGCAGAGGACGATCTCGGACCGGGCCATCCGGCGGGATCCCAGCGGCGCAAGAAGTCGACCCAACGCTGCGGCAGCCCGTGCTGGGTGGCGCCATCGATGATTTTGGGCAGGTAACCCGGGCGGGGCGGGCCCGGCGTCACCCGGTGATCGATGTAGACCCAGGCCGACGCGGGCCCGTCGTCGGTGTGGACGGTCATCTCGTCGCGCCGGTAGCGCACCGGCACACCCTCGGCGCTGTCCAACGTCGCCAAGTCACCGTCGGAGATCTGCCAAACCACCCCGTGCACCTCGTTACCGGCGAGCGGTTCCACGGTGGCCACGCCGCGCTGGTTGATCAGCCAGTCGTGATCGGCAAGCACTGCCGGTCGCGGCCGCGCTGCGTCGGGACACCGTTGCGCCATCTGCCGGACGCATAGGTTCGACCCGTATGCGAAGTAGAGGTGCCCGAGCGCCGGCATTCAGCCCGTCACCGTCAGCCAGATGAGCACCACGTTGAGCAGACTAATCAATACGCCGACGGCCCAGCCGACAATCGTCGTGATGCGGTGATTGACGTCGCCGCCCATCAACTCGCGGTCGCTGGTCAGCTTGATCAAAGGCAGCACCGCAAAAGGGATTCCGAACGACAACACCACCTGCGACAGCACCAATGCGCGGGTGGGGTCGAAGCCGACCGCCAGGATCACCAGGGCTGGCACCAGGGTGATCACCCGGCGCACGATCATGGGAATCGACCGGCGCAGCAAGCCCTGCATGATCATGGCGCCGGCATAGGCGCCCACCGACGACGACGCCAGACCCGACGCGAGCAAGCCGACCGCGAACAGCACCGCGATGGTCGGGCCAAGCGTGTGGTGAATCGCCGCATAGGCGCCCTCGATGGAGGCGCTGAGGTCGCGGTGCTGCAGGTTGACCGCGGCGATCAGCAGCATCGCGGCGTTCACCGTGCCGGCCACCGTCATCGCCAGCACGACATCCCAGCGGGTGATGCGCAACAGCAGGCGCCGATGCGACCCCTCGCCGGGATGCCCGTGCCGGTCCAGCACGAGGCCCGAATGCATGTAGACCGCGTGCGGCATCACGGTGGCGCCCAGGATGGCCGCCGCCAGCAGCACGCTTTCGGTGCCCTGGAATCTGGGTACCAGTCCGCCGAGCATCTCCTCCGGCGGCGCCGTCTTGACGAAGAAGCTCGCCGCGAAACCGATCGCGATGACGAGCAACAGGCCGGTGATGACCCGTTCGAAGATGATCTGTCCGCGCCGGTCCTGAATCCCCAGCAGCAGCAAGGCGACGAGACCGGTGATCAGCCCGCCGGCCAACAGCGGCAAATCGAAGAGGATGTGCAGGGCGATGGCCCCGCCGACCACCTCGGCCGCATCGGTAGCGACGGCCACGAGTTCGGCCTGGGCCCAATAGATCAACCGCGCCGGGCGGCCCATCCGTTTACCGATCGTGCCGGGCAGCGAGCGTCCGGTGACCAGCCCCAGCTTCGCCGACAGGTACTGCACAAGGCCCGCCAGCACATTGGCTGCCACGATGACCCACAGCAGCAGGTAGCCATACTGCGAGCCGGCGCTGACGTTGGCGGCGACGTTGCCCGGGTCGACGTAGGCGATCGCGGCGACGAACGCGGGCCCGAGCAGATACCAGTTGCCCTTCAGCGAGCCCTGGGTGCGCTGCCCCAACGTGCCGACCTCGATTCCCTCCACCAAATAATAAAGTGAGGTTAACCGAACATCGCAACGCGACCGTCGGCGGCTCCGGCGTTTCCGGCCCTCGTGCCTCAGCTGGGGCGGTAAAGCCCCTTCCCGGTGACCAGCGGCAGGTCCAGGGTCGTCACGATGCCCGGCCGCGCGGCGACTACTGCCGGGATCGCGTTGACTACGCGCATCGCGGTGGCCACCAGGCCGGCGTGATTGTGATCGCCCTTACGGCTGCTCAGGCAGACATCCATGGCATACGACGGTTCGCCGGTGATCTCGATGCGGTAGGAACCGCCCTCTTGGGCCGGCTGGGGCCAGTCGGGGCACAGGTCCTCGCGCAGCCGGGTGACGTGTTCCAGGACGACGACGGGATTGCCGTCGACCATGCCGAACACCTCGAAGCGCAGCGCCGCGGCGGTGCCCTTGGCGATATGACCCGAGGCGATGTCGAAGTCCTCGGGGGCTGGTATGCGAACGTGGTCTTGGGTGACCGCGTCGAGCGAAATGCCCAGGCCCGCAGCCATTTGGCGGATCACCGACCCCCACGCCAGGCTGAGCACGCCGGGTTGCAGCAGCATGGGAACCTCGTCCAGCGGCTTGCCGAACCCCATGACGTCGAACATGACCGCGGCGCTGTCGTACGTGGCGTAGTCGACGATCTCCATGCATCGAATCTGCTGAATGCTCTGGCAGGTGCCCGCCAGGGCAAGTGGCAACAGATCGTTGGCGAAGCCGGGATCGATACCGTTGACGTAGAGGCTCGAATTCCCTTCGCGCGCTGCCTCTTCCAAGGGCTTGATGAGTTCCTCGGGGATGACCTGCCACGGATACTGCAAGAACACCGGGCCGCTGCCGACGATGTTGATCCCCGCCGCCAAGACGCGCCGGTAGTCCTCGAGCGCCTCGGGCAGCCGGTTGTCGGCCAGGGCGTTGTACACGGCGCATTGTGGCCCGGTGGCCAGCACGGCATCCAGGTCGGTGCTGGCGAGCACTCCTGTCGAATCGCTAAGCCCCGCAAGCTCGGCCGCGTCCTTGCCGGCCTTGGCGTCCGAGGACACCCAGACGCCTTTCAAGTCGAACTCGGGATTGGTGATGAGCGCCCGCAGAGCGTGGATACCGACGTTGCCGGTGCCCAATTGGACGACGGGGATGGGCATGACTGGCTCCTTAGGTCACAGGTCCGGGACGGGTATGTCGAGGTTGGGGAAGGTGAGACCACCGTCGACCTCGAGCGTCTTGCCGGTCAGGAAGCTGCCGGCGGGGGACGCCAAATAGACTGCGGCAGCGGCAATGTCGACGGGATCGCCGAGGCGCCGCATGGGAGTGGCCTTCTCCATCGGCGCCCGCAGCTCGTCGTTGGAGGCAACCACGTCCAGGGCGGAGGTCAGGATCGACCCCGGCGCGATCGCGTTGACACGGATGCGTGGGCACAGGTCCAGGGCGGTCAGCCGAGTGTAATGCGACAGCGCGGCTTTGGCGGTGCCGTAGGCGGCGAATCCGCGCCCGGCCAGCCTGCCCATGGTCGAGGTGATGTTGATGATGCTGCCGCCGTCGGAGTGCTCCAGCATCAACGGGACCGCGGCCAGCGTCAGCGCGTGGGCCGTGGCGACGTTGAAGGTGAAAGCCTCTTTGAGGTCCTTCGTCGAGGTGGTCAGCAGCGTGTTGGGCATCGTCCCGCCGACGTTGTTGACGACGATGTCTAGTTTCCCGAATGCCTCGACGGCCTTGCCGGCCAGCTCGGCGGTGGACTCGGGATGCGCCAGGTCGGCCGCCACGACGTGGGCCCGCCGTCCGACGGCTCCGACCTGTTCTGCGACGGCTTCTAGTTGTGACTCCGTGCGCGAGGCGATCAGCACATCCGCGCCGGCCTCGGCGAAGGCCAGCGCAATCGCCGCCCCGAGGCCGCGGCCTGCACCGGTGATGACGGCGACTTTGTCGTCGAGACGGAACCTGTCAAGGATCATTGGCGGCCTCTCTTTTTTCGGTGTCAGCCGACACCGTAGCAAGCCGCGCCGTCTCGGATCGGGCATTTCTGGAACACGTTCTACTTTCCCATAAGGACGTGGTGGGCCGGCCCGCAGCGCAGGCATGCGCGCGGGAATCCCGTGCTGGACGACCGGTTCGCGGCGTCGCAAAGCCAGCCAACGCGCTTTGCTGTCGGCGGACGGAGAAACAGGGTTCAGCTTGCGTCCACCCACGGCGCCACCCGGTGCCATCGCGTTAAGCGGTGATCGCCGATCAATTTGCTCAACGTTCACCTTGTTACTGTTAGCTTCGTGGCTGCGAGCCGGGCTGGTCGGGCGCACTGGCTACCGACCGGCGGCGGTCCCGTTTCATCCCAACCGTAAGGAAGCGAATTGAAACTCAACCGATTTGGCGCCGTGCTGAGTGTGCTGAGCGCTGGCGCGCTGGCGTTGTCGGCATGCGGAAGCGATAACAACGGGACCGGCGCGCACGCAACGAGCGGCTCCTCGTCGGGCAGCGGGAGCTGCGGCGGGACGAAGGCCCTCAAGGCCAGCGGCTCGACGGCTCAGGCCAACGCGATGACCCGGTTCGTCAACGCGTTCGAGCAGGCCTGTCCCGGCCAGACGCTGAACTACACCGCCAACGGTTCGGGCGCGGGAATCAGCGAATTCAACGGCAAGCAAACGGATTTCGGTGGTTCGGATTCACCGCTGGCCGCCAGTGAATACGCCGCGGCCCAACAACGTTGCGGGTCGCCGGCGTTGAATCTCCCGGTGGTGTTCGGCCCGATCGCCATCACCTACAACGTCACGGGCCTCAATTCGCTGAGCCTGGACGGCGCCACCGCCGCCAAGATCTTCAACGGCGCGATCGGTACATGGAATGATCCCGCCATCGGAGCGCTCAACCCGGGTGTCACGCTGCCCGCCGAGCCGATTCACGTCGTCTTCCGCAACGACGAATCCGGCACCACCGACAATTTCCAGAAGTACCTCGATGCCGCCGCCAACGGCGCGTGGGGCAAGGGGGCTGGCAAGACGTTCAAGGGCGGTGTCGGCGAGGGAGCAAAGGGCAACGACGGCACCTCGGCTGCGATCAAGGCGACCGAGGGGTCGATCACCTACAACGAATGGTCGTTTGCTCAGGCGCAGAAACTGAACATGGCCAAGATCATCACCCCGGCCGGGCCGGACGCGGTGTCGATCAGCGCCGACTCGGTGGGTAAGACGATTGCTGGAGCCAAGATCGCCGGCCAGGGCAACGACCTTGTGCTGGACACGCTGTCCTTTTATAAGCCGACCCAGGCCGGTTCCTACCCGATCGTGCTGGCCACCTACGAGATCGTCTGCTCGAAGTATCCCGACGCGCAGGTCGGCACGGCGGTCAAGGCGTTCCTGCAAAGCACCATCGGCGCGGGGCAGAACGGCCTGGCCGACAACGGCTACATCCCCATCCCAGACGCGTTCAAGTCGAGGTTGTCTGCTTCCATCAACGCCATCACATAACCTGAAGTGGTCGTGACACGAGGAACCGCAATCAGCTCGTCGACCACGGAGAAACCGGCGCTGACAACGCTGAGTGAACACGTGGGGCGGCGGGCTGATCGACTGTTCAAGTTGACGGCCGCCGCTGCCGGTTCGACGATCGTGGTCGCCATCCTGTTGATCGCGGTATTCCTGTTGCTGCGTGCGGTCCCATCGTTGCGCGTCAACCACGCGAACTTCTTCACCAGCGCCAAATTCAGCACCAGCGACCCGAACAGGCTCGCCTTCGGCATCCGTGACCTGCTGATGGTCACGGTGCTCAGTTCGGTCAGCGCGCTGGTGCTGGCCGTTCCCGTCGCGGTCGGTATCGCGGTGTTCCTCACCCAGTACGCGCCACGGCGGCTGGCGCGGCCCTTCGGCGCGGTGGTGGACCTGCTGGCCGCGGTGCCGTCGATCATCTTCGGGCTGTGGGGGATCTTCGTGCTCGCCCCCCAGATCGAGCCGGTGGCCGCGTTTCTCAACCGTCACCTTGGTTGGCTGTTCCTGTTCAAGCAGGGCAATGTCTCGTTGGCCGGTGGCGGCACCATCTTCACCGCCGGCGTCGTGCTGTCGGTAATGATCCTGCCGATCATCACGTCCGTCTCGCGGGAGGTGTTTCGGCAGACCCCGCACATCCAGATGGAGGCGGCGCAGGCACTCGGCGCCACCAAATGGGAGGTGGTGCGGATGACCGTGCTGCCGTTCGGGCGCAGCGGTGTGATCGCGGCCTCGATGCTGGGGCTGGGCCGCGCGCTGGGCGAGACCGTGGCGGTGCTGATCATCTTGCGTTCGGCCGCCCGCGCGGGTAGTTGGTCGCTGTTCGACGGCGGCTACACGTTCGCCTCGAAGATCGCGTCGGCGGCCGCGGAGTTCAGCGCGCCGCTGCCCACGGGGGCATACATCTCGGCGGGATTCGCGCTGTTCGTCTTGACGTTCGTGGTCAACGCGCTCGCCCGTGCGATCGCCGGCGGCAAGGTCAACGGATGAACCGCAACGTGGAGCGGCGCCCGTGACCGTCGAAGCGTTGGACCGACCGGTCAAGGTGGAGGTGTTCAGGCCGCTGAGCTTCCGGCGCCGGATCACCAACAGCACGGCGACGATCTTCTTCCTCGCTTCGTTCTGCGTTGCGCTGGTGCCGCTGATCTGGGTGTTGTGGATCGTGGTCGAACGAGGCTGGTACGCCGTCACCCGGTCGGGGTGGTGGACCCACTCGCTGCACGGGGTGCTGCCGGAGCAGTTCGCCGGTGGCGTCTACCACGCGCTCTACGGCACGCTGGTACAAGCCGGGGTGGCGGCGGCCATGGCCGTGCCGTTGGGCCTGATGACCGCGGTCTTCCTGGTGGAATACGGATCCGGCCGCTTGGTGCGGCTGACGACGTTCATGGTCGACGTCCTCGCCGGAGTGCCCTCGATCGTGGCGGCGCTGTTCATCTTCAGCCTGTGGATCGCCACCTTGGGCTTTCAGCAGAGTTCGTTCGCGGTATCGCTGGCCCTGGTCCTGCTGATGTTGCCGGTGGTGGTGCGCTCCGCCGAGGAGATGCTGCGGCTGGTGCCCGACGAACTGCGTGAGGCCAGCTACGCGCTCGGTGTGTCGAAATGGAAGACCATCGTGCGGATCGTCTTTCCGATCGCGATGCCCGGCATCGTGTCCGGCATTTTGTTGTCCATCGCGCGGGTGATCGGTGAAACCGCGCCGGTGCTGGTGCTGGTCGGCTACAGCCGATCGATCAATCTCGACATCTTCCACGGCAACATGGCGTCTCTGCCGCTGCTGATCTACACCGAGCTCACCAATCCCGAACACGCCGGATTCCTGCGGATCTGGGGCGCGGCGCTGACGCTGATCATCATGGTCGCCGTCATCAACATCGTTGCGGCGCTGACCCGTTTCGTGGCAACCCGCAGACGCTGACCCGGTCAGGACTTCGACGCCGCCTTTTTGGCCGCTTTTTTGGCCGGCGCTTTCTTGGCGGCCGTCTTTTTCGCGGGGGCCTTTTTCGCCGCGGCCTTCTTCGCGGGCGCCTTGCCGTTGCCGGAACGCGCCTTCACGCTGGCCTCCAGCTTGGCGAGCAGGTCTGATACGTCCTCGGTCTCGTCCAGCTCCTTCGGCTGCTCCTCGGTGGTAAACGCTTCTCCGCCTTCGAGTTTGGCGTCGACCAACTCTTGCAGCTGCTCCTGATAGGTGTCGTGATAGCGATCGGGATTGAAGTCCTCGGCCATCGACTCCACCACCTGGCCGGCCATCTTGAGCTCGGCCGGCTTGATCTCGACCTTCTTGTCCAGGATGGGGAAGTCGGGGTCGCGGATCTCGTCGGGCCACAACAAGGTGTGGATCACCATCACGTCGCGCTTGCCGAAGTCCTTGACGCGCAACGCGGCCAGCCGGGTCTTGTTGCGCAGCGTGAAGTGGACGATCGCCATCCGATCGGCCTCGGCCAGGGTCTTGGCAAGCAGCACATAGGATTTCGACGACTTGGAGTCCGGCTCCAGGAAGTAGCTGCGGTCGAACAGCATCGGATCCACCTCGCTGGCCGGCACGAACTCCAGCACTTCGATCTCGCGGCTGCGTTCCTCGGGCAGGGTGGCGATGTCGTCGTCGGTGATGATCACCATCTGACCGTCGTCGGACTCGTAGGCCCGCGCGATGTCACGGTATTCGACGACTTCGCCGTCCACCTCGCACACGCGTTGGTACCGGATACGGCCGTTGTCCTTGGCGTGTACCTGGTGGAATTTGATGTCGTGGTCCTGGGTGGCGCTGTACACCTTGACGGGGACGTTCACCAGCCCGAACGCGATGGAACCCTTCCAGATCGAGCGCATGCAAGTCAGTATGCCCGGAGGGCCGGTGGCAAAACAGCACGACGAGGCTACGACCGGGGATTGTCCACGTCGGACTCCGGCGATCGAGGTGCGTGGCTAACGACGCGAAGCCGCATCCAGCGCGGCCCGATCCGGCAGGTCGGCTCCCGCGCGAGCGACGGTGAGCGCCGCGCACAGGCTCGCCGCTTCCACCGCGATCGTCAGCGCGTCCACGCTGATTTCGCGCAATTCGGTGCGCCGGTCGCCGCCCAACGACCCCGATTCCCAGAGCGCGTCGAGCAGACCGGCCATGAAGGCGTCGCCGGCGCCGACGGTGTCGACCACGCGCTGCGCCCGCGTCGGTACCCGGGCGGCGCCCGCCGCGCAGAATGCCACCGCGCCCCGGTCGGCCATCGTGATCGCCACGATGGCCGGGCCCAGCCGCAGCCACGTTTGCGCGATCTGCTCGGGGGGCCGCGTGGGGTCGATCCAGCGCAGGTCTTCCTCGCTGACCTTCACCACGTCGCTGCGTTCGACGAGGTGCTCGATGCGCGCGACGGCCAGCCCCCGGTCGGCGATCAGCGACGGCCGCACGTTGGGATCGAAGGTGACCGTGGCCGAGACGCGATAGGCGTCGATCAGCGCCGCGACCGCGAGGCAGCCCGGATCCTGCACGGCGGCAATCGATCCGGTGTGGACGAATAGCGGCGGTGCGACCGGCGGCGTTCCGGAGAGTCGCCAGTCCAGATCGAACACGTACTCGGCGGACCCGTCTTCGGCGATGGTCGACCGCGCGGTCGCCGTGCGCTGGGCCGCCCGGCTTTCCGAAACGAGTTGCACCCCTGCGGCTTCGACATACTCGCTGATGTGCCGGCCATAGGCATCGTCGGCGATCGACGTCAGGAAGTCGATTCCGCGACCCAGTCGGCCAAGCCCGACGGCAACATTGAGCGGGCTGCCGCCGACATGCTCGTCGCTGTCGACGATATCGATCAGCGACTCGCCGATCACCAGCCCGCGGGTCATCGCACCAAGGCATCCAGCGTCGCGCGAGCCCCCTTGCTGTGCAACGAATCCAGCGCCCACAGGTACGACTCGACGAAGCGTGGCTGATGGGCCAGGTCGCAGAACACCGCGGTGATCTCAATGAACGCGGTGGGATTCTCGTGCTGCGACCTGGCGATCGGGATGAGCGAGTCCGCCAGCTGATCCAGCACCTCGTACGGGTTGCCCCACTCGTCGACACCCTCGGCGTAGCGGGCCCAGCTCGCCACCACCGCTGCCGCCAGCCGGACCGGCCCGCCGTGGGCCAGGTTGTCGCAGATGACGGGATACAGAAATTTCGGGATGCGGTCCGACGAGTAGGCGCACAGCCGCGCGACGGTGTCCCGCACGGCCGGGTTGGCAAACCGCTCGACGAGCGTGCGGCCGTACTCATGCAGGTTGATTCCCGGCACCTGCGGGAGCGTCGGAATGGCCTCCGATTCGAAGTAGGCAAGCAGGAATTCGGCGAACAACGGATCGCTTGCGGCCTCGTGAACGAACTTGAACCCGCAGAGGTGGGCGAAGTAGGCAAGGCACTGATGCCCGGCGTTGAGCAGTCGCAGCTTCATCAGCTCGTACGGGCGCACATCGTCGACCAGCAGAACGCCCGCTTGCTCCAGCGGCGGGCGGCCGTCGGCGAAGGAGTCCTCGATCACCCAGGCGGTGAACGGCTCGGCCACGACCGGCCACCGGTCGTTGACGCCGAAGTCGCGTCGCACTTCCGCGGCCATCGCCAAAGTCGTTGCGGGCGTGATGCGGTCGACCATCGAACTCGGAAACCGGGCGTGCTCTGCCACCCACTCGGCCAACTCGGGATCCCGGCGTTCGGCGCCTGCGAGCACGGCACGCCTGGCGACCTCACCGTTGTTCTCGATGTTGTCACAGGAGGCGATCGTCGGCGCGGCGATCCCGCGCCGGCGACGCCGGTCCAACGCCTCGACGATCAACGCGAACGCGGGGCCGTCCGGGTCGCGATAGCCGCCCTCGGTGATGGTCAGCGAGATGATTCGGGTGGTCGGTGCCGCCAGCACGTCCAGCGCCGACTCGGGATCATCGGGCGCGTAACGATAGTCGATGATCGAGCCGATCACCTGGGCGTCGCGGCTACCGTCGGGATTTTCCAGGATCAGCGTGTAGAGCCCGTCCTGACCGTCAAGGACGTCGCGCATCGTCCAGTCGGCGGGCATGACACCCACACCGCAGATGCCCCACTCGTGCGCCAGGCCCTGCTGCAGCAACAGGTTGATGTAGGCGGCCTGATGCGCGCGGTGGAAATGACCGGCCCCGATGTGCGCGATCCCGACGGTCACCCTGCTGCGGTCGTAGTTGGGCGCATCGATCGGCATCGTCGCGAGCGCCGCATTGTTCAGGTCGATTCCGTTGGCCTCCATTGGCCCACTCCTCCCCGCCTCAACGCCCGGATCGTCACCCGGCCCGGGAACCTTCAGCCGCAGACAACAGCAGCACATCCGCGATCGCGCGCCATGAATCGGTGATCGCGACTGCACCCGCATCGACCAATTCCGCACGGCGGCAATCCCGTTCGTCAGGTGGCACGAACATCAGGTTGCCGATGGTGGGGTAGCCGGCCGCCACCGCGGATGTCACGCCGGCCACGGAGTCTTCGATGGCCAGCCCCTGTTCCGGTGCGACGCCCAGTACCTGCCCGGCATGCACGTACACCGCCGGGTCGGGTTTGCTGGTCGGCACCGGAAGCGAATCCTCCGCGCTGAAAGTCACCGCCTCCGATATCAACGAGTCGAGGCCGGTGGCGGCGAAGCAGGCCCGCAGCCGCCCGGTGGCGCTCGAGCTCACGGCCGCGAGCGCGTACCGGTTCGCGAGGCTGCGCAACGGCTCCAGCACCTCCGGATCAGGGGTCAGGGTGCCAGCCAGATGGGCGGTGACCCGCTCACGCTCCTCGCGCACCCACTGCTCGAGCTCGTCGGCGGACAACGCGTTGCCGCCGGCGAGGTCGCCGGCCGAGGCGACCCGTGCTGCGGGACGGCCCCGGGCCAACGTCTCGTCGAGCGGCACTTCGCACTGCACCGCCAGGTCCAGCGCCGTGTTACGGAAATTCTTCCCGACGGCCCGCTTGCGGAGCTCCTCGCAGCTGAGCGGGGCGGTCACGCCGAACCTGGCCAAAAAACGGTTGGTCACCTCGGTCGAGGCGTCGAACGCCGGCCTCTCGGACCCGAACAGGTTGTCATCGGCATCGCACAGCAAGGTCGTGATCGGCGCCGCGTCGAAGGTGCGCACAAAGGTCAGCCCAGTCATCGCGACACCAACTCCCACTCGTCGTTGCGCATCGCATCCCGCAGTGTGGGCACCACGCCGCGCTCGTCGATATCGGAAATCATCGCGCCCAGCCGCTCGGCAAAACCGGGAACCGCGCGTACCTCGGCGAACATCTCGTGTCTGAGCAGCGGATCTGGATTGCTGCGGGCCATATTGGCCAACCTAGCGACCGGAATCGCCTGCGAGTCTTCCAGGCGGAGCTTTCGCCCGTCGAGGTCGTGGCCCCGCATGTAACGGGCCCATCCCGCGACGGCCACCATCAGCAATGTGTGCGGCCTGCCCTGCGCGATCGCCTCCCGCAGCGAGGGCAGCACGAACGTCGCGATCTTGCTGGTTCCGCGCCGGGCCAACCGCGTCAGCTGGTCACTCATCCGGGAATTGCTGAGCCGATCCAGCAACGTGCCCCGGTACTCGGGAGTGTTCATGCCGGGCACCGCGGGCAGCAGCGGCTGAATCTCGTCGCGCAGCAGCTTGTCGACGTAGTCGAAGATGACGCGATCGCGCATCGCTTCGTCGGTGCGCTGGTAGCCGGCCAGGATGGCCAGGCACGCGAGCGCGATATGGGTTCCGTTGAGAAGACGGGTTTTGATCAACTTGTGGTCGCTGACATCGGCGACGAATTCGGCACCGACCTCGTCGAGCGGCGGCCGTCCGTTGCTGAACGAATCCTCGATCACCCATTGGCTGTGTGGCTCGGTCACCACCGGCCATTTGTCCGCGACGCCGAATGTCTGCTCGACGAATGTGCGCTCAGATCTGGTGGTTTGGGGGGTGATGCGATCGACCATGGTCGACGGAAACGCGACGTGCGTCTCGATCCAGCGGGCAAGCCCGGGATCCTTCAAGGCGGCGAACGACACCAGCGCGGTTCTCGCCGGCTGCGTGTCGCCGGGAACGTTGTCGCAGCAGAGCACGGTGAACGGCGCGACGCCCGCGCGACGGCGCCGGTCGAGAGCTTCGGCCAGGTATCCCCACGCGGTGGCGTAGCTGCCGGAGGCGACGAGGTCGGCGCGCACGTCGGGGTGGTCGGCGTCGAATTCGTCGGTGACCGGATTCAGGAAGTATCCGTTGTCGGTGATGGTCAGGCTGACGATGCGGGTTTGCGGATCGGCCAGGGCGCTACGGACCGCCGCGCCGTCGTTCGGCGCGTAATGAACGGAGCCGATCGAGCCGACGACGCGGGCGGTTTGGCGGTCGTGGCCGCGCTGTACGACGGTGTACAGCCCGTCCTGGGCCGAAAGCAGGTGTTTGAGGTCGGGGGAGTGGAGACTGACGCTGGTGACTCCCCAGCGTCCCGAAATGCCCTTGCGGGCCAGGTCGTCGAAGTAGACGGCCTGGTGGGCGCGGTGAAAGTTGCCCGCACCGATGTGGACGACTCCTCGACCGAGGGCCGACCGGTCGTACGTCGGAACGTCGACTCGTTGCGAGTGCAGCCGTAGTGTCGCGTCGCTCAATGGGACGCCGTTTTTTGGACGCCAAGGGGAGGGGATCAGATCGAACATCGTGTTCCTGTGCCCCGAACCGTCCGGAGGTATACCCGCTCGTGGGTCATGTCACAAAACAAACCGACGGTTGCGCGATTAGCGGTGGTCAAAGCGGTTAACACGCGCGAAACGCGTAGGTTGACAACATGGCACCGCGGGTGAAACTGACCAACGCCGACAAGGTGCTCTATCCCGCCACCGGAACCACCAAGAGCGACATCTTCGACTACTACACGCGGATTGCCGAGGTGATGATCCCGCACGTCGCCGGGCGTCCGGCAACGCGCAAGCGCTGGCCCAACGGCGTCGACGAAGAATCGTTCTTCGAGAAACAACTGGCGGCGTCGGCGCCCGACTGGATGCCGCGCGCCAGCGTGACCCACCGATCCGGAACGACGACGTATCCGATCATCGACACCGTCGACGGCCTGGCCTGGATCGCCCAGCAAGCCGCGCTGGAGGTCCACGTGCCGCAGTGGCGCTTCGTCGCCGAGTGGACCCGCAGCCGGGCCGAAGAACTGAAACCGGGCCCGGCGACCCGGCTGGTGTTCGACCTCGATCCCGGCGAAGGCGTCACGATGGCCCAGTTGGCGGAGGTGGCGCGCGCCGTCCGCGAACTGATCGCCGGTATCGGGCTGACCACTTATCCGCTCACCAGCGGCAGCAAGGGCCTGCACCTCTACACGCCGTTGCAGGAGCCGGTGAGCAGCAAGGGCGCGACGGTGTTGGCCAAACGCGTTGCGCAACAACTGGAAAAGACGATGCCCACGCTGGTGACGTCGACCATGACCAAGAGCCTGCGGGCCGGCAAGATCTTTTTGGACTGGAGTCAGAACAACGGCGCCAAGACGACCATCGCGCCGTACTCGCTGCGGGGACGTGAGCAACCCACCGTCGCGGCGCCGCGCACCTGGGAGGAACTCGACGACCCGTCGCTGCGCCAATTGCGTTACGACGAAGTGCTGGACCGGGTCGCCCGCGACGGCGATCTGCTGGCACCGCTGGACGAGGACGCACCGGTGCCGGACCGACTGAGCAAGTACCGCAGCATGCGCGACGCATCGAAAACGCCCGAGCCGGTGCCGGCGTCGAAACCCGTTATAGGGCAGGGGAATAGCTTTGTCATCCAGGAACACCACGCCCGCCGGCTACACTACGACTTCCGGCTGGAACGAGACGGCGTGCTGCTGTCGTGGGCGGTACCGAAGAACCTGCCCGAAACCACCTCGGTGAACCACCTGGCGGTCCACACCGAGGACCATCCGCTGGAATACGGCGGGTTCGAGGGCATCATCCCCAAGGGCGAGTATGGCGCGGGGAAGGTGATCATCTGGGACTCCGGAACCTATGAGGCCGAGAAGTTCCTTGACGACGAAGTCATCGTCAATCTGCGCGGCACCAAGATCTCCGGACGCTATGCCCTGATTCAGACCAACGGGAACCAATGGCTGGCGCACCGGATGAAGGACCAGAACGTCTTTGAGTTCGACACGATCGCCCCCATGCTGGCCACCCACGGTTCCGTGACGGCGCTCAAGGCAGGACAATGGGCGTTCGAGGGCAAATGGGATGGCTACCGGCTTTTGATCGAGGCCGACCACGGCGCCATCCGGGTGCGGTCTCGGCGCGGTCGCGAAGTGACTGGTGAATATCGCGAACTGCATTGGCTGGCAGACGATCTCGCCGAGCACCATGTGATCCTCGACGGTGAGGCAGTGGTCCTGGATTCTTCGGGGGTGCCCAACTTCCACGAGATGCAGAACCGGGGCCGAGGCTCGCGCGTCGAATTCTGGGCGTTCGACGTGTTGTACCTCGACGGGCGCTCGCTGCTGCGGGCCAGCTACCGGGACCGGCGAAAGGTGCTGGAAATGCTCAGCACCGCAACCAATCTCGTCGTTCCAGAGTTGCTGCCCGGAGATGGCGCGCAAGCGCTGGAAGACTCGGGCAAGCGCGGCTGGGAGGGGGTGATCGCCAAGCGGCGCGACTCCACCTACCAGCCCGGCCGGCGCTCGTCGTCGTGGATCAAGGACAAGCACTGGAACACGCAGGAGGTCGTGATCGGCGGCTGGAAGGCGGGGGAGGGCGGACGCACCAGCGGCATCGGCTCACTGCTGCTGGGCATCCCCACCGCCGACGGCCTGCATTTCGCGGGACGCGTCGGCACCGGGTTCACCGAACGCGACCTGG
This sequence comes from Mycobacterium sp. NGS17, assembly GCF_059813205.1. NCBI lineage: Bacteria > Bacillati > Actinomycetota > Actinomycetes > Mycobacteriales > Mycobacteriaceae > Mycobacterium > Mycobacterium sp. NGS17. The sequence continues at coordinate 24,902 of NZ_JCALED010000006.1, read as the reverse complement.
CCAACCTGAAAAAGACGCTGGCGCCGCTGCACACCGGTCAATCCCCGTTTCACCCACCGCTGCCCCGCAGCGAAGCCCGGGGCGTGACGTATGTGGAGCCGATCCTGGTCGGGGAGGTGCGCTACAGCGAGTGGACCCCGGACAACCGGCTGCGTCAATCGAGTTGGCGGGGGCTGCGGCCGGACAAGGAAGCGAGTGAGGTGGTGCGGGAGTGAAATGGGTTACCTACCAAGGTGATGACGGCGAGCGCGTCGGGGTCGTCTCCGGCGACACCATCTATGCGATGCCGCCGGGAACGACGCTGCTCGACCTGATCGCGCGCGGCTCCGAGGGATTGCGAGAGGCCGGGGAGGAGGCGCGGCGCTCCCCGTCGGCCACGGTGCGTCTCGCCGATGCTCGACTGCGGGCGCCCATTCCGCGTCCGCCTACGATCCGGGATTCCCTGTGCTTCCTCGACCACATGCGCAACTGCCAAGCCGCGCTGGGTGCCGGGCGCCTGCTCGCCGACACCTGGTATCGCATCCCCGCGTTCTACTTCGCCTGTCCGACAACAGTTTTGGGGCCGTACGACGACGCGCCGACGGCACCCGGAAGCGCTTGGCAGGACTTCGAGTTGGAGATCGCCGCGGTGATCGGAACGGGCGGCAAGGATCTCACCGTCGAGCAGGCCGAACAGGCGATCATCGGCTACACCATCTTCAACGACTGGTCCGCGCGCGACCTGCAGCAGATGGAAAGCCAGCTGGGCATCGGACAGGGCAAGGGCAAGGACAGCGGGGTGACGTTGGGCCCCTACCTCGTGACCCCCGACGAGCTCGAGCCGTACCGCCACGGCGCCAAACTCGACCTCCAGGTCACCGCATTGGTCAACGACAACGTCATCGGCTCGGGGTCCACCGCCCAGATGGACTGGACCTTCGGCGAAGTCATCTCCTACGCCTCGCGCGGCGTCACCCTCAATCCCGGCGACGTCATCGGCTCAGGGACGGTGCCCACCTGCACACTGGTCGAACACCTCAATCCCGCTGCGCTGGAATCGTTTCCCGGCTGGCTGCACGACGGCGACATCGTCACGCTGCGCGTCGAGGGGCTGGGGGAGACCCGGCAAACCGTCCGCGCCAGCAGCGCGCCACACGCGTTGGCCGCCCGACCCAATCCGGACGCCGCACCCGCCGCGCGGCGGGTCAACCGCGCGCCGGCGAAGGTGCCGTACACCCGCGGGCTGCATCGGGTCGCCGACCGCGTGTGGGCGTGGACGTTGCCGGATGGTGGCTACGGGTGGAGCAACGCCGGACTGATCGCCGGCGAGGGCGCATCCTTGTTGGTGGACACCCTCTTCGATTTGGCATTGACGCGCGAAATGCTCACCGCGATGCGGTCCATCACCGGGTCGGCGCCCATCACCGACGCTGTGATCACCCATTCCAACGGCGACCACACCCACGGCAACCAACTGCTGGACGCCTCGGTGCGCATCATCGCGGCGCAGGGCACCGCCGAGGAGATCGAGCACGGGATGGCGCCCGAGATGCTGGCCATGGCGCAAACCGCCAACCTCGGGCCGGTGGCCACCCCGTACACGCGAGAGCGCTTCGGGCACTTCGACTTCAGCAACATCACGTTGCGCAACGCCGACCAGACCTTCGAGCGCAGCCTGCGCGTCGACGTCGGCGGGCGACGGGTCGACGTGCTGAACCTGGGTCCCGCGCACACCGCCGCCGATTCGGTGGTGCACGTGCCCGATGCGGGCGTCCTGTTCGGCGGCGACCTGCTGTTCATCGGCTGCACGCCCATCGTGTGGGCGGGACCCATCGGCAACTGGGTCGCGGCGTGCGACGCGATGATCGCGCTGGACGCGCCGACCGTGGTCCCCGGACACGGCCCGGTAACCGATCCCGACGGAATCCGCGCGGTGCGTGGCTACCTCGTGCACGTGGCCGAACAGGCCGAGGCGGCATACCGCCGGGGGCTGTCGTGGGCCGAGGCCGCCGACACCATCGACCTCGGCGAGTACGCGACCTGGCTGGACGCCGAGCGGGTGGTCGTCAACGTCTACCAGCGATACCGCGAACTAGACCCGCAGACACCGCAATTGGAGGTCATGGCCCTGCTGGTGATGCAGGCCGAATGGCTGGCCAAACGATCCGCGTGATCACTCGGCGGCTAGGGCCGCACCGCCCTGACGAAGCTGATCGTGGCGGCGGGAACCTGGTGCTCGACGGGCCCCAGTTGCGGTAGCCCCGCGGCGGAAAACAGGTCGGCGAGCCGAAATGTGCTGGCATCCCATCCGTTTGCCGCCAGGTGCGCGGCGACGTCGGTGTGCTCGCCCGGGTAGGCCAAACCGGCGATGTCCAGATCGAGCCCCTGCCGTCGCCACCCCTCGGTCGCGAGCCGGGACTGTTCGCGCCCCTCCGGGGTCGCCGGGGCGACGGTCCCGAAGTCGGCGGCGAACCGGCTGCCCTCACTGGACAGCGGAATGATGGAGTCCAGCAACCGAACTTCGGCCTCGGGCGGAAGGAACCCGATCAACACTCCTTCGGCCAGCCACGCCGTCGCCTGCGCCGGGTCAAAGCCCGCCGCCTGCAAAGCCGCCGGCCAGTCCTCACGCAGATCGATACCCACCGTGCGGAGTTCGGCGGTCGGGGCGGCGCCGATCTCGGCCAGCGTCGCCGTCTTGAACGCGATCACCTCCGGCTGGTCGATCTCGTACACCGTCGTGCCGGCCGGCCAACGCAGCCGGTAGGCCCGCGAATCCAGACCCGATGCCACGATCACCACCTGGCGCAGGCCGGCCTGACCGGCTGCGGCGAAGTAGTCGTCGTAAAACCGGGCCCGGGCGGCGAATGTGTCTACCATCCGCGAAAATTTGACGCCGTTCTCGAGCTCGTCTGAATCGAGTTCGCCGGTCGCCAGCTTGGTGAACACGTCCAGCCCGACGGCGCGCACCAGCGGCTCGGCGAACTCGTCGGTGATCACCGGTTGTGGGCGTCTGGTGGCCGCCGCGCGGGCCGCGGCCACCATGGTGGCGGTGGCGCCCACGCTGTTGGCCAGGTCCCAGGTATCGCCTTCGGTTCGTGCCATGGCTTCTCCTTCGATGCGGTCGCAACCACGGTATGCCTCCTGGGTGAATTGCGTCGTCCCCTACGGTTCCCCTATGCCCGCAGTGACACTGGAACCTCTCGAAGACGAGATCGCCTGCATCACCTTCAACCGGCCGGAGCGCCTCAACGCCATCGATGGGTCGTTGATCGACGGCGTCCACGAGGCCCTGGATGTGCTGGACCAAGGCGAGTACCGGGTGGCGATCCTGACCGGGGCCGGGCGCGGGTTCTGCGCCGGCGCGGATTTGAGCGGCACCGGTCAGGCGTGGACGAAGAACAAGCCGACCACCCCGGCGTTCAAGGTCAATTACGACGCCCAGGTTCGGTTGGCCAACCTGTACACCCGGATCTACGAGATGGACGTTCCGGTGATCGGCGCGGTCAACGGTGTCGCCGTAGGGGGTGGCCTGGCGTTCGCGTTGGTCTGCGATATCCGCGTCGCCTCCGAGCAGGCCCGATTCGGTTCGGTGTTCATCAAGGCGGGCTTCTCGTCGATGGACATGGGCACCAGCTACCTGCTGCCCAAGATCGTCGGCGCCGGGGTGGCGCGCGAACTCATGCTCACCGGTCGCATCATCGACGCGGCCGAGGCCTATCGGATCAAGCTGGTGCACGAGGTCGTCGCCCCCGATGATCTGATGCCGGCCGCGGTCAAGCTGGCGCGCTCGATCGCCGAGAACAACGCATATGGCGTGTGGCAGACCAAGATTGGCCTCAACGCCGCCCTGGACGCCCCCAGCCTGCGCCACGCCATCGAGATCGAGAACCGCACCCAGATCCTGAGCGGCTTCACGAACAACCCGGTGGAGGCGGCCATGGCGCACCGGGAAAAACGCGCACCGAAATGGGATGTGCTGTGAGAGTTACAGTTTCGCGATGACGTTCTCGGCGAACATCTCCAGATTGCGGATCTTGCTGTCCAGCGGCTCGGTGTCGTTGCCCTTGACGTAGGGGATGCGGAATCCGACGATGACGTCGGTGACGCCCTTGTCCTCGAGCCGTTTGATGCCGTCCGCGGTGTAGGCGTCGGCCGAGATGACGTGGATCTCGAACGGCCCGGTCTTGCCTGCTTCTTCGCGGAACTTGGTGAGCTTGGCCAGCAGGTGGTCGAGTTCCTCGGGGTCGCCGCCGCCGTGCATCCAGCCATCCAGGCGTGCCGCACGCCGCAGTGCCGCGTCGGCGTGCCCGCCGATCAGAATCGGGACGGGTTTGGTGGGGGCCGGGGTCATCTTGGTCTTGGGGATGTCGTAAAACTCGCCATGGAATTCGAAGTACTCACCAGTGGTGAGCCCCTGAATGATTTCGATGCATTCGTCCATCCGCTTGCCGCGCCTGGCGAACGGCACACCCAGCAGCTCGTAATCCTCGGGCCACGGGCTGGTGCCGACTCCGAAACCCACCCGGTTGTCGGTCATCGCGGCCAGCGAGCCGATTTGCTTGGCCACCAACGCCGGTGGCCGGATGGGCAGCTTGAGCACGAAGAAGTTGAAGCGCAGCTTGGTGGTCACCGCGCCCAACGCCGAAGTCAGCACGAAGGTTTCGATGAACTCCTTGCCGTCCAGGAACTCGCGGTTGCCGTCCGGGGTATAGGGGTACTTCGAGTCGGATTCGAAGGGGTAGGCGATGCTGTCGGCGATCGTCATGGCGTCGTAGCCGGCCGCCTCGGCCGCCTGAGCCAGCGGGATGTAGTACTTAAAGTCCGTCATCGCCTCTGCGTAGGTAAACCGCACGTCATCTGCCTTCCTGAAGGGGTCGTCTTCCGACATTAGAACGTGTTCTAGTTTCAGCACAACCGCGAAATGGGCGCGACGACGCCGGGCCGCCGGCTCGAGCAGGTTTGCGCTAGAGCTGGTTCTCGGGACCGATGACAGCCCACACCGTCTTGCCGAACGAGGTGGGTGTGCTGCCCCAGGCTCGGGACAACGCCTCGACGATCGCCAGCCCGGACACGTCGATGCCTTTTTTCGGCGAGGGCAGTCGCACCGCGGGCGTGTTGCTCGCATCCGACACCGCGATGGTCGCGGCGTCGCCTTGCGCCTCGATTCGCACCGCCGGGACGCTCGCGGTGTGTTCCAGCACGTTCTCCACGAATACGTTGACCACCACCAGCGCCACCGGAATGAGCTTGGACTGCGACCAGGCGGTAAGCCATTCACGAACCAGGCGCCGCGATTCGCGCAGGCTGGTCAGGTCGGCGGGCAGCTGAATGTCGGCGCGGCGCACCGGGCGACGTCTGTTCTGGCCGAGCGCTTTGAGCGCGGCCTTCTCGCTCGAGTAGATGGGCATGAAGTGGCTGACACCGCTACGGGTGATCGCGTCGCGGGCCGCGCGGTCGGTGCAGACCAGCAGAATCGGGATGTGGGGCGCGTCGCCGAGCTGCCAATACGCGCCCATGAAGGCGGACCATGCGGATTCGGTGTGAACCTTGAGCCCGGAAACGTTGACGATCACGGCCGCCGCGTCGTCCAGTGTGGCCTTGAGGATGCGGTCGCGAAGCGGGGTTTCGTGGGCGGCATCAAGTTCGCCGTCGACGGTCAGAACGGCAACCGAGTTATCCGTCCGCATTGCCACGGCCACCGGGGTCATTCCAGCTCGGTCCTGGTGTCCGTTTTCATTTCCCGCTCCTCGCATTCCGCCGGGACGATTGCTTGAGTATCCGCTCTCAGCGGCAAAAGTCTAATCGGGGCGCCGGCGGCCAAATACCGCCCGAAACCGCACGCGGCGATTGGGACCCGGCAAATCCGTACCCACAAGCTCGCAACGAAACCACCATGTGGCCCTCCACCGTGGGAAGTCGACCATCACTCCACGCGCCATGGGGCCCAACGCCCGGCACGCGCTTTGTTCGGGGTTACCACGCCGCGATTGCCGCCAAACTTTTAGGTACGTCCGGTGGCCGGTGCGTTAACCAGTGCAAAGGCACTGGCTCGGCCGGCGTGCGGACGCGCAGATCGGCTCAGTGGTTGCTCAGGGCGTAGGGGGGAACGCCCACTCCGGCAACCGAGTGCGTCCCCCACGGTGTTCTTTCGACGATGCGGGCCGCCGCGCTGCACTCTCCGACGGTCAGCGTGCCGGTTCTCGCCTGCTTGAGGATCTCGCGGGACAGCGGTTCCGACTCGGAACCAAACACCGTTCCCTGCCAGTGGTAGCGGCCGTCGATCGGGTCCAGATGACCGGTCAGCCGGACCCGCACCGGGTGACGGGTGCCGGCGATTTCCAGCGTGGCGGCGCCGTCGTAGGTTTCTTCGCCGGCGGGCACGCTGGCCGAGAGTTCGAAGGCCGACGCCACCGGGGGCGGCTCGGCGGCATGCAACTGAGCCCGCTCATTGAACACCTGCTGGCTACTGGCGCGTACCTCGATGCGGCCACTGACGTTGCGCCGCATGGCTTTCAGGCATTCGGCGATGTAGCGCGCCTGCGCGTCCGGGTCGGGTCCGGTGATGAAGAAGTAGTTGGGAAACCCGCGAACGGCCACCCCGTAGAAAGGCTCCATGCCGTCGTGCCAGGCGCGGCGGATCGGCAGCCCGGCCGCGCCGACCAGCGTCTCATCGGCGACGTCCTGCGGAATGCAGAATCCGGTCCCGTAGATGATGGCGTCGACCCGGTGGTCGGCGCCATCGCTGGTGCGCACCCCCGTCTCGATCAGCGCCTCGATGGCCGACGAGGCGATCGCGACAGAGGGCCGGCCGGCCGTCCGAATGTGGCGGCGCAGCCAGCGCTGGGCCCGCGTGGACCACGCCGGCACCTCGCTGACGACGCGGCGCGGCGCGTGGGGGAACACGGTGACCGATGCGGCTGTGCGGGCCAGCCGGTCGATGTGATGCCCGGCGCTGGCGTCGGTCCCGACCACCGCGATGTGCTTGCCGGACGGATCGAATCCGGGATCCCACGCCGCGGCGTGAAACGACTCCCCGCCGAACCGCCCGGATATGCGCGGCAGCCACGGTCGCTGGACCGGACGGTCAGCGGCGACGACGATGTCGGCCCGCAAGACCTCCCCACCGGCCGTGGTCAACAACCAGGTGTCGGTGACGTCGTCGAAGCGTGACCTCTCGACATGGTCGTCGAGGGCGACGAGATCGGTGAAACCGGCTGCCAACAAGGCGGTTTGGGCGTTCTCACCGCGGGCGCCCGCGCCGACGACGACGATATGACGGCGGTGCTCGGCGCGGTCATGCGGCTGCGTCACAGAAATCTGCTGCGCTTCCAGCCGCGGCGGGCGATCGAGCCCATCAAGCCGACTTCGGTCAAAAACGCCGCCAGTGGCGCGAAGCCGGCGACCTGCACCTCGCGCCGGTGCGGACTGGAGCGCGCGACCTTTCGGGCCCGCCTGGGGTCCAGACCCGCTCGCGCGTAAGGAACGGGGTTGCTGAACAGGTAGTTGAAGAAGTAGCCGCCCAGGCCGTTGATGTTGGCCATGAACCAGCGGTTGATCCGGGGCATTTCGACCACGCGCTTGCGGGCGCCGTCGCGCGCGAACTGGATGTGACGCGCCTCTTCGGTGACGTGAATACGCATGAGCCGCTGGATGATTGGCTGCAATTCCGGGTCGTCCATCATCTGCCGCTGCAGCGAATCGAAGATCTCCTCACCGATCAGGGCGGCCACCCAGAGCATCGAGCCGCGCTGAAAGGCCAATGGCAGCAGGTTGATGATCATCCGGTGCGACCGCCGCGGGCGTACCGGCTTGGCGCCGACGCGTTCGATGGCCTTGCCGAACATCACCATGTGCCGGGTCTCGTCGCCCAGTTCGGTGAGCTTGTAATGCGTCGACTTGCTTGTCGGGTCCTCGTGCAAGATCGTGCGCAGCAACGATTGGTTGAGCATGTTCTCGAACCAGATCCCGGCCGACAAGGTGTTGACCAGTTCGTGGCGGGACAGCTCGATTTGCTGCTCGCGGGTCATCTCGTCCCACATCGGCGTGCCGTAGAGCGACACCAGCCGCGGCGGCAGGTAGAACTTGTCCGGGTCGAGCGGGGCGTCCCAGTCGATGTCGACGACGGGCTCATAAGACTTTTTGACCGAGCCCTTCAGCAGGCGGTCGGAGAATTCTTCACGACTGGGCCCTACCGGCTTGACCGCTGAGGTCATTGCGCCGCTCCCTCCATTGGGTGCTTCAGACGGTACCCATGGTACTGGGTACTTGCGGTCCCGGCTAGATGCTGAACGTTGCGATTCGGCAATCTGTCGGGCAACGGGCGGCGGGAGGCGACGAGTGGGTCGGCACATTCACGTCATCGGCATCGGTGCCGGCGATCCCGCCTATTTGACCGTGCAGGCGATCGAGGCGCTGAACGACACCCAGGTGTTCTTCGCGATGGACAAGGGCGAGCAGAAGAGCGACCTGGTGGCGCTGCGCCGCGAGATCTGCGGCCGCTTCATCCGCGAGCCGGGCTACCGCTTCGTCGAGCTGTCGGACCCGAAGCGGACAGTCGATGCCGACTACCGGGACGCGGTCGCGGATTGGCACGCCGCCCGCGCGGCCATCTGGGCCGACGCCATCTCCACCGAGCTGGGACCGCATGGCGTCGGGGCGTTTCTGGCGTGGGGCGATCCGTCGCTGTATGACAGCACCTTGCGCATCCTCGACGCCGTGGCCGCGCGGGTCGACTTCACGTTCGACGTCATCCCGGGCATCACCGCCGTGCAGGCGCTGACCGCGCGACACCGCATCCCGCTCAACGAGGTCGGCGAACCCGTTCTGATCACCACCGGAAGGCAACTGCGCAGCCGCGGGCCGGCTCCCGGATCCGCCGTCGTGATGCTCGACGCCGACTGCTCGTTCCGTCTCTGTCCGCCCGACACGCGGATCTGGTGGGGCGCCTATCTGGGCACCGAGGACGAACTGCTCGTCGCGGGCACCGTCGGCGAGGTGGGGTCCCGCATCGTTTCGCTGCGAGCCGAAGCCCGCGCCCGGCACGGCTGGATCATGGACACCTATTTGCTTAGACCGGCACACTGAAACCGTGCCCGAACTACCCGAGATCGAAGCGCTGGTCGACCACCTGCGGCGCCGTGCCGTCGGCCTGACCATCGGCCGGGTCGACATCGCCGCCCTGTCCGTGTTGAAGACGTTCGACCCGCCGATCAGCGCGCTGCACGGCCAGACCGTGGTGGGGGCCGAGCGGTGGGGCAAATACCTCGGGTTGCGGACGGACAATCTCTATTTGATCGCGCACCTGTCGCGGGCTGGCTGGCTGCGGTGGTCGGACAACCTGGCCGCGGCGCCGCTGCGGCCCGGCAAGGGCCCGATCGCGCTTCGGGTGCACCTGGGTACGCCCGGTGCGGCGCCCGGCTTCGACCTCACCGAGGCAGGCACCCAGAAGCGGCTGGCCGTGTGGCTGGTGGCCGATCCGCAGCAGATCCCACAGATCGCCGGCCTCGGGCCGGACGCGCTGGACCTGGACATGGGTGCGCTGGGCGATCGGTTGGCCGGTCACACCGGCCGGATCAAAACGGTCATCACCGACCAGAAGGTGATCGCCGGGATCGGCAACGCCTACAGCGACGAGATCCTGCACGTCGCCCGCATTTCGCCATTCGCCACCGCGAACAAGCTGACCGGCGCCCAGCTCGCCACGCTGCACGATGCGATGGTCTCGGTGCTCACCGATGCGGTGAGCCGGTCCGTCGGGCAGGGGGCGGCCACGCTCAAGGGCGAGAAGCGTTCCGGATTGCGGGTGCACGCCCGCACCGGATTGCCCTGTCCGGTATGCGGGGACACCGTTCGCGAAGTGTCGTTCGCCGACAAGTCTTTTCAATACTGCCCAACGTGCCAGACGGGTGGCAAGGTCCTCGCCGACCGGCGCATGTCGCGTTTGCTGAAGTAGTCGCGCGACCGCGAGTTGACACCTGTCGATATGCTGCCCCGATGACTCGCCAGAAGATCCTCATCACCGGTGCCAGCTCCGGCCTGGGCGCCGGGATGGCGCGCGCGTTCGCCGCCAAAGGCCGCGACCTTGCGCTGTGCGCGCGGCGCACCGACCGGCTCGATGAGCTGAAAGCCGAGCTGTCGCAGAAACATCCGGGCATCACGATCGCGGTCGCCGCGCTCGACGTCAACGACCACGAGGCCGTCCCCAAAGTGTTCGCCGAACTCAGCGACGAACTGGGCGGCATCGACCGCATCGTCGTCAACGCCGGCATCGGCAAGGGCGCGAAACTGGGGTCCGGCAAGCTGTGGGCCAACAAGGCCACCATCGAGACCAACCTGGTGGCAGCTCTGGTGCAGATCGAGACCGCCCTGGAGATGTTCAACAAAACCGGTTCGGGCCACCTGGTGCTGATCTCCTCGGTGCTCGGCAACAAGGGCGTGCCCGGCGTCAAGGCGGCCTACGCGGCGAGCAAGGCCGGGGTGAGCTCACTGGGCGAATCGCTGCGCGCCGAATACGCCAAGGGGCCCGTCAAGGTTTCGGTCATCGAGCCCGGCTACATCGAGTCGGAGATGACGGCGAAGTCGAACAGCACAATGTTGATGGTGGACAACGAAACCGGCGTCAACGCGCTCGTCGCCGCCATGGAACGCGAGCCCGGCCGGGCCGCGGTGCCGTGGTGGCCGTGGGCGCCGCTGGTGCAGTTGATGCGGGTGCTACCGCCTCAGCTGACCAAGATGTTCGCCTGAGATTCAGCTGGTTCGCCCGCGTTCGGTGCGGTAGCGGCGCACCAGTGCGTCGGTGGAGCTGTCGGACTGCGGCGCCGGCGAGCCGTCGGCGGTGATCACCGGAAGCAACGCCTTGGCCTGGGTTTTGCCGAGCTCCACTCCCCATTGGTCGAACGAGTCGATTCCCCAGATCACGCCGTCGGTGAATACCTGATGTTCGTACAGCGCGATCAGCTGGCCCAAGACGGACGGGGTGAGCCGGTTGGCCAGGATCGAGGTCGACGGCCGGTTACCGGGCATCACCTTGTGCGGCACGACGTCCGAAGGCGTGCCGTCGGCGGCGATCTCTTCGGCGGTCTTGCCGAAGGCCAGCACCTGGGTCTGGGCGAAGAAGTTGCTCATCAACAGGTCATGCATGCTGCCGCTGCCCTCGGCGGTGGGCAGATCGTCGAGGGGTTGGCTGAACCCGATGAAATCGGCGGGCACCAGTCGGGTGCCCTGATGCAGCAACTGGTAGAACGCGTGCTGCCCGTTGGTTCCCGGTTCGCCCCAGAAGATTTCACCGGTGTCCGTGGTAACCGGGCTGCCGTCCGCGCGGGTCGACTTGCCGTTGGATTCCATGGTCAGCTGTTGCAGATACGCCGCGAAACGCGCCAGGTCATTGGAATACGGCAACACGGCGCGCGATTGCGCGTCCATGAAGTTCGAATACCACAGGCCGATAAGGCCAAGCAGCACAGGCGCGTTCGATTCCAGTGGCGTCGTCTTGAAGTGCCGGTCGACGATGTGGAATCCGGATAAGAAGTCCGCGAAGGCTTGTCGGCCGATGACGGCCATCAACGACAGACCGATCGCCGAGTCCACCGAGTAGCGGCCGCCGACCCAGTCCCAGAACCCGAACATGTTGTCGGTGTTGATGCCGAAATCGTCGACGAGGCGTTTGTTGGTGGAGACGGCGACGAAGTGCTGCGCCACGGCGGCGTCGCCGAGGGCGTCGGTGATCCAGCGACGCGCGGCCGTCGCGTTGGTCAAGGTTTCCAGCGTCGAGAACGTCTTGGACGCGACGATGAAAAGCGTTGTGGCGGGGTCCAAGTCGGCCAGGGTGGCGATCAGGTCGGCGGGGTCGACGTTGGAGACGAAACGCGCCGAGATCCCCGCATCCGCATAGTGACGCAGTGCCTGGTAGACCATCACCGGGCCGAGGTCCGATCCGCCGATCCCGATGTTGACCACGGTGCTGATCCGTTTCCCGCTGGCCCCGGTCCAGTCGCCGGTGCGCAACCGATCGGTGAAGTCGCCCATGGCGTCGAGCACCGAGTGCACGTCTTGGACGACGTTTTCGCCGTCGACGACCAGTTCGGCGTCCCGGGGCAGTCGCAGGGCGGTGTGCAGGACCGCGCGGTCCTCCGAGGTGTTGATGTGCACCCCGGCGAACATCTGGTCGCGGCGCTCCTCGAGGTTGGCCGTGCGCGCGAGATCGATCAAGAGCCGCAGCGTTTCTCGTGTGATGCGGTGCTTGCTGTAATCGATGTAGAGGTCGCCGACGGAGACGGTCAGCTCGCGGCCGCGATCGGGATCGTCGTCGAAGAACTGCCGAAGATGGGTGTCGCCGATCTGGTCGTGATGCCTGCGCAGGGCGTCCCATGCCGGGGTGGCGGTGATGTCGGGGAGGATGTGCACGGAGGTCATCCTTCGACACTATGGGCTGTGACGTGACGGAGCCAGGTGTCGGGGCGAGCCCGTGCTCCGCCGCGTCAGTGACCGAGCCGGCCCCTGCCCAAGCGCAGCAGCAGTATCGCCAGGTCCTTGCCCTCGGGGCCGAGTTCGCTGTAGCGCTCGATCACCTTCATCTCGCGGCTATGGACCAGTCGCGTGCCGCCGGACGCCATCCGGGCCTTACCGATCGCCTGCGATACCTGGGTGCGTCGTTTCACTGCATCGAGAATCGCGGCGTCGAGCCGGTCGATCTCCTGGCGCAAGTCGTCTATGTCGGTGACCTCTCGGGTCTCCGCCATCTCGGTGTTCATCTCTGCTGACTCCGCGTCTTCGTCGTGATTGGGGGGTTTTGGTCTCATGCAGTATCGGGCCTCACAAAAGACGAGCCCCGGGCGCCGAAAGCGGACCACGGGGCTCTGCGGAAGCAGTTAACCCACGGGCACCGCGAACCGGCACCCGTAGGGGAGTCAACGGCGCCACTCCTGAGTCGTGGAGTGTCGCCGACACTGCGCGTTGAGCACGAATCGAGTTTGCCATCAAAAATGCTAGACGTACAAAGAATGGGATTTAAGCTGCGGTTTTTGAACTTGGGTGCAATTGCGCCGGCGATCGAACCCGGTCCGGAAATCGCGGTCCGACACGCCGAATTCCCGCGAGTCGGCGTGACGGCGTCCCGGTCGCCCCGGCCACTAACCTGGTCTGATGCCGGGGCGCTTCAGCGTCAGTGGGCGGCGGTAAGTTTGGACTGACATGAGTGTGCACGCAACAGATGCCAAGCCGGCCTCCGAGGCAGATCAACTGCTCGAGGGCCTCAATCCCCAACAGCGCCAGGCGGTGGTGCATGAGGGCTCCCCACTGCTGATCGTCGCGGGTGCGGGTTCGGGAAAGACCGCGGTGCTGACCCGCCGCATCGCGTACCTGATTGCCGAGCGTGGCGTCGGGGTCGGTCAGGTGCTGGCCATCACCTTTACCAACAAAGCGGCCGCCGAGATGCGCGAACGGGTGGTGCGGCTGGTGGGCAACCGGGCTCGCGCCATGTGGGTGTCGACCTTCCACTCGACCTGCGTGCGGATCCTGCGCAACCAGGCGTCCCTGATCGAGGGCCTCAACTCCAACTTCTCCATCTATGACGCCGACGACTCGCGGCGCCTGCTGCAGATGATCGGGCGCGACATGGGGCTCGACATCAAGCGCTACTCGCCGCGGCTGCTGGCCAACGCCATCTCCAACCTGAAGAACGAGCTGATCGACCCGGCCGCGGCGGTGGGCAACCTGACCGACGATTCCGACGAGCTGTCCCGCACCGTGGCCGGCGTTTACGGCGAATACCAGCGGCGGCTGCGGGCGGCCAACGCGCTGGACTTCGACGACCTGATCGGGGAGACCGTGGCGGTGCTGCGGGCCTTCCCGCAGATCGCCGCGCACTACCGGCGTCGGTTCCGTCATGTTCTCGTCGATGAGTACCAGGACACCAACCACGCGCAGTACGTCCTGGTGCGCGAGTTGGTGGGCACGGACACCGCGGACGGCGTGCCGCCCGCCGAGCTGTGCGTGGTCGGCGACGCCGACCAGTCGATCTATGCGTTCCGCGGCGCCACCATCCGCAACATCGAGGACTTCGAACGCGATTACCCGGACGCGACAACCATTCTGCTGGAACAGAATTACCGCTCGACGCAGAACATCCTGTCCGCGGCCAACTCCGTGATCGCCCGCAACTCCGGACGCCGCGACAAGCGGCTGTGGACCGCCGAAGGCGCCGGTGAGTTGATCGTCGGCTACGTCGCCGACAACGAACACGACGAAGCCCGATTCGTCGCCGAGGAGATCGACGCGCTGGCCGCCAACGGCGAGATCACCTACAACGACGTCGCCATCTTCTACCGCACCAACAACTCGTCCCGGTCGTTCGAAGAGGTGTTCATCCGCGCCGGGATACCCTACAAAGTCGTTGGCGGAGTGCGCTTCTACGAGCGTAAGGAGATTCGCGACATCGTCGCCTATCTGCGGGTGCTGGACAACCCCGGCGACACGGTCAGCATGCGGCGCATCCTCAACACCCCTCGCCGGGGCATCGGCGATCGCGCCGAGGCGTGCGTGGCGGTGTATGCCGAGAACACCGGCGCCAGTTTCGCCGACGCGCTCGTGGCCGCGGCCGAAGGCAAAGTGCCGATGCTGAATTCGCGTGCCGAGAAGTCGATCGCCGGTTTCGTCGAACTGCTCGACGAGCTGCGCGGACGCCTGGACGACGATCTCGGCGATCTGGTCGAGTCGGTGCTCGAACGCACCGGATACCGCCGGGAACTCGAATCCTCGACCGATCCCCAGGAACTCGCGCGTCTGGACAACCTCAACGAACTCGTCAGCGTGGCACACGAATTCAGTACCGATCGGGCCAACGCCGCGGCACTGGGCGAGTCCTTGCAAGCCCCCGAAGACGAAGACGTGCCGGATACCGGCGTGCTGGCCGAGTTTCTGGAGCGGGTTTCGCTGGTCTCTGACAGCGACGAGATTCCCGAAGACGGCGCCGGCATGGTCACCCTGATGACGCTGCACACCGCCAAGGGCCTGGAGTTTCCGGTGGTGTTCGTGACCGGATGGGAGGACGGGATGTTCCCTCACATGCGGTCATTGGACGATCCGGTCGAACTCTCCGAGGAGCGGCGGCTGGCCTACGTCGGGATCACCCGGGCCCGCCAACGGCTCTACCTGAGCAGGGCGATCGTCCGGTCCTCCTGGGGACAGCCCATGCTCAACCCGGAATCGCGCTTCCTGCAAGAGATTCCACAGGAACTCATCGATTGGCGACGCACCGCGCCGGCCCCCTCGTTCAGCGCGCCCGTGAGCGGTGCCGGCCGGTTCGGCACGCCGCGGGCCGCCCCCACCCGCTCGGGAATGAGCAAACGCCCGCTACTGGTGCTCGCCCCCGGCGACCGGGTGACGCACGACAAATACGGGCTGGGCCGGGTCGAGGAGGTGTCCGGCGTCGGCGAATCGGCGATGTCGCTGATCGACTTCGGCAGCTCGGGCCGGGTGAAGCTGATGCACAACCACGCCCCGCTCAGCAAGCTCTAGCCCCGGCGGCGATCGACCGCGTCGAACGTGCACTCACGGCGGAAATTCGGCGAAATATTCGCCCGCAGTGCGCGTTCGGTGAAGGTCAGGCGCCCAGCCACCGTTTGGTCTGCGGAAGCAGCACCAGCACCACCGTGGCGATCGGCAATATCGGCAGCAGGTGCACCACCCATGCGACCCGCGCGCCGGCGATGAACACCCCGATGTAGGTGAGGAAGGCGACGAGGGCGCCGGCCATCAACAGGTAGCGGCTGATCGATCGGCGCTGCAGCAGCATGATCACGCCGGACACCGTGGTCCCCGCGAACACCAGGGCCAGGAACGCGACCGCGATGCAGAACAGACGATCGGTTCGCCACCAACCGGCGATCAGATCGGTGGCCACCACCGACGTGGCCCAGCCGCTGATGATGCTCACCGCGCACGCGGCAACGGCCGTCCGATCGGAGGGTTCGAGGGCCGGGACCCCGGCATAGCCGGTCCGACCCGCATGGGGACCGGCCCGGTAGGGCGCCGATTGCGGAGCGAAGTGCGTTGTCGGGGCGTCCGGCGTGGTCGGGATGGGGCCGGTAGGCGCGCGGCGGATGATCCGTGTCCGCGAGTCGGAGGGCGGATCGTGCTCGGGCGTGGGCTCGGGCGTGGGCTCGGGCGGACGCGGACCGGAAGGTTCTTCGTTCGGCTCGGTCACCTCAGCCAGCGTAGTTGCCGACTGTAAGACCACGCTTAGCGAGCCACGGCACGGGATCGATCCGTTCGGTGCCGCCCTGTAGCACCTCGAAATGCAGGTGGGGGCCGGTGGAATTGCCCCGGTTGCCCATCGTGGCGATCTGGTCGCCGGCCATCACGCGCTCACCGACGCTGACGAGCGTGGTGTTGACGTGGCCGTAGAGCGTGACCGTCCCGTCGGCGTGGCGCAACTTGACCAGCATCCCGTAGCCGCTGGCCGGCCCGGAGTCGATGACCACGCCGTCGGACACCGCGTAGATCGGTGTGCCGATCGAGTTGGCCAGGTCGATACCGGCGTGCAGCACCCCCCAGCGGTAGCCGAAGTTGGAGGTGAAGATGCCCTTGGTCGGCATCACGTAGAGCGGCTGCGACAACCGCGCCTCGCGTTCGGCGCGGTCGTTGGCGAAGGCGACGCCCTTGGCGAGCTCCTGGTTGTGCAGTGCGGCGGTGGCCGACGGCGCCGCGGCGATCACCTGCGGGCCGCGGACGGTGTTGCTGCCCGCCCCGCCGCCCAGCGCCGACGCGTTGGCGGTCAGCACCGCGTCGGTTTTGGGGGTGTCGGCGTGGCTGGTGGCCGTGTGGGCGGCCGCGGCGGCCGCTCCCGCCGCCATCGCCGAGATCAGCAGGCGGCCCCGGGCCGCGCTGGTCGGTTGCTTGCGGTGCTGTCCTGCGCGGCGGACGCCTACGACGTCGACGGTGTGCGAGCGATCCGGGCGTCGTTCGGTGCGCGGCTCGACGATCACCCGCGGCAGCACCTCGGTGACGGGTGCGGCCAGCCAGACCGGACGTACGTCGTCGGCCTCGTGCAGGTCGTCGAGCTCGGGCGCCAGCAGCACCTGCGCTTCGTTGTCGAACGGTGAGTCGCCGTTGAAGTCCAGGTCGCCAAGATCGCCGGCGTCGTCTCTGAACTCGAAGTCGTCGAAGTCAAAGCCGTCGAGCGGAAGGATTTCCGTGACCTCGGTGCGATGCGGTGCTTCGGCCCATCGGGCGCCTGCCGCGCGACCCACCCTCACGACGCCTTCGGTTACGGCAGAAGACCGGGCAAAACGGTGCTGGGACAACCTGAAATGTCCTCGTATCGTGACCATAACGTTATCTGGACCCTAGGAAGGTATCCGCTAACGCGCGGGGCTGGCAACCTCGTCGGAAAATCAGGGCGGAATTGTGATTTGGATCACGCGGATGGTCAACCCACGCCTCGTGAGCTGTGCCACATCGGCGGACGCGGCGGTAGTCGCCGTTCGAGGGGTGGATACAGTTCGTCCGTGCGAGTTGCCGGGTGCGGCAACGCCCACCAAGAGGCCTAGTAGTTGAGTCGAGCGAAGACAGAGAGTCCATGGACCTTTTCGAGTATCAAGCTAAAGAGTTGTTCGCCAAGCACAACGTACCGACTACGCCGGGACGCGTGACCGACACCGCCGAGGGCGCGCGCGAGATCGCGACCGAAATCGGCCGTCCGGTGATGGTCAAAGCGCAGGTGAAGGTCGGCGGACGCGGCAAGGCGGGCGGCGTCAAGTACGCGGCCACGCCCGAAGACGCCTACGAGCACGCCAAGAACATCCTCGGTCTCGACATCAAGGGACACGTCGTGAAGAAGCTGCTGGTGGCCGAGGCCAGCGACATAGCCGAGGAGTACTACATCTCCTTCCTGCTCGACCGCGCCAACCGCACCTACCTGGCCATGTGCTCGGTCGAGGGCGGCATGGAGATCGAGGAGGTCGCGGCGACCAAGCCCGAGCGGCTGGCCAAGGTTCCGGTGGACGCCGTCAAGGGTGTCGACCTTGCTACCGCGCGCTCCATCGCCGAGCAGGGCCACCTGCCCGCCGAGGTGCTCGACGCCGCCGCGATCACCATCAACAAGCTGTGGGAGGTCTTCGTCGCCGAGGACGCCACCCTGGTTGAGGTCAACCCGCTGGTGCGCGACCCGCAAGACCAGATTCTGGCGCTGGACGGCAAGGTCACATTGGACGCCAACGCCGACTTCCGTCAGCCCGGCCACGCGGAGTTCGAGGACCGCGACGCCACCGACCCGCTGGAGCTCAAGGCCAAGGAGCACGACCTCAACTACGTCAAGCTGGACGGCTCGGTCGGCATCATCGGTAACGGCGCGGGCCTGGTGATGTCGACGCTCGATGTCGTCGCCTACGCGGGCGAGAAGCACGGCGGCGTGAAGCCGGCCAACTTCCTCGACATCGGTGGTGGCGCGTCGGCCGAGGTGATGGCCGCGGGCCTGGACGTCATCTTGAACGACAAGCAGGTCAAGAGCGTGTTCGTGAACGTGTTCGGGGGTATCACCTCGTGCGACGCCGTCGCCAACGGGATCGTGACGGCGCTGAACATGCTCGGCGACGAGGCCAACAAGCCGCTCGTGGTCCGGCTCGACGGCAACAACGTCGACGAAGGCCGCCGCATCCTTGCCCAAGCCAACCACCCGCTGGTGATCCAGGCCGAGACCATGGACGCCGGTGCCGACAAAGCCGCCGAGCTGGCGAACAAGTAGGGGAGTCAAGCCATGTCGATCTTCTTGAACAAGGACTCCAAGGTCATCGTCCAGGGCATCACCGGCGGTGAGGGCACCAAGCACACCGCGCTCATGCTCAAAGCCGGTACGCAGGTGGTGGGCGGCGTCAACGCGCGCAAGGCAGGCACCACCGTGTCGCACGTGGACCCGGTCGGTAAGGACGTCGAGCTCCCGGTGTTCGGCACCGTCGCCGAAGCGATGAAGGAGACCGGCGCGAACGTGTCGGTCGTCTTCGTCCCGCCGAAATTCGCCAAGGACGCGATCATCGAGGCGATCGACGCCGAGATCCCGTTGCTGGTGGTCATCACCGAGGGAATTCCGGTGCAGGACAGCGCCTTTGCTTGGGCCTACAACGTGGACAAGGGGCAGAAGACGCGCATCATCGGGCCGAACTGCCCGGGCATCATCACCCCGGGTGAGGCGCTGGCCGGCATCACCCCGGCGAACATCAGCGGACCCGGTCCGGTCGGGCTGGTGTCCAAGTCGGGCACCCTGACTTACCAGATGATGTACGAGCTGCGCGATTTCGGCTTCTCCACCTCGATCGGCATCGGTGGTGACCCGGTGATCGGCACCACCCACATCGACGCCATCGAGGCCTTCGAGAAGGACCCCGACACCAAGGTCATCGTGATGATCGGGGAGATCGGCGGTGACGCCGAGGAGCGCGCGGCGGACTACATCAAGGCCAACGTCTCCAAGCCGGTCGTCGGCTATGTCGCGGGATTCACCGCGCCGGAGGGCAAGACGATGGGACACGCGGGCGCCATCGTGTCCGGCTCGTCGGGCACCGCGGCCGCCAAGAAGGAGGCCCTGGAGGCCGCCGGCGTGAAGGTCGGCAAGACGCCGTCGGAGACGGCGGAGCTGGCCCGCAAGATCCTGCAGAGCCTGTAGTTCTTCACCGAGACCGTGGTCAGTTCGCGAATCCGCGAACTGACCACGGTTTCGTTTCGGCTCCAGCCATCGGTTAGCCTGTCGAACTAACAGTTGCCAGGAGGTTTGTGATGGCGGTCGATCCGCGCCAGCGACGATGCAGAGCGATGCGATGAGGAGGAGCGGCGCCATCGATCCGCGAACCCCGGTGCTCGTCGGGGTCGGCCAGTTCACCGAGCGCATCGACGACCCCGCCTATCGGGGAATGTCGGCGGTCGACCTCGCGACGGCGGCCGCGCGGGCAGCACTTGACGACACCGGCGCCAAAGGCGTCGCGCAGGCCATCGACACGGTCTTCGGGCTACGGCAGTTCGAGATCTCTGGACCGATGCCCGCGAGGCTGGGCAAGTCGAACAACTACCCGCGTTCGGTGATGAACCGGCTCGGCGGCGATCCCGCCCGCGTAGTACTCGAACCGGTCGGCGGGCAGGGGCCGCAGAAGCTTGTCACCGAGGCGGGCAACGCGATCGCGGCGGGTGCAGCGGACGTCGTCATGATCATGGGCTCGGAGCCGGGATCGACGGCTCGCTACTTCGCCGATCGCGAGGACAAACCCGACTTCACCGAACATGTCGAGGGCCAACTGGAAGATCGCGGCCACCAGATCTCCAGCTACATCGACGAATACACGATTCAGCACGGTCTGACCGGGGCGCCCGTGCAGTACGGGCTCCTGGAGAACGCCCGCCGCGCGCGGCTGGGGCGCAGCGTGGCCGACTATCGGCGCGAGATGGCCGAACTGTTCGCCCCGATGTCCAAAGTGGCTGCCAAGAACCCGCTTTCGTCATCACCGGTGGAGCGGTCGGTCGACGAGATCAGCACGATCACCGACGACAACCGAATGATCTGTGACCCCTACCCCCGTCTGCTCGTCGCCCGCGATCAAGTCAACCAGGGCGCGGCGGCGGTGCTGACGTCAGTGGAGGCGGCGACCCGCTTGGGCGTGCCGGAGGAGAAGTGGGTCTTTGTGCACGGCCACTCGGACATGATCGAGCAGGCGATGCTCGATCGCGTCGACCTCGGTGCCAGCCCCGCGGCGGTCCATGCTGCGCGAGAAGCTTTGCGGGTAGCCGGAATCGGCGTCGACGACATCGATACCTTCGACTTGTACAGCTGCTTTCCGTTCCCGGTGTTCGTGATCTGCGAGGCCCTGGGCATCGGCGGCGACGACCCGCGCGGCCTGACCCTGACCGGGGGATTGCCGTACTTCGGTGGTCCCGGAAACAGCTACTCGCTGCACGGTATCGCCGAGACCGTCGCGCAGATGCGGGACAGTCCAGGGCGATTCGGCTTCGTCGGCGCCAACGGCGGCATCATGAGCAAGTACTCGGTCGGAATCTACTCGACCACACCCGTGAACTGGCGTACGGACAACTGTGCGGAGCTGAAGAAGGAGATCGACGCGCTGCCGAAGGTCGACGTCACCAAGACACCCGACGGCGCGGCGACGATCGAGACATACTCCGTGCACTACGATTGGCCGGTCCGCACCGGCGTCATCGTCGGCAGGCTCGAAGCGGACAACACTCGGTTCATGGCCACCACCGACGACGACGAACTCGTCGCGTTGATGTGCGATGGCGATCCGCTCGGTGCCGAGATCTCGGTGTGGTCGACCGGCAACGGCAACCGGGCTTCGCTCGGCTAGATGTACCACCGCGTCTGAGCGCGCGACACTTAAACCACGCACACGACACGCCGCGAACGGTCGCCGTGGTTTAAGTCTCGCGGAGATGAAAGGCAGTCAGACCAGGGCCGCCAGCTTGCCCGCCAAACGCTCGACGTAGGCGGCCACCTCGTCCTCCGACTTATCCGGCAGACCGAACAACACCTCGGTCACCCCCAGCTCGGCCCACCTGGCCAGCTTCTCGGGCACCGGCTTGAAGTCCAGCGCCACGATCTGGGGAGCGCCGTCGCGGCCGGCCGCAGCCCAGGTGTCCTGCAGCAGCTTCACCGGCTCGTCGATGTCGAAATCGCGCGGGGTGGTGATCCAGCCGTCGGCGCTGCGCGCGATCCACTTGAAGTTCTTCTCGGTGCCCGCGGCACCCACCAGCACCGGGATGTGCGATTGCACCGGCTTTGGCCAGGCCCAGCTCGGGCCGAACTTCACGAATTCACCGTCGTACTGAGCCTCTTCTTCGGTCCACAGCGCCCGCATCGCTTCGAGGTATTCGCGCAGCATGGTGCGGCGCCGGCCGGCCGGCACGTTGTGGTCGGCGAGTTCGTCGGTGTTCCAGCCGAACCCGACGCCCAGGCTGACGCGTCCGCCCGACAAGTGATCAAGGGTGGCAATACTTTTGGCCAGCGTGATCGGGTCGTGTTCGACCGGAAGGGCCACCGCGGTGGACAGCCGCACCCGCGAGGTGACCGCGCACGCCGCGCCCAGACTTACCCATGGGTCTAGTGTCCGCATGTAGCGATCGTCGGGCAGCGATTCGTCCCCCGTCGTGGGATGAGCTGCCTCGCGTTTCACCGGAATGTGAGTGTGTTCTGGCACGTAGAAGGTCGCAAAGCCGTGGTCGTCGGCGAGCTTCGCGGCCTTCGCCGGGGAGATGCCACGATCGCTGGTGAAAAGCACAAGCCCGTAATCCATGCAGAGAATTAGAACGTGTTCTACCTGTGCTGGGCAAGCCGCGGTGGCACGGACCGTCTCGCGAGCGGCGCGCGGCGCCGCCGGTGCGGGCCCCGCCGCGCAAGTCAGTGGCAGCGGCACGGGTTACCGCACGTGCGCTAGCGTGGGTGATCGACCGCGTCGCTAACGCAGCGAGGCGCCTGCAAGCACAGCGTTGCAACTGCAACCGTGGCGACCGCTAGGCAGTTCAAGGCACTGGAAGCAACAGGAGGAGCCATGACCTACTCTCCCGGAAGCCCGGGCTATCCACCGTCGCAATCCGGTGGCGCCTATGCGGGCGGCACACCGTCTTTCGCGAAGGATGACGACGGAACGAGCAAGCTGCCGTTTTACCTCAACGTCGCGGTGGTGGTCCTCGGTCTTGCCGCGTACCTGCTGAACTTCGGTCCCACCTTCACCATCGGCGCCGACCTCGGTCCGGGCATCGGTGGGCGCGCCGGCGACGCGGGCACCGCGGTCGTGGTTGCGGTGCTGGCCGCGCTGCTCGCCGGACTCGGCCTGCTGCCGAAGACCAAGAACTATCCGGGAATCGTTGCGGTGATCGCGGTTCTGGGCGCCTTGCTGGCCATCACCGAGACGATCAACCTGCCCGCCGGGTTTTCGATCGGCTGGGCGATGTGGCCGCTGGTGGCGGCCGTAGTGCTCCAGGCCATCGCCGCGGTCGTCGTTGTTCTGCTCGAATCCGGCGTCATCACCGCGCCGGCGCCGCGACCCAAGTACGACCCTTACGCGCAATACGGCCAGTACGGGCAGTACGGCCAGTACGGTCAACAGCCTTACTACGGCCAGCAGCCGGGCGCTCAGCAGCACGGCGGCCAGCAGCAGTCGCCGCAGGGGTATGGGTCGCAGTACGGCGGTTACTCGCCGAGTGCGGCACCCACCCAGAGCGGCGTCCCGACCGGCGGTTTCGGCGCTCAGCCCGCGCCGCAGTCGGGACCCCAGCCGTCCGCGCAGCAGCATGGCTCGTCCACTCCGCCCACCGGCTTCCCCAGCTTCAGCCCACCGCCGAACACCGGTGGATCGGATGCCGGTTCGGCGACCGCCAACTTCTCCGAGCAGGGTGGGGGCCAGCAGTTCGGCCACGAGCAGCAGTCCCCGTCTTCACCGTCTGGGCCAGCGCCCTCCTAACGGTGCGCTGTCGCGCCTAGTCGGGGACGTGCCCCAGAGTGACACGGGTGGAGGACAACCGGGCAGCGGGCGCTCGCCAGGCGCGTGACCTCGCCAGGGTCGCGTTCGCCCCGGCGGTGGTGGCGTTGGTCATCATCGCCGCGGTCACGCTGACCCAGTTGTTGATCGCCAACAGCGACATGACCGGCGCGCTGGGCGCCATTGCCAGCATGTGGCTGGGGGCGCACCAGGTACCGGTGTCGATCGGCGGCCGCGAACTCGGCGTGATGCCGCTGTTGCCGGTCCTGCTGATGATCTGGGCGACCGCGCGCAACACCGCGCGGGCCACCACGCCCCACTCGTCGTGGCTGGTCGTCCGCTGGGTCATCGCGTCGGCGCTGGGCGGTCCGCTGTTCTTGACCGCGATCGCCCTGGCGGTCATCCACGACGCGTCGTCGGTGATCACCGAGCTGCAGACGCCGAGCGCGCTGCGGGCGTTCCTCAGCGTGCTCGCGGTTCATGCCGCCGGCGCCGGGATCGGTGTGTGGTCCCGGGTGAGACCACGCGCGCTGGCTGCGTCGCCGCTGCCGTTCTGGCTGGGCGATTCCTTGCGTGCGGCCACCGCCGGTCTGCTCGCACTGCTCGGACTTTCCGGGCTGGTGACGGCGGGATCGCTGGTCGTGCACTGGTCGACCATGCAGGAGCTCTACGGCATCACCGATTCGATCTTCGGCGAATTCAGTCTCACCCTGTTGTCAATGTTGTACGCGCCCAACGTGATTGTGGGCACCGCGGCGATGGCCGTCGGGTCCAGCGCGCACATCGGGTTCGCGACATTCAGTTCGTTCACCGTGTTCGGTGGTGATATCCCGGCCCTGCCGGTGCTGGCCGCCGTCCCCAGGCCTCCGTTGGGGCCGGTCTGGGTGGCGCTGCTGATCATCGGCGCGTCGTCCGGGGTGGCGGTCGGTCAGCAATGCGCCCGGCGCGCGCTGCCGCCGCTGGCGGCCGCGGCCAAGCTGCTGGTCGCCGCGGTCGCCGGGGCGCTGGTGATGTCCGTGCTCGCGTATGCCGGCAGCGGCCAGCTGGGCAACTTCGGCCACGTCGGCGTGGACCAGAGCGCGTTGTTGATCGGAGTCTTCTTCTGGTTCGCGGTCGTCGGCGGGGTCACGGTGGTGATGAGCGGTGGGGTCCGGCGTCGTCCCCGGCAACCCAAGGCCAGACCGGCGCCGGCCGAGGAAGCGACGGCCGAGGACACGACGCCGGTGGACCCGGCCGACGAGGCGCCCACCGACGCAGTGGACTCGGGCGATCCCGGCGCCCGGGTCCAACCTGACGCGCCGGGCGACTCCGCCGCAGCCGACGCGCCGGGCGGCGTCGACGAGCCGCCCCTGGCCGAACCCGAGTCGGGGGCGACCGAGCGAGATTCGACGGACTAGGTCTTTTGCCCGCCTCGTAGCGACACCGTTGCGCGGGCGGGTGCGACACCGGCGA